>CAZEWR010000010.1:0-127709 GCA_964516175.1 uncultured Fimbriimonas sp. | reverse complement strand
CAAGCCGGGATGCCCAGGGTCTCCAGACGGCGGACCGCCTCTGCGACCGGAAGGGCGCGCGGCGCGTCGATGGGCGCGACCTCCGCCCCCACGACCCGGTCCCCGAACGCCGCGTAGAAGCCCTCGACCTCGTGGCCCGCGAGCATGTTCGTGACGAGGCGCAGAGCCCCTTCGGGAAGGCCGAGGGCCAGCGCCTGGGCGGCGTCGGCGTTGTGCGCGCCGTCGAAGACGACCGCCTTCCCCCCCACGAGCCGACGGTCGAACCGTCCCGGCAGCCAAGTGGACCGGACCCCTTCCGCCAGCGGCTCCGAGACGTCCCGGAGGGCTCCGGCGGTAAAACACGCCGCCAGGGCGAGCGCGAGGTTGTGGGGCGTCCACTCGCCCAAGGGCGGCGGCTTCAGCCCCTCGAAGCGGCGTCCAGGAATCTCGACCGTCCAGCCGGAGCGATCTTGGACCACGTCGATATGCGTTCCCATCACCCACGCGGGCGCGCCGACCTCCGCCGCACGCCGCACGATGACTTCCTGCGCCGCCGGCGCCATCTCCCCGACGATCACGGGAACGCCCGGCTTGACGATCCCCGCCTTCTCCGCCGCGATCGACTCCACCGTATGGCCGAGGATCGAGGTGTGGTCGAGGCCGATCGAGGTGATGATGCAGGCTTTGGGAACGACCACGTTCGTCGCGTCGAGACGACCGCCCAAGCCTGTTTCCAGCGCGACCCAGTCGCATCCCTCCTGCTCCCAGTAGGCGAAGCCCATCGCCGCCTCCAGCTCGAACTTCGTCGCGCCGCCGTACGGCGTGTCCGTGAGGGAGTTCGCCACCGGCAGAAGCCGCTCGACCAGACTCGCCAGATCCTCCTTCGAAACCACCTCCCCGAAAGCCTGGATGCGCTCCCGGTAGTCCACGACGTACGGACTGTAGAAGGCGCCTGTCCGCCAGCCTTGATGACGTAGGATCGACTCGACGAACGCGGTGGTCGTCCCCTTGCCGTTCGTCCCCGCGACGTGGATGTAGCCCCGCCCGTCGAGCGTCGCCGTCAGCCCCGCCCGGTCGACGAAGGCGCGCATCCGATCGAGGCCGCTTCGCCAGGGACGTCCTTCCAACCCATGGACCGCGGCGAGCGCCTCGTCGTAGGTCATTCGACGGCGAAGGGAGTGGCGACGAGCCCCGCGCTCGGACTCGGAGCGAGCGCGACGAACGACCGAAGGTTGAAAACCGCCGGGAGCCCGTCGGGAACGCTCCGGCACGGGCTCACGATCCGCATATCGACATTGTACGCAACCCGAAGGAACCCGGGCACACCCCAGAAAACGTAAAGGGTAAGGTGCCCCCGTCTATGCGAACGACCCGCATGCTTACCGCCGCCACATTAGCGGCTCTCGCGTCGAGCGGCCTCGCCCAGAAGAAGCCGCTCGACCACAGCGTCTACGATGGGTGGAGATCCGTCTCCGGCACGAGCCTGAGCCGAGACGGCCGCTGGCTCGCCTTCGTCGTCAATCCGCAGGAGGGGGACGGCGCGGGCACGATCCGTTCCGTCGCCGACGGCCACACCATCACGATTCCCCGCGCGAGCGGCATCCAGTTCTCCAAGGACGGCAAGTGGGCCCTCGCCACCGTCCTGCCGCCCTTCGCCGACGCGCGCAAGGCGCGCCGCGACAACGTTCCCGCCGCCGACCAGCCCAAGAGCGCACTCGCGATCGTGGACCTCGGTTCCGGCAAGGTCGACACCATCGAGAGGGTGAACGGCTTCACCCTCCCCCGCGAGGACGGCGGCTGGTTCGTCTACCGCCCCGAACCGCCCAAGCCCGTGCCGGCTAAGCCCGACCCTGCGACCAAGCCCGCCCCGACGTCCACGCCCGAGGAGAAGAAGGCGGCGCCGGACGGCGCCGACCTTCAGCGCGGCCAAGGTCGCCGGGGCACGCCCGGCCAAGCCGCTCCCGGCGCGCCGGGAGCCGCGGCTCCCGCGACGCGCGGCGCGACCTACGTCCTGCGCCAGCTCGGCACGGGCAAGGAGGAGCGGCTTGAGTTCGTCGACGCGACCGCGTGGGACAAAGGGGGCAAGACTCTCGCCACCTCTACCGCCGCCGACAAGGACGGCAAGGGATCGACCGTCGAGGTCCGCGATCTGACGAAGGGCACGAAGACGACGATCGTCGGCGGCGTCGACAAGGCGAAGTACTCACGGCTCGCCCTCACCGAAGACGGTTCGCGCATCGCCTTCGCCAGCGACAAGGACGACCTCAAGGCCAAGAAGCCCACCCTGTCGCTCTTCACCACGAAGGTCGAGGCCAGGAAACCCGAACTCGTTCCCATTCCCGGCAAGGACGACGTCCTCAACGAGACCGCCGCGTTCCGCTTCACCCCCGGCGGCAAGCGGCTGATCTTCGCCACCGCGAAGAAGGCCGTGCCCGATCCCGAGCTGCCGCCCGCCGACGAGCGGGTCAGCGTCGACGTCTGGACCTACAAGGATCCGGAGATCATGCCCCAGCAGCTCCTCGGGGCCGCCGCCGCCCGGACGCGGGGCTACGAGGCGATCTACGAGGTCGGGACCGGCAAGTCGGTGCAGATCGAGACCAAGGAGCTCCCTTCCGTCCAGTTCGGCGACGACGGCGACGGTCGCTACGGCCTCGCCGACGTGGACCTTCCCTATCAGGTCGAGGCGACCTGGGAACCCGGCTTCTCCGACCTCTACGCGGTCGATCTGAAGACGGGCGCGAAGCGGCTTCTGATCACGAAGTACATCGGCTCGGCGAGCCTCTCGCCCGACGCCACGAAGGCCCTCGTCTTCCGGGGCGCGGAGAAGACCTGGAGCGTGTTCGATCTCGCGACCGCCAAGGAGACCACGCTCAAGATTCCCTACCCCGTCTACGACGAACTCCACGACACGCCCGACCTCCCCGGCCCCTACGGCCTCGTCGGCTGGACCAAAGACGGTACGGTCCTCGTGCGCGACAAGTTCGACGTCTGGGCCTGCGACCCGACGGGCGTCGCCACCGCGCGAAACCTGACCGGAGGGCGCCTGAGCGGCCTGCGCTTCACGCCGGTCGACCTCGACCCTGACGAGAAGTACGTCGACCCGAACGACATGGCGATGACCGCCATGCAGGACGACACGAAGGCGGGCGGCCTCTACTGGCGTCGCGGCAACGCGGTCCAGAAGCTCGTCGACGGACCCTACCGGTTCGGCATCACCGGCAAGGCGAAGGACGCGGACACCCTCGTCGTCACCCGGCAGGACACGACCGAGTACCCCGACCTGTGGCTCACGAATACCAAATTCGAGCGCCCGGCGAAGGTCTCCGACGCTAACCCCCAGCAGAAGGAGTACAACTGGCTCCGATCCGAGCTGGTCACCTGGACGAGCGCCGACGGGACCCCGCTCCAGGGCATCCTGTACAAGCCGGAGGACTTCGACTACGGCAAGAAGTACCCGATGATCTCGTACTTCTACGAGCGCAACAGCGACACGCTCCACAGTTACCTCTCGCCCGCGCCGAGCGCCAGCACGATCAACATCCCCCTCTTCGTGAGCCAGGGCTACCTCGTGTTCGTGCCGGACATCCCCTACAAGACGGGCGCGCCGGGGCCGAGCGCCCTGAGCGCGATCGTGCCCGGCGTGAGCGCCATCGTCTCGCGGGGCTACGTCGATCCCAAGCGGCTCGGCATCCAGGGCCAGAGCTGGGGCGGCTACCAGGTGGGCTACCTTGTGACGGCGACGAACATGTTCGCCGCCGCCGAGGCGGGCGCCCCCGTGTCGGACATGTTCTCCGCCTATGGCGGCGTGCGCTACGGCTCGGGCGTGCTACGCCAGATGCAGTACGAGCACGGCCAGTCGCGCATCGGCGGCACCCCGTGGGACAGCTTCCTGAAGTACGTCGACAACTCACCCGTCTTCCACGTGGACAGCATCCAGACGCCGCTCATGATCATGAGCAACGACAAGGACGGCGCGGTGCCCCACACCCAGGGCATCGAGTTCTACTCCGCGATGCGCCGCCTCGGCAAGCCCTGCTGGATGGTCGTCTACAACGACGAGGACCACAACCTCGTCCAGCGCAAGAACCGGAAGGACCTCTCGATCCGCCTGTCCCAGTTCTTCGACCACTTCCTGAAGGGCGCGCCGATGCCCGTCTGGATGAAAGAAGGCGTTCCGGCCACCGAGAAGGGACGGACGATGGGGACCGAACTGACGAAGCCCCGATAAAGCGTTCGGCCGTCCGGTCTTCAGGCGCAACCCTGAAGACCGGACGGCCGAGACCTTAGAGGCCCAGCCCCTTGTCCATCGCCTCCCCGACCGCCTTGAGCCGCGCGGCGTCGTCGGGAAGGTCGGCCAGCTCCTTCTTGAAGGGCTCGCACACGACCGGACCGTCGTAGCCGATCGCGCGGAGCGCGTCGAGGAAGCCCTTTAGATCGATCACGCCCGTCGCGGCGACGAGGTCGCGCACATGGTCGAGCTGATCGTCGACGTCGACCCCGACCGGTCCGTCGTTGACGTGGACGTAGACGACCTGCTCGGGCCGGAGGGCGCGGATGTCGTCCGTCGTCTCGTGCGAGGTGTACCAGTGCCAGCAGTCGAGCAGCAGGCCCACGTTCGGGCCGACCTCGGCGCACAGGTCGAGCATCTCGCGCATCGTGTGCGCGAACGGGTACTTCCCTTTCGACCAGAGCGTCTTCGGCCCGACGTATTCGAGACCGAGGGCGATCCCGTGGTCGGCGAGGATCTTGGCGATCGGCGCGAGACGACCGACGTGGAACGCTTGGTTGTCCGCGTAGTCGAGCGCGTCGCTCATCGGCATGATATAGGTCGTGCAACGGCGGCAACCCAGTTCCGCCATCGCCGCCGCCTGCTCCGGGAGCGGACTGAGCCCGTGCTGCCACGCCTCGCGATCGTTGCGCCAGTCGAACGGAATCCCAAAGCCCGCGACCTCGACGCCACCCAGCGCCTCGCGGGACGCCTCGACGCCGCGCGTCACGACCTCCGAAGGCGAGATCTCCACCGCCGTGAAGCCTCCGGTTCGCGCGGCTTCCGCCGCCGCTTCGAGGGTGGGAGCCTTCACCCCGATGGCTCCCGGACTCAATGCCTTCTGCATGGCGGGGTTCTACCCGGAAAACCTCCTTCCGAGAGGCGTTCCGGGGTACCCTCTACCCTTGAATTGAAGCGCTATCTCCTCTTAAGCGACGGCACGGTGTATGAGGGCAAGCCCCTCGGAGCCGCAGGGACCACCGTCGGAGAGGTGGTGTTCAACACCGGCATGACCGGCTACCAGGAGATCCTGACCGACCCCAGCTACGCGGGTCAGATCGTGCTCCTGACCTACCCGCTGATCGGCAACTACGGGATCAACGAGGACGACTTCGAGTCCGACCGCATCCAGCCCACCGGGCTCGTCGTCCGCGAGGCCTGCGAGGTGCCGAGCAACTGGCGAGCGACGAAGTCGCTCGACGCGCTTCTCAAGGAGCGGGGCACCGTCTCTATCCAGGGCCTCGACACCCGAGCGATCACCAAGCGGATCCGCAGCGCAGGCGTCACGATGGGCGCGGTCGGCGACGATCTCGACGCGATGCGGGCCGCCCTAGAGCGCGCGAAAGGCTACGGCGACACCGACTTCGTGATGGACGTCACCACGCGCGCGCCCTACAAGTGGGGCGCCGAGGGGCGGATCGACGCGGGCGAGGCCGACGAGAGCGGGCGGGTGCGCCTCGCCGTGCTGGACTGCGGCCTCAAACACAACATCCTGCGGCGGTTCTACCGCGACGGCTGCGCCCCGATCGTCTTCCCCGCCACGACGACCGCCGAGGAGATTCTCTCCCACAGCCCGGACGGCATCCTCCTCTCCCCCGGCCCCGGCGATCCCGCCCGGCTTGAGGGCGTGGTCGAGACGGTGCAGGGACTGTTGGGCAAGCGCCCGATGTTCGGCATCTGCCTGGGCAACCAGCTTCTGTGCCACGCCATCGGCGGCCACACCTACAAGCTGAAGTTTGGGCACCGAGGCGCGAACCACCCGGTCAAGGACCTGCGCACGGGCAAGGTGACGATCACCTCCCAGAACCACGGCTACGCGGTCGATCCCGCTTCGATCGAAGGCACCGGCGCGGAGGTGACCCAGCTCAACCTGAACGACGGGACCGTCGAAGGCATCGCGGTGCCGAGCGCGGACGCGTCGAGCATCCAGTACCACCCCGAGGCCGCCCCCGGTCCCTGGGACTCGCGGCCCTACTTCAAGGAGTTCGTCGAGCGGATGCGCGCCGCCCGATAAGGCGAGGGTGCGTTCCCAGGGATCGCGAACGCACCCTGAGGCGTTAGCCCTGAAGAAGCCGGAAGCGGTTGACGCGCCCTGGACGGCGATCCATCAGGGCGACCTCCAGGGTCAAGCCCTTCGTGACGTCCTCCCCTTGGTCGCCGTCGGCGTCGACCGCGCGGTTCCACACGGGCTTCAGCGCTTCGACCGTCGCGTCGAGATCGCCGTCCGCGGCAAGATCCGCGAGCGCCCGGTCGAGCGAATCGCCGATCTCCAGACTTCCCGCGACGGCGGCCCGACCCTTCGCGAGAGAGTAGTCGCCGTCGTAGTCCAGCACGTAGTAGAGGTCGTCCTCCGGAGTCTCGCCGACCTCGGCGAAAAGGGACCGAACCACGAGAGGCGAGGAACCGAAATCGCCGAAAGCCCGCTTGAGCGGCGTACTCATGGCGGTCACGACGCGCTGGATCGTCACGTCGTCCTCGCTCCGGCTGAAGCCTTCCTTGCTGGCGAACTCCAGCGCGGCGTTCCGGATCGCGTCCACGTCGGACTGCTGGCCGACGCCCGAGAAGACCAGGCGGTCGTAGATCTCGTAGATCTTGCGCGACTGCCGTCGGTAGGTGAAGAGCAGGATGCCCTCAGGGCGGCTCAGGGCGAGCACGGGAGCCCCCTGCGCCAGCTTGCCCTCGATGTACTGCGCGCGATTGCCGATGCCTTCCTGCCAGTCGTAGGGCGTGAGCATATTTCCTCTCCTTCTACGCCGGGGCGCCCGCCGCGTTCCGCCGCCGGGCGACGAGGAACGCGGCGATCCCGATCGCGACCACCCCGACGCCGATCCAGATCTCGTACTCCTTCGCCTTCTGGGCCGCCGCCTCCCAATGCTCCGAGAAGGCGTAGCCGACCCCGCCGTAGATCAGGACCCAGAGCGCGCTTCCGAGCGCCGACGCGGAGAGATACTTCGTCCGCGGGTACCGCGAACCGCCCGCCAGATAGCTGACCGGCAATCCCAGGGGCGTCAGAAGCCAGCGCGAGAGAAAGGTCGTGGTCCAGGCGTCGTGTTCGAACTTCGCCACCGCCTTGGCCCAGGCGGGCTTGCGCCGCTTCTTCTCCAGCCAGCGCCCGAGGCCGCGCCGGGCGATCTCGTAGCTGCCGAAGCTTCCCAGCACGGAGGCGAGGGTGGCGAGGCCCGCCGTCGAAAGGAGACCCGCCCCGCCCTGGCGCACGAAGGCTCCCGTCGCCACGATGGCCAAGGAGGCCGGACTGGGAACCCCGAGCCCGGCGAGGAACAGGATCAAGGCCAAGGTGAGGGGCGCGTTCGAGCGCCAGAGGTTCCAAAGCCAATCCACCGGGCTAGGACGAGAGGAAGGGCCTAACCGTTCGGCAGCGTGCAGCCGACCACGTCCGTTCGCGCCGGAACCGCCTTCCGGCCCGCCAGGTACGCGTCCAGCGCGAGCTTCAGGTCGCGCCGACGCGGCTCGCGCCGGACGCCCAAGGCCGGATAACGGTCGTCGATGCGTCCCACGTAGGCGATCGTGCCGTCCGCGCCGACCACCGCCGCCGTCGGCGCCGCCTGGGCCTTCAGCAATCGGATCAGCGACGACTCGGCGCGCGCCGCCGTGAACGCCAGACCGTAATCGCGCATCTGCGCCGTCCACTCGGCGGGCTTGCCGTCCGCGAACGCCATCGCGAACCGGACGCCCTTCGAGGCGTACTCGCGGGCGAGCCGCGCCATCTCGGGGGAGTAGCCCCGCGCGATGGGGCACTCCGCGAGGACCACGAACACCACCGTCGCCCGCCGATCCTTGGCCGGGAACAGCGTCTCCGTCCCGCCCGAGGCGGTCTTGAGGGCGAAGGCGGCCGCAAGGAGGAGCATCAAGGCACTATACGCCTTATCGGTCCCTTGGGAAACGGGCATACTGCCTCCCGTGAAGGAAAAGGGGATTCCTCTCCACGTTAAGATTCTCGCCGGGCTCGTTCTGGGGGGCGTGGCCGGTCTCGTCGCCCGCGCGGCGCTCGGCGGCGACAGCCCGGCGCTCAAGGGCTTTATCGACGACGTCGCCAAACCGGCGGGCGACGTGTTCCTCGCCCTGCTCTTCATGATCGTGGTGCCGCTGATCTTCAGCGCCCTCGTGATGGGGATGCAGGAGCTGGGCCAGGCGAAGAAATTCGGACGGGTCGGGGGCCTTTCCCTCGCGATGACCCTCGGTCTTAGCCTGATCGCCTGCACCATCGCCCTGGTCGGCGTGAACCTCGTCAAGCCCGGCCAGGCGATTCCCGAAGCCCAGCGGCAGACCCTGATCGCGAAGTACGAGGACAAGGAGAAGGGCGCCAAGGCCCTGGAGACCGCCAACAAGGCGCCCGACGACCCGCCCGTCCTCGGCATCGTTCCCAAGAACCCCTTCAAGGAGATCAACCGCGCCCTGGAAGGCGGCCTCCTTCCCTTCATGTTCTTCGCCCTCGTCTTCGGGGCCGCCCTCGCGAGCACGCCACAGGAGAAGGCCCAACCCCTCCGGGACTTCTTCGAGAGCCTGTTCGAGGTGAGCCAGCGCGTCATCGGCTTCGCGATGGCCCTCGCCCCCTACGCGGTGTTCTTCCTCGTCTTCAAATCGATGGCGGAACTGGGTACGGACATCCTGGGCGCGCTCGCCGTCTACGTCCTCACCGTCCTCGGTCTTCTCGCCCTCCACCTGTTCGGGGTGTACAGCCTCGCCATCGCCTTCATCGCCCGACGCTCGCCCCTCGCGTTCTTCCGGCAGATGCAGACGACGATGCTGACCGCCTTCGCCACCAGCTCCAGCAACGCGACCCTCCCGACCGCCCTGCGCGCCGCGACCGAGGACGTCGGCCTGAGCAAGGACGTGTCCGGCTTCGTCCTTACCGTCGGCGCGACCGCGAACCAGAACGGCACCGCCCTCTACGAGGGCGTGACCATCCTCTTCCTCGCCCAGCTCTTCGGCCACGACCTCACCCTGGCCGAGCAGGCCCACGTCCTCGGCCTGACCGTGGTCGCCAGCCTCGGCACGGCGGGCATCCCCTCGGGCTCGCTTCCCTTCATCGCCACCGTCCTCGTCTCGCTCCGGATCCCTGCCGAGGCGATCGGCCTCATCCTCGGGATCGACCGCATCCTCGATATGAGCCGCACCGTGCTGAACGTCACCGGCGACATGACGATCGCCGCCTGCGTCGACCGCCTGGCGAAGGACCGCGAACCCGCCCCGACTCCGGCCTGACGAGGACGGAGTCGGTCTGGATGCCGTCGTGGTCGCAAAAGCCCGATCCTTTGTCCTCTCGAAGCCTCAGACCGGGATAATCGTGTCGTCCCATGCCGTCCGACTCGCCGGTCCAAGAAGAGTCCGTCCTCCTCGCCTACGAACCTGAGCGCTACTGGGCGATCTGGCAACGTCCCGAGGGGCGCTACGCCTACTCGATCGACTCGGAGCAGGCGAGCTGGCTGATCGCTCTCGGCACTCAGGCGGCGGGCGAGGCGTGTCTCGCCTCCGACGCCCGCCAGAACGGCCGCCCGCTCTCGGACTACCGTCTCGACGAGCTGACCCTGCCCGACGCATTCGCCGCCGCCCGCGCCCAGCCGACGCCGTTTCTCTCAAGCCATGGAAAGCCTGTCCATCATGTTTTGGGCGTGCTGGTGATCGCGCAGGAGCCCGACGGCTGGGCGACCATCCGCCACATCCCGCTGTAGCGCCAAAGGTCCCGCCTCTCCTTGGAATCCCCTTACCATAAGGCTGGAAACCCAAAGAGAAACCATGACGCACGAACAAGAGGCCCTGTGGCAAAGGATTCGTGACCACCGGATCGACGCCCCGAACGCGTCGCTCCCCTACTCCGCCCGTCTCGCCCGCGAAAGGGGCTGGACCCCCGTCTACGCCGCCCGCGTCGTCGAGGAATACCGACGCTTTGCTTTCCTCGCCGTCGCCTCCGGGCACGGCGCCACCCCCTCGAAGGCGGTCGACGAGGCGTGGCACCTCCACCTCCTCTACACCCGAGACTACTGGGAGGAGTTCTGCCCCAAGGCGCTCGGGCGGCCCCTCCACCACCATCCCGCCGACGGTGGGACCGAGGACGACGCCAAGTACGAAGGCTGGTACCGCGACACCCTCGCGAGCTACGAACGGCTCTTCGGAGAATCGCCGCCGGAAGACGTCTGGCCCCGGACCGACGCGCCCCGGCGGCAAGGACGGCTCCGCTTGGCGTGGCTCGCCCTCCTTCCCTTCGTCCTAACGGGGTGCGACGAGCCGCTCAACCCCCTCGGCTGGCACGGTCCGCCCTTCCTCGGACTGATCGCCGGACTCTACATCGCCTTCCTCGGCGCCGGGCTCCTCTTGCGCGAAGCCCTCCGCACCCCCGTCGACGGTCCGCCCGCCGGGGACTGGCGGCTCCACGTCGACGAGGAGGCGTTCCTCAACGAAGGCTCCCGCCTCGCCCTGACCACCGCGCTCGCCCGCCTGACCGCTGCGGGCTCGCTCGACGTCGACCGCAAGCGAGGCCGCATTCGGGCCCTCGAAGGCGGCCAGGGCGACCACCCGCTCGACCGCGCGATCCTGCGCGCCGCCTCCCGCACCGAGGGCGCCGACTACGAGACGATCCACCGGGCGGCGGGGCCGACCCTGGACGCGATGGAGGCGAGCCTGCGCCGCCAGGGCCTCTGGATGCCGCACGGCGAGGCGGCGAACGCTTCCCTCCTGCCGGGACTGATCGCCACCCTGCCCGTCCTGCTCGGCGGCATGAAGATCCTCGTCGGTCTGGACCGCGGCCGCCCGGTCGGCTTCCTCGTGATCGGCTGCCTCGTCGCCCTCGTCCTGAACGCCTTCCTTTTCCTCCCGCCGAAGCGCAGCCGCTACGGCGACCGGGTCCTGGAAGAGCTTCGGCTGCAGAAGGGCGACGCCCGCTGGCTCGGAAACCACGCCGACCTCCCGCCCGACCGTCTCGCCACCGGCGTCGCCCTCTACGGCCACACCGTCCTCGCGGACTCCCCCTACGCCTACCTGACCCCCATCGTCCAGCCCGTACCTATGGGCGGAGGCGATGGCGGCGGCGGCTCGAGCTGCGGCGGCGGAGGGGGCGGCTGCGGGGGAGGTGGTTGCGGAGGCTGCGGAAGCTAGCCTACAGCCCGCGCTGCGCCCGCTCGATCGCCCGCAGGGCCGCCGCCGCCTTGTTGCGCGACTCCTCGTACTCCAGGGTCTCCTTGGAGTCGTACACCACCCCGCCGCCCGCCTGGACGTACGCCTTGCCGTCCTTGAGGAGGATCGTGCGCAGGGCGATGCAGGTGTCGAGGTCGCCGGTGTGGGAGAAGAAGCCCACCGCTCCCGCGTAGGAACCGCGCCGCGTGGGCTCAAGCTCGTCGATGATCTGCATCGCCCGCACCTTCGGCGCGCCGGAGACGGTGCCCGCCGGGTGGACGGCCCGGAAGAGGCCGTAGGCGTCCAGGTCGTCGCGCAGCTCGCCCGTCACGTCGCTGACGATGTGCATGACGTGGCTGTACTTCTCGATCACCATGAGCTGGTTGACCCGCACCGTGCCCGTCTTGCAGACGCGTCCCAGGTCGTTTCGGCCCAGGTCCACGAGCATGATGTGCTCGGCCCGCTCCTTCTCGTCGTGGATCAGCTCCTCCGCGAGGGCGGCGTCCTCCGCCTCGTCCTTGCCGCGCCAGCGGGTGCCTGCGATGGGACGCACGCGCGCCTTCTGGCCGTGGAGAGAGACGAGCAGTTCCGGCGAGGCGCCGACGAGGTCGAAGTCGCCGAACCGAAGCAGGAACATGTAGGGCGAGGGGTTGATCGACCGCAGAGAGCGGTACACGGTGACCGGGTGCGCCTCGACCGCCGTCTCGAAGCGCTGCGAAGGCACCATCTGGACGCCGTCGCCCTGCGTGATGTACCGCTTCATCGCCGTCACCATCCCCTCGAACTCCCCTTGCGTCACGTTCGCCGTGACCTCGTGCGGCTCGTGCCGGTCGTTGGGAAGCGACGGCAACGGCTGGGCGAGCCGATCGACGATCGCCTGGACCTCGCGCTCCGCCCGGTCGTACCCCTGCGCCGTGCCGTCCGTCATCGCGACGATCTTGATGAGGTTCTTCGCGTGGTCGAACACCACGACCACGTCGACCATCATCATCGCCATGTCCGGCAGGCCGAGGTCGTCCTTCGTCGTGTCCGGCAGCCGCTCGAAGTAGCGGACGACGTCGTACGCCAGCATCCCCACCGCGCCGCCCGCGAAGGCGGGAAGGCCGGGGATCGCCATCGGGATCGCCTCCCCCAGCTCCCGCTGGAGCAGATGGAGCGGATCCTCGCCCGGCTTCAGCTCTCCGTCCGTCTCGCCCTCCGGCGAGAGGCGGCGGACGCGACCGTCCTTCGTGCGCAGGACCGCCTTCGGGTGGACCCCCAGCACGGAGTAGCGGGACACCTGCTCGCCGCCCGTCACGCTCTCCAGGAGAAAGCTGTACGTCTCGTCGTGCGCCAGCTTCCAGTACGCGCTGAGGGGGGTTTCGACGTCGGCCAGGATCTCGCGGACGACCGCGCGCGGGGTCGTGCCGCCCTGGCGCAGGAACTCCTCGCGCGTGGGGGTGAGCATGCGTGGATTATGACGCCCGCGCTCCCCTTAGAGGAATCGCGCCTCGTAGAGGCCGCACACCGCGTCGATCCGCCGGGTGACGTCGGCCCGCATCGTCGGCTGCGCCTTCTCGCCCGCCAGAAAGTCGACGAGGTTCGTCAGGTCGAGCGTCCGGGCCAGCAGCGCCGCGTCCTCCGGCGCGTTCAGCTCGTCCAGGAAAGCCGTCTCGAAACCCGGAGGGAGCCCCTCGGCATGGCGCAGGAGCTGCCCGACGTCGGAAAGCCACGTGCCCGCGTGGGCGAACTCCCAGTCGAGCACGGCGGTCAGCCCCGTCTCGTCCACCAGCAGGTTGCTCGCCTTGAAGTCGCCGTGGACGAGCACGGGCGGCCCGGCGATCGCCTGGAGCCGCGGCTCGGCGTCGTCGGTCACCCGGACAACGCGCTCCCGGAGCGGTTTCGCAAGCCGGGCGGTCGGCAGCCGATGGCGCAGCCATCCGAGAAGCCCCTCGATCGCGGAGGACCAAGGCTCGTCGATACGCAGTTCCTCGATACGGCAGGCGACCGGCTCGGGCTCTGGCACGACGAACAACCCCGCCGCGGCACACCGCCTTTCGTTGAGGACGAGCCGGGCTTGGGCAAGGTCGCCGGCCGTCTTCTCCGCCGGAAAATCCCTGCCCTTGGCGAGCGCCCGTTCCAAGCTCATGCCTTCCCGGAACTCGAACACCGTGAAACCCTTGCCCCGCACGACGATCCAGGGGGCAGGGAACGCCACCGGAAGGCAACCCAGGATCGTGCGCTCCAACACGGCCGAGCGGGCGTCGCGCTGGTGGATGCGTAGAACGAGCGGCCCGCTCGCCGTCTCGATCCGGTAGTTCGTGTTCGCCTTCCCCTCGGCGAGGAGCGTCAGCGCGTGCGGCACGATGCCGTAGGGGACGAGCATCCGTGAAGCGCCTTCCAGGTCGAGAACGGCGTACCCCTCCTTTCGCTCCCAAGCCGCTTCCATGCCCCAGTGTGGCGCAACGCTATACTTGATCCGTGGCCGGCTTCAGCACGCACACCGGAACGCTCGCCGTCGTGCCGGGCGACAACATCGACACCGACCGGATCATCCCGGCGCGCTTTCTGTCGCGCATCGAGCGCGCGGGCTACGGCGAGCTTCTTTTCAAGGACGTGCGCGGCCCCGAGTTCGCGCTCGATCAGCCGGAAGCCCAGGGCGCGACGATCATGGTGGTCGGCACGAACTTCGGGTGCGGCTCTTCCCGCGAACACGCCGTCTGGGCGATCCAGCAGGCGGGCTACCGCTGCGTGGTCGCGCGCGTCGAGTCGAACCTCCCCGGCTTCAGCGACATCTTCCGCCAGAACTCGGAGAACTGTGGCCTTCTTCTGCTCGAACTCCCCCCCGAAGAGCACCGGAAACTCGCCGAGGCGGGCTCCGGGGCGACCGCGACCGTCGACCTGCCGAACCAGACCGTCGCGGGCCCGGACGGCCCCATCGGCTTCGACATCAACCCCGCCACAAAGGCCTCGGTCATGGCCGGACTCGACCTGATCGGCTCCACCCTCCAGCACGGCGACGCCATCGCCGCCTACGAGGCGCGGGTGGCCGCGTGAAGCGACTTCTTCCGTTCGCCCTGATTCTCGCCGCCTGCGGTCCCGGCGGCGGCGGCGACGATCACCAGCCCGACTCCGGGGCGTCGGGCAGGCCCACCGAGTCGACGACCACCGCCGCAACCCGCGTGACGACTCCCTCGACGACGAGCCCCACAATGGCGCCGCCCGTCGCGGTCAAGGGTAACCCGAGCCGCCTCTACCAGCTCGAAGACCTGAAGAAGGTCGACGTTGAGATCAAGGGCCATAAGGTCCATCTCTGGGTGATGGACGACGACTCGAAGCAGAACGAGGGCATGATGTTCCTCGAGGAAGGGGACGTGAAGGCCGACGAGGGCATGCTGTTCGCCTTCGACTCCGTGCAGCCCAAGACCTATCCCGACGGTCGGCCGCGCGGCTTCTGGATGCACAACACCCTTATCCCCCTCGATATCATCTACCTTTCCCCCAGCGGCCAGGTGCTGAACGTCGCCCACGGGAACGTCCAGGACGACACGACCGTCGCCGCCGACGGCGAGTTCAGGAACGTGATCGAGCTGAAGGCGGGGACCGCCGCCCGGTTCGGCCTCAAGCCGGGCGACACCATCGCGCTGCCGAAGGCGCCCTAAGCCGTGTTCGTGCCCGTCGCCGCTTGGCGGCGTACCGGGGCTCCCGCCTGGTGGGAGTTCCTCATGATCGCCGTGGGCTGCCTGATGGTCGCCCTCGGCTTCCGGCTGTTCCTCAATCCCAACGGGATCGTGGCGGGCGGCGTGGTCGGCCTCTCGACCGTGCTCCAAGGCGCGTTCGGCTGGGACCCGGCCCTCGTTCAGGCTCTCGTCAACCTGCCGCTCCTCGTCGTGGGCTGGATGCTGCTCGGAAAGCAGGAAGGGCTCCGTTCCCTCCTCGGCTCGTTCCTCCTGCCCCTGTGCATCGCGGCGACGCGCGGCGTGCCGCCGCTGACCCACGAACCCCTCGTCGCCTCCCTGTTCGGCGGCGTGTTCGTCGGCGTCGGCCTCGCCCTGCTCCTCTACGCGCGGGGCTCCGTGGGCGGCTACTCCCTCGTCGCGCGGGTCGTCGCCAAACGGTTCGGAGCCTCGGTCGCCACGACCCTGCTCGTGATGGACGGGCTGACGATCGCGGCGAGCGTGTTCCGGTTCGGACCGGAGAAAGCCCTCCTCGGCCTCGTCGCCGCCTACGTCATGCGGACGGCGATCGACCGTTCGCTCGTCGGCTTCAACCTCTCGTACGTCGCGCTGGTCATCTCCACCAAGCACGAGGCCCTGAGGGGACGCCTGCTGTACGATCTCGACCGGGGCGTCACCGTCCTCGCGGGCGAAGGCGGCCATACCGGCGCCGCGCGGCCCGTCCTGATGGTCGTCCTCAGCGCGCGGGAGGTGCCCCGCCTGCGATCCCTCGTCGTCGCCGAAGACCCGGAGGCGTTCGTGGTCATCACCGACGCCACGGAGGTTCTCGGCCGAGGTTTCGTCCGGGGCTGACCCCGCCTTGCAGATTTATAGTGAACGCCCTGGGCCCGGTCGGGGTTAATAAGAATCGATGATCCCGCTCTCGATCCTGGCCCTCGCCGGCCCCGCCGCGCAGTTCCCCTACCGCGGGCCGACGTTCGACGCCTTCGTCAAGGACAGCTACCGCGTCGCCGGACGGCCGAACCCGAACGAGTTCTACGCGACGATGGACGCGCGGGCGGTAAAGGCGGGCCTGCCGACCTGGGCCGGATGGGCCGCTCAGAACAAGGCGAAGCCGGGCGACGCCGAAGGGGCCAAGGCGGCGGGCGCGGCGGTCTGGAAGCGGATCAAGAAGACGATCACCAAGTTCAGCCTCGATCGCGGCTTCGAGTTCACGAACGCGGTCACGACGAACGAGCGGCAGTGCTACCTCCAGTCGATCATCGTCGCGGGCGAGCTCCAGAAGGCGGGTTACGACGCGGGCGTGGCGATGGTCTGGAGCAACCCGAAGGGCCAGACTTCGAACAACGGCCACGCGGTCGCGGTCGTCCGTACGGGAGCCAAGGACGTCGTGGTCGACTGCTCCGAGCCCAAGCCGTTCGAGGTCCACAAGGGCCTCTTCATGCAGATGGGCTCGATCTACGCCTACGTCGAGCCTCAGTACGACGCGAACGAGTGGATCACCGGCTATCGCCTCGTCGGCACGGGCGCGACGGTCGCGCCCTCGAAGCTCCGCCTTCTCGATCTGCCCTTCCTAAAGTCCCAGTTCGACTACTACCGCGGCGAGCGGGCCCTGGGAGGCGTGATCGCCAAAGCGAAGACTCCTGCCGGTCTCGCCGCGAGCGAGCGGTTCTACCGCAAGAGCCTCGCCGAGTGCCCCCAGAACCCCCTGACGCGAGCGATGCTGGTCCGGGTTCTCGCCCTGCGGGGCAACCGCACCGAAGCCGAGGCCCAGCGGCAGAAGGCGGCGAAGGAGTACGCCCAGTTCGGCTGGACGCCCGACGAGGTCAAGCGCGCCGTCGTCGCCTCCCGATAGCCTCGTATCCAAAGCCTCCCTCCTCTCTGGAGGGAGGCTTTCTCGTCCTACATCCGGAGCGTGACGTTGCGCGCCCGCATCCAGGCGAGGACGGCCCAGGTCAGGCCGATGTAGCCCAGCGTGTAGGCCCATCCGCCACCGACGAGGCCGAACCGCCCCTGCATCGCCGCCAGCCAGTCCTGTTGCATCGTCTTGCCGTCGCTCAGGGTCCACTGTTGCAGGACGAGGGTCTTCACGAGGATCGGCCCCGCGTAGGCGACGAGCGGGTTCGCGCCGAACACGTTCAGCGGGGCGGCGATCTTCGCCCAAGGGCGACCGTCGAGGGCCACCGCGAGCAGGCCGATGATGATCGCGCCGAGCCCCCCCGCGTAGAGGATGTACGGGGCGGTCCAGATCTCTTTCGACATCGGGTGGCCCATTACAAACCAGAGCGCGCCGAGGGCGGCCATGCCGAAGCCTGAGAGGATCACCCAGCGGCGACGGTGGGCCTTCACCAGCGCGCCGCCGACGAGGCTGCCTAAGATGACGAGGGCGGCGGTCGGAACCACCGAAGGGAGACCCCGGACGCCAAGCGGTCGGAAGTAGACGTCGTTCAGGTAGAGCACGAGGTTGGCGTGCTCCGTCAGGACCGCCCGACCGTGGGTGGGAACGGGAATCCACGCCAGCGCGGCTCCGTAGGCGACCAGGAGCCCGGCGGCGATCAGGCCCCGCACGAGCGGCTTGAGAGGCATGATGAGAGCCGCGACGAGCGAGGCGAGACCGATGAGTTGGAGGACGCCCAGACCGAGGGTGACCTGATGGTTGATCGCCGAGTCGAGCCCCATGCCGACCGCCAAAAGCCCCACCGCCCGCACGAGCGCCTTCCGCGCCCACGCCCCGTAGGTCATCCCTTTCCGCATGGAAGAGCGGTAGGAGAGAGGCATCGAAAGGCCCGCGCAGAGCAGGAACCATGGAAAGACGAGATCGGCCAGACGGGCCCATTCTCCGAAAGGCGCGTGGACCAACGGCTTCGGGGTAGCTTGATCCAGCGCAAGATTGTTCACCAGGAGCATCAGCGCAACCGTCGCGCCCCGGAAAGCGTCGAGAGACGTGAGACGAGCGGACTTCTTGATCGCCTCGTCGACCCTTGGCTCAATGGAATCAGACGCTTGTTCGTTGACAGGTCGTGACAGGGCGATCATGGCGGTAGGGGTTAGGACGATGGTCTTGCCCCTCTTGTTTGGCGCCCTTTTCGTCGCGGGCTGCGCCCGTCCCGTCGAGGACCGCACGAAGGCGGAAAAGAAGATCAACGCCTCCCACAAGCGCGCTTTGAACCTTGCCAAGCCCGAGAAGAACGACCCCTACTGGCAGAGCGCCTACGCGGCGGTCCAGAAGGATCCGTCGCTCGCCCAGACGGCGGTCGACCGCAGCGCCTCCGCGCCGCTCCCGAAGCTGGTCCGGGGCTCCCACCTCGAGAAGAAGCTGCTTCTCACCTTCGACGACGGACCTCACCCCGCCTCGACCCTCGGACTGCTCAAGATCCTGCACGACGAAGGCGTTCCCGCGACCTTCTTCGTGATCGGCAAGATGGTCGAAAAGCGCCCCGACCTCCTACGGGCGATCCAGAAGGCGGGCCAGACGATCGCCAACCACACGTTCAGCCACGTGACGATGATCCGGCTCCCCGAGGACGAGCAGCGAACCGAGTACCGCGCGAACAACGACATCGTCCGGAAGATCACGGGCCAGGGTATGACCTTCTGCCGCCCGCCCGGCGGCGACTACGACGCCTCGACGATCCGCGCCGCCCAGGCCGAAGGACTCACCACCGTGCTCTGGACCGACGATCCCGGCGACTTCGCCAACCCCGGCGACGGCATCGTCCTCGACCGGTCCCTCAAGCGGCTTTCGAACGGCGGCGTCATCCTCCTGCACGACGGATCCGTCAACACCCTCGACACCCTGCGCGAGCTGATCCACGAGGCGAAAGCGCGCGGCTTCACGTTCGTGTCCCCGCGCCAGATGCTCGACGATCTCGGAGGTCCCATCCCGCCGAGCGTCGCGAGGGAGCGTCCTGAGTCGAAAACGGTCGCGGAGCGGTAGTTCGGACGTCAGAATAGACACGATGCTGTCCGCGATCTGCGCCGCCGCGATCTTCGCTCCGAAAGACGCCGTCCCGAAAGACGACTTCCGAGCCTGGGGCTTGGAGACCGCCTTCGCGATCCGCCGCGACTACAAGCTCCCCACTCGCGGACTCTACGCCAATGAGATCGTCGGCGGCAAGCGCAGCGGCCCCTCGTTCAACTGGGGCGTCGGCGTCTGGATGCCCGCCCTCGTGGCGGCCGCCAAAGCCGACCCGGCCTGGAAGAAGGAGCTTCGCGAGTACGTGAAGGCCACCCGCGTCTACTGGAACGACAAAGGCCCCGTCCCAGGCTACGACGTTCTGCCCGGTCCCAAGGACGTGGACCGCTACTACGACGATAACGAGTGGATGGTCATGGCCCTCTGCGACGCCTCGGACGTGCTGAAGGATCGTGGGATCCTGCTCTGGGCCCAGGAGACCCTGAAGTACGCGCTGAGCGGTGAGGACGCGAAGCTCGGAGGCGGCATCTATTGGCAGGAGGCGAAAAAAGAGTCGAAGAACGCCTGCTCCAACGGACCCGCCGCCGCCGCCTGCCTCGCCGTCTACGAGCGTACGAAAGACCCGGCGTACCTGCGGAAGGCGAAGGAACTCTACGCCTGGACGAGGAAGAACCTCCAGGACCCGACGGACGGACTCTTCTGGGACAACGTCAAACTGGACGGGCGCATCGAGAAGACCAAGTGGTCCTACAACACCGCCCTCATGATCCGCTCTGCCGCGGAGTTGGGCCGTCTCACGGGCGAACAGGCCTACAAGGATGAGGCCGAACGGATGGCCCAGGCGAGCGAGAAGCGGTGGATCGATCCCGAGACGGGCGCGATCAAGGACGCCCACCGCTTCGCCCATCTCCTGCTCGAATCGTGGTCCTACGTCCCGACGCCCGCCCGCCAGGCGGAAATCCGCCGCGCGCTTGCCTGGACCCACGCTCACGGCCGCAACGCCGACGGACGCTACGGCGGCGAGTTCGACAAGCCGCCCCGCCCCAACCAGACGAAGTTCGAACTGATCGACCAAGCCTCGGCGGCGCGCGCCTTCCTCACGGCTTCGTAGTTTTGTGCTTTCTGATGATATAAGGAGAAATACGGTTTTTCGCGCTATAAAAGCGCGAGAGCCGTCAGGGCTCGATCGCAAGCCTTGGGCCCTGTTAGGCTGAGGCCTCTTATGAAAATCCTTGCGATGGTTCCGTTTCTCGCTCTCGCCGCGGTCTCTTCGGCGAACCTCGTCGTCAACGGCGACTTCCAGTCCAGCACGTTCAGCGCGCCCTACCAGACCCTGACCGGCTCCCAGTTGCCCGGCTGGACGATCGTCGGTCGGGACGTCGCCGGCATCGTAAGCCCCTACCTGAACGCCCCCAACCAGGAGATCGACCTGAGCGGCGTGACCGACGCGACCCCCGGCACCACCGGCATCTCGCAGACGATCGCGACCGTCGCCGGCAGGTTCTACACCCTGTCGTTCGACGTCTACGCGGGCTCCTCGTTCACCGGCTACAACGGCGGCGTGGACTACATGCTGAACGGCAACACGGTCGCCACGAACCTCCAGGGGAGCCGCTCCACCTTCAACTTCGGCTTCGTGGCGACGGGCTCTTCGACCACGCTGGCCTTCATGTCGAACAACGGCAACGTGTCCCACATCGACAACGTCTCTCTCTCGACCCCCGCCCCCGGCGCGGCGATCGCCTTCGCCGTCGGCGCGATCCGCCGCCGACGGCGCAACCGTTAAGGCCCTGAAAGCCCCTTTTCCGTATGAAAAGGGGCTTTTTCGCGTCCTAGCCGAGGTTTGGCCCTGATCTTGCCTCAGAGGTTCGTCGTGAGAATTCTCCTCTCCTCGCTCGCCGTTCTATCCATCGGTGCGTCGGCTTCCGCGAACCTCGTCCGCAACGGCGACTTCGAGGCCAACCCCTACGGTCTGGGAGGGCACGTCGTCCCCGCCACGATCACCGGCTGGACGCAGATCCCCGGCGCCGTCGTCGCGGGCATCGGCACGACCTACCTCGGCGCGCCGAGCCAGGAGATCGACCTGAGCGGCTATGTCGACGACACCTCGGGAACCGGCATCTATCAGGATCTCGCCACCGTCGCCGGTCGACGCTACACCCTCTCTCTCGACGTCTTCACCGGCGGCAACGTCGGCTACACGGGCGGCGTCGACGTCCGACTGAACGACAACGCGCTTCTCGCCACCAACCTCCAAGGGTTCGATCGAACGAACTACCAGTTCTCGTTCGTTGCGACGGACGCGACGACCCGCCTTTTCCTAACCTCCAATCACGGGAACGTCTCTCACGTCGACAACGTGAACGTGGCCGCCGTCCCCGGCCCGGCCGCCTTCGCGACGTTCGGCGTCAGTCTCGTCCGTATGCGCCGCCGGAAAGCGCACACGAAGCCGTGAAGAGCCCCTCGAACGCGCCCGTTTCGTAACGCATCCGCGGGCCGTTCGTCCAGAATGATCGTCATGGCCCGGTTCTCTCGCCCCGTCGCCCTCGGTTCGCTCCTCCTCTTAGTCGCCGCCTCGCGGGCGGGCGACGGCGCGCCGAAACCGCTCGCTCCCGGCTCCGCCGCGCCGCCCCTCGCGATCAAGGCGTGGCTCAAGGGCGACCGGATGGCGGGGCTCCCCAAGAAGGGGATCTGCGTGGTCGAATTCTGGGCGACGTGGTGCGGGCCGTGCATAGAATCGATCCCCCACGTCACCCAGATGGCGAAGGCGAACCCGGACGTGACGTTCCTCGGGGTGGGCGTGTGGGAGCCATGGGACGCGGTCAAGCTGCCGAAGTTCGTCGCCGACCGCGGCGACAAGATGGACTACCGCGTCGCCTACTCGGGCGACCAGGACGGCATGGCGGCGAGTTGGCTCAAGCCGGGCATGCAGGACGGCATCCCCTGCGCCTTCCTGATCAAGGACGGACGGATCCAGTGGATCGGCCACCCCGACCTCCTCGAGAAGCCGCTCGCGCAGGTCAAGGCCGGAACCTTCGATCTGAACGCGGCCAGAGTGGCGTTCGACGGTCGTGTCGCCAAGGTTCAGCGGCGACGAGACGCGCTCGACGCCCTTACCGCCGCCGTCGAGCTCTACGTCTCGGGCAAGCGTGAAGAGGGCCGGAAGGCTCTCGACGCGGCGGTGGCGAAGTACCCGGAGAACGCCGACACGGCGGATCGCCAGCGCTTCTCCTGGCTCGCCGACGAGGACCCCAAGGCTTGGGAGGTCCGCGCGCGAGAGTTGGCGGCGACGAAGGATCCCAAGAACCTCGCCATCCTGAATTCGTTCGCCCTACGCCGCGCCGCCGTGCCGAAGGACGTCCCCCTCGCCCGCACCGCCCTGGCCCTCGCGCTCGACGCGACGGACTGGAAGGAGCCCAACACCCTGACCTACGGCACGACGATCTACGCCCAGCTCAAGGACGACGCCCTGGAACTGCGCGCGACGAACGCCCTGCTCGACAACTGGCCCGCCAAGGGCTGGGAAGACGCCGAGGCCGTTCGTGAGAAACTCAAGAAACGCAAGGTCGAGCTCGAGGCGAAGGCCGGAAGCCGCTAGGCCCCGTCCACGCTCCGCCCTCTCCTTCGAGAAGAGGGCGGAGCGTGGAAGATCGGCAGAACCGAGCCCTTACCCCTTCGGACGCACCGTCCCCGCCGGCGCGGTGGGGTTCGACTGCGACTTCACGAACGCCGCGATGTCCGTGTGAAGCTGCTTGCGGCAGGCATCGTCGAGGTAGATCATGTGGCCCGCCGCGTAGCGGTGGCGCACGACGTTGCCCTTGAGGCGCGGATCCAGCTCCATCTTGTCGAGGATCTGGTCGACCGTCCCCATCGGACACGCGAGGTCGTAGTAGCCCATCGCCACCATCACCTTCGTGTAGGGGTTGTTCGTGAGGGCCGTCCGTAGGGCCTCGCTCTCGTCGAGGATACCGCTCGGATAGCTCCAACGCCCGGTGCCCTCGCCCAGGATGTAGTAGCGGTTGGTCGTCTTATAGCCCAGATCGTTGGGCAGGTAGTCGTTGACCGTCGAGGTGAAAACCGGCCCGACCTGCGTGTAGGAGGGATCGTCGTCGGGCGTGTCGTTGTTCCAGACGCGGTCGATGCCGACGAACCGGGCGTCGTAGCGGCCTACCGTGTACCGGTCGCGCCGCCGCAGCTCCTTGAACCACTGGAAATCGTTTACCCGCAGGTTGCTGTCCTCGAGGTAGGTCTCCGAAAGCCCCGTCAGGCGGTGGAGCTTGGCGACGAGGCTCTTGCGCCGGTCGGAAGGAAGGTTGTCGCCGCGCGACAGCGCGGGAAGGTACTCGTCGTACGCGAACGCCATCGCCTCGTCGTAGACCTGCCCCACCGGCTTCCGCTGCATGTCCGCCGGAAGCTTCTTGTGGTACCAGGCGGAGGCGGCGAACGTCGGGAGGTTGAAGGCGTACGGCACGTCGTTCCCCTTGCCCCCGTCCTGGACCACGGTGCCGATGTACGGCGAGACGAGGATCAGGCCGTTGAGCCCGACGCCGTGGCCGTGGAGCCAGTTGGCGAGGCCGGAGCCCCGGATGCCGCCGTAGCTCTCGCCCATGACGAAAACGGGGCTGAGCCAGCGGTTCTCCGTGCTCAGGTAGGAGCGGATGAACTCGCCCACGGAAGAGATGTCGCCGTCGACGCTCCAGAAGCGCGGACCGTTCTCCGGCTTCCCCGCCTCCGCCTTCTCCGCGCGGCTGTAGCCCGTGCCCACCGGGTCGATCGTGACGATGTCCGACTCGGGAAGAAGGCTGTCGTCGTTCGGGACCAGCTCGTAGGGCGGCGGCGGCATAAAGCCCTCCGAGGAGCCCATCTTGGGCCGCTTCGGACCGACCAGCCCAAGGTGGAGCCACACCGAGGCCGAGCCGGGGCCGCCGTTGAACACGAAGGTCACGGGCCGCTTCGCCCCCACCGGAACATCGGTGCGCCGGTAGCTCGTGAAGAAGATGCGCCCCTCGATCTCGCCCTTGGCGTTGCGGATCGGCATCAGCCCCGCCGTGGTCCGGTACTTGACGGCTTGGCCCGCGAGAAGCGCGTCGTGGTCCTTCGTGACCCAGTCGGGCTGAACCTCGGTCGACGTTTGCTGGAAGAGAGCGGCGGCGAGCAATGAGAACATCGGGGCCCTATTTCACCTCAGACCGTTCGGAGAAAGCCGGGCTCAGCCCCTTGGCACGCGACCGACAAGTAAACTCTCCCCTGTGAGCGAACCGATCGACGGGCGGCAGGTGACCTACGACCCCCTGCACGCGCTGATGGCGCGGTTCGAGAACGTGAAGATCGCCGACGCCGGCGTCAACGCGTTCGATGGGCTCTCCGTCGAGGAGGCCCTCCAGAAGCACGTCGTCGACGGCATCAAGAAAGGCCTGGAAGGGCGTCTCGAGAACGCCCTGGAGCGCTACGAGCCCCTGGCGGTCGTGAACGACATCCTGCTCGGCGGCATGAAGACGGTCGGCGAACTGTTCGGCGCAGGCAAGATGCAGCTTCCCTTCGTGCTCCAGAGCGCGGAGGTCATGAAGGCGGCGGTGCGCTACCTCGAACCCAAGATGGAGAAGAAGGAAGGGTCGGAGAAGGGCTCGATCCTGCTCGCCACCGTCTCCGGCGACGTCCACGACATCGGCAAGAACCTTGTCGACATCATCCTCTCGAACAACGGCTACCGCGTGGTCAACATCGGCATCAAGCAGCCGATCAACGCCATCCTCGACGCCTGGAAGGAACACCAGACCGACGCCATCGGCCTGAGCGGCCTGCTCGTCAAGAGCACGCTCATCATGAAGGAGAACCTCCTGGAGATGAACGCGCGCGGCCTCGCGAAGGTCCCCGTCCTTCTCGGCGGCGCCGCCCTCACCCGATCCTACGTCGAAGAGGACCTGCGCGCCCTCTATCAAGGCCGCGTCTTCTACGCCCAGGACGCCTTCGAAGGGCTCCACATCATGGAAGGCCTCGCCGACGTGGACGACGAGGCCCCCGCCGAGGCGGTCGAGGCGGCGGAGTACGAGCGCCACCGGACCCACCGGACGGACGCGCTCGACCCCGTCCTCTACACCTTCGACGGGACGATGTCCGACGTCGTGCCGGTCGAAGCGCCGCCTTCCCTTCCCTTCTACGGCGCGCGCAAGCACACCCGGTTCGACCTTTTCGAGCTCTACAAGTACGTGAACCCCGTCGCGCTGTTCCGGGGCCAGTGGCAGTTCAAGCGCCCCGCCGGGATGGGCAACGTCGAGTTCACCGCCTACCTCCAGCAGGAGGCGGAGCCGATCTTCCGCCGCCTTGGGCGCGAGCTGGCGAACGTCCTGAAGCCGGTCGTGAAATGGGGCTGGTTCCCGTGCGCGGGCGAGGGCAACGACCTGATCGTCTACCAGGAGGACGGCCGGACGGAGCGGACGCGCTTCACCTTTCCCCGCCAGCGGGAAGGGAGAAGGCTTTGCCTCGCCGACTTCTTCCGCCGCCCCCACGACGGTGCGACCGACGTCGTCGGCTTCCAGATCGTGACCGTCGGGTCGGCGATCAGCGAGCGCGAGCGGGCGCTGTTCGCCTCCGGCGACTACCAGGAGTACCTGTTCACGCACGGCATGGGTGTCGAGACCGCCGAGGCCCTCGCCGAGCACTGGCACCAGCAGATGCGCCGCGAACTGGGCATCGACGATGAGGAGCCCGACGAGATGCGCCTTCTCTTCTCCGCCCGCTACCACGGCGCCCGCTACTCCTTCGGCTACCCGGCCTGCCCCAACCTGGAGGATCAGGCGAAACTGTTCGACCTGCTCCGGCCGGAGGAGATCGGAATCGAGCTGACCGAGGAGTTCATGCTCGCCCCGGAGCAGTCCACGAGCGCGATCGTCGTGCACCATCCGGCGGCGAAGTACTTCAACGTTCGCTAACGATCCTGGGCCACGGCGTAGCGCTCGGGCTGGGCAGACCGTCTTCCCGATTCGACGGCCCGTCGAACCGCCTCCCCGCTCGTGAGAACCCGCACCCCGCCCGGACTCTGGATCTGGGGCGGCAATCCGGACGGTGGCGGTTCGGTCGCGTTCTGAGCGAGGGGCGCCCTCGTTCCGATCGCGGAAGCGGACGAACCCATCGGATAGCTCCCCGATGGCGTGGAAGGGCTCGTAGAAGCCCCGGAGACGCTCGCCTCAGCCCCGCTCGGCGCGGAAACGACGGGAGCGGAGGGAGCGCCTCCCAGGAAAACGCCCCGTACGAGGAAGAAGACGGCGACGATCAGGAGGGCCGCGACGCTGCCGAGGGCGAGGAAGATCGTCCGGCGTTCGACCGACGGGTTCGCCAACGGCGCGCCGCCGTTCTTCAGGCGTAGCTCGTGGAGCATCGCCTCCACCTCGGATGAGGACAGTCCGAGCACCGCTCCGACCTCCTGGGAAGTCGGCCCCGTGCCCTGCGCCCGCACGGGGCGCCGGGCGACCAGCCGGGCGACCTCGGCGATCTCTTCGTGGTTGAGTCGATTCATGACGATCGTCCTGAACTATAAGGACAAGGGAAAGGCGATGGTTCGTTCACTCGTCGTCCGAAACGTCGAAAAGACGGTCGAAAGCCGACACGGCTTGCAGAAGGGCTTTCCCTCCGGGCGTCCGTCGCGTGGGGGCCCTGCGCCGGATTTCCGCCGCGATACTCCGCTGGCCTTCGATAGAGTCCATAAGAGCCTCGTACCGAGCTCTCCGCTGGGCAAGGGACAACCGGGCGACGTTTCGGGTCACCTCGCGAACGACCTGCGCTTTCCGGGTCAACTCTCCCTCTGTGAACCAAGGAACCATGGAGGGAGGGAGAGGCGCCGCCGTCGTGACAAGGGCCTGGGAAGCAGGAGGGATAGGCGTCTGGTAGATCGAACCGCCCTGGTTGGCGATTGGGCTCTCTTCACTGACCGTACCGCCCAGCATCGGCGCTGGCCCACGGGCGGTCGCGCCGATCGGGCGATGCGCGTACCGGTAGAACCCTCCGACCGCGGCCACCGTCAGGACGAGCGCCAGGACGATCCCCGCGCTGAGGGCCGCGCTCCGGTCCGCGAACCGCCGCTGGGGAGCGGCGGGCGCGGTTCGGCGACGCACCTGGGCGAGAAGCCGCTCGACCTCGGAGACCGGCAGGCTCAGAGCTTCGGCGAGCCCTTCCACCGTCGGCCCTACGGCGGGCGGGGCGGCTTCCCGCGCGACGGCGAGACGCACGACCTCTTCGGCCTCTCGGGGATCGATGTGTCGTTGCATCGGAAGGATAGTCTAGGCTCGGATCGGAACCGCCCGGGACCTCCATCCCGGACGGCTTAGCTGATGAGAACGCGCCAGGCTTCGCCCAGCGCGGTCCGTATACGCTCGGTAAAGACGGCTTGGCGGACCGCGGTCCGGGGCGCGGAGGACACCGGAGCAGGCGTTACCGGGAAGGGCGGCAACGACGGGCGGCTGAGAACGACGATGGAGATGAGGGTGATCATGTTCGGGCTCTGACTCTTGGTCGTCGGCCCGGCGGGATCGGGCCTACATGTCTTCGTCGTGGATCAGGGATCGTATCTGGACGATCCCGCGATCTCCGGGGGCGGTACGGATGATGACTCGGGCAAGGACCGGAGTCGGCGGCGCCATCGGCGTCTCGATGCGCGCGGGTCGAGGGGCCAGCGCGGCGAGAACGGGATGGTGGGCGAGGACGCTCGGACCCGCGAAGGCGAGAAGCGCGACCGCCGCGACGCCCGCCAGCGCGGCGCTGACGAGACCGGAGCGATCGATGAAGCGTCGCTTCGGAGCGCTGCCGCCTGTCGAACGGAGCCGCTGCTCCCTCCGATAGGCCTCGACGACCGCTTCCGCCTCGCTCCACTGCATTCGTTCGCTCATTCGGTTCCTCCTCTGCAATGCGGACTTTACCGCACGTTCCCTATCGACGCGCCACGTTCGCCGCCGTTTCGCAAAAATTCTCGTTACTTCGATGCCGAGAGTCCGCGCGCGGGACCGACGACCGTCGTCTTCGTCTCGCTCGCGAGCGCCTCGGCGGACTCCACGAGGCCCTGGAGCTTGGCCCGCAGCACGATCGCCTTCGACGAGAAGTCCCGGTCGTTCGCGAACCGCGAACCGGCCAGCCGCTCCTCCAGGTCCCGCTGGACGCTCTTCAACGCGCCGACCATGCCCGTCTCGATCCCAAACAGGGCGTTGGCCGAGATGGCGGTCGCCGAGCAGGCCTGATCGATCTCCGCAAGCCGGGGGCGGGACGCGCCCTCGTCCGCGAGGGTCACCCCGAACGCGTCCACGCCGCTCTCGGCGTTCGCCACGAGACCGTTCAGGTCGGCTTGGTCCTTCGCGTACCGCTCCGCCACCTTCCCTTCCAGAAACCGTCGCTCGTCGATCTTCGAGGCGAAGTCGCGGATCGCGACCGATCGGCCCGCGTAGGCCGCCGAAGCCCGCTCGAAGGACTCGCCCAGCTCTTCGCGCGTGAGGAGCGTCTCCGCCTCCAGGCGATCCACCTGCGCCTTGTACGAGCGGTTCGTCTCTCCCAGCGCGTCCGTCAGGCGCGCCGAGATCGTCACGAACTCCGTCTCCGCCGTCCAGCCCGACTTCTTGCCGATGGCGAAGAGGTTCGTCACCATCGGCAGGACCGAGCCCCAAGAACCGCTGGCGAGCGCCCGGATCATGCTCATCGTCTCCGGGCTCTTGCTCCCCGTGGCCTTGGCCGCCCGCTCGATGGTCGCTCGCGCCGACGGATCCACGTCGAAAAGGTTCGAGAGGGCGGCGTAGCGGCTGGCGAACGCCTTCTCCTTGACCTTGCTCGCGCACAGGTCCAGCACGCCCATCGCCCGTCCGCCGCGGTCGAACCCGTCGATCGCGAGGGAGTTCCGGGCGTTGATCTCCGCGAGGAGCCGCTTCGCCTCCTTGACGTTCATCAGCCGGAGCTTGCGCGCGACCTCCGTCTTGAGCGTCTCCAGGGCCGCCGCCTTCGCGCTGGCGTTCGATCCTTCCTCGAACGCCTTCGTCGCCTCCGCGATGTTCCGGTTGGCGACGAGGATGTCGGTGGCGAGCCGCACCTGGTCCTGGCGAAGCTTCTCGTTCTCCTCCTGAAGCCGCTTGATCGCCGCCTCGGTCGCCGTCTCGGTCGCGACGGGCGGGGTCGCGGGAACGGGATCCTGATCGCCGCGCCCGTGGCCGCCCACTCCAGCGCCGGCGATCGTGGGCAGGAGAACGAAGAGGGCGAGGAAGGGAGTCATGGGCATGGAGAAGGGAGGACGCCGAGGCATACGCCAGCGGGGCTTCCAAGCTCATCGTATCACAAGGGGTAAAACCCTTCCATGCGTAGGAAGCTCGTCGTCGGTAACTGGAAGATGAATCTCACCCGCGACGGCGCCGCCACCCTTTTGGGCGCCTTGCAGGAAGGCTGGGTCGACACGGAGGCCGAGGTCGCGGTCTGCCCCGCCTACCTGAACATCGGCCTCGTGCGGCGGCTCCTCGACGGCTCCCCCATCGCGTTCGGCGGGCAGGACTGCTTCTGGATGGACAAGGGCGCCTTCACCGGTCAGGTCTCCGCCCTGCAGCTCGCCGACGCCGGGGCGTCGTTCTGCCTCGTGGGCCACAGCGAGACCCGCGGCCGCTTCGGGGTCGTCGAGGTTCCCGAATCGGTCCTCGCCTACTTCGCGGAGACGGACGAGACGATCAACCTGAAGATCAAGGCCCTTCAGAAGCACGGCGTCCGGCCCATCCTCTGCGTCGGCGAGACCCTGGAAGAGCGCGAGGCGGATCGGACCGACGCGGTGATCCAGGCGCAGATCCGCGGCGCGCTCGCGGGTGTGACGGAATTCGCGACCGGCGTCGTCGCCTACGAGCCCGTCTGGGCCATCGGCACCGGCAAGGTTTGCGACGCCGCCGAGGCGTCCCGGGTCTGCGGCGTGGTCCGCGCCGCCCTTCGCGAGCTGTTCGGCAACCAGGCGGACGCGATCCGCGTCCTCTACGGCGGTAGCGTCAAGGGCGCGAACGCCAAGGAGCTTTTCGAGAGCCCGGACATCGACGGCGGCCTCGTCGGCGGCGCTTCCCTGCAGGCCGACGAGTTCGCCCGGATCGTGGCCGCCGCGTGACCCTGCGGTGGACGCTCCGGAGCCAAAGCCCCCTCGACGTCTGGGTCTACCGGGACGCGGCCCCGTTCGGACGGATGGTCCTGCCCGAGGACGAGCCGCGCGTCGCCTACGCGGAGATCGACGGCGTGGGCTGGCGCATCGCCTGGACCGAACTGTCGTTCTACCGGGTCGCTCAGGCATCCTCCGGCGTCTTCGTCGGGGAGGCCCGTTACCTGCCCTGGAAGCCCGGCACGTTCCGCGCGATGATCGGCGGCCTGCGCAGCTACCGTTGGGACATGGACCGCTCCGTGTGGCTCCGGGATGAGCGGCCGTTCCTCACCTTCGAGGGCGACCGGATCTACGCCCCCGACGACGCCCCCGACGCGCCCCCCCTCCTCGCCCTCGGCCTTCTGCTCGCCGCCACCGGCGGGCCGCGTTCCAATGGCTGAGCTCGAGGATCTGCGAGGCAAGACCCTCGCTTGGTTCGTTTCGCAGCGCCGCCCGCTTCTCTGCGCCGTCACCGGCCAGGGAACAAAGGGCGGGCGCCTCCTCCAATCGGATCGATACGGGCCGATCCGGGCCTCGCTCGCCGGGGTCGGTTGGTCGTTTCGAATAGTGCAGGGAGACGTGCTCACGTTCGATGGTGGGCCGACCGTCGCCGTGGCCCAACGGTCTCTCGGTGGGTACGAAGCGGAGATCGACGGCTCCGCCCGCTACCGCTTCGTGCGCGTTGCGCCCAATCGGAACGACTGGCTCGATGCAGCCGGTCGGCACGCCGTTCTCCTCCGGCGGCACCGCCACAGCGCCTATAACGAATCCGGCGAGATCATCATCAGCGTAACGTCGACGATCGAGCACGCGCCCGTTCTGATCCTGCTCGGGATCGTCAACCTCGTAGGCTGAATCTTTGCGGCTCAGAGGATGTTCACCGCGCGGGCCGCGACCACGACGAGCAGGCACAGGCTGATCATGCTCTGCAACATGCACAGGCCCTTCGCCCAGGGGGCGACCACCGCCGTGTCGGTGGGCGAGAAGGCGGTCGAGGTGTTGAACGCGACGAAAAGGTAGTCGATGAACATCGGCCGCCAATGGGGCTGGCCGATTCGGGCGCGCGTCTCGTCGTCCATCGTCATCTGCGGAAAGACGAAGCCATGCTCGAGGTTGTGGCCGCGCTCCCGAACGTGGGGTCCGCCCGCGTCGAGACGCCAGTACCAGAGACCGAACACCGCGACGTTGGCGAACCACAGCGGAAGGGAGGCGCGCAGGATCAAGGTCGCCTCGTGGTGGCTGGAGGGCTGGGTGAGGAGCCGGACCACGAGCGTTCCGAGGGCGACCATCAGGAAGACGGTCAGGGCCGCCATCGCCGCCGTGCCGATGCGCCGGGCCATCCGCACGTTGCCGCAGGCGCGCGTGACGATCTGCGGCACCAAGAGGGGGACCACGATCGCGGCGGGCGCCCACGAAGGTCCCGGCGCGATCTCCGAAGGAATCGCGAGGTGCAGGAGCGCCGCCGTCGCGCTCGCCATGTAGACCGGAATCCTGGACTCGGGAACGTGGATCGCGTGCAGGCCGTGGGACTCAACGTCCAAGCGATTCCGTCCCCTCTTTGTCCGGCTCCGTCACGTAGACGAAGTCTCCGATCCCCTTTGCCACCGCCGTCGGCCCCTCGGCCTGGGCCATCACCAGGGTGACCCCGCTCCCCGCTCCTCTTCGCTGGAGACGAAGGTTGATCCCCTGGCCGTACATGACGTGCCCCGAGCCGGCGATCACCACGAACGCCGTCTTGGGCGAGGTCGGCGTCCGCTCCAGGAACTTCGTCGCCGTGTCCGCCATTCCCTGGTCCCACAGGACCTGGGCCGCGTAGACGTTCTCTCCGCTCGGGCCGCCCATCGGGTGGCCGCCCATAAGGGCGTCGAACACCCGCCGGTGCTCCGGGGCGGGCTCCCCGAGGTTCGGCGGAAGCTGGAGCCGCTGCTCCGTCGTGAGGCCCGCGTAGCCGCCCTTGCCGACCGCGCGCACCCAGTCGCGGGGCACGTTCAGCGCGACCAGGGGAAGGCGGTTCTTGCGAGCCGCCTCGAACACCGGCCGGTAGAACCCGAAATCGAAGCCCCACTGCCCTTTCCAGTCGCTTTTCTGGAGGAAGTCGGCCTCCTCGATCCCGCCTTTCGACCAGCGGTCGAGCCAGTCCTGCTTGGGGCGGGTGTACATCTCGAGCCCGACGATCACGTCCCGCCCATCGTCGACGAGAGCCTGGATCACGTCGGCCTCCAATCGCTGGTGCGGCGTGGTCGCGTGGCTCTCGCCGAGGAACACGAAACGCTTGCCTCTCGCCTTGAGGGCGACGTCCTTGGGGGTCGCCTCGCGGCCGCTCGCCAGGTCGGTGATCGCGCCCAGGGTGACCGTCCGCTCGCCCTTCGTCCCCAACGGGAGTCGATTCGGGTCCGGCGGCGTCTGGCCCAGGAGCGCGGCGAGCAGGAGGCTCATGGGCCTATTCTATCGCGTCCGCTCCGGCGCGAAGACTAGAAAACTCTGGGCCGCGTCGCGGGAGGGGACTACTTCTGCCATACCGCCTTGGATTCTCCCACGCGCGCGGCGAGGTAGTCCAACTCCGTGCGAAGGATCGCCGGAGTAAGGCCCCGGTTGTCCAGGGCCATCTTCATCTTGAGCCACCCGCCGTCGATCATAAAGTGGCAGGGACCGACGTCCGTGTTCGCGGCGAGGATCCTCGCGAGGTCGTCGCGGGTGAGCTTGTCCACCCCCGCCTTCTGCATCAGCGCCACCGAAAACCACAGCTTGGTCCGGCTCTTCGCGAGGAAGACGCGCGTTGGGATTTTCAGGCCTGCCGCCGCCAACGCGATCTCGTAGGTCTTGGCTCCCGGCTCCTTCACCTCGTAGCCCAGTTTCGAGAGCGTCGCCTTCAGCCCCGCGTCGTCCAGCCGGTTCGGGACGGCGGCTCCTTGGCCGCCCGCGACGGCGAGAACGGAAGCGGCGAAAACCGGAACGAGGACGATTCGGGAACGGACCATGGGGACTCTATACCGCCTCAGGGCTTCGGCGGGGGCCGTGAGCCGCCGAACCGCCCCAGAAAGTAGGCTGAGGCGACGAAGAACCCGAACGGGATTGGGTCCATCCGCCAGGTGGGCTCGAAGCGGAATCGCCAGCTCGCCAGGACGAACGCGACGAACGGAACGGCGAGGATCGCGAGCGCGCCCGCCTTGATCCATCCTTCCCGCGTCACGCCCGCACGAGCCTCATCCCTAGCCAACGCTCCATCGCCCCGTAGAAAAGACCCTTCTGGTCGGGGTCCATCGCCCGGACGCTCGCGTTGTGGCTGGCGTTCTTCGCCACGAGCTTGACCGCGTCCGTTCGCCCGATGAGTTGCATCTGCGTCGCCGACCACGCGTCGGTCTCGCCGTAGATGTAGACCACGCGATCCGCACGGTACTGGAGGGTGTTGAAGACGAACGCCAGCGTGCGCGGGTCGTAGACGATCGCGTCCTTCGTTCCGGGCGGAGCGATGTCCAGGTTCGTCGGACTCGGGTTGGCCTTCAGATAGGGCTTGAAATCGGCGATATCGTAGTTGTAGTAGCCGATCTCGGTGAACGCCTGGTAGATGAACGCCCCGAACCGCCGGATGCCTGCGTCGCCGTAGTAGAACATCGTGTTCACCCGCCGGTATTCGTCCGCGAGAGCCTTCGCGGGCGCGTCGGGCGCCGGGATCGACTCCGGCTTCGAGCCGTACTGCCAGAACGCGTAGGGATACTCCAGCGCTCCGTACTCGTAGGCCTTCGCCACGCCCATCGAGAACGCCTCGGGCTTCGCCCCGAGCAGCGGCAGCACCTCGCCCTCGCGCTTCAGGAGCGCGATCTGGAACGCCTTGATCTTCGCCCGCGTCTCCGCGTCGCCCACCGTCTCGATGAAGCGGTTGATACGCGGGTCCTCCTGGGCGACGTTGATCGGCGCGACGTAGGCGACGGTCGCATCCACGTCGTCCGGGTAGAAGCACTTGAAGAACAGGGCCGTCTGGCCGCCCTTGCTCGCGCCGGTGGCGACCCACTTGCCCTTGTACAGTCTCTTCATCGCGCTCACGACCGCGTGCATGTCGTCGGCGGCGTTCCGAACCGTAAGTTGCTTCCAATCTACGGGGTTCGGCATGGAGCGCCCGAAGTAGCGGTGCTCGACCGTGACGAGATTCGGCCCGCCGAGCATCGTCGCCAGCTCGCCGCCCTGGGCTCCCCGGGCTGCGTAACCCTCCGTTCCCAGGAGTACCGGCTTGTCGAAGCCCGTGTGACGCAGGAAGACGTGCTGCGGAAACTTCGCCCCGTCGGGCTTCGCGTGGTCGACCGGCTGCGCGAACGTCACGTCGTAGGTTCCGTTCTCCGATTGGACGGCTTCGACGCCGGGCAGGGCCTTGAGCCGCGCGGTGAGCTCGTCCTGCGCGGGCGCCAGGACGGCCGACAGGAGCAGGATCACGCCTCCTGCGGTTCGCCCGGCCGCCGTCGCGACCCGCGTTCGCCCCGGACGCGCGCCTAGAACGGAGGCTCTTCTCCGGGTGGCGCTGGAAACGAGGGGCCTGGGTGCGAGCATCGGTCCACTTTAACCCAAGTCGTTCGACGTCGAACGACCGTCCGGCTGGGGATAAGCTAACGCCGATGGTTTCGCCGCTCCCCGTCGGGACTCGCCTAGCCGAGCGCTTCGAGATCGGCTCTCCCTTGGGACGAGGCGGCTTCTCCATCGTCTACGACGTTCTCGATCTCCGAAGGGGCGATCGCGCCGCCCTCAAGGAGTTCGCTCCGCCCGGCGCCGTCCGGGGCGAGGACGGCGCGCTCGATCTCGGCCCGTCCGCCGTCGCCCTCCGCCGGGCCTTCCTGACGGAGGCGCAGACCCTCGGACGGATGACCTTCCCCGGCGTGCTTCCCGTCCGTCTCGCCTTCGCCGCGAACGGCACCGCCTACGTCGCTACCGACGTCGTCGCGGGCGCGCGGACGCTCGACGCGCTTCTTCGCGAGCCTCTCGACCCCACGGGCGTGCTCGACCTCGCCTACCAGCTTCTGGAGACCCTGGAGGCGGTCCACGCCAAGGGCCTCCTCCACCGCGACGTCAAGCCCAGCAACGTCCTGGTCGGCCCGGACGGACGCGCCTACCTGATCGACTTCGGCGCCGCCCGCGCCTGGGCCGCCGACGCCGAGAACGCCCACACCGTCGTCTTCACCCCCGGCTTCGCGCCGCCCGAACAGCGTGCGACCGTCGGACGGCGCGGCCCCGCGACCGACGTGTACGGTCTCTGCGCCACCCTCTACGCCGCCCTGGCCGGACGCGCCCCCGAGGACGCCGTCGCCCGAACCGGCGGGATTCCCCTGACGCCGCTCCTCGACCTGCGTCCGGACCTCGACCCCGGCGTCGCGGAGGCGATCGAAGCGGGCCTCGCCCTACGCGCGACCGACCGACCCCAGACGATGGCCGACCTGCGCCGTCTCCTCGACGATGGCCCCGGTCACGACGCGCTCGACACCCTCGAGTCGCTCGACGCCCTTCTCGTTCGCGCCCGGCGCTTCGCCTTCGACCGTCGGGCGTGCCCCGCATGCGGGGGCGTCCTTGAGGAGCGACGCCCCCTTCCCCTCGGCGTCTGCCCGGTCTGCGCGCGGGGACGCGTCCGAACCCGACACCTCGATCCCCGCGCCTGCGGCGTCTGCCGCCACGGAATTCTCCATCGCCCGCGCCGCGCCGCGCCCGAAGAGCCCTGGCGCTGCGACCACTGCGCGACCGCGTTCGTTCCGCAGCCCGACGGCCGATGGCGAGAGTCGAAAGCGGGGCGGACCCTCGCCCCGGAAGAGTGGGCGCGCGTGGCCGCCGGACTCGACCCCCTCGCGGGCGACGCCTTCTGCGACGCCTGCGACGCCGACTACGAACTCGACGGCGACCGGCTGACCCTGCTTCAGTCCGACGAAGACCCCCACGGCTACGCCGCCCTCTACCGAGGCCGTCCCCTCCACCGGGAACTCGTCCGGTGGCTCGCGGTCGGCAAGACGAGCCCTCAGGCGGGCCTCGTCTGCGACCGTTGCGGCACGGAGCTCGACCGCGAAGGGCGTGAGCTTCGCCTCGTCCACTCTCCCGAACGACGCCTCGATCGCCTTGCCGGAGGGACGCGCTCCCTGGAGTCGTGGCACCGCCTCGCGGAGGGGCTCCCCGAGGTCGGTCGGGAAGCGGAGCTCGAGGACCGGATCGCCCACGCCCTCGGCGCCGCGTTCCGCCGGGGCGAGGGCGGCTTCGGCGATCTCGCCTGGCGGGGCCCGGCGGTCTTCGAAAGCCGGGCGACGACCCTGATCGCGCGGGACGAGGGCCTTCGCGTCGGGCGCGGCCTGAGAGTCCGCACCTTCGACCGCGAAGACCTTCAGAACCTGCGCGCGGAAGGCGATTGGCTGATCGCCGAAAGCCCCGACGGACCCTTCGAGATCCAGATCGAACCCGTCGAGCTGGTCGCGCGCCTCCGCTCGGGCGACCGGGCGGTGCTCCTGACCGCGACCGACCTCGCCGCCCGCCTCACCTGGCCGGGCACGAACGGACGGTTCACCCTCTAGAGCGTGAGACCTTCGATATCCACGTTCGAGTAAAGCTCGATCAGGTTCTTGTCGATCTGCTGAACCGTTCGGTAGTTCGGAATCAATCCCGTTGGCCGGACGCCGAACAGATGCAGGCTTCCCAAGACCGCGTCGGCGCGGCGCGAGAGGTAGGCCAAGACGAGGGGCTGTGCGAAGTCGTGATGGCTGAGTTCGCGCAGGGCCTTGAAAAGCTGGGAGAGCGAAACGTTGAAGAACGGCGGGTCGCACAGGATCACGTCGAACCTCTGGTCCAGCCAAGTCGGGCGGTAGAGGTCGTACTTGACGAAGCCCGGCACGTCCCCGAAGCGCTCGTCCGAATCCAGGACGGCGCATCGCCTTCCCCGCTCCGCCATCCGACGGCCCACCATCGGGGTGCAGAGGCAGCACGGGTTCTCGTAGCCTTCGAGGAAATCGGCGAGCCCCTCCACCGTCGACTCGGCGAAAAAGTACTGCTCGGCCTTGTGGTTCTCCAGGAAGGGATCGGCGGCGGAACGCTTCTTCATCGCGGCTTCGTCCAGCCTACTCCCTCCCGACACGCCACCGATCCATCTGGACAAGTACACTCTTCCCTCCCCTATGTCCGAAGAACTCTCCCTCCGCGACGTCCGCCTTCAGAAGCTCGCCCGCCTGCGCGAGCTCGGCGCCGACCCGTACCGGGTCGAGAGATTCGAGCGGACGGACACGGCGAAGGGCCTCCTCGACGGGTTCGTCGAGGAGAAGACCGTCCGGTTCGCCGGGCGCGTCGTGAGCTACCGGCTCATGGGCAAGGCGGGCTTCGCCCACCTCTCCGACGGCGAGGGCCGCATCCAGGGCTACTTCCGCAAGGACGACCTGGGCGAAACCGGCTGGGAGGTCTTCGGCCTCCTCGACCTGGGCGACCACGTCGGCGTCGAGGGGCGCCTCTTCACCACGAAGACGGGCGAGAAGTCCATCTACGTCACCGCCCTCACGCCCATGAGCAAGGCCCTCCACCCCCTTCCCCTGGGCAAGGAGAAGGACGGCGAGACGTTCTCCGGCCTCTCCGACGTGGAGACCCGCTACCGCCACCGCCACCTCGACCTCGTCGCCAACCCCGAGGCGCGCAAGGCCCTTCTCGACCGCGCCCGGATCGTCTCGGCGGTGCGCCGCTACTTCGACGGCGCGGGCTACCTGGAGGTCGAGACGCCCCTCCTCCAGCTCGAGGCGGGCGGCGCGGCGGCGCGCCCCTTCCTCACCCACTACAACGCCTACGAGATCGACGTCAAGCTGCGCATCTCGCTGGAGCTCTACCTGAAGCGGATCATCGTCGGCGACGTCCCGGCGGTCTACGAGATCGGGCGCGTCTTCCGCAACGAGGGCGTCTCGAACCGCCACAACCCGGAGTTCACGCTCCTGGAGTTCTACGAGGCGTACGCGAACCTGGAGGACATGATGACCCGCGTCGAGGAGTGCTTCAAGGCCGTCGCCCTCGACGTCTTCGGCAAGGTCACCGTCATCCCCCCGCGCGACGAGAAGAACCCCGACGCCCCGATGATCCTCGACTTCGGCAAGCCCTGGAAGCGCGTCGACCTCCTCAAGGAGATCGAGCGCCACACCGGCCTGACCGCCGACGACCTCTCCGACTTCGAGGGAGCCTTGGAGGCGGCCCGCCGCGCCGACGTGCCCGCCAAGGCGCGGCAGGTGGGCGGCGCGGTCGACCTCTCCAAGGAGCGCAACCTCGGCGGCTTCATCGAGAAACTCCTCGAGGTCTTCGTCGAGCCGACCCTCCAGGAACCGACCTTCGTCGTGGGCTACCCCATCGAGACCTCCCCTCTCGCGAAGAAGGACCCCGAGAACCCGCGCATGACCCGCCGCTTCGAGGGCTACGTCCTCGGTCGCGAGGTCTGCAACGCGTTCAGCGAGATAAACGACCCCCTGGACCAGCGCGCCCGCTTCGAGCAGCAGGTGGCCGAGGCCGCGAAGGGCGACGACGAGGCGCACCCGATGGACGAGGACTTCCTCTACGCCCTGGAGTCGGGCATGCCCCCCACCGGCGGCTGCGGCATCGGCCTCGACCGCATGGCGATGCTCCTCACCGGGGCAGAGCACATTCGCGAGGTGCTGTTCTTCCCGTTCATGCGTCCCGTCTAGTCGGGGCGCGCGAACGGGTTTAGCCTAAGAGGTGAACGGGCAGCCCGACGCCTTCTCCGTCGGCGCGTACTCGGGATCGAACGACTTCTCGGGAGTCGCCGACGCCTTCGCGAGAAGACCGTTCATCTCCTTGAGCCACGCCGCCGAGTAGCCCGGCCACATCTTGACGATGTGGCCGTTGCGCGCCACCAGCGCGGAGTAGACCGACGCCCGGGCGTCGTAGGCGCGCATCAGCTTCAGCGTCGGCTCCTCGATCACCGGGAAGGCGACGCGGAACTGGGTCGAGAAATCCTTGGCCTCCTTGTCGATCACGCCCACGAACTCGACCTTGCCCTCGAACCGGCGGGCGAGCTTGTTGAAGAGAGGCTGGGCGTCGATGGAACAGGGACACCCCTTCTTCACGAACACCACCATCTGCGGCATCGGCTCCTTCCCCACGTTGACCGTCTTTCCGTAGGGATCGGTCCGGGCGAAGGCGGGCGCGAGACGGTTGGCCTGGGACTTGGCCTCCAGCTCCATCCGCGCGGTCACGTCGTGATGGACCTTCGCGTACTCGGCGGGATCGATGCCGAGCCGTTCCAGGTCGGCGTTGGCGGACGACGAGGGCGCGGACGGCGCGCAGCCGACCGCCAAGGCGGCAAGAAGAAGGAAGGGAGGGAGTTTCATGCCGTCCAAAAAGCGTACCCTTAGGGCAGGATGGAAGCGACGGCGGAAGCGGAGATCGAACGGGTGGTGGCGCGCTATCACCGGGAACAGCAGGGCTGCTCGCCCGATCGCCTCACGGTGACGATGCTTCCGGACCTCGCGATCGTGCGCGGGTACGGGATCTTCACCGCCACCGAGCGCGAGCTGATCGGCACCGAGGCGGGCCGCAAGCTCGTGCAGAGCGCCCGGCGCGAGCAGCGCGCCCTCACCCGCCGCGAGGCCGAGGCGGCGGTCGCCCATGCCACCGGCCGGGTGGTCGTGCGCAGCTTCTACGACTTCGACGTGCGGGTGGGCGAGCAGGTCGAGGTGTACGTCTTTGGCTAGGGCGGAAAGCGTCGCCCCGGCTTTCCGCCCTAGCCTCTCCGCCCTCCGCCCTCCAACCCCGAGGAGGCTTTCTCCTGCGTAGCCTCCGCGTTCAGCTCCTGCTCTCCCACCTGATGCTCGTCCTTCTCATGGCGGCGGTGACGGGGGCCGCCGTATGGAGCTTCGTCCAGCTCGGAAGGAACACGGGCGCGACGCTGAGCGGCGATCTCCAGACGGTGCGCGGGACGGCGCGCGTGGACGCCGCCCTCGCCCAGCAGCGCGAGGTGCTCGCCCTGCTCCACTCGGGGGCCGTCGACGTCGCCGCCACCGCGCACGACGCCAGCGAGCGCGAGCTGGAGGCCGGGATAGACGACATCGAATCCTCGGTCAACGAACCCGAGGAACAGGACGAGGCGGTTTTGCTGCAATCGGAGATCTCGCGCTACCACGACCTCTACGAACGCACCTACAAAGCGAACCGGGTCGTGTACCAGGAGAGCACCCCCGGCCTCGTTCGAACGCGGCTCCTGCCGGACATCGAACGGATACGGAGCGCGCTCTCGTCCCTGCGCTCCGCCAACGAGGCGTCGATCCGCGAGAGCGCCCGCCAGCGTCGGGTCGAGGCGAACGCGGCGATCCAACGCACCATCCTCGTGACCGCGATCGCGGTCGTCGTGGCCGTCCTGCTGGCCGTCCGCCTGAACCGGACCGCCGTCGAGCCGCTCTCGCTTCTCGCCACGCGCGCCGAAACGATCGCGGCGGGCGACTTCAAAGTGCGGGAGACCGCCCGTTCGGACGAGATCGGCGCCCTGGGAACCGCGCTTGAAGAGATGGCGGGGCGTTTGGACGAAGCGAGGGCCGAAGCGAGGCGGCGCTTCCGGAAGCTCGAGCAGATGAGCGACGCCGCCCTGGAACACCTCTACGACCCGGTCGTCGTGCTCGACGGAAAGGCGCATATCGTCCACCTGAACCGCGCGGCCGAGTCCCTTTTCGGAAGCCTGCCGGAAGGCAAGCGCGTTCCCGTCGCCGAATACATCCCGGACCGCCGCCTCGCCCGCGCCCTGAGCGGGGCGACCGCCCGCGGGAGCGTCGAGGACCGCGACGACGAGACCGCCCTGATCCCGCTCCAAGGCCGGACCTACCGCCTGCGGGCCAACCCGATGCGCGGCGAGGAGGGCCAGATCCTAGGCAGCGTCGCGGTTCTTGAGGACGTCACCCAGATGCGCGAGGTGGACCGCCTGAAGAACGAGTTTATCGGCGTCGCCTCGCACGAGCTGCGCACCCCCGTCGCCAGCCTCCTGCTCGGGGCGGAGATGCTCCACGAGGGCGCCTTGGGCGAACTGAACGAGACGCAGCGGGAGGTCGTCGCCATGCAGCTCGAGGATCTCGCCCGCCTCAACAAGCTGATGCAGGACCTTTTGGACGTGACGCGGCTGGAGTCCGGCTCCGTCCGGACGAACAAGGCCGAGGTGTCCGTTGCGCATCTCGTCGCAAACCCGCTCGATGGCCTGCGATCTCAAGCGGAATCGAAGAAAATCGACCTTAATAGCGTAGGAACGGAGGAGGCCGGAACGGTCGTTGTCGACCGCGGCCAAGTCGGAAGAGTGCTCACGAATCTCATCTCCAACGCGATCCGCCACACCCCCGAGGGTGGGACCATAACGGTACGCGCATTGCCGACCGAAAGTGAAGTAACCTTCCAAGTCGAAGACACGGGCGTGGGCATCCCCGAGGATTACCTCGCCACGATCTTCGAACGTTTTGTGCAGGTGCCGGGAGCGACCCAAGGGGGCGCCGGGCTCGGGCTTTCGATCGCCGGGAACATCGTCCGCGCTCATGGCGGACGGATCTGGGTAGAGAGCAAGCTTGGGCAGGGCAGCCGCTTCTGTTTCACCCTTCCGCGCGACGCCGGAAACTCCGGCGGGGACGATACGCATTGAGCAGCCGAATCTTAATCGTCGACGACGAAACGAACATCCGAACCATGATGAAGCTCGCGCTTCAGCATGCGGGCTATACGGTCGATGCCGCCGCCGACGGCATGGACGGTCTTATGAAGTATGGCGATGGCGAGAACTGGGATCTCGTCCTGCTCGACCAGCGGATGCCGGGAATGCCGGGCATCGAGGTCCAGCGGGAGATCTTCCACCGCGACCCTAAGGCCCGCCTGATCCTGATCACCGCCTTCGGTACCATCGATCTCGCCCTGGAGGCGATCCAGGCCGGAGCCAGCGACTTCCTCCGCAAGCCCTTCACCGCCGAGACGCTGCGCCGCGCCGTCGAAGCGGCCCTCGCGCGGACCTCCGAAGCGGTCGCCGCCTGTCCCGTGGGCCAGGTCTGTCGCGAGTTCACGCGGACCACGTTCAACGGCTTCGGCTTCGAACTCGAGAGCGAGCAGACCGACGACCACATCGGAGACCTGACCTGCACGTTCTCCGTCCATCGCGCCGGCGAGTCGGCCAAGCCCGTCCGGGTGATCCTTCCCGCCTACGTGATGGAGCTCGTCAAGTGCCACACCGACTGCGAGCACGTTCCCGGCGGTCACCGCTTCTGGAACGCGATGTGCGAAGAGGCCCTGGCGAACCACCTTTGGCAGCACGCCACGCCTCCCGAGGACGGCGTCCTGCGGATCGAGGACATCAGCAGCGGCCTGCAGCGCTGGCTCGACTCCATGATGACCGTTTCCACCGCCAGAGAAACCCATGTCTGAACGCGTTCCTCTCGGCGACCTCAAGATCTTCCTGGGGTTCGCTCCCGGAAGCGGCAAAACGTACAGGATGCTCGACGAGGCCCAGCGGCGCAAGCGCCGCGGCCAAGAGGTCGTCGTCGGCGTGATCGACGACCGGGGGCGCTCGGAGACCCATGAGATCCTAGAGCGCTTCGACCGCGTTCCCACGCTGCCAACGGGCGAAATGGACCTCGACGCGATTCTCGCGCGCCATCCGAACCTCGTGCTCGTCGACGACCTCCACCACCGGAACAGACCGGGCGGGCGGTTCGAGCGACGATGGCAAGAGGTCGAGGCGCTCCGCGAGGCGGGGATCGGCGTGCTCACGACGGTCAACGTCAGCCACCTGGAAAGCCTGAACGACCTCGTCAAGGATATCATCGGCCACCCGATCGAGGACACCGTCCCGGATCGCCTGTTCCACAGCGCGACCGAGATCGAGCTGGTCGACGCCACGCCCCAAGCCCTCCTGAACCGCTACGACCGCGGCTCCGTCTTCCCCAGCGGCGCGGAGCCTGCGAAGCTCAAGGACTTTTTCCGACTCGGCAACCTCGTCGCCCTGCGCGAGATCGCGATGCGCGAGGCCGCGGGCCGCGTCGACGAGGATCTGGACGAGTTCCGGCGCAGCAAGAACATCGCGACCCCCTGGGCCACCAGCGACCGCGTCATGATCGCCATCTCGCCCAACCGGGGCTCGCTCCGCCTCATCCGAAAGGGCTGGCGCATGGGTCAGCGCCTCCGGGGCGAGGTCGTCGGCGTCTACGTCGAGGAGGCGGGCATGGACGAGGCCCAGCGGAAGATCCTGGAGAGCGATCTCGCGCTCGCCCAGCGCCTCGGCATCAAGACCGAAAGCCTCAAGGGCGAGGTCGCCGACGTCCTGATCCGGTACGCGAAGGACCACAACGTGACCCAACTTCTGATGGGCCACCCGGAACGGAGCAAGCTCCAGAACCTGACCCGCCGAAGCATCGTGCAGGAGGTCGCCCGCGCCTTGAAGACGGTCGACATCACCCTCGTCGCCGCCGACCCGCCCGCCGGACACTAACGACGATCGACCCTCCCCCTCTCTGAGGAGGAGGGTTGGGCGCAACGAGGCGTGGTCCCGTGACTCACTCCGTTCTGCGAACCGTCGCTCCGTAGCCGTGCGCCGGGAAGCCCTCGACCGCCGCGAGCGTCTCGATCGTCGGGATCAACGGCTGCAGCTCCTCGCGCGTAAGTCGCACCACGCTCTGGACCTTGAGGAAGTCGAGCACGTTGACCGGGCTCTGCCACCGCGCGGCGCCGCTCGTCGGGAGGGTGTGCGACGGCCCGAGACAGTAGTCGCCCGCGCTTTCCGGCGTGTACTCCCCGAGCAGGATGCAGCCCGCGTTGCGAACCCTTACCATCGCGTCCTCCGGTCGCTCTACCGCCAAGGTCAGATGCTCCGGCGCGATGGCGTTCACGACGTCGATCGCCTCCGCAAGGTCGCGCGCGACGATCGCGAGTCCGTTGTCCCGCAGGGCGGCGCGCATCGTCGCCTCCCTCGGCGCTCCGGCGAGCTGCCGCTCGGCGGCGGCGAGGATGGCGTCCAGCTTGCCGCGCGAGAGGCACACCAGGAAGCCCGCGTTGTCGGGCGCGTGCTCGACCTGGGTGAGCAGGTCGGCGGCGGCGAACGCGTCGTTCGCCGCGTCGTCCGCGAGGACGCACACCTCGCTCGGACCCGCGTAGCCGTCGAGCCCGACCTGTCCCCAAAGCTGCCGCTTCGCCTCGTTGACGAACCGGTTCCCTGGCCCGACGATCTTGTCCACCCGTGGCACGCTCTCCGTCCCCAGCGCGAGCGCCGCGATCGCGGCGGCCCCGCCGATCTTGAAAGCCTTTGCCTGGAGCAGATTCACGCGGAGTGCGAAAAGGACGGCGGGGTGGAGCGTGCCATCCCGTCTTGCGGGGGTCGTGACGTAGATTTTCTCGACTCCTGCACAGTCGGCCGGAATCGCGTTCATCAACACCGAACTGACGTAGGTGGCGTTTCCACCTGGAACGTAGACACCCGCCTTCTCGACGGCCCGGACCCGCTGACCGAGACGGCTGTTTCCGAGCGGAGCCATCGACCATTCGTAACCCTCTCGGTAAGGAATGTGGACGGTCGTCTCGCGCGCGGCGTCGATCGTAACCCGGCCCCGGTCGTTCAAGCCTGCGGTGAATCGCTTGAGCTGCTGAAGATGGAAGCTCTCGATCCGGGCGGCGGCGTATTCGATCTCCTTTCGCAGATCGGCATCGATCCGCGCGCCGTCGATCTCCTCCTCCGTTACCACGATCGACTCCAGCCCCGGCGCGTCGAACCGTCGCGCGTTGTCGAGCAGCGCCGCGTCCCCCCGCTGGCGAACGTCGTCCACGATCGTCGCGACGATGCGCTCCGTCTCCGCGTCGCGGGTCACGGTGCGGCCCTTGAGGGCGGCGAGAACGTCGTCGGTCGAAGAGTCGAGAATGCGAATCATTGAGAATCTCCCTGGGACCGCCGAGTAGCACTCGGCGCTTCTCCCGTTCCGGCGGCAAACCGCGCAGACCCCCAGGCCCACTGAGACGGCTCGGTGCAAAGCCCGGCCTTAACCGGATCCATGTCGATGTAGCGAAGGCAGTTGGCCAGGTGACTCGCGTCCCGCACGTAGCGGTCGTAATAGTCCCGACCCCAGAACGGCCCTTTCCGGCCTAAACGTTCGTTCACCTGACGTGCCGATCGTGCCTTCCAAGACTGAACGACCTTCGGCAGGAGAAACCCCTCCCAGATCGTGGCGAGCAAGTGGACGTGGTTCGGCATCAGCGTCCAAGCCTGAAGGTCGTAGCGAACCCCATCGTGGTAGCGGATCTGGTCTTCAACGATCCTCGCGACCTCGGGATTCTGCAGGCAGCAGGCGCCACGTCCCGAATCCACGTACGCCTCGGTCCGACGGTAGGTCTCCCTTCGGCGTTCTTCCTCGTCCATGGCGCCCAGCTCCGCTCGCCAGCGTTCCAAACGAGAGGCCGGAAAAGAGTCGTGGAGACGGAAGGTGATGAACTGCGTCAGAGCCAGATCGACGTGAGGGAGATAGCCCCGGGTGCAGAAGCCTTTGCGAGGCTCCCGGACTTCGGTCGGCTTAGAACCTTCGTAGGGATCGAAGGAGCTCTCGCCGAGCGCTGCTCTACGGTCCCAGTGGGTTTCGTACTCCCCCATCCCTACGCCTTCGCCAGCGCCCTCTCCAGCCTCGTCCGCATCCGGTCCGGCCCCAGGATCGCCATCAGCTCGTAGAGCCCCGGCCCCTTCGTCTTGCCGGTGAGGGCGACGCGGACGGGGTGCACCACCGGCCCGAGCTTCTCCATGCCGTGCTCCGCCGCCCATCCCTTCAGCAGGGCCTCGTAGGCGTCGTGCGAGACCGCCGTCTCGTCCAGCTTCGACAGCAGGAACGACAGCAGCTCCTGGACGTGCGGGACCTCCAGCCACTTGGCGGTCGCCTTCGAGTCCATCGGCGGCTCGTCCACGAGGAAGAACTCCAAGGCCTCGCCGAACTCGGACAGGATCTGGACCCGCGCCTGCTCTTCCCGGATCGCCGCGATCACGTACTCGCGCTCGCCCTGCGGGATGCGGTCGAGCTGCGCGAGGATGTCCCGGCCCACGACGGGGGTTCGGTTGGGCAGCGGGCTCTCCTCGACGTACTCCGTCCAGAACTGCCGCGTGTGGGGCTCCGCGATGTAGGCGAGCAGCATGTCGTAGACCGCCTCCGCCGTCATCGACCGGATGCGGTGGCCGTTGAGCCACTTGAGCTTCTCCAGGTCGAACCGCCCCGGCGACGCCTGGAGCCCCTCGATCCCGAACGCCTCGACGAGCCCCTCCGGCGTGAAGATCTCCTGGTCGTTGCCGGGCGACCACCCGATCAGCGCGATAAAGTTCTTCAGCGCGTCGGGCATGTACCCCTCGGCGGCGTAGTCGAGGACGCGGGTCGCGCCGTGCCGCTTCGAAAGCTTCTTGCCGTCCGCCCCGACGATCACGGGACAGTGGGCGAACACGGGCTTCTCCCAGCCGAACGCCTCGAAGAGCAGCCAGTGGATGGGGAACGACGGCAGCCACTCCTCGCCCCGGAAGACGTGGGTGATCCCCATCAGGTGGTCGTCCACCATCGAGGCGAAGTGGTAGGTCGGCATCCCGTCCGCCTTGATGAGCACCGGGTCGGTCAGCAGGTCGCTGTCCCATTCGACCCGGCCCCGGATGGCGTCCTCCATCACGACCTTCCGGCCGCGCGGGATCCGCTGGCGCACCACCGACGGCAGACCCTTCGCCTCGGCCTCGGCCACCTGCTCCGGCGAGGCGTCGCGCCAGGCGCCGCCGAAGTAGCCCGTCGGCTGCTTGTTGATCTTCTGGAACTCGCGCATCTCGTCGAGCTCCTCGGGCGTCTCGAACGCCTTATAGGCCCCGCCGTTCGCGAGCAGCTCCTCGACGTGCGGCGCGTAGATCCCCGCCTCCTTGCGCTCGCTCTGGCGGTAGGGACCGTTCGGCCCGCCGACGTGGGGCCCTTCGTCGAACTCGATGCCGACCCACTGGAGCGTCGTCACGAACTCCTGCTCGCTTTCCGCGTTGTAGCGCGTCCGGTCGGTGTCCTCGATGCGCAGGATCAGTTGGCCGCCGTGCTTCTGGGCGAACAGGGCGTCGAACAGCACGGTGCGCAGCGCGCCGACGTGCAGGAGGCCGGTCGGGCTGGGGGCGAAACGGACGCGGACGGACATCGGTGCCTTAAAGGGTACCGCCCGCGAGGCGCCCCTAGAGGAGGGTCAGTCGCTGAGCTGGCGCCCGTAGCCGTCCAGCTTCACGCCGCCGGTCAGGATGATGATGCCGTCGATAAACGACCAGAGATGCAGGAAGCCGCAGGTCGCGATCGTGAGCACGAGTTGGAGAACGCCGTAGGCGAGGTAACCGAGGTACATCCGGCCCACGCCGGGCACGAAAAGCTGGATGATCCCGGCGGCGGTGCGGCTCCGGTCGCTGCGTAGGCCGCCGAAGGTGGGATAGTAGGCGGGAGCCGCCATCGGGGCGAAGTCCTGGGCGGCGTAGGTCGGCGCGAGGGGCGTCTGGACCGGCGGCGCAGGACGCGCGCCGGGAACCGGCGGGGGTGGCGGCGCGGCGAAAGGCTGGGCCGCCCGGAAGGCGTCGGACAGCTCGCGGACCCGCTCGGCCGGAAGCCAACCTTCCATCCCCGCGCGCCACACGTAGGTCTCCCGGCCGATCACGCCGCCCTCCACGAGCTCGTCGATCTGCTCGCGGGTCAGCGGCCCGAGCTGGCCGTAGTGTCCGATGTAGTACCAGTCCCCCACGCTTAACCCGGCATTGTACGCGACCGACGGCGCCGGAAGGGCCAAGGGGCCTAGCGGACGCACGATTTACGTCACTCTTTGCCCCTTTCGTTCGTCTTTAAGGTGGACTCCCCAATGCGTCGCCTCTTCATCCTGATTCTCGCCCTTTTCGCCGCCGCGTTCGCCTCGGCGCAGAACGACTTCCCGCGCCTGCGCCTCCAGATCGCGGGCAAAGGCACGATCGTGATCCGCCTCTATCCCGACAAGGCGCCCAAGGCGGTCGCGCATATCGCCAAGCTCGCGAAGGACGGCTTCTACGACGGGCTCCGCTTCCATCGCGTCGAGAAGACGCCTCGTCCCTACCTCGTCCAGGTGGGCGATCCGCAGAGCCGCGACGGCAAGCTCGACGCCGCCGACATGGGCACGAAGGGCACCGGCGTAAAGATCCCCTACGAGAACTCCGGCCTCACCAACCTCGTCGGCGCCGTCGGCCTCGCTCGCCTCGGCGAGAACCGCGACTCTGGCGACAGCCAGTTCTACATCCTCCTCGGCGCCCAGAGCTTCCTCGACGGCAACTACACCGTCTTCGGCAAGGTGGTCGACGGGATGGAGGTCGTCCAGAAGATCGAGAAGGGCGACCGGATCGAAAAAGCCACCGTCACCGGCCTGTAACGCATAATAGCCGGGAATCAATGGCCGATTCCCCCTTCCTCAACCCCAAGCTCCCGGCGCTGTGGCACGGCGGCGACTACAACCCCGAGCAGTGGCCGCCCGCCATCTGGGACGAGGACGTGCGGCTCATGCGCGAAGCCCGCTTCCGGGTCGCCACCCTCGGGGTCTTCTCCTGGGTCAGCCTCGAGCCCCAGGAAGGCCGCTTCGACTTCGAGTGGCTCGACCGGGTCGTCGAGAAGCTCGACCTCGGCGACCGCTACTTCATCCTCGCCACCCCCAGCGCCGCCCCGCCCGCCTGGCTTTCGCGCAAGTATCCCGAGACCCTCCGCACCGGCCCCGACGGCGTCCGCCGACGCCACGGCAACCGGGTCAACTACAGTCTCGCCTCCGCCGTCTACCGCGACAAGACCCGCGACATGGCCCGCCGCCTCGCCGAGCGGTACGGCGCCCACCCCCGCCTCCTCGCCTGGCACGTCTCCAACGAGTACGGCGGCGTTCCCGACTACGGCGCGGAAAGCCAAGCCGCCTTCCGCCTCTGGCTCAAGCGGAAGTTCACCGACGATCTCGATGCCCTGAACCGCGCCTACTGGACCCCGTTCTGGAGCCACACCTTCCACGACTGGGACGAGATCGAGCCGCCCGGAGAGCCCTACGGCGAGACCGCGATGCAGGGCCTCACCGTCGATTGGCGGCGCTACACCACCGACGCCACCGTCGGGTTCATGCTCAACGAGGCCGCCCCCCTGCGCGAGATCAGCCCCCAGGTTCCCCTCACCACCAACCTGATGGGCACCCACAACGGCCTGGACTACCGCAAGCTCGTCGCCCCGCTGGACTTCGTCTCCTGGGACAGCTACCCCGACTTCTCCCCGGAGCCCATGGACCTGGGCGACTGGATCGCCACGTCGTTCAAGCACGACCTGATGCGATCCCTTAAGCCCGACCGGCCCTGGCTTCTCATGGAGATGGCCCCCGGCCCCTCGAACTGGCAGCCCTTTATGACGCTCAAGCGGCCCGGCGTCCACCGGTTCGAGTCGCTCCAGGCCGTCGCCCACGGGGCGGACGGCGTCCAGTACTTCCAGTTCCGCGCCTCCCGCGGAAGCCAGGAGCAGCTCCACGCCGCCGTCGTCGGCCACAACGGCGGCGAGAAGGCCCGCATGTTCCAGGAGGTCGCGGAGGTCGGACGCACCCTCGACGACCTGGACGTCGCCGGCAAGCGGCCCCAGAACCGCGTCGCCGTCCTCTTCGACTGGCCCAACCGCTGGACCCTCGAAGCCGCCTGCGGACCCGTCCAGGGCGACAAGCGCTACGTCGAGACCTGCGTCGCCCACTACGCCGCCTTCTGGCGCGCGGGCGTCGGGGTCGATCTCGTCGGCATGGACGACGACCTCTCCCGCTACCGCCTGCTCGTCGCCCCGATGGCGTATAGTCTTCCGCAAGGGTTTCATGAACGCGTGTGCGCGTTCGTCGAGGACGGCGGGACGATGATGACCACCTACATGAGCGGCTGGGTCGACGAGAACGGGCTCGTCTTCGAAGGGGGCTTCCTCGCGCCCTGGCGCAGACTCCTCGGCGTCTGGAGCGAGGAGCTCGACGTGCTCCGGGGCGACGCCACCGTCCCCTTGAGCGGCGGCAAGGCCGCCCGCGAGTTCTGCGAGCTGATCCACCTCGACGGCGCCGAGACGATCGAGACCTACGCGGGCGAGTTCTACGCGGGACGCCCCTCGTTCACCGTCAACCGCCACGGCAAAGGCAAGGCCTACTACGTGGCCTCGCGCAACGACGACGCCTTCCTCGACCTCTGGCTGCCTCTCCTCGCGAAGAGGGCGGGCGTCGAGCCTGCCCACGCCGGAAGGCTCCCGAAGGGCGTCACCGCCCAGCGGCGCGACGACCGCCTCTTCTTCCTCAATCCGACCGACGAGACGAAGACCGTCGAAGGCGTCGGCGAGATCGGCCCGTTCGGAGTCCTCGTCCGATGACGCCCGGCGGCGTCGCCCTGACCCTCCTCGGAGGCGCCGTCCTCGCGGGCACGGTCGCCGTCAGCGAGCGCGTGGTCTCCCGGTCCGCGCGCAAGGACCGCGTCACCGTCGTCTACTGGGAGAAGTGGACCGGCGACGAGGGCGTCGAGATGCAGAAGACGGTCGATGGCTTCAACAAGTCCCAGGACCGGATCTTCGTCAAGTACCTCAGCATCTCCGGCGTCGAGCAGAAGACGATGCTCGCCGCCGCCGGCGGCAACCCGCCCGACGTCGCGGGCCTCTACGGCAACAACATCTGCCAGTACGCCGACGCGAACGCCCTGATGGATCTCACCGACCTCGCCCGCGAGCGCGGCGTCAAAGAGGCCGACTATATCCCCGCCTACTGGGACTTCGGCATCTACCACGATCGGCTCTGGGCTCTCCCCAGCACCCCCGCCTCCACCGCGATGCACGTCAACGCGAAGCTCGTCCCCAAGGACGTCGCCTCGCCCGAGACCTTCCCCCAAACCTTCGAGGCCCTCGACCGGCTCGTCGACCGCATCTCCGTAAAAGACCGGAACGGCGCGCTCAAGATGGCGGGCTTCCTGCCCGGCGAGCCCGGCTGGTGGCACTGGGCCTGGCCCGTCTGGTTCGGCGGCAAGCTCGTCGACGGCGACCGCATCACCATCGACACCCCCGAGGCCCGGCGCGCCTTCGCCTGGATCGACGGCTACGGCAAGCGCTTCGGCGTCGGCTCCGTCCAGAGCTTCTCCAGCGGGTTCGGCAACTTCGCCTCCCCCCAGGACGCCTTCATGAGCGGCAAGGTCGCCTCCGTGCTCCAGGGCGTCTACAAGGCGAACTACATCCGCCTCTACAGCAAAGACCTCGACTGGTTCGCCCTTCCCTTCCCCCACCCTGCCGACCGGCCCGATCTCGCGGGACGCTCCCTCGTCGACGAGGACATCCTCTGTATCCCCCGCGGCGCCGCCCACCCCAAGGAGGCGTTCGAGTTCATCGCCTACGTCCAGAGGCAGGACGTCATGGAGCGGCTCTGCTCCGCCCACGGCAAGAACTCGCCCCTTGCCAAGGTCAGCGAAGCCTTCTTCGACCACCACCCGAACAAGGCCATCCGCCTCTTCGACCGGCTCGCCCGCAGCCCCGGCGCGTTCCACTGCCCCAAAACCGGCATGTTCACCCAGATATCAGGCGAGATCACCAACGCCTATCAGGAGGTCAGCACGGGGGCGAAGACGCCCAAGCAGGCCCTCGCCGACGCCCAGCTCCGCATCGACGGCCTCTGGGACACCTACCAGAAGCAGGTGCTGATGCGATGAAAGCCTCCCGCGACGCCCGCGTGGGCATCCTCTTCGCCCTCCCTTGGATCTTCGGCTTCCTCGTCTTCACCTCCTACCCCCTCGTCGCTTCCCTCTACTACAGCTTCACGAACTACTCGATCCTGCGCTCCCCGAGCTGGGTCGGCGTCTCGAACTACCGCGAGCTCGCGGGCGACGAGGTGTTCCGCAAGTCCCTCGCCAACACCCTCCTCTACGCCCTCGGGGCCGTTCCCCTGGGCGCGGTGGTCGCGATCGGCCTCGCCATGCTCCTGAACCTGAAGGTCAAGGGCATGGCCTTCTACCGCACCCTCTTCTTCCTTCCTTCCCTCGTGCCCCAGGTCGCGATGGGCACCCTCTTCCTCTGGATCTTCAACGGCGACTTCGGCCTCCTGAACAACGGCCTGCGCGGCGTCGGCGTCACCCCGCCCAACTGGCTCGGCGACCCTTCCTGGTCCAAGTGGACCCTGATCCTCATCGCCGTCTGGGGCTGCGGCCAAGCGATGATCATCTACCTGGCGGGACTCCAGGACGTGCCCGTCTCGCTCTACGAGGCCGCCGAGCTCGACGGGGCGAAGCTCTGGTCCAAGACGCGCAACGTCACCCTCCCCATGATCTCCCCCGTGATCCTCTTCAACGTGGTCATGGGCATCATCGGCTCCATCCAGACCTTCGCCGTCCCCCAGCTCATGTTCCCCGGCGGCTCCCCCGCCCGGAGCACCTACATGTTCGCGATGTACCTCTACGACAACGCGTTCCAGAACCAGCGCATGGGCTACGCGAGCGCGATGGGCTGGGTGATGTTCCTCATCATCCTCCTCCTCACCCTCGTTTCCCTCAAGCTCACCGACAAGCACGTGCACTACGAGGGCTGACCCACCATGAACAAGAAAGCCCTCGCGCACGTCGCCCTCGTCCTCCTCTCGCTCCTCTTCTTCATGCCCCTGCTGTGGATGCTCTCCACCTCGGTCAAGCCCATCGGGGAGACGATGACGAACCCGCCGCGCTGGATCCCCACGCGGTTCATGTGGCACAACTACCCCGAAGCCATCGCCTACCACTCGGAGGAGCTCGGCTACATCCCGTTCCTGGTGTACGCGCGCAACACCCTCCTGGTCACGGTCCTCACCGTCGCCGGCGCCGTCCTCTCCAACACCCTCGTCGCCTACTCCTTCGCCCGCCTCAAGTGGCCGGGCCGCGACCTCTTTTTCGGCGTGACCCTCGCGACCATGATGGTGCCCTTCCCCGTCACCATGGTCCCCACCTTCTCCCTCTTCAAGTGGCTCGGCTGGGTCGGCACCTACCGTCCCCTCTGGGTCCCCGCCTTCTTCGGCGGCGCCTTCTCCATCTTCCTCCTGCGCCAGTTCTTCCGGACCATCCCGTTCGAACTGAGCGAGGCCGCGAAGATCGACGGCGCGAGCGAAGGCCGGATCTTCCTCGACGTCGTCCTCCCCCTCGCTCGCCCCGCCCTCGCCGTCGTCGCCCTCTTCACCTTCATGGGAACCTGGAACGACTTCCTCGGACCCCTCATCTACCTCGTGGACGGCAACACGTTCACCCTTTCCCAAGGTCTCCAGGCCTACCAGACCCAGCACGGCGGCACCCCCTGGAACCTCCTCATGGCCGCCTCCTGCCTCGTCATCCTCCCCGTCGTCGTCGTCTTCTTCCTCGCCCAGAAGCTCTTCATCCAAGGCATCGCGACGAGCGGCCTGAAGTAAGAACGCGAAGCGTTGTAGCCGCATCCTCCGTGGATGCGCGAAGCCTTACGAGAGGGCGGCGGGGTTCCTGGCGCCCTCGTCTCCCTACCGGACCGCCGCCAGCTCCACGTTGTCGATCAGCCGCGTCCGCCCCAGCCGCGCCGCCACCACCACCGCCGCGTCCTCCGCCGGGCCGAACGCGGGCTGGAACGTCCGCGACGACACCAAGTCAAGGTAGTCGATCTCGAACCCGCCCAGCCGCGCCTCCGCCTCCCGCAAGGCCTCCCCGACGTCCGCCCCCTCCAAAACCCGCCCCGCGACCTCCCGCAAGGCCGCGTGCAGGCGCGGCGCCTGCGCCCGCTCCTCCGGCGACAGGTACACGTTGCGCGACGACATCGCCAGCCCGTCCGCCTCCCGGAACGTCGGCACGAACTCCAAGGCGACGGGCACGTCCAGATCCTCCACCATCCGCCGGATCGCCGCACACTGCTGGAGATCCTTGCGCCCGAAAAGGGCCACGTCCGGCCGCACCATGTTGAACAGCTTCAGGACCACCGTCGCGACCCCGTCGAAGTGGCCCGGACGGTGCGCCCCCTCGTAGAGCTCCGTCACCTCCGGCACGACGACCTTCGTCATCGCGCCGCGCGGATACATCGTCTCCACCGAGGGCGCGTACACCACGTCCGCCCCCGCCCCCGCCGCCAGGGCCGCGTCCCGCTCCAGGTTCCGGGGATACCGCGCGAAATCCTCGTTCGGCCCGAACTGGGTCGGGTTCACGAACACCGACACCGCCACCGTGTCCGCCTTCCCCCGCGCCTGACGCACCAGCTCCAGATGCCCCTCGTGCAGCGCGCCCATCGTCGGCACCAGGGCCACCCGGCCCGACAGCCGCTCCGGCGTGTGGACGATCCTCACGAGGCGTTCGCCTCCGTCGGGAACGCGCCCGCCCGAACCTCGTCCGCGTAGGACCGCAGGGCTCCCGAGATCAGCGCGCGTCCGTCGAGGTACGGCTTCGCGTGCCGGAAGGTCCGCCCGGAAAGCCCCAGCACGTCGTGCAGCACCTGGATCTGGCCGTCGCAGCCCACGCCCGCGCCGATCCCGATCGTCGGCAGGTCCGCCTCCCGCGTGACCCGCGCCGCCGTCGCCACGTCCATCAGCTCCAGCACCACCGCGAACGCCCCCGCGTCCCGCAGCCGGCCCGCCGCCGCCAGGATCGCGTCCGCCGCCTCGCCCCGGCCCTGCACCTTGTGGCCGCCGAACACGTTCACCGCCTGCGGGGTGAAGCCCAGGTGCCCCATGACCGGGATGCCCGCCCGGACGCACGCCGCCACCGCCTCTGGATGGTCGCCCTCCAGCTTCACCGCCTCCGCCCCCGCCTTCATCAGCAGGACGGAACTCTCCACCGCCTGCGCGACCGACGCCCCGTACGACCCGAACGGCAGGTCGCCCACGAGCAGGGCGCCCTCGACCCCCGCCCGCGTGGCCCGGACGTGGTGCGTCATCTCCGGCAGCCCCACGCCCACCGTGTCCCGCATCCCCAGCGTCGTGTTTCCCACGCTGTCGCCCACCAGGATCACGTCGACCCCCGCCTCGTCCGCGAGCGCGCCGAAGGTCGCGTCGTACGCGGTCACGCAGACGATCCGCCGCCCCTCCGCCCGCATCCGGCGCAACGACGGCGCGGTAACCCGCCGGCCCAACCCTAGATCCCCTCGGAGATCCAGTGGAGGATCTCCTGGGCGTGGTCCTTCGGGGTCACGTCCTCCCAAACGTGGAGCACGATCCCGTTCTCGTCCAGCATGAACGTGGAGCGCCGGTTGCCCCAGTACGCCTTGCCGTCCGTCGACTTCTCCACCCACACGCCGCACGCCTGGGCCAACGTGTGCGTCTCGTCCGCGATCAGGGTGTAGCCCAGCCCGAACTTGTTCGCGAACTTCTTGTGGCTCTCCGGCGAGTCGGGACTGACCCCGAACACCCGCGCCCCCGCGAAGTTCGGCAGGGACTCGTTCAGCGCGCAAGCCTCCACCGTGCAGCCCGGCGTGTCGTCCTTCGGATAGAAGAACACGATCGTCCGTCCGCCCTTCAGGTCGTCCAGCGTGATGGACGAGGCGTCCTGGTCGAGAAGGCTGAACTCGGGGAAGGGCATTCCGGCCTTGAGCATCCTCCGATTGTGGCAGGTACGCTCCCCGGCGTGGACGCGCGCCGCCTCGAACGCCTGCTGCCGCTGGCGGTCTTCCTCTTCGCCCTCCTCGTGCGCCTCCCCGGCCTCGGCTGGGGCCTCAAGACCGACTTTCGGAACGCCAGCCTCCATCCCGACGAAGCCCCGAACTTCGCCTACAGCCGCGCCGTCGTCCCCGGCCTCGGCCGGTTCACCCCCGGCTTCTACAGCTACGGCACCCTCTACCTGAGCGCCCTGCGCGTCGCCTCCGACGTCGCGACCGGCTACACCGGCGCGCCGAAGACGAAGGAAGGCTGGTCCTGGACCGACCCTGCGCAGACCGACTGGGACTGGGTGGCGCGCTGCAACATGGCGGGCCGCATCCTCTCGCTTCTTTCCGGAGCCGCCACCGCCGCCATCGCCTACGCCCTCGCCCGTCGCATCGCCGGGCCTCCCGCCGGGCTGCTCGCGGGAGCCTTCGTCGCGGTCGCCCCCGCCTTCGTCGTCCACTCCCGCTTCCAGACGCCCGACGCCCTCTCCACCGCCCTCATCGGCGGCGCCCTCTTCTTCGCCGTCCGCGCCCTCGACCCCCGGGACGAGCGGGCCCGCCTCGCCCCCGCGACCTGGTGCGGCCTCCTCGCCGGCCTCTCCGCCAGCGTGAAGTACACCGGCATCCTCGCCCTCCTCGCCCTCTACGTCGCCCTCGCCCTGGGACGGCGAAAGGGCCGGCTTCGCGAGGCCGCCGTCGCGACCGCCGTCGCCCTCGTCGCCTTCTTCGCCACCACCCCCGGCGCGATCCTCGACAACGAACGCTTCATGGAAGGCCTCCGGTTCGAGATGCGGCACACCGCCACGGGCCAGGACCTGTTCTTCACCGGCACCGCGAACGGCTTCGTCTACCACCTCACGAACCTCTTCGTCGGGATCGGACCCGTCCTCGTCGTGATGGCCCTTGCCGGCCTCGGCTGGGCCGCCTACCGGCGCCAGGGCTGGGCCTTCGTCGTGCTCGCCTTCCTCCTTCCCTACTACCTCCTGATCGGTCGGGCGGAGGTGAAGTACATGCGCTACACCTTCCCGCTCTACGTCGGCCTCGCGGCGGGCTTCGGCTACGCCGTCGCCACCGCCGGGCGACGCAAGGGCTGGGCCCAGGCGGGCGTGGTCGGAGCCATCGTCGGATTGGGAGGCATTCCGGGCGGCGGCGTCCACGACGCCCTCCCCCTGACCCTCGCGATGCTCCACGAAGACCCCCGCGACGAGGCGGGCCGCGTCCTCCGGGAAGGCGGGACCGTCGGCCTCGCCCGCGACCCTTGGTACTGGTCGCCCACCCTCCTCCCCGACGGCGCCGCCCCCCGCAGCTTCTGGCCCGCCATCCGCGCGGAGCTGGAGGGCTCGAGTGTGGTCTACCCCCTCCAGGACGGCCACCAGACCTACTTCGACTCCTCGCTCTTCGGTCTCAAGCCCGACCGGATCGTCGTCTCGAACTTCGAGGAGGACTACCCCGATCGCCTGCGCGGTCGCAAGGACCTCTCCCCCGAGCAGGCCGCCCAGGTCGCCGCCGCCACCGCTTGGCTCGACCGTCTCCACCAGGACTACGCCCCCGAGCGCATCTTCGCCAGCCGCCCCACGACCTACGGCATCGAGGACATGGACTACGTCCAACCCCAGGTAAGGGTATGGAAGCGCAAGACGCCTTAGCCGAAGACCTCGCCGCCTTCCTCGACCACCTCCGGTCGGAGCGCGGCGCGAGCCCCCACACCGTCGAGGCCTACCGGCGCGATCTGGAAAAGGCCGCCGCCGTCCTCCGGGAGGCGGGCGTCGAACGCTGGGAAACCGCCGAGCCGCGCCACCTCGCCGCCTTCGAGGCGTCGCTCGCGCACGAGGCCCGCTCGACCGCCATGCGCCGCATGAGCGCGCTCCGCTCCTTGCTCAAGCGCCTGCGCCGCCAGGGGGCCGACCTCGCCGCCGACCTTCCCGCCACCGGCGGCCACCGGAAGCCCAGGACGCTTCCCAAGGCCCTCTCCTACGCCCAGCTCACCACGATGCTCGAAGGTCCCGACCTCGCGACCCCCGCAGGCCTGCGCGACCGGGCCCTCATGGAGACCATCTACGGCGGCGGTCTGCGCGTCTCCGAGGCCGTCGCCCTGACGCGCGCCGACCTCGATCTCGACCTCGCCGCCGTGCGCGTTCTCGGCAAGCGGGGCAAGGTGCGCGTCGTCCCCCTTCCCGAGACCACCGTCCGCTGGATCGAGCGTTACCTCCGCGAAGCCCGCCCCGCCCTCGCGAAGGCCCCTTCGCCACTCATCCTGCTCAGCGATACCGGAAAACCCCTTGCCCGGCAACGCGCTTACACCGTGCTTTCGCGCTACGCTACCCTTGCTGGCATCGCGCTATCAGTCGGTCCCCACACCCTGCGCCACACCTACGCCGTCCACCTCGTCCAGGGCGGAGCCGACCTTCGTGCCGTCCAGGAACTGCTCGGCCACGCCTCCATCTCGACGACCCAGGTCTACACCGCCCTCGACATGGAGGAGGTGAAATCCCGCTACGACCGTGCCCACCCAAGGGCCTAGGATCTAAAATAGCCCGCAGGGTCGTCGCCGCACCCTCCTTGAGTGTGCGGGAAACTCCATGTTCACGGCTTGGGTTCCACCCCGAACGCCGTCTCCCCCGTCTCGAACATCCGCGCCAGATACGACCGGCAGAGCCCGCACCGCACGCCGCAGCCGAGCCGCTCCGCCTCTCCCATCGTCCGGACGCCGCGCGCCCAAAGCTCCGCGAACGTCGTGTCGCCGCACACGCACCGCCGGATGGGGCGCGACGCGTCAGAGGTCGGCATTGGAAGACGCTTCCAAACTGATATCGTCCCGTTCGCCCCGTGCGAGGCGTGGGGCGGCAGCGAGGCCGATCATCGCCGCGTTGTCCGTACAGAGCTCGAACGGCGGCGTGAAGAACGCGATCCCCTCCTTCTCGCACGCCGCGGCCAGGGACTCCCGCAAGGCCCGGTTCGCCGCCACCCCGCCGACCAGGGTCAGCGCGGGCAGGTCGAACGCCCGCACGGCCCGCAGGGCGCGCTCGGTCAGCACCCGCGCGATCGTCGATTGCAGGCTCGCCGCCGCGTCCGCCACGTTCAGCCGGTCGCCCTCCTTTTCCGCGAGCCGCAGCACCGCCGTCTTCAGACCGCTGAAGGAGAAATCGAGCGTCTCGCCGCTCAGCCCCTTCGGCAGTGGGTACCGCTTGGGATCGCCCGCGAGCGCCGCCTGCTGGATCGCCGGTCCCCCCGGATAACCGAGACCGAGAACGCGCGCCCCCTTGTCGAACGCCTCGCCCGCCGCGTCGTCGCGCGTCGCCCCGAGAATCCGGTACTTCCCCGGCGCGCGGACCTCCACCAGTTCCGTGTGGCCGCCCGACACGATCAGCGCGCCGTGCGGAAACGGGATGGTCGCCTCCAGGGCGAAGACGCTCGAAAGATGCCCTTCCAGGTGGTGGACCCCCAGCAGGGGCAGCCCGCGCGCGAAAGCCAGCGCCTTCGCCGCCGTCACCCCCACGCTCAGGGCTCCGACCAGTCCGGGCCGGTTCGTCACCGCGATCGCCCCGATCTCGTCGAGCGGAACCGCCTTCAAGGCCGCTTCGATCGTCGGCAGCAGCGCCTCGACGTGCGCCCGCGCCGCCGCCTCGGGCACGACCCCGCCCCATTGGGCGTGCAGATCCATCTGGCTCGCCACCGCGTTCGACAGCACGCGCCGCCCGAGCACGACCGCCGCCGCCGTCTCGTCGCAGCTCGTCTCCAGGGCCAAGATCGGTCGGTCGAAGGTCGGAAAGGTCATCGAAGACCGTCCAACGAGTGCCGCCACATCACCACGGCGTCTTCCTTGTTGTCGGGATAGTAGCCCCGCCGCACCGCCGTGCGCTCGAAGCCGAGCGACTCGTAAAGCCGCAAGGCCGGGTCGTTCCCCGCCCGGACCTCCAGGGTCGCGCACCGCATCCCCGCCTTGTACGCCGCCTCCAAAAGCTCGGTCATCAGCCGCCGACCGATCCCCCGCCGCTGCCGGTCGGGGGCGATCGCGATGTTCGTGACGTGCGCCTCGTCGATCACGAGCCACACCCCGCCGTAGCCCACCACCTCCCCCGCTTCGAGGGCCACGAGGAAGATGCCGTGCCGGTGGTCGATCTCGTTGCGGAAGCTCTTTTCCGACCACGGCGAGCCGTTCACCACCCGCTCGATCTCCAGGATCGCCGGAAGGTGATGCTCCGCGAGGGGTTCGAGCCGGAGGGTCGCCGCCATCAGCCGCCCAGGTAGGCCTCTTTCACCTTCGGGTTCGACAGCAGGGCCTTCCCCGTGTCCGAAAGGACGATCTTGCCCGTCTCCAAAACGTACGCGCGGTGCGCGATCTCCAGCGCCCGGTTCGCGTTCTGCTCCACGATGAGGATCGTGCGCCCGTCGGCGTTCAGGTCGGTCACGACCTTGAACACGTCGCTCACCAGCTTGGGCGCCAGCCCCATCGACGGTTCGTCGAGAAGCAGGATCTCGGGCCGCGACATCAGGGCCCGCCCGATCGCCAGCATCTGCTGCTCGCCGCCGCTCATCGTCCCGGAGTTCTGCTTGAACCGCTCGCGCAGGCGCGGGAAGCGGGTCAGCACGTCCTCCATGTCCCGGTCGACGTCCTTGTCCTTGCGGATGAACGCCCCCAGCCGCAGGTTCTCCTGCACGCTCATGTTCGTGAAGATGCGCCGCCCTTCGGGCGACTGGGAGATGCCCAGCTTCACGATGTCGTTCGGCGCCTCGCCCGTCAGGTCCTTGCCCTTGTACTCGATCGAGCCCGTCCGGGGCCGTAGAAGGCCGCTGATCGTCCGCAGGAGCGTGCTCTTCCCCGCCCCGTTGCTCCCGATGATCGCGACGATCTCGCCCGGATTGACGTCGATCGAGACGTTCTCGAGGGCCTGGATGGCGCCGTAGAACACGTTGATGTCGCGGATCTGAAGCATGCGGCGTTAAGGTGATACCTCTTCCGCCCCGCTCAGCGTCGGCCTCTGTCGCCTTCTCAGGCCGCCGAGCGCGAATCGGACCGGAGAAGCACCTCGAAGTCGGTCAGCCGGGCCTCCGCCTGGGACACCTCTTCCTTCGCCTTCGCCAGCCCCTCGCCGTGCTCGCGGTCCGCCACGATCCGGGCGTGCTCCAGGCGCCCTGCCCGCGCCAGGCGCTGCCGGTTCGCCTCCGTGGATCGCGACGAGCGCCGCAGGGCGTGCGCCACCTGCACCGTCACCGCCGCCCCCGCCGGAAGCGCCGCCAGGGCGACCACCATCGGACCGATCCGCTCGACGAGGCCGCCCGTCCCCAGCACGATGCCCAAGGCGACGTAAGAGACCATCACCGCCGCCGCCGCGCCGAGCCCCATCAGGCACCCCTTCTGCGCGTTCGCGTCCTCCGCCGGCGTCGAGAGCTCGGGCCGAACGTCCGGCGCCGGATCGCCCCGCTCCGCCTCCAACAGCGCCTCGTACCGCCGCTGGACCGTCTCCAGCGACGCCTTCGCCAGCCGCGCCGCCTCGCGGTGCCGCCCCAGCTCCGCCGCGATCGTCCGCTCCGTCGCCGCCCGCAAGGCCGCCCGGGCCTCGTCGGCGATCCGGATCGCGTGCCACGCCGCGAACAGGTCCAGGTTGCTCGCGCCCGCGAGGTCGGCGTGTCCCTCCCGCACCTCGTACGGCGCCAGCACCGCGATCTCGAGCCGCTCCTCCAGCTCCCCCACCTTGCGCGCCTGGTTCGCCCACGCCGCCACCCGCGCCTTCGCCGTCGCCCGCAGCGAGACCTGCGCCTGCGCGCCGCAGTCCAGCAAGGCCGACGCGTGGTCCGCCTGCGACGTCATCGCCAGGGCCATGACCAAAGCCCAGGGGTCCTCCACCAGCGCCTCCACCACCGAGTTCGAGAGCATCGCCCCCGACGTCAGCCCCGCCACCGTGCGCGAGAACGAGTCGCCCCCGCCCCGCGCCGCCACCGACCACGCCGTTCCGTACGCCGCCGAGCGCCGCGCCAGGAGCGCCATGTCCGCCGAAAGCCACGCCGCCAGCGTCCGCAGGGGCTCCTCCCCTCCGGCCACGCCCTCCGCCAGCGCCGACTCCTGCGCGTCCGCCGCGAGCGAAGCCCGCAGGAAAAGCCGGAGCGTCCGCAAGGCCGGACACGGACTCGAAACCTCCGCGAGGGCCTCGTCCAGCGCGTGCGCCACCTCGCGCAGGATCACGTTCCGGTCCGGACCCACCTCGCGCAGCCCCGCCTCGAACGACGCGATGTTGAAGCGCGGCGCGAAGCCCACCCGCTCCTTGAACGTCATCGTCCTCAGCGCGGCGCCGTCCGCCGTCAGACGCGCCACCATGTCGTCGATCGCCGCGCCGACCGCCGCCCCCAAGGCGCCCCGCCCCTCGATCGACTCGGGAAGCCGGGCGAGCGCGCTCACCAGGGCGAACCGCTCCGCGTCGCCGCGACCCGCGCCGACCGCCGCCTGCATCGCCGCCTCGACCGCGTGGCCCAGACGCGCCGCCGCCAGCTCCCGCGCCGCCGGACGGTCGTCCGCCAGCCACGCGGCCGCGTAGGCCCAGCGCCCGATGCAGCGCCCGTCCTCCACGGAAGGCTCCCGCCCGAAAGGCATCCGCGCGACCGGGATCGGCTCGTCTTGCGTTTTCACTAGGAGGCCTATTCCACGAAACCCTCCTCGAATCACGAGGGTCTAACCGCTACCATGGACCGACGTCCCCTGATCGCCGTAGGCGGCGCCATCGCTCTCCTCGCCTCCGCCTTCGCGATCCGCAATCTCCTCGCCGACCCGAGAGTGCGCCGACGCCTCGGCCTCCCCGAAGGCGGCCCCCAGCCCCACTACGGCGACGACGTCGACATCAGCGGCGAGGACAGCTTCCCCGCCTCCGACCCGCCCAGCTTCACCGCCACCAAAGCCACCGCCCGCTAGAACGCAAAACGAGGAACCCCTCCTCTCGCAAGCGAGAGGAGGGGCCGGGTTGGAGAGGGGCGCCCTCCGGGGACCGAAGCCCCCTTAGTCGTTCAAGAGCTGCCGCAGCACGAACTGCAGGATGCCGCCGTTCTTGTAGTACAGCAGCTCCTGCGGCGTGTCGATCCGCACACGCACCGTGAACTCCTTCGCCGAGCCGTCCGCCGACGTCGCCTTCATCGTCAGCTTCTTGCCGTTGAAGAACGACTTCGCCGCCGCGTCCGCGAAGCCCGACAGGTCGAACGTCTCCTGACCCGTCAGCCCCAACGACTGCGCGCTCTCGCCGCCCGTGAACTCCAAGGGCAACACGCCCATCCCCACCAGGTTCGAACGGTGGATCCGCTCGAAGCTCTGCGCCAGGACCGCCTTGATCCCCAAGAGGTACGTCCCCTTCGCCGCCCAGTCGCGCGACGAGCCCGAGCCGTATTCCTTGCCCGCGATCACCAGCAAGGGCGTGCCGCTCTTCTGGTACTGCATCGACGCCTCGTACACGCTCGTCACCTCGCCCGTCGGCAGGTACGTCGTGAAGCCCCCTTCCGTCCCCGGAGCCATCTCGTTCCGAAGCCGGATGTTCGCGAACGTGCCGCGCACCATCACCTCGTCGTGCCCGCGCCGCGAACCGTACGAGTTGAACATCGACTGCCCCACCCCCCGGCTCGTCAGGTACGACCCCGCCGGCGACGAAAGCTTGATCGCGCCCGCCGGCGAGATGTGGTCCGTCGTGATCGAGTCGCCCAGCTTGAGCAAGGTCCGCATCCCCTTCAGGTCCGCGAACGTCTCCGGAGCCTCCCGCGTCATCCCCGCGAAGTAAGGCGGCAGCTTGATGTACGTCGACTCCGCGCTCCAGCCGAAACGGTCGCCCTCGCCCGCGTCCACCGCCGCCCAGCGCTCGTCCCCCTTGAACACGTCCTCGTAGTTGTCGAGGTACAGCTCCTTCCGCACCGCCTCCGCGTTCGTGTCCGCGATCTCCTGCTGCGAAGGCCAGATGTCCTTCAGGTACACCGGCTCCCCGTCCGAACCCACGCCCAAGGGCTCCTTCGTCAGGTCCAGGTTCATCGTCCCCGCGATCGCGTACGCCACCACGAGGGGCGGCGACATCAGGTAGTTCGCCTTGATGTCCTGGTTGATCCGACCCTCGAAGTTCCGGTTGCCGCTCAGCACCGACGCCACCACGAGGTTCTTCTCGTTCACCTGCCGCGACACCACCTCCGGCAGCGGACCCGAGTTCCCGATGCACGTCAGACAGCCGTAGCCCACCACGTTGAACCGCAGCTCGTTCAGGTAAGGCATCAGTCCCGCCTTCTCCAGGATGTCCGAGGCCACCCGCGAACCCGGTCCGAGCGACGTCTTCACCCACGGCTTCGTCGTCAGGCCCTTCTCGACCGCCTTCTTCGCCAAAAGCCCCGCCGCCGTCATCACCGACGGGTTCGACGTGTTCGTGCACGACGTGATCGACGCGATCACCACGTGGCCGTTGTCCACCGTCACGTCCGAAGGCACCCCCACGTCCGAAGGCCCCGGCTCCGGCTTCGCCATCGTCGTCGCCGTGGCCGACGCGGGCGCCGCCGCCCCGCTCGTCCCTAGCACCTTGTCCAGCACCTTCCCGAGCAGCCCCCCTCCGGAGGAGGTCGGAACCGTCGCCGGGAACGCCTTCAGGAACGCCGCGGGCGCCTCGCCCAGCTTCAGCCGGTCCTGAGGCCGCTTCGGACCCGCCACGCTCGGCACCACCGTCGCGAGGTCCAGCTCCAGCACGTCCGTGTACTCCGCCTCGCGGTCGCCCGGCGTGTAGAACAGCCCCTGCGCCCGGAAGTAAGCCTCCGTCAAGGCCACCTGCTCGTCCGAACGGCCCGTCAGCCGCATGTACCGCAGCGCCTCCTCGTCCACCGGGAAGATCGCGCACGTCGCCCCGAACTCGGGACTCATGTTGCCGATCGTCGCGCGGTCCGCCAAGGGCAGGCTCGCCAGCGCCTCGCCGAAGAACTCCACGAACTTGCCGACCACGCCCTTCTTGCGCAGCATCTCCGTGACCGTGAGCACGAGGTCCGTCGCCGTCGAACCCTCCGGCAGCCGACCCGTCAGCCGGAAGCCGATCACCTGCGGGATCAGCATCGATACCGGCTGGCCCAGCATCGCCGCCTCCGCCTCGATGCCGCCCACGCCCCAGCCCAGCACGCCGATCCCGTTGATCATCGTCGTGTGGCTGTCCGTGCCCACCAGCGTGTCGGGGTAGAGCTGCCCCTTATCCGAGACGAACGCCACCCGCGCGAGGTGCTCCAGGTTCACTTGGTGGATGATGCCCGTGTTCGGCGGCACCACCCGGAAGTTGTCGAGGGCCTGCTGGCCCCACTTGAGGAACTCGTACCGCTCCCCGTTGCGCTCGAACTCCAGGTCGCGGTTGATCGTGAGCGCGTCCGCGCGTCCGAAGGCGTCCGTCTGCACCGAGTGGTCGATGACCAGCTCGACCGGCTGCAGCGGGTTGATCTTCGTCGGGTCGCCCCCCAGGGCCGCCATCGCGTCGCGCATCGCCGCGAGGTCCACCACGCACGGCACGCCCGTAAAGTCCTGCAGGATCACCCGCGCGACCGTGAAGGCGATCTCCTTGCTCGGCTCCGCCTTCGCGTCCCAGCTCGCGAGCGCCTCGACGTCCCCCTTGAACACGCTCCCCCCGCCCTCGGTGCGGAGCAGGTTCTCCAGAAGGATGCGCAGGGAGTACGGCAGCCTCCCGACGTCGTACCCCTGCTTCTCCAGGGCGTCGAGCCGGAAGATCTCGTAACTCTTCCCGCCGCTCTCGAACGTCGAACGCGCGCCAAAACTGTCCATGGTCTAGGTTCAGGATACCTAGCTTATAACTCATGCGACAGATGACTTAGCCTCCCGGATGAGTATATACTTGGGAGAATGGCGACTTCTGAGCAGACTAATCCACCACTCGCCATCGATCTGTTCTCAGGTTGTGGCGGGCTCTCAGAAGGTCTTCGTTTGGCTGGCTTTAAGGTAGTCGCTGCTGTTGAGAAAGACTACCTCGCAGTAAAGACCTACGGAGAGAACCACAAAGAAGTCTTGCTTTGGACCGACGATATAAAAGGCGTTGATCCTCACCAAATGCGTCGCGCTTTAGGTTTGCAGAAAGGCGAACTCGACTTGCTCGCGGGTTGCCCTCCCTGTCAAGGCTTTTCGCGTCTACGAACTCTTAACGGCTCCAAGGTACTTGATGAGCCACAAAACGACCTTGTGCTCATTTTTTGTGGGTTCCTCCGGGAGTTCCAGCCAAAGGCTTTTATGATCGAGAACGTCCCTGCACTACAACAGGATGATCGTTTTGAAGATTTGAAGACAGTGGCATCAAGGCTTGGTTATACAGTCAATGATGCTGTTATGGATACGGCGGACTACGGGGTGCCACAGCGCAGAAAACGACTTATTGCCGTAGGTAGTCGTAAGGGAAAGATCGAATTCCCGCCGAAGGTTACCACCAAGAAAACCGTTAGGGATGCGATTGAAAGCTTGCCTCCTCCTGGAGACAGCGGAGACGCGATTCATGACCTTCCAGAGCATCGAACCCCTAGCGTTCTGGCTCGAATACTTGCCACTCCACCGGACGGAGGAAGTCGATCCGATGCTCTAGGGCATGAACTAGAGTGCCACAAACGTTGCCAGGGCTTCAAGGATGTCTATGGACGGATGAAGTGGGATCGACCAGCACCTACTATTACGACAGGATGCTTCAACCCTTCTAAAGGGCGCTTTTTACATCCTGTTAGACATAGTGCTATAACTATGAGGGAGGCAGCGTTGCTACAAAGCTTTCCTCCAGACTACATTTTCCCGCACACGAGCAAAACGGTCCTCGCGCTACAGATCGGCAATGCGTTACCGCCAGAATTTATCCGGCGTCATGCAGAAAAAGTCCTTTCCCAATTAAATGAGTACATTATTACCTGAATCTCCCATAGTTGATTGGGGAGCAAAGCCCGTTCTTCACATCAAGGTACTTGGGCGAATGCTTGAGCACCTTGGCGTTCAGATGTACAAGCGTCGTGAAGCGGCACTGGCTGAACTAGTAGCGAACGGATGGGACGCAGGTGCTACTACTGTACGAATCGACCTGCCATCAACGGGGACATACAACCAAGAAACGGACGTGATCGTGATTTCCGACAACGGATCTGGGATGGATCTCGAAGAAGTCCAGAACGACTATCTGGTGGTTGGTAGAAACCGCAGAGCTTCTGGGGGAGCCGAGGTTGAGTTTCCGAACGAGCCCCTGCCTGAAGCTAGGGATTTGGGCACCAAGTCATCTATTGATAGTTCGCCCAGCGGTAGGAAGAGGCGTGTCATGGGCCGTAAAGGCATAGGAAAGCTTGCCGGTTTCGGCTTGGCAAAGCAAATGACGGTAGAAACCTGGAAAAAAGGTTTTGGCGTAAGGTTCACACTTGATATATCAAATTTAAAGCAGGACGACAACGTTGCAAAGGATGTTCCCATCTACTGGGAGTCTATTAAGCCTTTGGAGCCTTGGGGAAGTTCAGGCACCAGGATTGTTCTATCCGGCCTGAAACATAGAACTCCATTGGAGCCTGAGCCTCTAGAGTTGTCGCTAGCTAGGCGGTTCACAAGATCAATCCGAGGCGAAATGGTCATAAAGGTGGGCGACGATGCTCTGCCTGATCCCACACCTCCTCTAGACTACCGCTACCCAAACGAGGGAACACTCGAACACACCCTCGATAACGGCAAGGTTGTGAGATTTTGGTACGGGTTCGCACACGACGTTATTAAAGTTCGTGAATTGCGTGGGTTCAGCGTTTTAGTGAACGGTAAAGTGGCTCAAGCTCCGCCTTTCTTTTTTGACGTAGAAGCCACTGCATCTGGCCAGCATTCAACTAAATACGTGATTGGGGAGATCGAGGCTGACTTCATCGACACCGGAGTAGACGATGACTCGGATGTCATAGCTACGGATAGGCAGGAAATTGATTGGGAAGCACAGGCCGTTATCCATCTTAAGACCTGGGGGGAGAGACTTTCTCGGAAAGTGCTGGCAGAGTGTCGCGACTTCCGCGGAAAGCGAACCGTAAAAGAGGTCTACGATGATCCTGATTTATCTAGGAGAATCAACAAGCTTGACCAAACATCCCAGCTTCAAATTCGCCGCTTTCTGATTGATCTTAGCCTGCGTGAAGGCGACGACAGCACGTTAAAGCTTGCTGACGCCCTTGTTCGCGCATACGAGTTCCGCCAGTTTCATGACGTTATTGAGGAGATAGAAAAAGCTGCGGATGATCCTAATCAACTGGCCGCGTTTCTTACTCGCTTGAAAGATTGGAAGACACTCGAAAGCCGGGCGGTATTGGAGATCATTGAAGGTCGACTAGATATCATCGATCGCTTCGAAGCTCTGATCGTTAATGATGCGGCGGAAACGGCACACAGGCGTGGCGATACGAACATGCACGATGCAGTTGCTGGTTTCCCTTGGCTGCTCGATCCGGACTGGCAAGTTCTTGCTGAGGAAAAAACAGTCACAAAACAGCTAGTTGAGTGGGGTGCGGTCGATATTCCGGAAGACGAAAAGGAACGTTATGACTTCCTGGCGTTGAGCGATGGTAGCCAAGATGTAGTGGTAGAGATCAAACGCTCTGGTCATCCAGTCACGTTCGACGAAACGTCTAGACTCCTTAAGTACAAGGAACGCCTATCAAAATCTAGGCCGAACATAGTAGCAGTACTGATTTACGGTGGGACCCTTGACCTATCTGCTGGTGAAATAACCTCCTGGGAGCAAGCTGAAGATAGACAGCTTAGGAAATGGTCTGAAATTTTTCGGCACAGCAGGGAAATGTACGAGAGATACCGGGCCGTGCTTAAGGCGGATATCGATCATCCTAACTTCGCCATGGCTCAGCGGGAACTTGTCCAAACTCGCTCTGTCGTTTCCAAAGGTACTTTTTATCGGAACCAAGAGGCAAGGAAGAGCGGCTTAGGAGTTCAGGACGCTGACTACACGACAGACAAATCAACCTGATTAATGGTAGGTACTCAGATCCTGAGCAAAAGCTCCATTCGACCCGTAGGGGCGGCGGCATCGTGGACGATGCCGCCGCCCTCACTCTATCCAGTCCTGCGAAGCAGCGAACAGGTCACCCCTTCCCTTCGCTCCGGCGAGAGGAAGGAGGGTCCGCCGAAGGGCACGACGCGAAGACGCCACGAAGGAGTCGTTTGGCGTCGTGCCCCAGGTTGACGGGGGATGGAGAGTTCGAGAGGCGTCGAGAAGGACCCTCACGCTGCCTTTAGTTCGGCCTCGATGAACCGTTCCGCCGAGCCTCGCAGAAATGCTTCGTCTTGTACCCTCGACACCTCAGGGTAGTCGCCTAGGAAGGTGTCGAGCGGATCGCCCGCCGCGAGAGTGTCGGTCAGCGTGGCCGCCGGGACGCGCGTCCCTTCGAACACCGGTGTGCCCCACAGCACCTGCGGATCGGAAACGATCACCACCACGCCATTATCCATCAGGAAACGGGTCGCGGACGTGCCACCCGCCCTTCCCCACGGGTAACCCCGATCCTCGCGGCGCGTCAAAGTCACCGATGCTGCGAAAACGCGCGTGGTCTCGCTTCGGCCTCTTCGGGGGCGCGCTCGCCCTCGCCCTCGCCGCCCCCGCTCGGGCGAACGCCCAGCGGGGGCGCTAGCTTCCCACCCTGGAGGCGATCGTGGCCTCCGCCGATCGCGCCTTCACCGGCAAGGTCGTCGAAACCGGCGCGGACGCCTGGACGATCCGCGTCGACGAGAACCTCAAGGGCTCCGGCCCCGACACCGTCACGCTCGCCTTCCGGGGGGCCAGCCCGAACGACTTCAAGGGCCGGCCGCTCGAACCGGGCCGCTCCTACCTGTGGTCGGTCGGCCCCGCCGAACCGGACCGCTGGGGTCCCCTCACCGGTCCCGCCGGGTTGCGTGAAGGCGGCCTCTCGACGCCCTAGCTCCTCGTCGATCTCGACACCCTCACCGAGCGGGACGAGAACGATGCGGGGCGCTACGTCCTCCCGATCTTCGCCGAAGACCTGACCGTCGTCCGAAGTCGCGAGGCGGCCCTCGCCCGCGTCCGCGCCTTCGCCCGGGTCCACCCCGCGCCCCTGCCCGTCCTTCAGGCGCAGATCCCGAACGACTTCGTCGGCCGCCAGGGAATATCCCCCAACGCCTTCGCGCTCGTGGTCTTTCCCCAGGACGATGCCGCCGAAGCGGTCGCCCTTCGCCTGATCGACCGCCCGTTGGAATTCGTCGGCAAGGCCCGGGCCGAGACCGACCCCGCCCGCCGCGCCGCCCGCGCGGACGAGCGGCGATGGTGGATCGTCCGAACGCGCGAAACCGGCATCCGTCTCCTGGCCCCCTTCAAGACGCCCGCCAACGTCGCCCGGCTCCATCGTCTGCTCACCGACCCTTCCCTCCTGCCCGACCCCCTGGCCTCCGACGACGCCGCGCCATGGGTGTACGAGATTCGAAAGGCCGCCTACGACGTCCTCCGGGGCTGGGACGTCGCCGTGCCGAAACCCGTCCTGAGGGCCCCGCGCCCCTGAGCGGGCCGCCCTAGCCGCCGTAGCCGAAACCCAAGGGGGCCGGGGCGCCGAGGCCGTTTCCCTCGTCGAACAGGGGGGCCAGCGTCAGGTCGAGCCGGGCGAGCGTCGCCTCGACGTCCACCGCGTCGAGGCACGGCCCCAGCGCGCCGCGCATCGCCCGCCGCGCCGAGAGGGCGACCCCCGTCATCCGCGCGAGCCGCTGGAGGCGGTGCAGGGCGGACGCCCCCACCGTGCGCGCGACCGTGTCCAGCGCGCACACGCTCCCCAGGGGCAGCCCCTGCTCGTCGAAGATCGGCACGCCCGCGTAGAAGCGGACGAAGGGCGACCCCGCCACCAGGATCGTGTCCGCGAACCGCGCGTCCGCCGCCGCGTCCTCCACCACCATCGGGTCGGTGAACAGCACCGCGTGCGCGCAGAAGCTGTCCCGGCGCGCCGTGCCCGTCAGCCGGGTCCCCCACCGCCCCACGAAGCGCTGCCGCCCGCCCTCGAGGCTCGTCACCAACCCGATCGGAGCCTCGCACAGGGTCGCCGCCCGCACCGCGACGCGGTCGAGGAGCGTGTCCCCATTTCCGTCGTCATCTTTCTCGATCTCTCTAACGTCTAAACCACTTAAGTCGCCACAAGGCATGACAAGGTTCATTATACGGGCGGACCGACGCAACGAGAGGGTGGGAGACCTGAACGTTACATGAATAAACGGCGGTGCGTCCGCCCTTCCCGGCTCGTCGTAAGGACCATGCGCCATCGGGAAGCGTCCAAGCCCCCTTCCGCCGCCACCAAGCTGATCGAGGGCAACGTCGACGCCATCGCCGCCCTCATGACCGAGGAGGCCCGCACCCTCACCCGCCACCAGCGCGCCGTCGAGCGGATGCTGAGCGTCCTCACCGTCCCCGCCTTCCTCTACGGCGTCGCCGTCGCCATCGCCCTCTGGATCGGCGCGAACGTCGGCCTGGAGCTCGAAGGCCACGCCCCCTGGGACCCGCCCCCCTTCGCCTGGATGCAGATGGCCGTCGGACTCCTCGCCCTCTTCATGACCTCCGTCGTGGTCATCACCCAGAGCCGCCAGGGCCGCATCGCCGAGCGCAACGCCCACCTCGACCTCCAGGTGAACCTTCTCACCGACCAGAAGGCGGCCAAGATCATCGAGCTCCTGGAAGAGATGCGCCGCGACCTCCCCAACCTCCGCGACCGCGTCGATCCCCAGGCCCAGGAGCTGCAGGTGGCCGTCGACCCCACCCTCGTCGCCGCCGCCATCGCCGAGCGCCTCGGCGACCCCGAACTCGTCCCCCCGCCGCCCGACCCCACGCCCGGCCCCGACTTCGCCGACCCGAACCGCCCTTAGCGCCCTCGCCCGAAAAGTCGCCGGACGAGCCGCCCGCAAAGCCGTCTTGGTCGGAAAGGGAGAAGCGATCACCACCCCTTCTAACAAGACGAACCCCTCCCGCTTATCCCGGCGCGTAACTTTCCTGCAACGCGGAACTTTCGCCCTCTTTTCCACACTTTGATCTGGTGGACTTTCCTCTGAAAGTCCACCAAAAGGGGGTTGGATTAGGTTCGAATGGTGGACTGGTGGACTTTGCGCTATATAGCTCCCGCCCGAGCGCTATGCGAGGAGAGGTTCAGAGACCGGGGGAAAGTCCACCAGTCCACCAGTTGAACCTAAGATCGCCGCCGGAGCCGCGGAAAGTCCACCAAAGTCCACCGGAAAGGATTTTCGGAAAATTTTCCGCTCGGGCCGAAAAACGCCGGAGAGAGCCGGGACCCTCGGCATGGGGTCGCCACGGTCGGGTCTTGCCCGAGCGATCGCTTTCTTCCGTTCTTCCGTGATCCCATCGGACCGAAAGCTCGCGGAAGGTCTCGAAGAGGCCCCTGCGATTCTGCGCAAGCCCTTCCCGGCGTTCGGGACGGATGGCCGTCCCGATTTTGTTAGAAGAACCATGGCGAGAGAGAATCCTGCTTTCGGAGCGCTGCTCTGCCCAATGGGCGCGCTCCCTCTCTCGCCCTGGGCGCGCGAAAAAACGCCGTTATCCCGACGTTTTTCTCGTAAAACACCCCCGGACGGGGTGGGAAGGTCGGCGGGGGAGACGCCGTCGCGCCTCCCTGGCGTGGGCTCAGCGCGTGCGCTGGAAGTAGTAGTACCGCTGGCCGCCCTGGTTCTTGGTGCGGCGCTCGTAGTGGTGGCCCTGGTGGTCGAACGAGTTGCGGTTGAACAGCTCGTAGCGTCCCCGCGCGTCGCGGTTCTGGCTCTTGCGGTCCTGCTCGTAGCGGTAGGTCGAGTACAGCCCGCCGCCGAGGCCCAGCGCGGCGATCGTCCGGTTGCCGCTCAGCAGGCCGTAGAGACCCGCCGCCCCGCCCGCGATACCGAGGTTGCGCCACTGGTTCTTCTGCGACTGGCGGTTGTCGCCCCGCCGGTCGTTACGATCTCGGTCCCAGCGGGCTCGGTCCCGGTCCTGCGCGATCCGCGCCCGGTCCCGCGCCATGCGCGCCCGGGTCGCCTCGATGTCGCGCCGACGTCGATCCTCGTCCCGGTTTCTCCGGTCGCGGTCGCGGCGGTCACGATCCTGATCTCGGTCTCGACGATCCTGGTCGTCCCGGTCCCTTCGGTCGTTCTTGTCCCAACCCCGGCGCTGGCCGTTGTCGTGGCGGCCGCCGTGGTCGCTCCGGCCCTGGGCCGCCGCGTCGGAAGGGACGAGGGTGGGCACGAGCAGCGCCGCTCCCATCGCCAGGGCTCCCAACAGCTTTCGAACGATGACTTTAGTCATGTCTCTTGGACGATCCAAAGCTCGGATCGTTTCAGAGACCCTTGCTTCGAACGGGAGAGCGTTCCGAATCAGCCGAGGGTGAAAAGGAAGGTCGCGCCCTTCCCGATCGCCGACTCGGCCCAAACTCGGCCGCCGTGGCGCTCGACGATCCGCTGCACGTTGGCGAGGCCGATGCCCGTACCGGGGTACTCCTCGTCCCGGTGCAGCCGCTCGAACGGCTTGAAGATCTGCGCCGCGTACTCGGGAGCGAAGCCGATGCCGTGGTCGCGGACGAAGAACGCGCCGCCGGGCTCCTGCCCGATCTCGACGCGCGCCGTTCCCGAAGGCGCTCGGTACTTCAGGGCGTTGTCGATAAGGTTGTGGAGCACCAGCCCGAAGAGGCGCGGGTCGCACTCGCCCTCCATGCCCTCTTGGACGGTGACGACGGCGCCCTCCTCGCCCCGGTCGAACAGGAGTTCGTCGACGACCCGCTGGGCCATCGCGCTCACGTCGCAGCCCTCGCGGCGCGGCTCCGAGTTTCCGAGCCGGGCGTACTGGAGAAGATCGTCCACGAGCCGCGCCATCTTCATCGCCGCGTCCGTCAGGCGCCGAAGGTGCGCCCCGCCTTCCTCGCTGACGTTCCCGCCTTCCTCTTCCAGGACGAGCGACGCGTTGCTCACGATCGCCCGGAGCGGCGCCCGCATGTCGTGCGAGACGGAGTAGCAGAAGCCCTCCAGTTCCCCGATCTTCGCGACGAGCTCGGCGGTCCGCGCTTCGACGCGTCGCTCGAGCGCGCCGTTCGCGATTCTCAGCTCCTCCAGCACGTCCCGAACCTCGTACTGCCGTCGACGGTCCCGCAGCGCCCCCTCCAAGGCCGAGACGATGGTTCCCGGTCGAACCGGACGCTCGATCACCGTCGCGTTGCGCAACGGCTGCATGAGGTCCAGGGTCATGCGGACGCGCTCGTCCGGCTGCCCCCGGCTCGCCAGGACGACGAACGGCACCTCCGACCACGCGGGCTGTTCCTTGACGGAAGACCGAAGGCGCCCTCTCGAATCGGCGTAGAGCGCCTCTTCGGTCAGGAGCGCGGCGCCGCAGCCGGTCGAGAACGCCTCGCAGAAGGCGTCCACCGAAGGGCAGGCCTGGGCGGCGAGTCCCCGCGCGGTCGCCGCCTGGACCAGGAGATCGGCGTCGCGTCCGACGGGAGCGAGGACGAGGACCCGCGTCGAGTCCCTACCCTCGTCGTTCATGGAACAGTCCGGCCTCCTTTCCCGAGTACTGGGGAACGCCGGTGAAGATCCCCTGGAACTCGCTCAAGGTCTCGCCGACGGTGAAGCCGCCCGGACCGATCCGTATCTCTCGAACGGAACGCTCGTGGTCGCCGTTCCGCTTCTTGACGACGGAGACGGCTTGACGGATCTCGCCGGACGCCTCGAAGAAGCGGAGCAGGATGACGACGTCGGTCAGGTAGCTGAGGTCGGCGGCCGACGCGACGGAAGGTCCCATCATTCCGTGCTGGGCGAGCGTGATCACCGTCGTGACGCTCTTCTGGCTCAGGTAGGCGAGCATCTCATGGACCTGGATCAGAAGGGTCCGTTCGCCGGGCATCGCATGGATCACGCCGTTGACGCTGTCGATCACCAGATGCCGCACGTCGCGCTGCTCCACCGCGTCCCGGATAAGCTGCATCAGTTCGCCCGGCGAGACCTCCGACGGATCGATCTGGCGAATCGCGATCATCCCCGCCTCGATCTGAGACTTAAGACCGATAGCGAGCCCTTCGTCGCGCGCGAAGAACGTCCCGAGATTCTCATCGAAAAGGAGCATCTCGACGCGTTCGCCCTTCTCGGCCGCCGCAACGGCGTAGACCATGCCGATCGTCGACTTACCGACGCCCGAAGGCCCCATCAGAAGGGTGCTGGTGCCGCGATCGAGTCCGCCGCCGAGGAGCGTGTCGAGGTTGCCGACGCCGCTGAGAAGCTGTCCTGGCAAGACCGGCTGTCGGTGTTCCGCCGCGACCAGGCGCGGAAAGATCCTCAATCCGCCGGGATTGATCCGGTAATCGTGGTAACCCTCCCGGTATTGGGAGCCGCGCATTTTCGGCACGATCATCCGGCGGCGCTCCGCGCCGTACTCCGTGGTCAGCCTCTCAAGCCGGATCACCCCGTGCGCGATGCTCTGGATCAGCCCTTCGTGGGCGCCTTGGGTCAGATCGTCGAGGATCAGGACGCTCGCGCCACGCTCGGCGAAGAATCTTTTGAGACCGAGAAGCTCGCGGCGAAAGCGAAGGGAATCGCGAGTAAGGAGCCGCAACTCGGAGAGGGAGTCGATCACGACGCGCGTGGGCCGGAGACGGTCCGCCGCCCCGAGGATCGCGGCCATCGTGTCGCCCAGCTCGACCTCCGTGGACTCGAAGACGGTGTACTGGACCTCCGGCGTGTGGCGGGCGACGTCGCGCTCGAGCTCGACGATCTCCAACCCTTCTAAACTCCATCCGTGGGACTCCCCGACGAGTCCCAGTTCTTCGGCGGTTTCCGAGAGGGTCACGTAGAGGGTCTTCTCCCCTTGCCGGATTCCCTCCAGCACGAATCCTAGCGCGAGGGTGGTCTTTCCGGTTCCCGGTTCTCCCTCGACCAAGTACAGATGACCGCGTGGCAGGCCTCCCTGAAGAATATCGTCGAGACCCTCGATCCCGGTTTGGTCCTTTGACTTCTGGAGCATTGGATCTTTCGCCTCGCCCTCCATCGTACTCGGACCGAGCGAACCTTCATCCTTGCGCGCGCCGGGAGCCCGGAACCATGCGGTTCCGAAGCCTTTGGTCTCAAGCTTCAGGAAGCGAGCGGCGGAAACCGTTGGCTCGCCCGATCAGGGGAGCCATGACGTCGTCCAATCGAACGAGGGTGCGGGCACGGGCGGTCGCGGTCGCGCCAGGGCCGAGAAGCTCGACCGCAAGGCGTCGCGCCTCGAGAAACACCCCCGCCATAGCGGCGAGGCGCTGAAGGGTGAACAACGGCCCGGCACCGATCTCGCGAGAGGCGGGACCGAGCGCACAGACGCTCCCTAAGGGAAGGCCGTTCCGATCAAGGATCGGTGCTCCGGCGTAAAAACGGAGATGGGGGCTTCCTTTGACGGTGGCGTAATGCGCGAATCGGTCGTCCTTGCTCACGTCCTCGACGACGAGAGGATCGTGTTGGAGGATCGTATAGGCACAGATCGCCTCGTTCCGGTCGCCGCTTCGCTCGGGCATTCCCTCGTTGCCGAGGAAGAACTGTTCGTGCTCCTGAACGAGGGTGACCGTGCCGAACGGGGTCCCGCAAAGAGATGCTAGACGTTCGATCTCCCGTGGGTGAGGGGGCGGCTTCGGGAGACCTTCGGACGGGGTGAGTATGCTCAACATCGTTTCGTTTCGGGAAACCCATCTTCAATGATGGTCGATGAACAGGATTTCCGTACAGTCTTACGACGACATCTAGGATGACTTATCCTTCATCGAACCGGTTCCTCCGACCCTCGGGATATCGTTCTCTTCTATTCGTTCTCGTCGAACAACCCAGCAGGCGCTGGCCTGCGCCGACGGCCTATCGGACCGCCGTCCTCGACCCGTATCCACTCGGGAGGACACGGGATGAGAAGCGCGTGCAACTCACGGAGATCGGCCTTTGGGTCGAGCCATGCTTCCACGTCTCGTGTTGCCAAGACCACCGGCATCCGGTCGTGAACTTCCGCGACCGCGAGGTTCGGTTCCGTGGTCACCATCGTGTAGGTTGGCTCCTCGCTTCGCTCGTTCGCCCTCTCGAACAGCCCTGCCAAAGCGAAGGCGTCGTCGTGCGTCGGCAGGATCCGTCGCCAACGACCCTCGGACCGCTCGTAGAACGCCGATGCCGGGATCACGCACCGCCGGGCGCGGAAGGCGGCGCGAAAGGTGGGCTTCTCCGCCACCGTCTCCCCCCGTGCGTTGTACGCGTTCTTCCGGCCGAAGTTCGGGTCCTCGGCCCATGGCGGCTGGAGTCCCCAGCGGGCCTCGACCAACTCTCCGCCCGGCGCCACGAACGCGCCCTCGTCCCCGGGAAACCGGTCTTCCCCGCCGCTTGTCTCTCCATCTCCCAACGGGGCTTGCCCCGATCTAGCACCCGGTCCAACGTATCGAACGCACATCCCTCTTCTACGAAAAGGCGGGCGGGAAAGCCTCGCTTTCCCGCCCGCCTCCTGTGATGGATTGCCCTAGCGCCTAGTGGTTGCGCCAGCCCCGGTGAAGGCCGTTGTCGTGCCGCCACGAGGTTGCGTACCCGTGGTTCGTCCGTCGATAGCGAGACGGGGAGAATCGCTGGGCCCGACCGTTGTACGAGCGTCGGTAGCGATTCGAGCGGTATCGGTCCGTCTCGCGGCGCTGGCTTTTACGATCCTGCTCGTAGCGGTAGGCCGAGTAGGCACCGCCCGCCAGACCGCCGTAGGTCAGAACCTTGTTATGGGTGACGAGGCCGAGAACGCCCGCCGCGCCACCGGCGATACCGAGGTTCCGCCACTGGTTCTTGCTTTTCTGCCGGTGGCTCGTCTGCGCCGCCGCGTCGGCAGGCAGGAGGGCCGGAACGGCGATCGCCGCGCCCATCGCGAGTCCCATGCTGAGCTTTCGAAGGTCAACGTTCTGCATGGGAGTACAGACGTACCGTGCAGAAAAAGGTTTCGAAAATCGCACGCTCCAAGTTCGAGTCGAGCCTGGAGCGTCGGGAGAAACCGGCGATTCTACCGGCTTTGCGCATCTAGGCCAAGCGCGTGGGCAGGAGACGAAGCCGCCGATTGGGCTCCTCGCCGACCGACTCGCTCGCGAGTCGGTTCGCCTCGGCGAGACGGTGCTGCGCCTTGCGGACGGTCGCGGAAGCGGGATTGAGGTCCAGAGGCTTGCCGGACGAGAGCACCTGTTCGATGGCCGCCGAGGCCTCGTTTAGGGCGTCCTGCTCCGCCTGCGTCCCTTCCGCCGCGTGGCGAAGGATGTCGTCGAGCGCGGTGGCGATCTGGCTGAACGTGTTCGATTTCACGACCACCGTGTTCACCGGACGGCCGGCGAGATCCCGCAGGCGCCGCGGCTTGGCCTGGACGGTGCTCCGGATCGCCATGACGGCGTCGGCGTCGTTCAGGTCGTTCGTCACGTAGGCGGGCGCCCGCCGCTCCCGGATCGCACGTTCCAGCCGGGTCCGGGCGATGCCGTAGGGAAAGATACGGACCATCCCCGCGCCGTCGGCGGGCGGCGGGGTCAGGGTCGGCGAGGCGGGCCCCGCCGACCCCGAGGCGACCTTCTCGGCGGGCGCGGAGACGGCGGGGCTGGGGGGAGGGGCGATGGGTCGTCGGGCGAGAGCGGGAAACCGCTGGTTGAACGAGGCGTCGTCCACTTGGGCCGTCTCCTCGTTCTGTACCACCTCCGTCTCTCCCGCGCCCGTCCGGACGCGGATCTCGGGGCGGGGCGCGATGCCCCGCAGGATCATGTCCACCGTCTTCTGCACGTCGTGATGGACGGCCAGGCGGTCGTAGTCGAGGAGCTCGATCACCACGTCGAACGTGGGCGGGGCCTTGCGCTCCAGGACCGTCTTCTGGGTACCGCGCCGCTGGGCCTCGGCGTCGCTCAGGGTGACCGCCTGGATGCCGCCGATCAGGTCGGCCAAGGTCGGGTTGAGCATGAGGTTCTCGAGCGTCTGGCCGTGGGCGGTGCCCACGAGCTGGACGCCCCGCTCGGCGATGGTGCGACTGGCCTGAGCTTCCGCCTCGGTTCCGATCTCGTCGATGACGATCACCTCGGGCATGTGGTTCTCCACCGCCTCGATCATCACACTGTGCTGCTCGGCGGCGATGCGGACCTGCATCCGGCGGGCGGCGCCGATACCGGGGTGCGGGACGTCGCCGTCGCCCGCGATCTCGTTGGAGGTGTCGACGATAACGACACGTTTGTTGACCTCGTCCGCGAGAACGCGGGCCACCTCGCGCAGCTTCGTCGTCTTGCCGACGCCGGGCTTGCCCAGGAGAAGGATCGACTTGCCGGAGCGCACGATGTCGTCGATCATGTCGATCGTGCCTTCCAGGGCGCGGCCCACGCGGCACGTCAGGCCGATCACCTTGGCGTGCCGGTTGCGGATCGCGGAGATGCGGTGGAGGGTGCGCTCGATGCCCGCGCGGTTGTCCGTGCCGAACTCGCCGATGGACTTGGAGACGAACTCCAGGTCGTGTTCGGTGACGATCAGGTCGGCCCAGCGCTCGGTTCGGTCGCGGTAGCGGGCTTCCACGGGACGCCCGTAGTCGAGGACCACCTCGATAAGCTTCTCGGGCTCACCGGCCCGGTCGAGGCGGTCTCGAACGACCGCGGGGAGCACGTCGAGAAATTGAATCAGACCGTCCGTATGCAGCGACATCGCGATGTTGAGGGCTCCGAGAAGAATCGGAGCCCTCATAGCATAAGACGTTTTTTTCCCTCTGGGCGTTTGCCCGGAAAAACCGCGAAAGCGCCTCGCTTGCGGCGAAGGGGCGGGAGGGGCCGTTTTCCGGTCCCTTCCGCCGGAGCGGGTAGGGCTTCGGGCCTACCCGCTCCGGTCGGATCCCTTCGGTTCGGCGACGAGGCGCAGGCCGAGCTCGGCCCACTGGGGGGCGTCGATCGTGCTCGGGGCGTCCATCAGGGGGTCGCTGCCCGCGCCGGTCTTCGGGAAGGCGATGACCTCGCGGATGTTCTCGGTGTCGGTAAGGAGCATGACGATCCGGTCGAGGCCGGGGGCGATGCCGCCGTGGGGGGGCGCGCCGTAGGAGAAGCACTCCAGAAGGTGGCCGAACCGCTCCTGCTGGGTCGCCTCGTCGATGCCGAGAAGGCCGAACATGCGGGCCTGGACGTCGGGCCGGTTGATCCGGATCGAGCCGCCGGCGCACTCGTAGCCGTTGCACACCATGTCGTAGGCGTCGGCCCGGAGCGAGCCGGGGTCGACCTCCATGCGGTCGACGTCCTCGGGCTTGGGCGAGGTGAACGGGTGGTGCATCGCGGTCCAGCGCCCGGCGTCGGCGTTCCACTCGACGAGGGGAAAGTCGACGACCCAGATGTACTTGAGGATGCGGGGGTCGCGCAGGCCGAGGCGGCTGCCGATCTCCAGCCGGAGGCGGGAGAGCACGTCGTTCGACGTCGCGTCGTCGGTCGCGACCATCAGGAGCAGGTCGCCGTTCTCGGCCTCGGCGGCGGCGAAGATCGCGTCGGCCTCCTCGGGGGAGAGCCGCTTCGCAACGGAGCCGCGCGGCCCCTCGGCGTCGCGGACCAGGGTCGCGAGGCCCTTCGCGCCGAACTCCTTCGCCGTCTCCTCGAGGGCGCCGATCTCCTTGCGGGAGAGGGAGCCGCCCGCGGGGTAGCGGACGCCCCGGACGCGTCCGCCCGCCGCGATCGCGCCGCGGAAAAGCTCGAACTCGGTGGCGCCGAGGTGGGGGGTGGCGTCGAAGATGGGGAGGCCGAAGCGAAGGTCGGGCTTGTCGTTGCCGTACTTCTCCAGGGCCACGTCGTAGGTGATCCGCTCGAACGGCCCGACCTCTTCCTTATCCAGACCGAACTCCCGGATGGTGTCGTTGAGCACGGTGCGGATCAGCCCTTCGGCGAGGGTCAGCACGTCCTCCTGGACGACGAACGACATCTCCAGGTCGAGCTGGGTGAACTCGGGCTGGCGGTCGGCGCGGCTGGCCTCGTCGCGGAAGCAGCGGGCGACCTGGTAGTAGCGCTCGACGCCCGCGACCATCAGCATCTGCTTGTACTGCTGGGGGCTCTGGGGGAGGGCGTACCAGAGGCCCGGCTCCAGGCGGTAGGGCACGAGGTAGTCCCGGGCGCCTTCGGGGGTGGACTTGGTGATGATGGGCGTCTCGACCTCCAGGAAGCCCTGGCCGTCGAGGTAGGCGCGCATCCTTCGGGTGACGGCGGCGCGCACCGCGAGGCGGCGGTACATGGAGGGGCGGCGCAGGTCGAGGTAGCGGTGCTTGACGCGCAGCTCCTCGTTCACGCTCCCCATGGCCGACTCGTCGCTCAGGGGGAACGGCAGGGCCTTGCTCCCGGCGAGGATCTCGATGGACTCGACGACGATCTCGATCTCGCCCGTCGCGAGGGCGGGGTTCTTCGTCGCCTCGGCGCGTTCGCGCACCTCGCCCGTCACGGAGAGGCACGACTCCGGCTTGATGTCTCCCCGATCCGGAAAGTTCGCGGGATCGAGGGTGAGCTGAACGATCCCGGTGCGGTCGCGCAGGTCGACGAACATGACGCCGCCCAGGTCTCGCACCTTGTGTGCCCAGCCGTTCAGCGTCACCCGTCCTCCAGCGTCGGCGACCCGCGGTTCGCCGCACGTCCGGGTTCGAGGGGAGAATGCCATAGGCTAGGGAGGATACCGCCCGCGCCCTTTGGCGAGCTTTCGGGAGAGGCTTGGAGCGTCGGGCGCTTTGAGAGTTTCGGAGGAACGCGCCTCGCGGCCTCCTTCCCTTTCCGGCCGCTCCGGGAAGACGGCGGCAGGGATCGGAACGAGGTTTCGGACGCGTTCGGTTTCCCGGCTTTTCGAGAAAAACGTCGGGATTAAAGGGGTTTTTCGCCGATCGAGGGTGGGGTGAACGATCCGGTGCGGCGAGGATCGGGAGCGGGCATGGAGGTGGACATCGAACGGATAGTCCAACAGCGGAAGCGGCCTACGTTTATCCCGCGAGAAGGGGTTGGCGGTGCGATGTGCCTTAAGGCGTGGAATTTGGGGACCTTATCGCGGTTCCGGTCTTCGCGTGACGCTCTCACCCCCACCCTACCCTCCCCCTTCCGAAAGGGGGAGGCTTCGCCGAGCCGGGCCTTAGCCGCCGAGGGTGACGTCCTGCAGGGCGTACCAGCGCAGGGCCTCGTGGAACTGCTCCCGGTCGTAGTCGGGCCAGAGGGCGTCCACGACGTAGAAGTCGGAGTAGACGGTCTGGACGGGGAGCATGCCGCTCAGGCGGCGCATCCCGCCCCAGCGGACCATGAGGTCGATGCGGGAGACGTCGCGGGAGGCGAGGCGGTCGTGGATAGGGCCCGTGCCCTCGCAGGCGGCGCGCAGGTCCCACTCCCAGCCGTAGTTCACGAGCATGTTGACCCGCATCCCGCGCCCGATCCGGTTCTCGACGTAGGGCACGAGATCCTTGGGGAACACGGAGGAGGTGGCGTCACCGACCACGCGCAGGGCGACGTCGCGCTGGCTCGCGAGTTCCACGAAGCCGACGCAGGCGGCGGCGAAGGCCTCGCGCTGGTCGCGGGGCCGCTTGACGTTGTCGGTGGTGAAGCCGTAGACGCTGACCTCCTCGATGCCGAGTTCGAGGCACTCGTCCAGCATCACGAGTCCGCGTTCGAGCCCGGCGGCGTAGCCCTCGCCGGGATGGAGCCCCCGGGCGCGCGCCCACCGGCGGTTGCCGTCCGGAATCAGGCCGACGTGCCTCGGCAGGCGGGAGAAGGGCTTGGCAGACGGCATGGAACCCTCGAAAGTATGGCACGGCGGCGTGGAGGGGGCCTTCTTGATCCCTCTATACATTTGTTATGCGTAACACAAAAAAACGGTCAAGAAGCAGTGCGAGTACCTTGTTAGATAGCCGAAAGACTGGTAAATACCGGTTTCCCTCGTTCAATACGGCTTCGGATGTACGAAGCCAACTTTGCATAAGATCCTCCACTTGCGCCAGCAATTGCCTCGGCATAAACAGCCTTAGGCGAGGGACGGTGCGTGACGGTCATTTTTGTTCGAAGGCTAAACCTTGCGAGAATCCATTTGAGTAGAAAACGGGTCATCCTCCCGTTACCGTTTCTAAATGGGTGAACCTTGTTGAACCGACCCATCAAAATAGCGGCTAAGTTCGAAATCTCCTCTAACTGCTCCTCAGGAGCAAGAAAAGGCCAAGCGATCTCTAAATTAGATATTCGAGAGCGAATATCGGTGAACACCTGCTCAGAATCCTTGATGGCGGTCGTCGCAGGAGATCCCGCCATTGGACCCACAAAAATAGGAGTATCTAAGCACTCAAGCCCTAGGGTCACCTGTCGCATATTGCCCGCGTAGTAATGTACTGGAACGAACCCAGAGAAGCATCGCCTGTGCCAGTCGCAAACCCGGTCGACCCCGATAGGCAACGCAGCTTCATCCCTTACGACAAGGCGATAAGCAACAAGCAATGCTATCCGCTCATGCTCTGAACGCCACGAGTCGTCCCAGTCGGGACAGCTAGATCCCGAGAGCGGCATCGTCCTCTTCGATGGAAAGACGAAGCTCTTCCGTCGTCAGAAAAATCCCTGGTGAAGGCAAGCGGCTGGCCCAGTTTAGACGCTCCGCGAGCTTAAGTGACTCAGACGCTGAATCTATGCCTTCTTGCTTAGCTTCCTCTCTGCTCACTCGCAGAGAGGCTCTGACCGCTCTGACTGCTGCGGCGATGTCCTCCGTCATTCCAGTTGCGGTGGTTGACAAGTCTTCGTCTGTTCTGATCCCCGTGGTAGCCAAAGGCCTTTCCCACGAGAGCATTTCAAGTTTCCCTTCGCCGGTAAGCCATACCCGAACATCTTGTGAACTAGCAAAAAGGTCCCGGCGATTGACCTTCAGGAGAGATTCCACGGGTTCAGGCGTACCTATATCACGAAGTGATCGAGGTTGGCCCGGTACCGAGGCAGTAATCCTTAGCAACGTAGGCGGGCTGATTATAGGGATGGCCTGTACCCCCATTTTCCCCGGTAAGCCGGGGAAACGATCTGAGCGAACTCATCAATCATTGAATCATGAGCTAGCTGTAAAGCGGCTTTGGGGCTAAGGTCTTGAACCAAAAGTGCCGCATCGGTTGTCACGAGCATGCCTTCTTGGACTTGTTGCACGCTGATACGGAAATCCGTAGGTGCTACTGCAAGCCGATAAGCCGAGACCACCTCGAACGTTAATACATCACCCTTTACAACGTCGGTAAACCATCTCTCCTCCATCCAGTCCCAAAGGTTGGTTCCGTCCGAAGGAATCAAGGTGCGGTAAGTCAAACGGACGACTTTCGCTTGTGCTCCGGAAGCATCAAGCGCATCGGATGCGATGTCGCGAAGCACTCCGAACCTCGCATATGGAACCTCAGGACTGGTCTTAGTCCATCGGGACTGGATTGCATCGGCAAATGCCTGTAGTTCAATACCAGTTCCTTCCTTGTGCGCGACGAAGTAGGCCTGTGCTCCCAAAAGCATCGTTGCGGACTGCTCTCCATAAGCCGTTGGTGGCGTTGTAAGCCGAGCCTTGGGCAATTGGTCCGAGACGGCCTTCCTGATCGCGTAAAGCCGGTCGAGGTCTGAGTCCAGAGGTTCGTTCAAAACGAACACCGCTTCGACTTGTCTTAGCGGAACATGATCAAAGGTGTGCGGCATATTAGGTCGCACAAGCCCGCTCTACCGCCGACCATCATGGAGATGCAGTAGCGAAACGCCTGTTTGCGTCCAGCACCTATCCCTGGACGGTTTCCTCGCGGACATCCTCAGGTTGATGCAAGTTGCGCCCGAGTACCGACGGGAGAATATACGCTCCGATGTAGGCAGAAGATTCAACTTTAAAGGCTGAACGCCATTTTGCATGAATCCCGACACGGCGACAGTACCTTCGTCATCGGTCCACACAACCTCAACGCTACGTAGACCGATCAGGTGTCGTTCTACTTCGAGACGACCAAAGGCGGCACGGCCAACGGCATCCACAAGGTGTTGCGCCGCCTCTAAAGGGGCGCGCGGATAGCGGGGCGCGGCCCGAAGGCTTCGCCTCCGGCATCACGCTTTACGTTCGCTTACGAACGGCTTTCGCGGCGAAGGCCTCGGGACCCGGCTTACCTTTGGGCAACGGTCCCCCTGCCGAACGCGATGGCCACCTTGCGGCCCTCGATCGGGTCGGTGACGACCTGAACGACGTGCGCGTACTTGGTGAACCCGTCCGAGGCGTATTGGACCCGGCTCCCGATAGGGCCGGAGAGATCGCCCAGATCGATCGAGCGCATGTCGTTGCCCTTGGCTTCGATGACGACCACGTGCATAGGGGACATTCTAGGCCATGCGGAACCGCTCAAGCGTCCGCGATTCGAAACGATCGACGTTCCGCGCCCGAGTGGGTGGCGGGGCACTGCGCGAAGGCTTCGCCTCCGACACCACGCTTCGCGTTCGTTTAGGCGCGAGGCTCCCGGCAGCCTGCGTGCCGAAGCGTTCACCGACGGGGTTTTAGAGCCCCGTCGATGGGGGCTAGTCTTCTTTGGGAGCGGTGGCCTTGATCCCGGCCTTGGCGAGGGCTTTGACGAGGTTGGCCTCGTTGCCGGAGCCGACCATGCCCTCGACCACCTTCCCTTTTCGGTCGATCACGTAGGCGGTCGGGATGCCGGGGGCGTGGTAGAGCCTTCGCGCGACGCTCGCGGCGCGGATGGCGTCGTGGTCGCCCTCGGCGGGGTCGCGCACGAAGGTGAAGTCGTACTTCGAGCCCGAGTTCGCGGCGACCCACTTCTCGAAGTCGGCCTTCTCGTCCCAGGTGTCGACGCTCAGAACCACGACGCCCTGCGGCCGGACCTCCTTGTAGACTTTCTGCAGGCCCGGCATCGAGACCATGCAGGGGCCGCACCAGGTCGCCCAGAAGTCGAGGATCACGACCTTGCCCTTGAGGGACGAGAGGGTGACGGTCTTGCCGTCGACGGTGGTCGCCTTGAAGTCCGGGGCGGGGGCGCCGGGGGCGAGCAGGGGGAGTCGCGGAGCCTGCGGCTTGGGGACGACGGGCGTCGTCGGGACCTGCCCGACGACCAGAGGGAGCAGCGAGAGCAGCATGACGCCCCTATGTTACGCCAGGGGGCGGGCGGGATCGAGAACGCCGCCCTTCTCGATCTTCGGGGGGCCGAAGGCTCCGGGAGCGATGGGGAGACGTTCGAGAGCCTGGGGAGGTTGGCTCCCGGAGGATAAGTTCGTCTATAGGCTCTCGATGGGTGAAGCGCCCTCCGCAAGCTTCGCATGCGACGACACGCTTCGCGTTCGCCTAAGCGGAAGGCTTACAAAACGATCAAGCCAAGCCTTCGAGGCCGAGTTCGCGGAGCTTGAGCATGCCGGTGATCTCGTCGAGGGTCATGTCGGTCTTCAGGATGTGCTTGAAGGCCATGTCGATCAGGCCGAAGATCTCCAGGAGGGCTTCCAGGCGGACGCGCAGGACGCGGGCCTCGGGGGTCTCGTCCTGGGGCGGGAGCATGGCGATGACCTCGCGGATGGCGTCGGCGGTGGGATCGAGCTCGCGGCGCTTGCGTTCGCGCACGACCCGCAGGATCATCTGGTAGGGATCGGTGTCGCTGATATAGACGTCCTTGCGGTCGCCCGGCTGGCGGAAGCGGCGGACGATGCCCCAGTCCATGAGTTCGCGCAGGTTCATGCTGGCGTTGCCGCGCGAGATCTGGAGGCGGTCCATGATCTCGTTGACCTCGAGGGGGACGCCGCTCACGAAGAGGAGGGCGTGGATCTGGGCCATGGTGCGGTTGATGCCCCAGTTGGAGGACATCCTTCCCCACTCGAGGATGAACTGCTCCTGGGCCCGTTCGAGGTCCGTGCTCGGCGCGCGCAGGGAGCTGGGAACGTCGTCCAGGCTTTCGTCTTCGGGATCGTGGTTCATGGGCGAGGGACGAACGACGGGCGGGCGGCCTTTAAGGGTCGCCCGCCGATCGAACGTCCATCGTACCCGTCACATCCCCTCCGCCCCTTACCCCTCGGCCCGTCACACGACCTCGGCCAAGCCGAAGCGATCGTGCAGGGTGCGGACGGCGCGGTTGGTCTCGCTCTCGGGAATGAGGACGCTGAGGGAGTAGTCGCTGTCGCCCGTCTGGAGGACGGGGATGCTCTCCTCGTGGAGCACGCTCAGGACGCGGTGGAAGAGGCCCGACTGCTGCATGAACTCGTGGCCCACGAAGCTGACCATGGCACAGCCCTCGACGAGGGAGGCGACGATGCGGCGGACGGTCCCGAGGGGGGCGAGGAGCTGGGCCTGGACCTCGACCTCGCGGCTGGCGCCGCCGATCTGGAACAGGAAGACGGAGCCTTCGAGGGGGATGACGAGGCCGTCGAGCACGTCCTGGACGAGGGGGTACTGGTCGCGGGGGACGGCGAAGCCGGTGCTGTTCGGGCTGATGTTCAGCATGAACAGGTTCACGTCGTAGCGGGCCATCGTCTCGTAGATGCGGGCTTCGAGGGCGACGCGGTCGGGGGCGGAGGTGCCGGAGAGGTCGAACTGGAGGTAGACGAGCTTGCCGGTGTGGGTGACGCCGGTAGCGCGGCGGCCGGGGTGCTGCTCGCGGGGGACGATGACGGTGCCGGGGTCCTCGGTGAAGGTGTTCTTCACCCAGAGGGGGATGTTGTAGGCCATCGCGATCTCCGCCGCGCGAGGATGGACGACCTTGGCCCCGAGGTGGGCGATCTCCGCGACCTCGTCGTAGGTGACCTTGCGGAGGGTGGGGGCGTGCCGGACGGCGTCGGGGTCGGCGGTCTTGATGCCGTCCACGTCGGTGTAGATCTCCACCGCCTCGGCGCCGAGGGCGGCCCCGAGGGCGCTGCCGGTGGTGTCGCTGCCGCCGCGTCCGAGGGTGGTGAGTTCGGAGCCGGGCATGCCTTCGGGGGCGAAGACGCCCTGGAAGCCGCAGACCACGGGGATGGTTCCCGCCTCGCAGGCGCGGAAGAGGGCGGTCGGCTTGATGCTCACGATCCGCGCGTTGCCGTAGACGCCGTCGGTGCGGATACCGGCCTGGCCGCCCCGGAAGGCGGCGGCGGCGTGGCCGAGGGTCTTGAGGGTGTGGGCGAAGATGACGGACGAGAGGATCTCGCCGCAGGCGATCATCATGTCGCTCTCGCGGGCCTCGGGCTCGACGGTGGGGTCGATCTCGCGCAGGAGGCCGAGGAGGGTGTCGGTGGCGTAGGGGGCGCCGCGGCGACCGATGGCGCTCACGACGACGACGGGGCGATAGCCTTGCTCCTTGGCCTGGACGACGCGGAGGGCGGAGGCCATGCGCGCCTCGGGGGTGGCGACGCTCGTGCCGCCGAACTTCATCACTTTGATCTTCAAGTCGTTAGGTCGTGGGGTCGTGGGGTCGAGAGGCGACGTTGCCGTCCTCGATTATCCCCCAAGCCTCAGCGCTTGAGCATCCGGGCGAAGGCGGCGTCGAGGACCACGGCGGCGTTGCCGTTGCCGACGATGCGCCGGTGGGCGTCGGCGAGGACGGCGGTCCAGCGGGGGTTGGCGTCGGGATCGCGGGCGGTCCAGGCGGCGAGGAGGGCGACGACCTCGGCGTTGGCGGCGCGGGCGTTGCAGCCTTTGGTCTTCTCCAGCCTTTCGGCGAGGGCGCGGACGCGCTCGGTGAGGACGAGGGCCTCGGCGCGGCGTCGGGTCGGGAGGGAGCGGGCGAGAGCGGCGATCTCGCGGTAGGCGTCGGGGGCGCGGAGGATCTCCTCGAGGCGTCCGGGGGCGCCTTCCGCGAGGATGAGGTCGTCGGGGGTGGCCTCGGGGTGGGCGGTCTTCAGGGCGTCGGCGCGGGGGAGGGCGCAGGCGACGGCGAGGCAGCGGGAGCGGATCGTCGGCAGGAGGGAGCCGACGCTGGTGGTGGTGAGGACGAGCTTGGCATGAGGGTGGGGCTCCTCCAGGGTTTTCAGGAGGGCGTTGGCGGCGTCGCCGTTCATGCGTTCGGCGTCGTGGAGGAGGGCGACCTTATGGCGGGCGTAGAGGGCGGTGGTGCGGAAGAAGGGTTTGAGGGCGGTGGGGTTCTCGTCGTCGAGAGGTTCGCCGGTGATGGCGCCGAGCTTGAAGATGCGGCTGGGGCCGGAGGGCCGGAGGTGGAGGAGGTCGGCGTTCTTCTCGCGGGCGAAGGCGCGGCACGACTGGCACTCGCCGCAGGCTCCCTGGGGGCCGGGCTGGGTGCAGAGCCACGCCTGGGCGAGGATGGCGGCGAGGGCGCTCGTGCCGCCGCCGGGGGCGCCGTAGAGGAGGACGGCGTGGACGCCGGAGTCGCCGAGGGCGATCCGTTGGACGGCCTTTTTCGCCCCTTCGAGTCCGGCGAGGGCGTCGAGTCGGTCGAGGGTGGTCATCCCGTCAGAAGCGGTGGAACTGTTCGACGTCCATCACGAACATGACGGCGCCGCCGACGGGGACCTTGACGGGGCTGGGGATGAAGGCGCCGGGGGGCGCGGCCTCGAAGGGCATGACGTTGACGAGCTGTTCGCGGCTCTGGCTGTTGTCGCCGACGAGCTTTTTAAGGCCGGGCAGCTGGGCCTCTTCGGCGCCGATGAGGATGGTGGTGTTGCCTTCGCGCAGGAAGCCGCCGGTCGAGCCGATCACGGTGAACTTGAAGCCCGCCCGGAGGAGTTCGTCGGTCAGGCGGCCTTTGTCCCGGTTGTGGACGATGCAGACGGCGAGCTTCACGAGGACATTATACGGGGACGGGGCGCAGATCGGGCGGGGCGAAAAACGAGAAGGGCGGGGGAATCGCTTCCCCCGCCCTTCGCTTTGGAACTCCGCCCTTACTGGGTCGAGCCGCTGTACATTCGATAGGCGGCCATGTTGGTGGTCGTCCCGTCGATGCTGCGGAGCTCGTAGGTCTTCGAGATGTCCTGCGACGCGGCGTGGCCGTCGGTGAAGCAGCTCGTCGTCTGGCCGCGCTGGCCCTGGACGAAGTTGGCGACCTTACCGCCGTTCCAGGCGCCCGAGGTGTTCTTGCGGCCCCAGGGTCCGGCGTAGACGGGCGCGGTTCCCCACTGGGCGGCGTTGTTGATCGCGTAGGGGGTGAAGCGCGCGGGGGTGCCGGTCGTGCCGCTGGTGCCGTTGGCGAAGGTGCCGCCGAGGTAGCCCTGGTCGTAGGCGCCCGCGTCGCTGATCATGATCACTTCGGCGACCTTGTCGATCGAGGTCTGCGATTTGGAGGGGGCCGAGATCGGGTTGTTCGTGCGTCCGTCGGCGTAGCCGAAGGGGCCGTCGATGTAGCCACCGGTGGCGCCCGCCATCAGGGGGGTCTGAAGGAGGTAGGCGGTATTGGTGTTGTTGTTGACGATCTGGTTGATCGCCTGGCCGCTCGGGACGACGCCGTAGAACTGGGCCTGCTTGAAGGACTTGGTGAAGCCGGTTCCGCTGACCGAGCTCTCGAGGGGCGAGGTGTAGATGTCGCGGTTCTTGGTGTAGGCGTAGGCCGCCTCGGTCCACGGGATCGCGCCCGCCGGGCTGGTGGTGAGGTTCTCGGTCGTGTTGAACGCGGCCTGCTGTCCGGCCGGGGTCTCGTAGCGGACGGCGAGCGGGAAGATGTCGTCGCTGTCGGCGGAGTACTGGATGAGGCCGAGGCCGTCCTGTTTCAGGTTGCTCAGGTTCGCGGAGGCCTTCGCGGCGGCCTTGGCCTGGGCGAAGACGGGGAACAGGATCGCCGCGAGGATCGCGATGATGGCGATCACGACGAGGAGCTCGATGAGTGTAAAGGCTTTTTTCATTAGAAGGACCCTAGAGGGCATCCGCCAAGCGGAGGACGTACTATGATGACGGGGTGAAAGGCCCTATAAGTTGGCAGTAAACCTAAAAATCTTAACAATTCGATAACACAGACCATTTGTCGCCGTGTAAACGAGACCGGGCCGGGGCGCTCTCGCGCCCCGGCCCGGTCGATCGTCAAGCCGCGAGGGTTTAGTTGCAGCCCTGCTTGTACGGGTCCCACATGGAACCGGTGTAGGTCGAGGTCGGGGTGTCGTTGACGACCTTCTTGCTGTCGAGGGTCTTGGCGCTCGAGTCGGCGCGAACGACGTTCAGCTTGCCTCCGTAGCGGGCGTCGATGTCCTTCCAGCCCTTGTCGTCGGTCGGCGTGCCGCCCGTCTTGGGGAAGATGTAGGAGTTGCCGAGGTTCTTCCAGTAGTTGGGGTAGGAGCCGCTCGTCGCGTTGAACGTGCTGCCCTTGAGCGTGCAGGCTTGGCGGGGGAGAACGTTGTAGTACGAGGCGTCGGCGATCACGACGGTGTTCGAGACGTCCTCGATCGACGTCGCGGAGGGCGCGGGGGCCGAGGGCGTGAACAGGTAGGTGTTCGCGCCGTAGGAGTTCTGGCCGCCGTAGCTCTTGAAGGCGACGGTGTCGGTGTTTCCGTTGGGGTCGTAGCCCACCCACGCGGTCGGGTTGGTCGGGGCCTTCCAGATGTCGTCGTTTTTGATGTACGGGAACAGAAGCTGGTTGAAGAAGGTGACGGTTCGCGCGCTGGTGCCGAACACGTTGTCCGCGAAGGCCTGTCCCTTGCTGGCGATCGTCTTGTCGTAGTCCGGGTTACGGACGGCGACGCGGTAGGGGAAATACACGTCGTCGCTGTCGCCCAGATACATCTGGGAAGAGGTGCCGATCTGCTTGGCCTGGCTGAGACCAGCGATCTTCTTGGCGGCGAGCTTGGCCTGGGCGAAGACGGGGAAAAGGATGGCGGCGAGGATGGCGATGATCGCGATGACGACGAGGAGTTCGATGAGGGTGAATGCTTTCTTCATGGCTCTGGAGGGGCCGGGGGCCCGCGGAGTCAGGAGGCGGTTTCGAAGTGTCCCACGTCGGCGTGAGCCCTCGCGTTCCTTCGTTATGATCGTTCTTCGTTAAGATTCTGTTATGATCTTAACAAAACGCGAGGCTTGCGCCTAGGATCGCAACAAGGGCCTTGTACAGATCGGTAAGGCTACTTAACGCGCGAACGGTCCCGGAGCGATGCTCCGGGACCGTTCGCGCGAGTTGCATCTTCGCCGTCTACTGGCCTTGTTGGCCTTGGTCGGGCGTCCTTCCCGCGTTCAGCTTCTGGGTGGCCGCCTCGATCTCGCGCTCTTTGCTTCGAACGTCGTCCGTGGTGACGTCGCCGCCGCCCGACCCGCAACCGACGAGGAACACGGCCATGAAGGCGAACAGGATCGCACGGGTCTTCACTGCCCGGTAAGCCCCCAAAGCGGGTAGTTGATCTTCAGGTTCGGCGTCGTGGGCCGCATCACTTCCGAGGCGGTACCGCACTGGTAGTACGAGTCGAGCGGGCCGTATTCGGCCGCCGAGGGCGTCGCGCCAAGGAACGCCTTCACGTTGTAGAACTTCGCGCTCCCGTCGGCCCGACCCACCACGATCCCTTCCGCGAACACGGAGCGGGGATCCGCCTCCGTCGAGATCGGGCCCGGGCACGCCGTCGTCTTCATAAGGAGACGGCCCCAGAACTCGCGCCACGCGGGCGGGTAGGCGGTCTGCTGGGCGGGGGAGCCGGTCGCGTTGTAGTCGGCCTGGGTCATCGCCATGGGCACGAAGTTGATTTTCGTGTTGGCGAACTCCATCAGGACCATCGCCGAGGCGACGTCCGGGATGGAGGTCTGGGTTCCGCCGAGCCAGCTGTTCCGAACCCGAAGGAGCGCGCCCGTGGCGACGTTGACGTTCGCCGATCCCGTGATCGCCGTGTTGAGAGCGAAGCCGTTCATGATCTGCCCCCCGTTGTCCCACATGATGGGATCACGCTGGCGGCCCGGGTGGACGAACAGGTCGACGCTCTTGACGTAGGGCATGACCCACTTCTGCCAGGAGTAGCTGTTCACGCGGTTGTAGCCGTTCGGCGTCCCGCCCACGGTGCTGGGCGGAGTTCCGCATCCGGTCGCGCCGGTTCCGTTGTAGGAGGCCGCCTTGAACTTGGGGTTGAGCGAGCTGCCCTGATCGCAGCCGTCGGTTTGAGGATACTTGTCGTCCGCGTCGCCCATGTACATGATGAGGCCGAGGCCGATCTGCTTCTGGTTGCTGATCGCGGCGGTCTTCTTGGCGGCGGCCTTGGCCTGGGCGAAGACGGGGAAGAGGATGGCGGCGAGGATCGCGATGATGGCGATGACGACGAGCAGCTCGATGAGGGTGAAGGCGCGCTTCATAAGAAAGGCTCCGCGTGCCAAGCCCCTCGTCGGACCGTGCGGCACGCTTAGCAAATATTATGGACGACCGTGTCAACCCTAGACGTTTCTTAGGGAAAAACCTCCGGAAGATTAACGATGTTTCGCAGGAGGCCGCCTCTCTTCCCTAACGCTCGATCGTGATCAGGCCCGCGTGGTTCTCGGAGCCGCGCACGGTCAGGCGGATGGGGGTGAAGCGCTTGACCACCCAGACGGCGGTGAGGAAGCGCTGGGTGAGGCGGGAGACCTTGAAGGCGCTCTCCTCGGGGGCGAGGACGAGGGGGAGGAGGACCTGGTCCGCGAGGTAGGGGTCGAGGCAGGCGTCGGACTCCATGAACATCATGGTCTCGCCGAAGGCGCTCTGGGCGAGGGCCTCCGCCTGGACGCCGCGCCCGGCCATCGCGGAGGCGCCGCCCTGGCCCCGGTCGTACTCCGCCCAGACGGTGACGTGGAGGCCGGGGCGGGCGGAGGGGACCTCGCGCGCCTCCGCCTCCATGCCGAGACCGGCGTTGGCGGCGAGGCGGCGCAGGTGGGCGGCGGCGCGCTCGCCGACGTCGCGCGGGATGCCCGACGAGACGACGCGGGCGCGCATCCCGAGGGTCCTTCCCCGGTCGGTCCACTTGAGTCCGGAGAGGCCGCTGGGCTCGACGTCGAGCGTCACGCAGCCGCGCGCCTCCCGTCCGTAGCCCGCCTCCTGGAGATCGGGGAAGGCGTAGAGACCGAGGCGCCGGAGCACGACGAGGGTGCTCTCGGCGAAGGCGTCGTAGCCGAGGCTTCCCTGGCCGTAGGTCTCGCCTTCGCACTCCAGGCTGGAGTAGGCGCCGGACCGGGCGAGGACGGGCAGGAGGGCGTTGAGGACGATGAGGGCGTTCGGGCCCCGGTTGGCCCCGCTCCGAACCGTGGCGATCTTGCCGTTGAGGGCCTTGGGAAGCCGCGTGGGGTTGAAGACGAGGGTGTTCGAGCCCAGATCCGCGCCGGAGACCTCGGCGGCCGTCGACTCCGCGAGGGCGCCCACGAGGGTGAGGTCTTCGGGGTCGAGGCCGGGGAAGCGCGACTCGCCGCGCACGTTCTCGATCCGCACCCCCTGCTCGGTGACGGCGCTCATCGCGAGCGCCGTTCGCAGGAGCGCGCCGCCGCCCTCGCCGTACGATCCGTCCAGGACGATCATCGTTAAGAGTGTACAGGGACCGGGGCGCGCGGGACTACTGTCCCCGGGCGGCGCGGGCGGTCTCCAGCCTTCGGAAAAGCTCTTCGGGCTCGATCTCGTCGCCCTCGAGATCCTCGCTCCAGTCGGGACCGACGAGGTAGCCGTCGTCGTCGAGGGCGGGAAGGTAGGACGAGAGGAACTCGTCGAGCGGGATCGCGTTGGGGGTGTAGCGGCCCCAGTCGCCGGTGGCGGTGCGCTCGGCCCCTTCGCGGGTGGACCAGAACGGCATCACCTCGGCCTCCTCGTAGTCCTCCGACTCGACGACGGCGACGTCCTCGCCTTCGGTGAGCACCCAGACCTCGCCGGCGGCGGCGGCGCGGGCGCAGAAGCGGTCGAGCCGCCCTTCATCCATGTCTTCCGGGTCCATCCCTTCGGCGTCCATCTCCTCCTCGTTCATATCTTCAGTTTGAACACGAGATACTCGACGAGCTTCATCGTGTAGGTCAGGGCGAGGAGCATCGTGAAGAACAGCAGGGCCTCGACGAAGACCTGCGGGATTTGGGCCTGCCCCTTGCTGAAGGTGACGTTGTGCACCACGCGGTCGACGACGCGCACGAAGCCTTCGACGAGGCCGGTGAGCGGTCCGTGTCCCAGGGCGTAGACGAGGAGGAACGTAAGGAGCACGACGGGGATCGTGGCCTTGTACTTGTGCCGCTGGTGCTCGTTGTAGATCACGCAGTTCTTGCACCGCTCCATCTTCTGCTTCGGGGTGAGGCGGTTGTTGCGCGGGATGTTCGAGCCGTCGAGGACGACGTCCTTGGGGATGGGCTTGTTCTCCATCGCCTTCCGGATGACCTCCTCCTCGCACATGCAGCCGACCCGCTCGCGCCAGCAGCTTCGGCGGGCGTGGTAGATGGGGCAGCGCTCCCGGACGAACTTGCGGCAGTACGGAAGCTGCCAACACTTGCCAAGGAAGACGTTGCGCTTGTCCTGCTCCTCCTTGACGCCCTTGCCGTACTTGAGCTGGTCGGCCTTGACGCCGACCTTGGCCCGCGTGCGCGTCTTGTTCGCCACGTCGACGACGAGCACGAGGATCGCCGAGGCGCCCATCACGCCGCCGCCGAGCTGAAGGGCGGAGAGGGCTTCCGCCCCGGTCTGGGTCGTCGCGCCGGACGCCACCATAGGAACCCAGGCGGGGGCGAAGAACAGCAGGGCCGAGACCAGGAGCAGAAGTCCCGCGACGAGGTCCTCGCCCCAGAACAGGAAACCCGCGCCGACGGCGACGCCGATCGAGCCGTAGGTCAGCACCTGCTTGAGGATGCCGACGTTCTTGGCGGCTTCGCTCGCCAAGGCGGAGTCGCCCGCCACGCGGACGTAGGTGAAGATAAGGAGTCCGGCCCCGATGAGGGTCGCGACCGAGCCGAGACCCAGCACGACGCGCGCGACGTTGGCCAGGAGCTCCTGGAACGCCTCGGAGAGCCCGTCGTTCGAACCTCGGGATTTCGACATCGCTTAAACGTTACTACTTTTTGACGCGTTCGAGGTAGGCCTTGCTGCGGGTGTCGACCTTGATCGTATCCCCGATGTTGATGTGGAACGGAACGTTGACGCTCGCCCCGGTCTCGAGTTTCGCCGGTTTCGTGGCGCCGCTGCTGACCGTGTCGCCCCGGACGCCGGGATCGGTCTCCACGACCTCGAGCTCCACGAACGAGGGCAGCTCGTAGCCGAGGGTCTCGTCGCCCGCGACGAGGGCGACGATGTTCGACTCGTCCTTGAGGAAGTCGCCCTGGTCGCCGAGGGAGCTCATGGGCACCTCGATCTGCTCGTAGGTGTCCAGGTCCATCAGGATGGCGGTCTTCTGCTGCTTGTAGAGGTACTGCATCTCGACCTTCTCCACGAAGGCCGGCTCGACACGCTCGCCCGAGCGGAAGGTCTTTTCGACCTGCTGGCCGGTGCGGACCTTGCGCAGCTTGGTGCGCACGAACGCGCCTCCCTTGCCGGGCTTGACGTGCTGGAACTCGACGATCGTCCAGACGTCGTTGTCCATGTAGAAGTGCATCCCGTTTTTGAAGTCGCTGGTATCGATGGCCAAAGCTTTTCGTTCCTCGTGGACCGACCGGTTCGAGCGGTCGGCGTTCTGCGGGAGATTGTGACACGGAGCGATACGCGGGCGCGGGGGTTTGCGATCCGTTCATCTCGACGCGCTCGTCTTTCGCCGCGTATCATGGGAACCGTGCGTCGTACGGATCTTCAAGAGGTCGATCCCCTCGTCTATCGGGAGAAGCTTCGCCGGGAGCGCGCGATGACGCCCGAGGAGCGACTCCGAACGATGGATCGCCTCATCGTCGCGATGCGGGCGATGCGGCGTCGTGTCGACAAGGCGAGTGGGACCGACGCTTGACCCCTCTGGAAATCACAGCCGACGTTTCGCAGAGACTCGCCGATCGAGGGATCTCGCACTTAGTGGGGGGATCGATGGCGAGCAGCGCCTGGGGCGAGATCAGGACGACCAACGACGTCGACTTCGCCGTCCTGTTGGCGGACGACGAAGCCGAAGCGCTCGCGGGAGCCTTCACCTTTCCCTATCACGCGAGTCTCGAAAGCATCCGAAGCGCGATCGCGCACCAGGGAGAGTATCGTTCGACGCACGCGATGCACGAGGAGGAGAGCTTCACGATCGATCTTTTCCTCGTCCGTCCCGATCCTTACACGTTGACCGAATTCAGGCGGGCGAGGCGGGTCGAGGTTTTGGAAGGCCGGTCCGTCCCTTTCTACGCCCCGGAGAATATCGTTCTACAGAAACCGCGTTGGTACGAAGCCGGAAACCGCGTGAGCGATCGACAGGGGAACGACATCGTCCGAGCGCTCGATACGCAACGTGAGACATTGGATTACCCTTACCTCCGTCTTTGGGCGGGCGTTCTCGGCGTCGACGAACTCCTCGGCCAAGCCTTCGACGAACGCAGGAGCGATGATCCCTTCGCCTGAAAATCCCACCATGAACCCCCGTCTCAACCGCCTCTTCGCCGCCGACGGCAAGTGCTTCGACGTCGCGATCGACCACGGCTTCTTCAACGAGCGCTCGTTCCTGAACGGGATCGAGAGCCTGGATCGCGCGGTGCGGACCGTCGTCGAGGCGGCTCCCGACGCGATCCAGCTTCCTCCGGGCGGCGCGCGCCTTCTCCAGGCCATCTCCGGCCCTAAGAAGCCCGCCCTGGTGATGCGGACCGACGTGGCGAACGTCTACCCACCCGTCCTGCCGCACACGCTTTTCTCGGAGGTCGTGGAGGATGCGGTCGAGCAGGCGCTGCGGCTGGACGCGGCGTGCGTCGTGGTCAACCTGCTCATGCTGCCCGACCAGCCGCTTCTCCACCGGGACTGCGTCCGCAACGTCGCGAGGCTCCGCCCGGTCTGCGAGCGGTACGGGATGCCGCTGATGGTCGAGCCGCTCGTCATGCGGGGCGGCCAGGGGGGCTACCTCGTGGACGGCGACCTGGACAAGATCCTGCCGCTCGTGCGCCAGGCCGCCGAACTGGGAGCGGACGTGATCAAGGCCGACCCGTGCGACGACGTGGCGGAGTACCACCGGGTGGTCGAGGTCGCGAACGGCCTGCCCGTCCTCGTGCGCGGTGGGGGCCGCGCGAGCGACGCGGAGATCCTCGCGCGGACGCGGACGGTGATGGACCAGGGGGCGAAGGGCATCGTCTACGGGCGCAACGTGATCCAGCTTCCGGACCCCTCCGGGATGGTCCGCGCCCTGATGGCGATCGTTCACGACAAAGCTTGACCGTCGCTTAATACCGCACCGGTACGTTGAGGACGCGCGTTCGACGACGAGCCGCGGAGCCCTCTATGAAACGCGCCTTCACCCTTATCGAACTGCTGGTCGTCATCGCGATCATCGCCATCCTGGCGGCGATCCTGTTCCCCGTCTTCGCCCAGGCCAAGGTCGCGGCGAAGAAGTCGGTTTCCGTCTCGAACGCCAAGCAGATGGGGCTCGCCCAGTTTATGTACATGGGCGACAACGACGATACGTTCGTGTCGTCGTGGGCGAAGGGCTTCCCCGGCGACGCCTCGTTCTGGGTCCAGCCCTACATGAAGAACCTCGACATCCTGTTCGATCCGAACAAGACGGTCTCGACCGGATCGCTCGCGACCGTGTGCGGCGAGTCTTCGGGCGACCCTTACGGCGGCTACCAGATGGATCCGAGCAAGCCCAACCAACGCGACAACCCCACCCAGGAACAGAAGGTCTGGGGCTACGGCATCAACAAGGGCGCGAGTTGGATGGATGGAAGCGGCGTCCAGGTCTCCGCGCCGGACCCCATGAACAAGGGGCAGGTGATCCAAACCTCGCTGAACGGCAAGACGGTCGACGTCACGGTCTGGAGCGTCCATCAGGGCATCAGCGCGACGGCCGTGGTCGCGCCCGCCGACACGTTCTTCTTCGCGAACTCCGGCGAGCTGCCGCGCATGAGCATGCAGATCGAGGCGATGACCCCCGTCGGCTATCCCGGCGGCCCGAACAGCGCCTGCTTCAACGCCGCCCACGCCAACATGCCCTACGCGGGCGGCAACACCTACCTGTTCTGCGACGGCCACGTGAAGTGGGAGACCTACGTCAAGACGCCGGTCGGATCCAAGCCCGGACACCCGTCGAGCGATCTGGGCGGCAGCCTGCCGCAGGTCTCGAAGAACCCGTGCCGCTACGACACGCGGCACGACCCGAGCGAGAACTTCCAGGGCTGCCAGACCGGCTGGAACTGAGAGATCCTATCCTGGGCGGAAACGCCCAGGGCTCTTGCGGCGACGCCCTTCGGGTCTGTCGTCTAGAGCGGTTCCTCGCGCCAGCCCCAGGGGATGTAGCGCGCCTCGAAGCCGCCGTCGTCGTGGAGGTCGAGGATGCGGTAGCCCGGCTCGAAGCCGTGGTAGGGACCTTTCCACCAGTTCCCCGCGACGGCGCCGCCGCAGAGATAGGAGACGCCGCGGTAGTCCACGCGATCGAGCAGGTGGGTGTGGCCGCTGAGGGCGATGCGGACGTGCGGGTTCGCGGCGAACAGGTCGCGGATCGCGTCGGAGTTCTTCGTCATCATGTTGCCGCCGACGTTCCAGTCGCCCGTCTTCTCGTCGTAGCCGACGGCCACCGGGGTGATGGAGAAAAGCGGGATGTGGGAGATGACGAGGGTGGGCTTTTTCGTAGCGGCGAGATCGCCCTTCAGCCATTCCATCTGCTCGTCGTCCAGAAAGCCGTTGTAGCCGTCGGGCGTCCGGAGAAGGGTGTCGAGCACGACGAAGCGCCAGCCGCCCTGGTCGAAGGAGCGGTAGGTCCGGTCTTGGCCGAACTCCCGGAGAAACCAGCGCTTGCCCCACTTGGGCTCGTCGCCCGTCGTCCGGCTCGCCGCCTTGTTCCAGCCCCAGACGTCGTGGTTGCCCAGGGTATGGGCGACGGGAACCTTGACGAGGGCGTCGAGCCGTTCGCGGTAGAGGCGCCACTGCAGGGCGGTTCGCGCCTCGTCCTGGGCGAAGCCGTCCATGATGCAGTCGCCGCCGACGAGCACGAGGTCGGGCTTTTGGCGCATGGCGTGGGCCATCGCCATTTCGGTTCCCTTCGCGGCGCCGAGCTCGGGCTGGCAGTGGAAGTCGGTCAGGTGGGCGACGCGGAGGCTCTTCCTACCCGCGGCGGAGGCGAAGGACGGCAGCAGGAGCGACGCCGCGCCGCCGACGAGCGCGTCCCTTCGGGTGATGGAGTTCACGGGGGCATTTTACGGCGCGAACGTTAAGATTCGAGCCCCGCCTATAGACACCACTATAGAGTGGTGTCATACTCGTCCCGATGGAGACGCCCGAGATCGATCTGGCCGGGCTTGGGCTCAACGCCTACGAGAGCGGGGCTTACCTCGCGTTGCTCAGCCGGAGCGGCCAGAGCTCGACGGAGGTCGCCGCGCGGGCGAAGGTGCCGCGCCAACGCGTCTACGACGTGCTGCGCTCGCTGGAGACGAAGGGGCTGTGCGCGGCGCGCGACACCAGCCCCAAGACGTACTTCCCGACCGATCCCGCGACCGCGCTGCCCGCCCTGAGCGCGCAGCGCGCGGCGGAACTGGATCGCGAGCGGGTCCGAACGGCGGCCTTGGCCGAGGCGATGGCGGGCCGGCTCGCGCCGCTCTTCCTCGCAGGAAAGGGCGAGAACGACCCGCTCCAGTACGTCGAAGCCTTGGCCGATCCAGGACGCATCGCCGTTCGCGCGACGGAGATGGCCGCCGCCGCGAGGAGTCACGTGAACTCGCTGATCGCCCGGCCGCTGATCATCACCTCCGAGCAGAACCGGCGGTTTCTGCGCGTTCCGCTCGACCGGGGGGTCCGGTATCGCGCGCTCTACGAGCGTTCGGCGCTGGACGATCCGGAACTCAGCGCGTGGATGGCGGAACTGAGCGGAAAGGGCCAGGAGATCCGGATCGTGGCGAGCCTGCCGGTCAAGATGCAGGCGTTCGACGACGAGGTCGCCCTGCTCTCGATGCAGGACCCGGTGGGGGGAACCCCCAGTTTCACCGCCCTGGCGATCCGCCACCGGGGGGCCGTCGCCCTCCTCAACCTCGCCTTCGAGCGCCTTTGGGACGAAGGCTCTCCCTACGAGAACGAACGATGACCCCTACCATGGAAACCGAATACGTCGAGGGCTACCGGCCCGGCGCCCTGGGCCGCATCGCCGAGATGCACGGCGTCTACTACGCAGGCGCCTGGGGTTCGGGCGCGGAGTTCGAGGGCATGATGGCCCACGAGATGCGCGAATTTCTGGCGCACTACCAGCAGGGCCGCGATCTGCTCCTCACCGCCTGGGTGGACGGCCGTATCGTCGGTTCGATCGCCGTCGAAGGCTCGCAGGCCGAGCGATCGGGGGCTCGCATCCGCTGGGTGATCGTAGACGAGGCTTCGCAGGGGCGAGGCATCGGGAAGGAGCTGCTGAACCGGGCGCTGGCGTTCTGCCGCGACGCGGGGTTCTCCACCGCCTATCTCTGGACGGTGGAGGGGCTGCCCCAGGCGCTGGGCCTGTACGAACGGGCGGGCTTCCGCACCGTCGAGCGTTTTTCCGACGACCGGTACAGCGTGCCGCGCGTGAACCTGCTTATGGAGAGCCCCCTTTCCTAGAGCCGAGAACGAGCGCTACACGACGGAGGCGCGGGGCTCGAGCTCGACCTTGAGCCAGCCCGCCTCGCGCTTGTCGAACGCCTTGTACGACGCGATCGCATCGCCAGGGGCTCCTGCTTGGAAAGGACGAGGGTCGGGTCGAACTGGCCGCTGGCGACGAGGTTGATCAGTTCGGGAGCGCTTTCCGTGCGTCTTCCTCGCGCCGAACGATTCAGGGGATCCACGGCCACAATAGCCTTGTGGCGCGTACCGTTCGGTTCGGCATCGTCGGCGGGGGGCTTATGGGCCGGGAGTTCGCGAGCGCGGCGGCGCGGTGGCTCGCCCTGCTCGACCACCCGGCGAGGCCGGAGATCGTCCACGTCGCCGATCCCTCGTCCGCGGCGCGGGATTGGTTCTCGGGCGCGCTCGGCGTCCGGACGAGCGCGGACTACCGGGCGCTGCTCGACGATCCCCAGGTGGAGGCGGTGTACGCGGCGGTGCCGCACCACCTTCACGAGCGGGTGTACCTCGACGCCCTGCGGGCGGGAAAGCACCTGATGGCGGAGAAGCCGTTCGGGATCGATCTCGCCGCCGCCGAGCGGATCGTCGCGGAGGTAGCGGCGAGGCCCGGGCAGCTCGTCCGGTGCAGCAGCGAGTTTCCCTTCTTCCCCGCCGTCCAGCGGCTGGCGCGGCTCGATTTCGGGCGGGTTCTGGAGGTGCAGGCGGGGTTCTACCACTCGAGCGACCTCGACCCGAACAAGCCGATCAACTGGAAGCGGCAGGTGGCGACGAACGGGGCGTACGGCTGTCTGGGCGACCTCGGACTGCACGTCCTGCACCTTCCCCTGCGACTGGGTTGGCGGCCCGCCGACGTGCGGGCGCTCCTGACCAAGGCGGTCGAGACGCGGCCCGACGGAAAGGGCGGTTTCGCGGCCTGCGAGACGTGGGACAACGCGACGCTCGCCTGCCGGTCGGAAGGGGGCTTCCCGATGCTGCTGGAGACCAAGCGCATCTCGCCCGGGGATCTGAACACCTGGACGATCCGGGTTCTCGGAACGGCGTGTTCGGCGGAGTTCTCCACGAAGCGGCCCAAGACCCTGCGGACCCTTCCCTACGCTCCGGGCGAGGTCCAGGCGTGGCGCGAGGAGGACCTGGGCCACCAGACGGCCTGGCCGACGATCACGGGCGGCATCTTCGAGTTCGGCTTTCCCGACGCGATCCTCCAGATGTGGGCCTCGTACTGCGCCGAGCTGGTGGGGATCGAGCCGGCGTTCCGGTGCGCCACGCCCGACGAAGCCCTTGCCAGTCACCGTCTGTTCACCGCCGCCCTGGAGAGCGAGCGGACGGGCGGGACGGTGAAGCCCTGAGCGAGGCGGTATAACCCCTCTCGTGTCGCCCGTTCTCGTCGCCGGACATCTTTGTCTGGACGTGATCCCCGCCCTGCCGGGCCGGGTCGAGCTGGAGCCGGGGCGGCTGATCGAGGCGGGGCCGGCGACCTTGAGCACGGGCGGGGCGGTGAGCAACGTCGGCCGGGCGCTGCACACCCTGGGGTTGCCGGTGAGGCTCGTGGGGATGGTCGGAGACGATCCGTTCGGGCGGATCGTGCGCGACCTGCTCGGGGAACTCGGCGAGGATCTCGCCGTTCGAAGGGGCGAGCCGACGAGCTACACGGTCGTGGTGTCGATGGACCGCACCGACCGGATGTTCCTCCACGCGCCCGGCTGCAACGACGTGTTCGGCGCGGACGACATCCCCGAGGCGGCGTTCGAGGGCGTAAGCCTGATGCACTTCGGCTACCCGCCTCTGATGGCCCGGATGTACGCCGACGAGGGTCGCGAGCTGGAGGCCCTCCTGCGGCGGGCGAAGGAGCGGGTTCCGATCGTGGCTCTGGACCTGAGCCTGCCCGACCCGCAGGCCCCGAGCGGGCAGGCCGACTGGCCCGCGATCCTCGCGCGGTGCCTGCCCCACGTGGACGTGTTCCTGCCGAGCGTCGACGAGCTGATGTTCTGCCTGGACCGTCCGACCTTCGAGGCTTTGCAGGGGGCGTCGCTGGGCCACCTGCCGCCCGCGATGGTGGAGCGGCTCGCGGACAAGGCCCTCGCGCTGGGACCGAAGGCGGTCGGAATCAAGGTCGGGGAGCGGGGATTCCTGCTGAAGACGGCGATGGGGGCGGAGACGCTGGGCCGGGGTTGGGGCGGGGCTTGCCTGTGGCACCCGTGCTATCAGGTTGAGGTCGCGGGCACGACGGGCTCCGGCGACGCGACGGTCGCGGGCCTGCTGTTCGGTTTGGCGCAGGGTATGGGGCCGCTCGAGGCGTGCCGGGCGGCGGTGGCGGTCGGGGCGCACGGGGTGGAGGCGCCGGACGCGGTGAGCGGTATCCGGCCCTGGGACGAGACGATCGCGCGGATCGATAGCGGCTGGCTATCGCTCGGCGTCTCGCTGCCGCCGGAGTGGAAACCGTTCGAGACGGGGTTCACGAAGCGGGTGGCGCCGGGCAACCTTTGAGGCCCGAGCGCCGTCTGCCTAGCCATGGCTCAGGACGATCTGCTCAAGGTTAGGGAGAACGCGACGGGACGCGAGCTCACGGCGGTCAGCGCGACGAGCGTGCCGATCTCGACGGGCGACTACGCGGTGGACAAGGATCCGACCCTCGATTTCACGGACGAGGACGGCAATCCGGTCGAGGTGCGCGCCTCCGACATCGGCGGCAGCCCCGACGCGCTCTACCAGCGGGTCTAGCGCCGGGCGCTTAGGAAGGAAGGAGCGGTTCCTTCGGGACGAGGTCCGCGTTGAAGTGGAGCCCGACGTTCCGGTCGCGAGCGAGGGCTCCGTCGACGACGTGGCGGGCGGCGACAGCGAGGTTGCGAGCCTCTAGGGTGTAGGCGGAGTAGGGTGCGAGAGGAAGGGCGTCGTACTCCTCTAGGATCGAGGCGACGGCCTCGCGCTGTTCTCGCAGCCCGGCGAAGGTGCGGACGATGCCGACGTTCGCCATCATGGTGCGCTGGAGTTTGCGCCGGAGGCGGATGGCGTCGGCCTCCGGAACGGATCGGGCCTCGCGGGCGACCTCGTAGCGGTCGTCGTCGCCCTTCTCGCTCGCGGCGGCGGCGGACTCGGCGAAGACGATCGCCTCCAGAAGGCTGTTCGAGGCGAGACGGTTCGCGCCGTGGACGCCGGTCGAGGCGACCTCGCCCGCCGCGAAGAGGCCGGGCACGCTCGTGCGGCCCGCGAGGTCGGTGACGACGCCGCCGCAGGAGTAGTGCTGGGCGGGCACGATCGGGATCCAATCCTTCTCCATGTCGATGTCGATGGTGCGGAGCTTGTCCCAGATCGTCGGGAACTCGTGGTGGAGCCGCTCGGGAGCGAGGTGGGTGGCGTCGAGGTAGACGCACCAAGTTTCCTGCTTCTTCATCTCGGCCTCGATGGCGCGGGCGACCACGTCGCGAGGGGCGAGCTCAAGCCGCTCGTCGTAGTCGTACATGAAACGGCGTCCCAGGTGGTTGCGGAGGGTGCCGCCCGCCCCGCGCACGGCCTCGGTGATGAGGAACGAGCGCATCTGGGGGTGGTAGAGGGTGGTGGGGTGGAACTGCATGAACTCCATCCCGGCGATGCGGGCGCCGACGTCGCTGGCGAGGGCGATCCCGTCGGCGGTGGCGACGGAGGGGTTCGTGGTGTGCTGGTACATCTTGCCGCAGCCGCCGGTGGCGAGCATCGTGCTTCCGGCGAGGAAGCGGCGCTCGCCCAGACCGTCGATCATGGCGGTCGCGCCGACGCAGCGCTCGCCGTCCACCAGGAGCGAGGTGGCGAAGGCGTGGGGAAAGACGGCGATGTTGGGGTTGCGGCGCACCGCCTCGGAGACGGCGCGCTCGATCTCCCAGCCGGTGCGGTCCTGGAAGTGGACGATGCGGTGCATCCCGTGGCCGCCTTCCCGTCCCAGGGCGAGCTCGCCGTCGCCCTCCTGGTCGAAGCGGGCCCCGAGCTCCACGAGCCATTCGATGGCCCGGGGCGCGTTCTGGACGAGGAACCGGACGGCCTTCTCGTCGCAGAGGCCGGCTCCGGCGACGAGGGTGTCGCGCTCGTGAAGCTCCCAGGAGTCGGCCTCGCCGACCGCCGCCGCGATGCCGCCTTGGGCCCAGCTCGTGTTGCTCTCCGTGATCTCGCCCTTGGTGAGCACGGCGACGCTTCCCCGTTCGGCGGCGTGGAGGGCGTAGGTCAGGCCCGCCAAGCCGCTGCCGAGAACGAGGAAGTCGAAGCGGGAGGGAGCCATCTGGAAGAAGGATACAGGGAAGCGGAGGGGCGCGGCTTCCCCGGCCCGTCTCTCCCCCTTCCCTTTTTGCCGTTTCCCCGTCGGCGTCGCGCTTCGCCCACCCGACAGGCGTACACTAAAGCCGGTGCCCATGGAAACCGCCGTCGCCGTCCTCCGCCGCGTTTTCGGGCACGCCGCGTTCCGCTCGCCGCAGGACGAGGTGATCGAGAAGGTGCTGGGCAGGCAGGACACGCTCGTGGTGATGCCGACGGGCGGCGGCAAGTCGGTCTGCTACCAGCTTCCGGCCCTCATGCGGGAGGGAGTGACGGTGGTGGTGTCGCCGCTCATCTCCCTGATGAAGGACCAGGTGGACGCCTTGAAGCAGATGGGCGTGGCGGCGGAGGCGTACAACTCCACGATCGGGGAGCGGGAAAGCAAGCAGATCCTCGCGCGGCTCCACAACAAGGAGCTGAGCATGCTGTACGTCGCGCCGGAGCGGCTGATGAGCCCGGAGTTCCAGAAGCGGCTGGAAACGGTGGGGGTCTCGCTTTTCGCGATCGACGAGGCGCACTGCGTCTCGTCCTGGGGCCACGACTTCCGACCCGAGTACGTCCAGCTCGGACTTCTCAAGCACCGCTTTCCCGACGTGCCGACGGTGGCCCTGACCGCCACCGCCGACGCGGTGACGCGCAACGACATCGTCGCCCAACTGGGCCTGATCGAGCCCGCGGTGTTCGTCGCCGGGTTCGACCGGCCCAACATCCGCTACACGGTGGCGGAGAAGACCAAGCCGGCGGCGCAGCTCGCGGCGTTCGTCAAGGCCCGGCCCGACGACAGCGGGATCGTGTACTGCCTCTCGCGCAAGCGGGTGGAGGAGGTGGCGGAGGATCTGAAGGCGATCGGCGTCCAGGCCGCCGCCTACCACGCGGGGCTTCCGGTCGCGGAGCGGGGGCGGGTGCAGGAGGCGTTCCAGAACGACGACGTGCGGGTGGTCGTCGCCACGGTGGCGTTCGGCATGGGGATCGACAAGCCCAACGTGCGGTGGGTCGTCCACCACGACCTTCCGAAGAACGTCGAGGGCTACTACCAGGAGACGGGGCGCGCGGGGCGCGACGGCCTGCCGAGCGAGGCCCTGCTGCTGTACGGCGGGGGCGACGTGGCGATCGCGCGGGGCCTGATCGAGCAGTCGGAGAACCTCAAGCAGAAGGCGATCGAGCTGCGCAAGCTCCAGGCGATGGTCGATGTGGCGGAGTCGCTCACCTGCCGCCGCCGGACCCTTCTGCAGTACTTCGGCCAGAACATGCCGGTCGACTGCGGCAACTGCGACGTGTGCCTCGACCCGCCGGAGCGGTACGACGCGACGGAGGACGCGAAGCTCGCGATGATGACGGTCTACCGGACGGGCCAGCGATTCGGCATCGCGCACCTGATCGAGGTCCTGCGCGGATCGAGCGCGCAGAAGGTGATCCAGTTCGGACACGACCGGCACGCGGACGTCTACGGCAAGGGCGCGCACTGGTCGCAGGACGAGTGGGGCTCGATCCTGCGTCAACTGATCCACCGGGGCTATCTGGTGCAGGACATCGCCCACTTCAACGTGGTCAAGCTCACCCCGCTCACCCGCCCGGTCCTGCGGGCGGACGAGCCGGTGGAGCTGGCGAAGCCGCGCGTCAAGCTCCGCCTGGAGCGGCGCGAGAAGGCCGCGCGGGCGGCGGAGCGGAAGTCGGCGAAGTACGACCCCGCCGCCGTGGACGCTTCCCTTTTCCAGCGCCTGCGCAACCTGCGCAAGGAGCTGGCGAGCGCGCAGGGGGTGCCGCCGTACGTGGTGTTCTCCGACGCGACCCTCGAGGAGATGGCGGCCCGCCGTCCCCAGACGCCGGAGGAGTTCCTGACCCTCGGCGGCGTGGGCGAGACGAAGCTGGCGCGCTACGGCGAGGAGTTCCTGCGGGCGCTCGCCTCGGCTTAGCGCTATACTCGTCCTTACCCCCGCAAGGAAGGCCGCGACGACCATGACGACGATCCCCACCACCCCCGTGTCGATCGTCGTTATTTTCGCGCCGCCAAGCTGACGCCGGGAAACACGCCGCAACGCAACGTCCGAAAAGGACCCTCCCGACACGCTCGGGAGGGTCCTTTTCGTTTTTGGAACCCGCCCATGAACCCCACCCCCATCCTTTCCGTCCTGCTGGCCGACGAGCCCGCCGCCCACGAGCGCCTCGCGAACGTCCTGCGCCGCCGCGCGCGGGGCGGCGCGTCCGTCAGCCTGGCGACGGGCGAGGAGGCGGGCCTGGTCCGGGCCACCGTCGTGCTGGAGGGTTCCCGGAAGGAGGCCGAGGCGTGCCGGCTTCAGGTCGAGAAGATGGTGGACGTGGTCGAGGCCACGCTTCTGGACGACTACCTCGGGGCGCAGCTCGTCGTGCTCCGGCTGACGGGCTTCGGGCGACCGGCGGAGGCGCTCGCGGCACTGGAGAGGGTCGGCGCGCGGCTGCTCCGGCACGAGGAGGGGGAGATCGTCGCCCAGCTGGGCGACCGTCCAGAGCGGGTCGAGGCGGCGCTCGACGGGCTGCGGGCGCTCGGCCGGCTGACGACGCTGCGCTCGGGACTCGTCGCGATGGCCGTGTAGTCAGTCGGGAACGGGAACGCGCTCGCCCGGACGGAAGGAGACGACGATGAGGATGAGGGCGGGCGCGAGGGCCTCGTCGGGAAGGTACTGGTGGGGGCGAAGGGCGTCGAAGGCCATCGAGTCGCCCTCCTCCAGGGTGCACGGCACGTCGTCCACGCGGATCGTGATCCTTCCGCGAAGACAGTAGACGAACTCCTCGCCGAAGTGGCGGTCGATCCAGCTCGGGCGGTAGAGCTCCATCAGGGCGGGATGGCCGACGCCGCCCGCCACCTCACTGCCGAGGATCGCGGTGAAGAAGGGCTGGAATCCCAGGGTTCCCAGCCGGGAGCGCTCGTCGGGGTCGTCGACGTGGAGCGGGTCGTCGTCCACGAGGCGCCGCTGGTACTCCGCCTTGGGGATGCTGACCGACCAGTGGTTGTCCTGCGCCCGGTGGACGGCGAAGGGGCCAGTCTCGAACGGGCGGTTCAGCTGGTCGGTGAAGAGGCGCAGGGCCTTGCGGATCTTCTTCAGGGTCTCGGGACGGCAGGGCTTCCCCTCCTCCAATCGGATCAACGTATACCGGGCAACCCCGGCGCGATCGGCGAGGGCCTGGGCGCTCATGCCGAACTTCAGGCGCCGCTCTTTGACCCGCGCGCCGATAGTCGAGTAGTCCATTTGTCTATTCTTCCTCTCTAATTAGACGATTACGCCCCGCATCGTCTAATACCCTCTTTCCTCCGCGTCCCGGGGTCTTCCATCCTGGCGTAAGGACCTCTAGAGTGAAGCCACCCGCTTCGCACGGCCAACGACGACGTCGGCGGACCTTTCCGAGCCCCTGTCATGAAATCCAAGGCCTTCACCCTCATCGAGCTTCTCGTCGTCATCGCGATCATCGCCATCCTCGCGGCGATCCTGTTCCCCGTCTTCGCCCAGGCCAAGGCCGCGGCGAAGGGCAGCGTCTGCCTGAGCAACCTCAAGAACGTCGGAACCGCGTCGATCCTCTACTCCGGCGACTACGACGACCAGAAGGTGCCGAAGTACGGCTACTTCGAAGGCAACACCACGTACTGGTGGTTCGGATCGCAGACCTATCCCCAGAACGTCGTCGACGGCTCGAAAGGGATCCTCTACCCGTACATGAAGAGCCAGGAGATCATGGACTGCCCGATCAACAAGGGTATCCCCGCCGATCCCTACAGCGGCGTCAAGTTCGGGCTCGCGATGAACACCGGGAACATGGCGATCGCCGGGGGATACCTCGGGGGCGACTACTCGATGACCGGTTTCGAGAGCCCCGCCGAGACGATCTACTACGCCGACGCCGCCGCCGAGGCTTATAAGAGCGGCGCGTACCTGCTCGCCGACACGACGGAGTTCATGTGCGACTTCGAGACCGCCGCCCACGGACGTCACGCCAAGCGCTCGAACGTCGTGTGGTACGACGGTCACGCGAAGGCCGCTCCCGTGACGGTGAGCAACGCGACGAGCGGTTCGATGGCCCTCGCCGCGAAGAACAACCTCGGCCTGATCGCCAAAGGGGCGGTCTCCAACATGCAGGGCAAGTTCTTTATGCTGACGAAGGCCGACTGCTACTACTACCTTCCGGTGAAGAACTGAGCATGAGCCGAACGGCGCTCCTTCTCGGCCCCGCCTTCTTCGCGCTGGGGCTTGCCGGCTGTGGCGACTCCGAGATCGGGGCCGCCCCGGTGGTCAAGGTCTCGGCGGAACAGCGCGCCAAAGATCTGGACCAGCAGGCGGAAGCGACGATCAAGTGGCTCGAAGGCCTGCCCCCCGCCGAACGGCAGGGGGCGGTGGCCCGTTCCCCTCAGGTCAGTAGCTCGCTCGACGGCGTGAGCGATCCCGCCCTTAGGGCGCGGATCGCCGCGCTCGGCCTTCCGAACGCAAAACCATGACCCTTTCCCTTCTTCTCGCGCTCGTCCAGACGTCGTCCCCCGCTCAGGCGCCGACGTTCGATCTCGCCCCGATGTCCTCGGGCCTCTTCAAGAAGCTCAACGGATACCGACCGCTCGGCATCAAGCTCTCCGACGCCCGTCCGGAGGCCGTCAAGAAGGCTCCCGAGGGCGCGCTCCGCTTCGGGACGGTCAAGGCCGCCGGACGGGCGTACGTGCTGGCGATCGGGGGCGAAAAGCTGTACGTGGACGCGAACGGCGACGGCGACCTGACGAACGACCCCGCGCCGACGTGGACCCAGCGGACCGCGACGGACGGGGCGAAGGCCGCCTATTCCGGGCTCTTCACGCTCGACATCCCCATCCAGGGGCGAACGGTCGCGGTCGAGTACGGCATCTACGAGACGGGGGAGGCCGACACGCTCGGCGCTTACGCCGACTTCGCGCTGGCGGGCAAGGTCTCGCTCGGCGGGAAGTCGTACGACGCGATCTACTCCGATCCAAGCGGGCTCTGGAACGGCCAGGGCGATCTGATGATCGACAAGGACGGCGACGGGAAGTTCAATCCCAACTACGAGTTCTACCGGGCGGCGGAGCCCTTCAACGTGGCGGGCACGACCTACGAGCTTCGCCCCGTGGGTCGTCGGCTGATGGTGGTCAAGTCTTCCAAGCGAGCCGCGGAGCGCACGGCGGCGAACGCTTCCCTGCCCGATCCGAACGCGGGCAACGGGCTCAAGGCGGGGGTGGCGGCCCTCCCGTTCGAGGCGACCACCACCACCGGAAAGAAGGTCTCGTTCCCGAAGGGCTACAAGGGACGGCTCGTGCTGATCGACTTCTGGGCCACCTGGTGCGGCCCGTGCATGCGGGAGGTCCCGAACGTCGTCAAGGCGTACGAGGCCTACCGGGGCAAGGGGTTCGAGGTGCTGGGCGTCTCGCTCGACCGTCCGAAGGCGCTCGAGCAGGTCAAGACGGTGACCGCGAGGCACGGGATGGCGTGGGAGCAGATCTACGACGGCGGTTACTTCGACGCGGCGATCGCCAAGCGGTACGGGATCAAGGCGATCCCCGCGACCTACCTCGTGGACGGGGACACCGGGCGCATCGTGGCCTCGGGCGACGCCGTCCGGGGCGAGCGTCTGGCCGCGACCGTCGGCAAGGCCTTGCAGGCGAAGGGCGGGCGCTAGGATGCCCCTGACCCTTCTCGCCGCGCTCGTCCTGCAGCTTCCGGACGCAGGCGCCATCCTTCGATCGTTGAACGAGGCCCGCCAGGCCGGGTACGCCAAGGGTCGCGCGGAGGGCGAGGCCGCGAGCGCCGAGGCCCGGTCGAAGGCGGCCGCGGCGGTCGCGGGCGTCGACGTCAAGGCGATCCCCGAGGCGCAGGCCGACGACTGGGCGGAGCTTTTCCGGCTTGCCGGGAAGGGCGAGGCGGCGACGACCCTAGGGGAAAAGGCGGTCGCCTACCACGCGATGCGGGCTTGGACGCAGCAGCAGAGCCTGCTGTCCGGCTACATCGAGCGGGGCGACAAGGCGAAGGTCCTGGAGACGCTCGCCTACGTCCAGGCGACGAGCGTTCCGATGATCGGCCAGCTTGGGGAGGCGGTGATCTACGGCCTGACCCCGAGGTACGGGGAGTCCGATCCCAAGTTCGTGCTGCAGGCCTACGACACCCTGCTTCGCCGTTTCGATCTCGGACGGCCGATGACGGAGGACCAGCGGGGCTGGACGCGGTTCGCGGTGGCTCGCCTGAGCGCGAACCGGGACGCGCTGCTCTACAAGACGGGGCGGCGGGCGGAGGCCCGGGCGGATCTGAAGCGGGTGCGCGCGCTCGTGAAAGGCGACGCGCGGGCGGAGGGCGCGGTGGCGGAGGTGGAAAGCCAGCTTTCGGTCACCGACCGGCCCGCGCCGGAGATCGTCGCGGAGCGCGCCATCGGCCCTTACAAGGGGCTCGCGTCGCTTCGCGGCAAGGTCGTCCTGGTCGATTTCTTCGCGCACTGGTGCGGGCCGTGCAAGCGCGCCTTCCCCGACATGCGGGCGCTGTACGCGAGCGAGCGGCCCAAGGGGCTGGAGATCGTGGGGGTGACGAGTCTGCAGGGCTACTACGGGGAGGAGAAGGGGCTCGCGCCGGCGGCGGAGTTCGCCCGGATGCGCGACCGGTTCGTGCCGGAGTTCAAGCTCCCTTGGCCGGTGGTCTTCGAGAGGGGCAAGGCGGCGAGCGCCGCGTACGGCGTCTCGGCGATCCCCCAGCTCGTCGTGATCGACCGGGCGGGCAAGGTCCGGCGGATCATCGTCGGCTACACGCCCCAGGAGTTCGCCCAGACGCGGGCGCTCGTCCAGCGCCTGCTGGACGAGAAGCCCGTTGCGAAGATCTGAGACTTCCCCCTGAGGGGTCAGCCGGCTTACCCCTCGGGATACCGTCGCTCTAGGATAGGGGGCCTCCTGAGCGGAGCCCGTTGGGCGAGGATAGGACGCGTGGACTTCGTTCAGCGCTCGCTCCGGCTTCGGCGGACGGAGGCCTTGGATCATTACGGCGAGCTCGCCGAGCCCTCCGATCCGGGGCTCTAGGAACGCGTGCGTTTCGCCGCGGAGGTGTGCGAGTCTCCCCTTGCGCCCGCAACCACGGTGGAGGGCGGCGAGCCGCGCCTTCGGGCCAACCTTGGTCTGAGTGGGCCTCTGCCCTCCTTCGAAGAGAAGAGTCGTTCCGATAGGGTGGTTTCCTCTTTCCGCAGAGCCGGGGCGCAGGGCGCGTCGCCTGGGCTCGTCGAGCGTCCGGAACTCACGCCGACCGAACTCTATCGATTCCTTGGGCCTGCCTAGGGCCATAATGAGAAACGCGTTCCCGCGCTCGAACGTAGCGTAAGGGAAAGAGAGGATCGTCGCCGTAGGCGGTCCTGGAGAAGTCTTGAACAAGAGTCCCCTGAGAACCCTGACCCTGGTACTCCTTGCGGTCGTCCTCTGCGTGGCCGCGCTACAGGTGCTTAACCCTTCGGGCGGCGCACTGGGCATGATGCCTCAGAAGAAGACCCTGAACACCCAGGAGCTTTATCAATCGATCGTCGACAACCGGATTGTGGACGCGAACTGGCAGGGCAATCTGATGGAGGGCAAGTTCTACGCGAACGCCGACGACAAGAAGGTTCAAAAGACCACCAATTTCGAGTCCGTCGTGCCCGATCCCAATTCCGGCGGTTCGAACACCCTTCAGCAGCTTATCCAGCAGTACAAGCCGAAGATCGCGCTGGCCAACCCGCCGATGACGGCGGCCCTCCTTCAGGTCCTCGCCACCATCGCCCTGCCGATCATGATCGTCGGCCTGATCTACTTCCTCGTCCTGCGTCCGGCGCAGATGGGGGGAAACCAGGCGATGAGCTTCGGCAAGAGCAAGGCGCGTCGGGTGGGCGAGACCGGCCCGAAGATCACGTTCGACGACGTAGCGGGCATCGAAGAGGCCAAGCAGGAGCTTTTCGAGATCGTCGACTTCCTGAAGAACACGCGCAAGTACGCCGCGCTCGGGGCCAAGATCCCGAAGGGCATCCTCTTGACGGGCCCTCCCGGCGTGGGCAAGACCTACCTGGCCCGGGCCATCGCCGGTGAGGCGGGCGTTCCGTTCTTCCACATCAGCGGTTCGGACTTCGTCGAGATGTTCGTCGGCGTGGGCGCCGCCCGCGTCCGCGACCTTTTCGAGACCGCGAAGGCGCACCGCCCTTCGCTGATCTTCGTGGACGAGATCGACGCGGTCGGCCGTCAGCGCGGCGCCGGACTCGGCGGCGGGCACGACGAACGGGAGCAGACCCTCAACCAGCTTCTCGTCGAGATGGACGGCTTCGACCCGAACTCGGGCGTTATCCTCATCGCGGCGACGAACCGTCCCGACGTTCTCGACCCGGCGCTTCTTCGTCCGGGCCGCTTCGACCGCCAGATCGTGGTCGACGCGCCGGACCAGGGTGGACGCCTTCAGATCCTGAAGGTCCACGCGAAGGGCAAGCCGCTCGACAGCGACATCAACCTCGAGGTCATCTCGCGCGGCACGCCCGGCTTCACCGGCGCCGACCTTGCGAACATGCTCAACGAGGGCGCGCTTCTCGCCGCCCGCCGGGGCCACGCGAAGATCGGCCAGCCCGATCTCGAAGAGGCGCTCGACCGGACGATCGCGGGACCGCAGCGCCGGAGCCGGATCATCCACGAGAAGGAGCGCGAGGTTCTCGCCTACCACGAGGCGGGACACGCCGTCGTGGGTGAGATCCTGGAGCACAGCGACCCCGTCTACAAGGTCACCATCCTGCCGCGCGGCATGTCGCTCGGCTCGACCATCTCGCTTCCCGAGATGGACAAGTACATGGTGAGCGAGCAGCAGCTTCTCGACCGGATCGCGATGACCCTGGGCGGCCGCGTCGCGGAAGAGGTCGTGTACGGCGAGATCTGGACCGGCGCGAGCAACGACCTGGAGCACGTCACGCGGATCGCCCGTGCGATGGTCTGCGAGTACGGGATGAGCGAGAAGCTCGGGACGCTGGCCCTTGGGCGGCGCCACAGCAACCCGTTCCTCGGCCGCGACTACAGCGAGGATCGCAACTACAGCGAGGACGTCGCCCGTCAGATCGACGACGAGGTCCGCGCCATCGTCGACCGGTGCCACATCCGCGCCACGGAGTTGCTGAACACGCACCGCGAGAAGCTCGACGCCGTGGTCCGCGCCCTGCTGGAGTTCGAGACGCTGACCCGCGACGAGTTCCTCGCCGTGATGGCGGGCGAACCGATGCCCGTCCGCACCGCGACCGACAACAACGACCGTCCGAAGCCGAACGCTCCGGTGGCCGAGACGGAGAAGGGCCTCAAGGGACAGGTCGTCCCGCCGAGGCTGGAGCCGGGAACGGCCTAAGAGCAGAGCCTAAAAAGCAAAAGAGGGGACGGGGCTTATGCCTCGTCCCCTCTTTTTCGTCGCCCTACTCTTCGACGCGGTCGTGGGTTCCGCGCCAGGACCAGTACACGGTTCGGACATCGATCACGAGGTGACTACCATCGGGCGTCCTTCGGAGTCGACCGCTTCGCCGCCCCGTCTCTCGGTCGTAGCTTTGCGAGAACACGAACTCGTCAGACGTCCAACTCTCAACTCGTTCAACCACCTTGGCGATGTGCTGCTCAGTCGTGTCTTTCCATCGCGGATCGTGCTCGAAGTAGCCGTTCCAATAGGTGTCGATCATGCCGCGCGGCACCGGATCGGAGACCTCGATCACCAAAGGTTCGCGGATGGAGGGGTGGACGGAAGGGATCTCGACGAAGAACATCTCCATGCCGCGCCGTTCCTGCGGGCCGACGATGAAGGATTCCCACTCGGGATGGGCCGCAAGGATCAGGTCGGCGATCTCGATCCAGTAGGGTGGGGTTTTCGGGTCGTCGCGCCAGGACAAGGCGCGAGGCTACCCGTGCGCCGATTCGTCCATCTCGAAGACCGGTCCTCTCGGAAGCATCGGGAGGCGCGCGCCTTTCGGAACGAGGACGGCGTGTTCGTGGCGGATGCGGAAGCGGTCGCACTGGGCGTCGGTGACGACCAGGATCGGGCCGTCCTTGGGGAAGTCGGCGGCGGTTTCGAGGCGGTCGATGCCGGGCTGGAGGACGGTGCCGCCGCGTCCGACGACGCGAACGCGGTCGGCGATCGCATCGGCGTCAAGATAGCCTTGATCGTAGGCGTGGGCGTCGCAAAAGACGACGCGGACCTGCCGGACCTCCCGAGAGGCGGCGTAGCTCGCGACGGCGCCCAGGGCCTTGCCTAAAAGCTCGCGCGACATCGAGCCCGAGGTGTCGATCACCACGCCGAAGGTGCGTTCGACGACGGGAACCTCCGGGAGATGCCAGAGGGGGCGGGGGAGGTCCGGGGTCGAAGCCTGGCGGCGCGAGGGCCGCGCGTAGGTCCGGACACGTTCCAGGGGCGCGAAGAAGTCGTCGAGCCACTGGGCGAGGCGCACGTCCCAGGGGATGGGCGGCGTGGCGAGGGCTCGGATCTCCTCGACGAGCCCCGCCGGGAGAAGCCCCCGTCCGACGCGGGAGGCGAGTTCCAAACCTTGGGCGAGCGCGGCTCGGTACCAGGCGTCGAGGTCGGAACCCATGCCCGGTTCGCCCGCCTCACCCGGACCGAGGAGGTCGCACAGGCCCACGCCCCGCAGGGTGGCGAGCTTGCGGAAGCGGCGCAGGTCGGTGACGATGAGGGCGTAGATCGCCTCGGCGGAAAGGCCGCGCAGTTCGGGATCGAGCAGTCCGCCGATCTGGGGAAAGGCGCCGACGCGCATCTCGACGAGCCAGTCGTTGATCGCGTAGTCGCAGGCGACGTTCCAGAGATAGGGATCTCTTCCCTGCCGTCGTTCACCGTGTCCCAAGCCGACGTGCAGGAACTCGTGGGCCATGACGAAACGCAGCTCCGCCTCGCTCAGACCCGCCGCCGGGTTCAGGTAGATCTCCCGTCGACTTGGGCTGACCGCCGCCACCGCGACGTTCATCCGAACGCACAAAGCCGCGTCCTCCACGATCTCGAAGGCGGCGGCGAGGGAGCCGAGAAGCGGGTAGGCGGCGAGGAACCAGGCCTTCGCGCGCTCACCAGGGCTCTGGGGCTTGCCAGCGGGTCGCCCGCCGGCAAGCTCGACGCCTTCGCGTACCGCCTCGCGCAGCCCGGTGGAGAACGCGGCAGTCCAGTTCGTGCGGTTCCACGAACCTTCCTCCGAGAGGTGATCGATCCTTTCCCCGGCGGTTCCGAGCGCTTCGAGGCCCTCCGGGACGCCTTCGGCCCGAAAGCGGCGGTAGAGGGCGTCGGTCGTGCCGCGCGGGATCTCGACATCGGTGGCGACGGGACGTTGACCGAACTTCAGGTCTTCGAGAAAGGCGGCGACGGTCGTCTCACACGCGGCGCGCCAAGCGCGCGGGTCCTCGGGATCGCCTTTGGCGTGGCCGAACGCGTTGTGAAGCAGAAGGTGGGCAAAGACCCACGCCCATTGTTCCGGCTCTCCCCGGCGCCTGGCGACGGCAAGGCGTCCCTGACGGTCGATCCATGCCCACGCGTCTTTGGGCGCGTCGTCGACCGTCCAGACGCTCGCGGAGCGAACGAGGTGGCGGAAGAGCGGGTGGGCACAGACGGTGGCCCAGCCTGCGTCGCGGGCTTTTCGAGCGGGGTCTTCGGGCGGCTTTCTACGGGCCATCGGTCTCCCACACGCCTGAGAGGCGACGCCAGAGGATCTTTGCAGGCGATCTTTCCAGACTCTCCATCCCCCTTTCCCTTCCCCCTGAGAACGAACGCCGATCGACCTTGGGCGTCTCGCCTTTGCGTTCGTCCTTTCGGCGTACCCTTCTCACCGGAGTGAAAGGAAAGGGTGACCTCTTCAGGGCTTTCATCCTCTTCGGGCCGCCAGCCGGGGAAGGTCGCGGACGACCTCGACGAGGAACCAGTCCGGGAGCGTGTCGCCGTCGTCGGCCTCTCCGACGACCATCTGGGCGATCTCCAGGCTGATCGCGGCGAGTTCGACAAGTCGGGCCTTGCCGAGGAGGGCGAGTTCCTTCTGGGCTGGCGTCGACGTCGCCCTTTCGGCGGAAAGGCCCTTCGCGAGCTGCGCCCGGAAGGAGTGCGCGAGGAAATAGAGGATGTCGCGGTCTGAGGGTTCGGCAGGCCAGGGGGCATCGCCCTTGAGAATGGGGCCGAGGCGATGCGTCGAGGCCAACCCTTTGACGTAGGCTCGGAACTGGGTCGCGTGGGCGGGGGTGAGGCAGCCGTAGGCGAGGGCTTCCAGGGCGGCGTCGGGGACGGCGTCGCCGAACTCCTTGAGGACGTCGCTCATCATGTGCCAGGCGCGAGGCGTGGAGAACGGCTCCTCGTGCTTGGGGGGCGCGCTCCAGAGATGGTCGGGACGCATCTCGATGTACTCGACGACCCAAGGATGGATCTCGGCGCCGTACGCCCAGGCGAGCCAATCCCGATGGGAAGCCCGAAGATGCACGTGGATCATGCGGTTCACGAGCGCCGAGGGCATGGGACGCACGATGGCCTGGTCCTGGGTCCGGTTACCCGCACCGACGACGACCGAGCCCTCCGGAAGGTGGTACTCCCCGATCCGTTTTTCAAGGATCAGGGAGTAGAACGCCTTCATCACCTCGGGGGAGGCGGCGTTCAGTTCGTCCAGGAACAGGCAGTAGGGCTCCTCGCGGGCGATCATGCGCGGCGGGCAGAAGACGCTCTTGCCCTCCACGATCTGCGGTACGCCGATCAGATCCTCGGGCGCGAGCTGCGAGCCGAGCATCGAGACGCAGGGCAAGCCGACCTCGGCGGCGAAAGCGCGCACGAGCGACGACTTGCCGATACCAGGCGGCCCCCAGAGGAACACCGGTCGCACGACGGCGACGTTGAGCAGAAACGCCGGGAGGGCGGTGGGCGTGAGGGTGACGGAAGCGTTCAGAAGCCCTAACGGTGGCACGTTAGGAGACGGAACCGTTCGGAGGCTAGGAAATTAGGCAGGAAGGCCCAGCGGGGGCGGAGCGTTCGCCTTTGCCCGCGCTTTCCCGCTTTAAGGCTTCCCTGCCGGGGCGCTCCTGGTACCTTTTAGGTTCACGCCCAACGCCGCGCGTACCGATCCAAGAAGATGAACCCTGTCGACGTCACGATCGTCGGTGGCGGCCCCTGCGGGCTTTTCGCCGCCTTCTACGCCGGCCTCCGAGGCATGAGCGTCCGCATTATCGACTCTCTGCCCGAACTCGGAGGCCAGCTCACCGCTCTGTACCCGGAGAAGTACGTGTACGATATGCCGGGCTTCCCCAAGGTGCTCGCCAAGGACCTCGCGCGGGAGCTGATCGCCCAGGGCACCCAGTTCGATCCCGAACTGGTCCTTGAGGACACGGCGCAGACGCTGATCCCCGAGGAGGACGGCGGCTACACGATCCTGACCGCCAAGGGACTTCGCCTGCCGACGCGGACGATCATCGTCTCGGCCGGCGCGGGCGCGTTCTCGCCCACCAAGATCGGCGTCGCGCGCGAGGAGGATTTCCACGGCAAGGGCGTCCACTACGGCGTTCGCGACAAGTCGGTGTTCGACGGCAAGCGCCTGGCGATCGTCGGCGGCGGCGACTCGGCGTTCGACTGGGCCCTGAACCTGATGGACACGGCGGGGCCGATCTCGCTCGTACACCGCCGCGACGTGTTCAAGGCGCACGAGGAGAGCATCGAGCAGGTCAAGAACAGCCGGGTCGACATGAAGCTCTGGTTCGCGATCAAGGAGCTTCACGGCGACGAGCACCTGACGGGCGTGACCCTCGAGAACACGCAGACGAAGGAGACCCACCTGCACGAGGTCGACCACGTTATCGTGAACATCGGGTTCAAGTCGTCGCTCGGCCCGCTCAAGGAGTGGGGCCTGACGATCGAGAAAAACCAGATCGTGGTGGACGATAAGTACGAGACGAACCTGCCCGGCGTGTTCGCGGTGGGCGACGTCTGCGCCTTCCCCGGCAAGCTCAAGCTCATCGCGACGGGCGTGGGCGAGGCCGCGACGGCGGTCTGCTTCGCCAAGCAGCGGCTCGACCCGTCGGCCAAGCTGTTCCCCGGCCACTCGTCCGACATGGACACGCCTCCGGGCCAGCCCACCCACAGCTAAGGCGCGCCGCGGTCGAGCCAGCCCTGCTCGACCGCGAACGACCGATCGGCGATCTCCCGCTGGACGCCCATGACCGAGCCGTGGGGCGTTCCGTCGTCGTCCAGCCAAACCTCGGGGAAAAGCTCCGTATAGGGCTCCGGCGGACGAAGGACCGCCTGCTGCCGCCGCTCGCGAACCCAGCCCTTCCCCAGCCACTGGGTGGGATCGTCCGGGTTCCGAAAGAGCATCGAGTCCATCGGATGCCAGCCCGAGTTCCCATACCGCTCGATCCAAGCGGCCGAGAGCTCTCCGTCCTGTCGCTCGGTGGCGACCCGATAGTAAGGCGTGAGCAGCCAACGGAAGCAGGCGACGGCCTGCTCGGCGTCCTCGTAGTGGCCGTGCCAGTCGCCCGAAGACACGGTGTAGCCCTCTTCCTCGTCGTGCAGGGCAACCGTGAACGCCCCTTCCGACTCGGCGACGACGGCGACCTTCCCCTCGTCCGTGTGGAGGTGGAGATCGTTGCGGGCCAAGCTCCAGGCGAGTCGCGCGAGGGTCGGGGAAAGACGATCGTCATCTTCCCGGCTGAAACGAAACGCCTCGTCGCCGTCCTCTAGCCTTCCCTTCCAAACGGCGTCCACCGACCATCGGGGCGGATCGTTCCGGTCCCAGGCGGCGATGCGGCGCAGGTCGTGTTCGGCAGAGGCGACCGCCGCCTCACGCGCCTCCCTCACGTTCGAGGCCGGGACGTAACGATCGACCGTTCCGCCTCCGACCTCGCCTCCTTTCTGAAGGGTCATCCGGGGTCCGAGAAGATTGAGACGGACTCCCCAGATCTCAGCTTTGGTCCACGGCCAGCGCACAGAAGATTGTGCACGCGCATTCCTGAGCAAATTCTAAAAATAACCGATCATCTTGTGACTCTTAGAGAGCCCACAGGGTATTTGTTTAGTCCTGCTCTGCGCTGAGCGATCTCTAAGTTCGAGGTGTCCATGTCTCCCAACCTCCGTAAAGACCTCCTTTCGTCGATCGTCGTGTTTCTCGTCGCGCTTCCCCTTTCCCTGGGAATCGCCCTCGCTAGCGGCGCGCCCGTCATCGCCGGGCTGATCGCCGCCGCCTGCGGCGGTATCGTCGTTGGGCTTTTCGGTGGGGCTCCCCTGCAGGTCAGCGGCCCGGCGGCCGGACTCACGGTGATCGTGTTCGGGACCGTCCACACCTTCGGCTGGGCGACGACCTGTCTGATCGGTCTCGTCGCGGGCGTGATGCAGATCGCCCTGGGCTGGATGAAGGTCGCCCGCGCCGCGCTGGCGATCACCCCGGCGGTGGTCCACGGGATGCTCGCGGGCATCGGCCTGACCATCGCGCTCGCCCAAGCCTGCGTGGTGTTCGGCGGCAAGGCTTCCGCGACCGCGCTCGCGAACGTCACCCACCTACCGGGACTCGCGACGAACGGCCATCTGCCTTCGATTCTTCTCGGCGCGCTGGCGATCGCGATCCTGATGGTCTGGCCGAAGCTGCCGAAGTCGGTTCGCACCGTGCCGGGGCCGCTCGTCGCGGTGATCGTTCCTACGATCATCTCGATCGCGGGGAACTTCACGATGGCGCGGGTCGACCTTCCCGAGCGCCTGACGGAAGGCTTCGTGTTCCCGACGGTACCGCCCGTCTCGATGTGGGGCGGCGTGTTCGCCGCCGCCGCGACGATCGCCCTGGTCGCCAGCGTCGAGTCGCTCCTGAGCGCGGTCGCGACGGACAAGATGCACAACGGCCCGCGCGCCGACCTCGACCGGGAGCTGATCGGACAGGGGGCGGCGAACCTCGTTTCCGGCGCCCTCGGGGGCCTGCCCGTGACCGGCGTCATCGTCCGCTCCTCCGCGAACATCGCGTCGGGCGCGACCTCGCGCCTTTCGGCGATCCTGCACGGCGTCTGGATCGTCGCCTTCGTCGCCCTCTTCGGCGCGCACATCGAGAAGATTCCTCTCGCCGTCCTCGCCGGTCTCTTGGTGCACGTCGGCCTCCGCCTCGTGTCGATGCACCACATCAAGGACCTCGCTCGCCATCGAGAGCTTCCGGTGTACGTCGTCACCGCCCTCGGCGTCACTTTCCTCGGCCTTCTCACGGGCGTCGCCATGGGTCTCGCCCTCTCCTTCGGTATCCTCCTTCGCCGAATGGGTCAGGTCCGCATCGAGACGAAGACGTCGGAAGACGGTATCCGCATCCTCGTCGACGGAACCCTCACGTCCCTGACCGTCCCCAAGCTCGTCCAGCGGCTCTCCGCCGTCCCGCAAGGCGCGACGGTCGACATCGACCTTCACGTCGACTTTATGGACCACGCCGCTTTCGAGGCGCTTCACGATTGGGAGGCGAGCTACGTGCGCAAGGGCGGCTCGGTCAACGTCATCGAGCACCGGGAGGATTGGTACGAGGGTCGCCAAACCTCCACGCCTCGCGTTCAGAAATCCGGCCTCTCGCTCGAACCGGCGGAAGCGGCCTGATTTCCGTCGTCCGCCTCGATCCGTCACAAGCGCCACGCGGATCGAGGCTTGGTCCATCCGTGTAGAAAGCTATCGGCCCTCCGGCGACGTTCGTCGCCGGAGGGCCGACGTCGTGCTCAGCGCCTCTAGCCAAGCGTTCCTCCTGGTTCTATAGCCGAGTTTCGGACGAAGAATCGTCCGAAAATAGGGCGACCTTTTCTTAATGAACCCTCAGCTATAGCGATCCGACCCTCGCGGAGGTCACAATCTGGATATGCGCGATGATTCGCTCGACAGCTTGATCAAAGGCGTCAAAGACTACCAGGAGGGCACGTTCAGCCAGCACCGGGAGACTTTCGAGAAGCTCACCGAAGGCCAGAAGCCCAAGGCGCTTTTCATCACCTGCTCGGACTCCCGCGTCGACCCTACGACGGTGACGGGTTCGAGGGCCGGCGACCTGTTCATCATCCGCAACGCGGGCAACATCATCCCGCCCTACGGCGCGACGAACGGAGGCGAGGGCGCGACCGTGGAGTACGCCCTGATGGCGCTGAACATCCAGAACATCATCGTGTGCGGCCACTCCCACTGCGGCGCGATGCAGGGCCTCATGTCGGACGGGGGGCTTGAGAACCTGCCCAACGTGGCGAGCTGGCTGGGCCATGCGCGCACCACGCGCCTCGTCATCAAGGACCGCCACCCGGACCTCACCGGCGAGCCGCTCGTGGTCCAGGCGGGGCGGACGAACGTGCTCGTGCAGCTGGACAACCTCAAGACCCACCCCTCGGTCGCCCTGCGGCTCGCACAGGGGAAGCTGAAGCTCCACGCCTGGATCTACACCTTCGAGAGAGGCGAGATGCTCAGTTACGATCAGGCTTCCGGCGAGTGGAAGCCGCTGCAGGGCGCTCCCGAGCTGGACGCTCCCGTAGCGGACGCCTGAGACCGACGCGAAGCGGGCAGGAGCCGAAAGGGCCGGAGCGAGACGTTCGTCTCGCTCCGGCCCTTTCGGTTCGGTAAGCCCACCCCCACGCGCTGAAAGGGGCGCGCGGGAGGAAGACGACCCTACTTCGTCTTGACCTTGACCGGCCCGAGGACCGGGTCCTTCTCGTCGCCCTTGGGCACGCGCGGCGGGAAGCCGTTCAGCTGGCGCCAGAGCTCGAATCCGAGCGGAACGCGGTCCAAGATCACCCAGCCGAACGCTTTCGCTCCCGGACGGAGCACGGCGGGATCGGGCCAGGCTTGGTCCGTGCGCCCGCCTACCAGCCGTTGGCGATCCTGCCGGATCACGACGCGGAAGCGCGAGAGGCCGTCGTCCACGGGGTCGACGAAGAGGACGCGCCCGCCGAACGTTCCGATGGAGGGCCCGGTCATGCCCGCGATCTGCAGCGCGGGGAAGCCCGCGAACTGAAGGCGCACCGGGCGTCCCGGCCGCACGAGCGGCGCGTCGTTGTCGCTCAGGTACAGCTCGACGATGCGGTCCGCCGTGAGGGGCACGAGGGTCGCGAGGATGTCGCCCGCCTTGACGGTCGCTCCCGGGCCGACCTTGCTGAGACGCACGAGGCGCCCGCCGCGCTGGGCGCGGATCTCCTGCTGCCGGGTTCGGGCGCCGAGGTTGGCCAGCTCGATCTCGACCTTTCTCAGCTCGGCGGCGTTCTTCGCCACCGTCTCACGGGCCGACTGGACGTCGGCGCCCGCCCGGCTGAGCCCGGCGGTAAGATCGTTTTCGAGCTTGGAGAGGTTGAGCCCCGCGTTCGTCACATCGCGAACCGCGACGTCGACGCTCTGCTGGGCCTGACGGACCGCCGCCTGGGCCCGTTCCGCCTCCAGGCTCGCTTGGTCCCGCGCGAGGTCGCCCAGGCGGAAGTCGCGGTTCGCGATGTCGCGCGCCGCGCGCGCCCGCACCAGCTCCGTCTCGGCGCTCACGAGGTCGTTCTCGGCGAACTCGTCGTCCTGCTTGGACCGTAGCCCCTGGGCATAGAGGGCGGCGATGCGCGCGCGGCGGATCCGCATCGTGTCGCGCTTGTTCTCCGCCGCCTTCACCGCCTGGTCGGCCTGCTCGATCCGCTCGCGCGCCTGGAGCGCACGCTCGCGCGCCGAGGCGATCGCGACCTCCCGGGCGATGCGGGCGGTCTGCTGAGACGCCCGCAGGGCCTCCTGCAGCCCGTTGCGGCGACTCTCCGCCTGGCCGATCGCCTGACGTCCCGCCCCCAGTGCGGCGTCGCGCGCCGTCTCCAGCGCGGCGCGCTGGTCTTGCAGCTCGCCCACGCGGCGCTCGGACTCCAGCTGGCCCTGCGCGATGAGGTTGCGCTGCTCGCGCAACCGACGCGGCTGCTCCTCATCGAGGAACTTCGAGTCGATGTCCTCGGTGCGAACGAGCAGGTCGCCCTCCTTCACGGTCTGGCCCTCCTGCACGAACCACTTCACGATGCGGCCCGGGATCTGCGCCTCCACCGTCTGCGGCCGGTCCATCGCGGAGTAGACCGCGACCTCGCCGACGCCCGACACGTTCTGCTGCCAGGGGACGAACGCGAGGGCCGACACGATCGCGACGACGACGAGTCCTGCGCGCAGGAAGGCGCGCTTCGGACGGTGATGGCTCGCCACGCGGCCCATGCTGCGCGTCATCGGGCCACCTCCGGCTCAAGGCTGCCCGAAAGGTAGGGGAAGAGCGAGCGGAACTCGGGAATCCGAGCGACCTTCTTGGGATCGCCGTTTCCGACGAGCTTTCCACCGGCGAGCACCCAGACGCGGCTCGCCCGCGCGATGATCTCCGGCTCGTGGGAGACGTCGAGAAGGGTCCAGCCGTTCTCGGGGGCCAACAGCCGGTCGAGGATGGCCGAGGCGAGCCTTTCCTCGATGCCCGCCAGCCCTTCGTCCAGGATGAGGAGGCGCGGGCGGTCGACGACGGCCCGCGCGATCAGGATCTGCTGGGCGAGACCCCGCGAGACGTTCAGGCCGCCGCTGAGCAGGGGCGTCTCGAGGCCGCCGGGGAGATCGTTCAGGCCCGTCATCTCGGCGGCCCAGCGCACGTCCTCGATGGTCACGTGCTCCCGCCCCAGTTGGATGTTCTCCCGCACGGTCCCGTCGATCAGCTCGCGGGCGTCCGACACCAGCCCGACCTCCCGGCGCAGCGAGTCCAGGGTCACGCTCCGGAGCTCGGCGCCGTCGATCTCGATCGTTCCCTCGTCGGGCGTCTCCAGGCCGCAGAGCAGGGCGACGAGGGTGGACTTGCCCGCGCCGTTGCCGCCCACGAGGCAGGCCCGTTCGCCGGGCTCGAAGGTGAGCTCGACGCCATCGAGCACGGGGCGGACGGGGTCGTAGCCGAAGCGGACGCCGCGCACCACCACCCGCGCGCCGGAGCCCGGCGACCGTTCGGGAAGCGCGACGCCCGAGGTGCGCTCCGTAGCGAGGTCCGTCAGGTGGCCCGTCTTCTCGAAGCCCGCGAGCAGGTCGAAGAAGGTCTCGTTGTGGCGGACGAGCTTGTCCAGCGAGGTCAGGACCAGGGTGATGATGACCTGGGCCGCCACGAGCTGGCCGAGCGTGAGGGAACCCTCGAGCACGAGCCGTCCGCCGATGGCGAGCAGCCCCGCGCTCGCGAAGGCGCTGAGCACGAAGTAGCCCGCCAGTTGGCGGCGGCACACCCGGAAATGGGCCTCGCGGACGTCCAGGTAGGCCAGCGCCTCATCGTCCGTGCGCGTCGCCACGTGACCGCCCGCCCCGTGCATCTTGAGCCCGACGTGGCCGCGCGCGATCTCCTCGAGCCAGCCCGCCACCCGGTACTTCGCCGAGGATTCGCGCAGGCTCGTCCGGAGTCCCCCGACGCCCAGCAGGAGGAGCCCAGACGTGAAGACCACGACGATCCCGACCGCGAGAAGCAGGAAGGAGGGGTTGAAGATGCCCAGCACGACCACGCCGACGATCGCCTGGGCCAAGGCCGCGAGGCCGTCGACGAGCATCTTGCTCAGCGACTTCTGGATCGTCAGCACATCGAAGAAACGGTTGGCGAGCTCGGGAGCGTACTCCTCCCGCAGAGCGGAGAGGCGCACCCGCGTCAGGCGGTCGGACACGTCGAGCGCGGTCCGCACGAACACGCGCTGCTGGAGCCGCTCCACAAGGCCGTACTGCATGAGCTGGAACAGACCGGCGGTCAGGAGGCCTCCGAACACGAGGAGGGTGAGCACGATCACCGGCTGCAGGAAGATGCCGGCGGAGAGCGTGTTCACGAGGGCCTGCAGCGCGAGGGGAACCGCGAGGGTGAGGAGCGCGATCGCGAACGCGTAGAGGGAGAGCACGACGATGTCCGCGCGCTCCAAGCGAAGAAAAGCCCCGAACCGGCCAAGTGGCGTGGGGGAGTTGGGATGGGTCATGGGGTGAGCAACTCTCCGGTGGCCGCGCGGAAGGCCGCTACGGACTGGTGGTATTCGGCGAGGGCGTCGACGACGCGCGAGTCCGCCTCGGCGGCCGCGCGCTCGCGCTGGTTCAGAAGGAAGAGGGTGCCTTCCCCCAGCTCGAAGCCGCGCCGCTCCATTCGGAGCAGGCGACGGGCCTCGGTCTGCTCGCGGCGCGCGGCTTCCAGGCGCTCTAGGGAGAGCCGGGTGGCGGAGAGAGCGTCGGCCACCTCCGCGCGCACGGCGAGAAGCAGTCCCTGCCGGTCGAGATCGATCTTGCGCAACCGGGCCTGCGCGTCCTCGCGCCGTCCGTTCGCCACGTTCTGCCGAAGGGGGATCGAGTACGTCAGGCTCAGCTTCGGCGTCGGTCCGACGCCGAGCGGCCCCGTGTCGTAGCCGGCGGTCAGGCTCAGGTCGAGGATGGGCTTGCGGACGTTGTCGGCGAGGGCGAGGTCGTACTCGACGATCCGGCGCATCAGGGTGATGGCCCCGAACTCGGGTCGGCGCCGCTCCGCCTGGGCCTCCGCCTCCTCGGCGGAGACCACGGGCGTCTGCGGCGCGGGCAGGGGAGGCGGCGCGCCGGGCGGTCCGTTGAGAAAGACCGAGAGCCGGATCGCCGCCTTCTGAAGATCGCGCTCGGCCTGCGCCTCGAGCCCTTCACGGCGACGGGTTTCCGCGCGCGCTTCGACGACGCTCATCTCGCGCTCGTCGCCCGCCTCGAAGCGGCGGCGCACCTGGTCCTCGCGCTGCCTCGCCAAGGCCGTCAGTTCCCGGGCGATGCCGAGGCGCTCGCCCGCGGCGACCCACCCCCAGTAGGCGGTCGCCCCGTCGCGGAGGATGCCCAGGCGGTAGGTGGAGACGTTCCGCTCGGCGTAGGGGATCGACAGTTCGGCCTGCCGTAGGGCGACGCTCTTCTCGTTGATGCCGAGATCGCGCAGGAGCGGCAGGCGGACGCCCACGTAGTACTCGCCCGTCTCTCCGGTCGCGCTGAGCGGCGATTTGGGCACGCCTCCGTTCAGGCGCGAACCGGCGAAGTAGGTGAGGCCGGAGGGGGTGAGCCATTGCAGGCTCGGGTTGAGGGCCGTGTAGTCGTACGCCTTTCCCCGGCTGCTCGGCGTGTTGTACCGCATGGCCTCGTAGGTGAGAGTGAAGCTCGGATCGAAGGCGCCCCGCCTCTCGCGCGCCTTGCCGGCGGCGCTCGCGAGATCCTGTCGCACCGCCGCGAGCCGCGGGTAGGCGGCGTCGATGCGCCGCAACGCCCCGTCGAGCGAATCGGTCGACAGGGCCTGCAACAGACCGAGGCCGATCCCGATGGGAAGCGAGAAGCTCAGCGGCCTTCTCCTTGCCACCCGGCGGGATCGGCGTACCGTAGGGGCACGCGCGTACGGCGATCCGGGACGTCTCCGACCTTCCTGGCTAAAACCTTATAGAACTGCAAGGAAAA
>CAZEWR010000009.1:0-138637 GCA_964516175.1 uncultured Fimbriimonas sp. | reverse complement strand
GGTCGGTATCGAACGGCTTGCCGACCGACTCGATCCGGCGAATGCCCTGCGATTCAAGGGCCGTACGAAGCTGGCGCTCGACGGCCTCGATGCCGCCTTGAAGCGACTCGACCGTCGAACCCTTCTGAAGGTGGGCGACGGTGCGCTCGAAGTTGTCGAGTACGGGAAGGAGCTCCTTCGCCAGCTTCTCGGCGGCGTACTTCATCGACTCCGACTTCTCCTTCTCGACACGATTGCGGAAGTTCTTGAAGTCGGCCATCGCCCGTAGGACCTGGTCACGAAGCTGATCGCGCTCGTCGGTCAGCTTCTGGACCTGGTCGAAAAGGTTCTGGATATCGTTCTCGACCTGCTCTCCGGCCTCGCCCTGGGTGTTGGCGTCCTCGGTCTGAAGATCGGGATTCTCGTCGCTCATGGCGGAGAGTTTACCGGGAGCCGAGAAGGTCCTCCCGCAGTGCGGTGGGAAGGACCTCCGGGTCGCGGGCTAGGCGACGGCCATCGCGACGAGCGACTCTTGGGTCGCCCCGGCCGCCTCGACCGCCGGAAGCAGCTCGCCCCGGCGCATGACGTGGATGCGGTCGCAGACGCCGAGAAGCTCGGGCAGATACGACGACACCATCAAGATGGCCTTGCCTTCGCCGGCGAGGTCGTCGATGAGGCGATAGATCGTCTCTTTCGAGCCGACGTCGATGCCTCGCGTCGGCTCGTCGAGAAGCAGGACGTCCACGCCGTGACGAAGCATCCGTGCGAGGGCGACCTTCTGCTGGTTGCCTCCCGAGAGCTGGCCGACGGGCTGCTCCGGGCCGCGCGCCTTGACGCCCAGCCGTCCGATCCACTCGGCGCCCGTGACCGCCTCGCGGGCGGGCGACACGACGGCGGTGTTCAGGCTCGCCATACCGACGTTCTCGTAGATCGGAAGGTTGAGGAACAGTCCCTCTTCCTTGCGGTCTTCGCTAAGGAGCCCGACGCCCTGCGCCCAGCGGAGCGCGGGTGATCCGGCGCCACCCATCGCGCCCACCTGGATCTCGCCGCTGACGACGGGGTCTAAACCGAAGATCAGGCGAAGAAGCTCCGTGCGCCCCGCGCCGTTCAGGCCCGCGATGCCGAGCACCTCGCCCCGTCGAAGCTCCAGCGAAGCGCCTTCGGGCTTAACGATCCCCGAGAGACCGTGGACGGAGAGCGCGACGTCGCCTTCCTTCCGATCCGTGCGGGGATACAGCTCGTCGATCGAACGGCCCACCATGAGGCGGACGATCTCCGCGTCGGAAAGCTGGCGCGCCGGGTGGACGCCGACCTGGCGCCCATCGCGCAGGACCGTGGCGACGTCCGAGACGCGCCGGACCTCATCGAGAAAGTGAGAGATGAAGAGGACGGCCTTTCCGCTGTCGCGGAGGACGTCCATGACGCCGAAGAGGGCCTCGACGTCGGCGCGCCCAAGGCTGGAAGTCGGCTCGTCGAGGATGACGACGCGACTGTCGAGCGCGACCGCCCGCGCGATCTCGACGATCTGCCGAGAGGCGGGGGAAAGGCGGCGGACGGTCGTGGTCACGTCCAGATCGCTGTAGCCCATCTTAGCGAGCGCCTCGTGGGCGATCTGCCGGGATCGGGCGCCACGAACGACCCCGAGCTTCGTCTCTTCGGCCCCGAGCACGACGTTCTCCGCCACGCTCAGGTCAGGGCAGACGCTCAGCTCCTGGTGGATCATCGCCACGCCCGCGTTGCGGGCATCGGCGGGGGTGCGGGGAGCGTAAGGCTCGCCGCCGATGGTCATCGTGCCCGAGTCGGGGGCGACGACCCCGGCGAGGACCTTCATCAGGGTCGATTTGCCGGAGCCGTTCTCGCCCAAGATCGCGTGAACCTGGCCCGACTGGGCGCCGAGGTCCACCGCGTCGAGAGCGACGGTCGCGCCGTAGCGCTTGGAGATTCCCTGTGCTTCGAGCAAGGTCAGTTCTTGGGCGGCGCGATCAGCTCGGCGATGGCGGAGTCGCTGAGACCGGCCTTGGTCACGTAGGTCACGCCGGTATCGACGTTGGTCGACTCGATCTTCTCGCCTTTAAGCTTCTGCACGAGGGTCTTGACGCCGAGGTAGCCCATCTTGCGCGGGTCCTGGACGATCAGGCCGTCGATCTCGTTCGCCTTGAGGCCATCGATAAGTTTGGGGCTTGCGTCGAAGCCGACGAACTTCACCTTTCCGGCGAGCTTCGCGTCCTCGAGAGCACGGAGCATGCCGAAGGTCGTGCTCTCATTGACCGCGTAGATGCCGTCGACGCCCGCCGCGTCGCCCTGACGCACGCTCTGGATCATGTTCTCCGCGATCTTCTGGGCCGTATCCACGGTCACGCCGCCGAAGTCCTGCCGCAGAACCTTGATGCCGGGATGCTTCGCGATCTCGTCGAAGAAGCCTTTCTCGCGGGCCATCGTGCTGGACGAGCCTTCCTGGTACTTGAGAACCATGACGCTTCCCTTGTCGTTCAGGAGCTTCGCAAGCTCGGTGGCGGCCGTCGCACCGCCCTTCTCGTTGTTCGTCGCGACGAGGGCGACCGCCTTGCTGTCGTCCTTGAGGGGCGAGTCGACGAGGACGGTCGGAATCTCCTGCTTGGCCGCCTCGGCGACGGGATTCATCAGGGCCGCGTCGTCGAGCGGCGCCAGAACGATGCCGTCGACGCCGGTCGAGATGAAGCCCTCAACGATCTTGATCTGGCTTTCGCGGTCGCCTTCGGTGAGCGGCCCCTGCCACTTGATCGTAGCGCCCAGCTCCTGCGCGGCCTTGTCCGCACCCTCGTGGAGCGATTTCCAGTACTCGTGGGTGGCGCCCTTGGGGATCACGGCGATCGTGTACTTCTTGCCGGAAGTCCCCGTCGTGGCCGTGGATCCGCCCGATTCGGTCTTGGCGTCGCCTCCGCCGTTACAGCCGACGAGGAGCGCGAAAGCGGCGATCGTTGCCGTCGCGAGAAGGGTGGGCTTCATCTTCGCAAAACTTACCCGCCCAGAGGGTCGGACCGCTAGACCATTGGTCTACGCGTTGGCCCGCAGACCGTCGTAGGCGAGGGCGACCAGCGTGCCGAACGCGACGACTGGGACGGCGGGCAGGGCGAGCGGCTCCGTCGTTCCAAGAGCGAACACGCCCGCCGCCGCCCAAGGAAAGGCTCGCAGCCGGGGATCGTGCCGCAAGAGCCGCCCGAGCCGGTAGGCCAGAAACCGGTTGCCGACGAGCAGGCCGAGGGCCAACACGCCGGTCGTACCAAGCCAAGCCGGAGAGAAGAGAAGAACGAAGCTCTGCCAGAGGTTGAGGGCGCCCACGTCGTTGGCATGCGCGAGCAATCCACCGGGACTCCAGACCGCCCCCTCGTGGACGAGCCGCAAGAGACCGGTCGGAAGCAGCGCCAGAGCGAGCACGAAGAAGGGACGGAAAAGCCCTTCGGCGGCGACCAACGCGAGCGCGGGAACGATCAGCAAGGCGGAGTGGCCTCCGACCCACCAGGGTCCGCCGGTCACTCCCCAAAGAAGGAGCGCGGCGACCGTCGCCCGCCCCAGCCAGCGCCCTCGGGTAAAGGCAGCGACGCCCGTGAGATAGGCCAAGAAGGCCCCAAGGGCGAGACCGGGCACGTCGAGATCGACGGGACCGAAACGTCCTGAGAAATCGGACCAAAGCGGATCGCCCAGAACGAGGCAGAGCAGCCCGATTCCGCATGGAGCCCAAAGCGGATGGGCCTCGGGCACGTTACGGCGCAGGATGAGAGTCAATCCCCATGAAGCCCCGTAAAGCCCGATGAGCGAGAGCGGTAGAACGATCGGCCATGCCTCGAGACCGCCCCCCGCCGCTCCCGCACCCGAGACGACCAGCGCGGCGGGCGAGAGGGCGACCAGAACGAGCATCTCCGACACGAACGGACCCCGATCCTCGTTCATCACTTGGGCGATCGCCCAGGCCAAGACGAAGGCGGCAAGGGTGAACCAACCGAGCAGAACTCCCGGCGCAACGTCGTAACCGTGCTCCAACCAGCGGTTTGGGCCACCCCAACGCCCGGCGTCGTTCGGGCGCCACGCGAACGACGCGGGACTCTGCAGCAGCGTGAGAACCCGGCTCCCCCGCACCAGACCCGGGATCCGCAGATCGTGCTCGATAGGAACGCCCTGGGGCCAACCTTTTCCCTTCGTCCAGAACCGGCTCCAGCCGTCGAAGCCTCCAGGCGGATACTCGACGACGAGACTGCGTCCTGTCGCTCGCCCCGTCAAGGCGATCGCTTCGTCCCAACCCTTCGCCTCGGCGACCACAAGGCCCGACGAAGGCAAGACCGCCTCGAACGGCTGGGACTTTACGGGGAGCTCTGGGTCGTTGAGGGCGAGCAGCAGGATGCTCGGACTGACCGCGCCACCATGGGTGAGAGCGACGACGGAGACGTCGCCGATCCGTGCGCGACGTGACTCGAAAAAGCCTCTTCGCGCCAAACTGCGCCCGTTCTGAGGCCTCCAGCCTCCATAGTCGGTCGCCAGAAAATTCGAGTCCGCTCCATCCGCCTCCAGATCCACTCCGCAGGCGACGGAAAGAATACGATTGTTGCGCCCCGACGAGTCGGAGGGCCAGCGAACCCATTCGCCGTGGAAGAAATCCGCAGCGGGCAGGTTCGGTCCGGCCTGATCGTGCTGGATGAGAATCAAGACGTCCTGGGCGGACGCGCCGAGGGGCAAAAGGAGAAGCGCGATCGCCAGCCAAACTCGAAGCCAGCCTCCTCGCTTCGGGCTCACCCCCGGACCGCCGACATGAGCTCGCCCGCCGTAAGGGCGGCCATACGCCCGTTCGGGGCGGCGAGAACCCGATGGGGGGCGTAGGCGTGGCCCCATTTTTCGGCCGGGGTGGGACCGAACGCCTGCACGGTCGGACAGCCGACCGCGACGGCGAGATGCATCACGCCGGTATCGGCGCCAATGGCGGTCGAGGCTCCCGCGAGAACGGCCATCGTCTCCCGGACGCCGCAACGCCCGACGAGGTCGATCACGGGATCGTCGAGAGCGGCGATGAGGGCGTCCGTCTCGGCGCGTTCGTCGGGACCGCCGACGGTGACGATGCGGCGTCCTTCCGCCTGCCACGCGCGGGCGGCATCCCGAATGGCTTCGAACGGAAGCCGCTTCTCGTCGTAGCGAGCCCCAGGCTGGATCGCGAGATCGGCGCCCTGCCGGAGACGATCGCCTTCCGCGCGCTCTTCGAGGGATAGAAGAACGCGCGGAACGGGATTCGCGATCGAGACCCCCAGCGGACGCGCGAGATCGGCGATGGAAGCGGCCTCGAAGCGCGCCGGATCTTCGGGGACGGCGTGGGTCAGGAGAGCGCTCCGTCCTTCCGTCGGATGGCCGATCCGTACCGGAACGCCCGCGAGCCGAGCGATCAAGGCGGCGCGGACGCTCCGGTTCACAAGGAGGCAGGCGCCGAACCCGTACCGACGCAGATCGCGGGCTTGGCGCATGAGGTCCCAGGGCCAGCGTCCCTTCGTATACGGGATCGAACGCGCGTGTCCTAGCGCCTTGGCGGCAAGGGGGGCTGTAAGGAGCGTCGTTTCCCACCCCGCCTCTTCCAAGGCATCGATCGTCGGCGCGGTCATCACCGCGTCTCCGAGGTAGGTCTTCATCGAGATGAGAAGCTTCCGACCATTGCCCGAGGCTCCGCAGGCGCGACCCGACCCAGCGGATCCTTGCGGGTCGGGATCGTCTTTGAACATCGCCACGGCCATGTAGGTTTTACCCCGCATATCCGGCGAGGGGTCCTTACGCCTTTTCGGACGCGTGGGTAACCTTTGAAGCCGATGCCCATCTTCGTCGGACTCGACTGCGGAGGCTCGACGAGCCGGGCTCTCGCGGTCGATGAGAACGGCGAACCGGTTTTCCGGGGTCAGAGCGGCCCTGCCAACCTCCTGTCGACCCCCCAGGAGGTGATCGTACGCAACCTTCGCCGCGCGACCGAAGGGTGCCCGCCGGCGACCGCCGTTTGTGGGGCGTTCGCGGGCTTGGTCGGAACGGTCCAGCGAGAACTCGCTGAAGGTCTCCTGCACGAGCTTTTCCCCGGCGCCATCGTGCTTGGCGTGGCCGACTACGCCGCCGCCCACGCCGCCGCCGCGACGGGAACCCACGTTACCGTCATCGCCGGAACCGGCTCGCTCGTCTGCGGATACGATGCGGAAGGCACTCTCGTGAAGATGGGCGGCCGTGGCTATCTTCTTGGTGACGAAGGTTCCGGCTACCGGTTCGGCCATGCGGCCCTAGTCCACTTCCTGCGTCGCCCCGCCGCTCGCTCCGCCCTTCTGCAAGACGCTGTCGAGAAGACGTTCGGAACCCGCGATGACGCGGCAATCGTGTCCGCCGTCTACCAAGCCGCCTCGCCCCAGCCTCTTCTCGCCCGCATCCTGCCCGCGTTCGCGATCGACCTCGAAGCTGGAGATCCCTACGCCGAGGCGTTCGCCCAAGCCGAACTGGCCGAGCTCGCTGAGCTTGTGGCGACCCACGTCGAAACCCACGTTTTCGATGTCCCTACGGTGCGCATCGCGCTGGCGGGCGGCGTCTGGAGCGCCAGCGGCCGGTTCGAGCGGATCTTCCAGCAGGCTCTCGAAGATCGCCTGCCAGAGCGTAGAATTGAGATCGACCGCATCGTGCGCCCTCCCGTCCAGGGTGCGGTCGCGCTTGCAAAGGAGCAGCTGATTGGGAACGGAAAGTAGAAATCCGAGGTCGTACGGCCTCGATCGAATGGACGCGGGCGAGATCGTCCGCCTGATGAACGAAGAGGAACGCGCGACGTTGCACGCCGTCGAGAGCGCCGAGGGGGCGATCGCCCAGACCGCCGAGCGGGCCGCCGCGGCCTTCCGACGCGGTGGGCGCGTCGTCTACGTCGGCGCGGGGACCAGCGGTCGAATCGCCACGATGGACGCTGCCGAGATGCCACCGACCTTCGGCGTGGAGCCTGGATCGTTCGTCGTGGTAATCGCGGGCGGCTCGGACGCCGGAGTTAAGGCGGTCGAGGACGCCGAGGACGATCCGGGCACGTCGGTCGAGGCCCTGAACGCGCTCGGTTTGAACCGAGACGATGTGCTGATCGGCCTCGCGGCCAGCGGCACGACGCCTTTCGTCGTGGCCGCCGTGCGCCACGCGCGGCAGAAAGGCGTGTGGACCTGCGGTATCGCGAACAACGCGCGGACTCCGCTGTTGGAGGAGGCTGACCTCGGCGTCTTTCTCGATACCGGCCCGGAGGTTCTCACCGGCTCGACCCGCCTCAAGGCAGGAACCGCGCAGAAGCTCGTTCTCAACCGGATTTCGACCGCCGCGATGGTCCTCAACGGCAAGGTCGTGGAGAACCTGATGGTCGACGTCAAAGCGAAGAACGACAAACTGCGTACTCGGTGTGCTCGGATCGTGGGCGACCTAACGGGCGCTTCCGTGGCGGAAGCGCGTGAGACTCTCGAGGAGAACGGCTGGTCGATCCGCGCCGCTCTCGAGAGACTCAATCGTCCGACGTATTAGCGCCGGCGAAGTGGGCCCTTCCTTCGAGGGCCGCTTCGCCGACTCTTACTTGCGGCCCTTCTTGCCCGGCTTCGGAGCCGGGATCTCGGCCTGCGGGTCTGGAATCACAGGAGCGTGTTCGGCGGCACCTTCCTGAACCCCATCTCCGGCGCCACGGACGATGTGGCTCCGAAGCATCCAAAGGTTCTTCTCCAGCTCTAGAACGATCCCGTGCAAGAGGTCGGCGGTCGCCGGATCGGGATCTTCGATCGCCTCCATCCGCTCCCGGATATCGGCACAGGCGTCTGCGAGTCGACCGACGATGTCTTCTAGGACCTGCTTGTCCTCGATGAACGTCGACTTCGCGACCTCCTTCACCGCGGTGGTCGCCAGGTCGCTCGGCTGGGCGTTGGGCGAGACGCCGAGGGTCGCGATGCGCTCGGCCACTTCGTCCGCCCCCTCCTCGCACGCTTCGTACACAAGGTCGAGGTGTTCGTGGATCGGCTTGAAGTGAGGGCCACGGATGTTCCAGTGGAGTTGCTTCGTCACGAGGCTGAGCGCCTTCAGGTCCACGAGCGTCGTCTGAAGGTTCTGCGTCACGACCGCCGCGCTCTCGTTGTCGAGCGGGAGGCCCTTCGGGCGGGTCTTCGTTGCCATTGCCTACGTCGGACGAGGCGAAGCCCGCGCTCGTTCCTTCGCTGCCGCCTCTTCCGCTGTCCTCAAGGAGCTTTCACCATCGTCCGTTTCTCACGGTCGACGCCGCCTTTTAGACCCTCTATGCCGGAAGGCTCAGTAGCGATATCCAAGATCCGGGGAGCGGTCGCCGAGCTTCGCGCCGATGTCCCCGCCGTCGTCCTTGCCGTTCTCGCCTACGGACCAGACGATCCGCCGCTTGGCGTCCACGCGGAGCTTGCCGGGTCCGTACGGATCGGGAAGGTCGGCGGGGCGGCCCATGCGTAGCAGAAGAACGGCGCGCAGAAGGTTTCGGTTCGCCGCCCGTCGCTGGCCTGTCATCGAGAGGCCGTCGAACACGATGGCCTGAGAGGCGAACTGACGTCCCAGGGTGTTCTTCCCCACGTTCATTCGGAGCCGGTACCAGAAGGCGCTCAACGAGTTCGATTCCGGGTTCTGCTCCGGGAGACCGGCGCCCGCCGCTTCGGCGAGCCTTGCCGCCTTCCCCACCGCTTGGTGGGCGGTTCGGCTTGCCTCAGCGATACCCGCATCGTAGATCGCGCCCGAAAGCCGGGCGGTCTCGCTGGGATTGAAGGTCCCAGCGGGGGCATCGTTGGAACGTTCGTCGCGCGTGCCTTCGATCGTCTCGCGCGTCAGATACCGCTTCGGATCGACGATCACCGGCAGAAACATCTGCTGGTAGTCGCGCCGCACCGCCGCGCCGAGTTCGGGGAGGGCTCCCTTCTGGACGGGAAGGAGGGCTAAGATCGCCCCGCGCCCCTGGGCGTCGAACCCGCCAGCGGTGTCGACCTGATAGGCGGCCCGAACGGCGATGGCATCGACGGCGATGGCGACGAGGCTGTCGATGATCACCCCTCCACCCTGAAGCAGCGCGTCGCCATACCGCAGGCTCAGCGCGGTGAGACGAGCGCTGGCCGCGTGGTCGCCTCGACCGGCGGCGTCTTTCGCCGCCAGCGCCAGGGCCTTCGCATAGGCTTTGAGCTTCGTTGGTTCTTCAAAACGCGTCGTGATCGTACGGAGCGGGTAACGGAGTCCACCTTCCCGAAGCAGAGCCGCGACCAGCCCTTCGCTCGCTCGGACCTTTGCGGCGACACGGGCGAGGACCGCAGGATCGCCCGGCTTGGCGCCGGAGCCCTGCGCGGCGGAAACGTCGCGGTCGTCGACCGAAGAGACCAGAGCGACGAGCCGTTCGTATCGGAGCTCGGCCGCCGGGTCAGGCGGGTCCTGAACCTTGAGGGACGCGGGCAGCGCGGCGTCGATCTGCGCCCGCGTCGCGGTTCCGATCTTTGGCGTGAACAGGACGAAAGCCGAAGCGAGGATCGCGCCCACCACGATGAGGCCGAACAGAAGCCAGAACGGTCGTTTCATCAGTATCCGAATCCCAGGTCCGGGCTCTCTTGCGTCCCGCCGCCCCCGATCTTACCGCCGTCGTCCTTACCGTTCGGGCCGATCGACCAGACGATCCGCCGCTTGGGATCGATTCTCAAGTCGCCCTTCCTGTAAGGATAGGGGGGCTTCGGCGATCCTCCCTGACGCAGCAGGACGACCGCTCGCAGGAGATTCCGGTAGGCCGCTCGATCCGCTCCGACGCGTTCGACCCCTCGGATCGGAACGTCCGAGATCATCGTGCGTCCGACCGAGTTGGACGTCCAGTTCATGGCGAGGCGGTACCCCGTCCTCGCTACGACTCGCGACCATCCGTTGGTGAGAGCGACCGTCTCAAGGCGGGCCAAACCTCGCTCGGCCCGTTCGACAAGATCGACCGGGGTGCGATCGCGCAACGCGTAACGACGCCTCGCGTTCGTGATCGCGCCCTCGTCGATCCGCCCAAGGAGGCGAGCGGTGCCGGCAGGATCGTAGGAACCGGCGACCTCACCCTTTACGGGGTCCTTGCCGCGGACGGTGATGACGTGGCCCCTCATAAAGTCCTCAGGATCTAGAAGCGTCGGTATGCCATATCCTTGAAACTCGCGTCGCAGGGCCCCCTCTAAGGCGGGGGCCCTGCCGTCCTCCGGCGGGAGAGCGAAGAGCAGGGCCGCACGTCCCGCTTTGTCGAGCGCGCCCGCTGTATCAAGCGCATAGGCGTTCAAGACCACCCGCCGATCGATGAAACCCGCGACGATCGCGTCGAGGACCGACCCCGAACCCTCGAAAAGAGCCGCGCCGAAACGGAGACCGAGGATCGCGTCGCGAGCCGACCGCCGCGCCTGGCCCCGTTCGACCGCCTCCTTGCCATCCCGATCAAGGAGCTCCACGAACGCGGTCTTCGGATCTATCCCACCGATCGCGACCCCGGACTTGGGAGCGGGCGCCTGGAGGGGTCCCTGGTCGAGGATCGCCTCGACGTCGGGGATCGCCGTTCCCGGCAGCCCATCGGGCTTTGGCCGCCCGAGAACGGCCATGAGGCAACCATAGCGCGCCTGCGCCGCAGCGTCCACGGGATCGACCGCCTTCAGCGAAGCGGGAAGGGCGGCGTCGATCTCCGCGCGCGTCGGCTTCCTGAGGTGCGGGGTGAGGATCACGAAGCCCGCCGCCGCCATCGAGACGACGAGGAAACCGAAAAAGGTCCTTCGAAAGCGGCGCATGGGAAGAGTACGCGTTTGGTACCCTCGAAGGATTCAGGTCCGCCCCGTCAACGCCCTGGCCCTCCTCGTCGCGGGCGCGTTCTTTATGGAGAACCTCGACGGCACGGTCATCACGACCGCCCTGCCGCAGATCGCGCGGTCGTTCGGGACCGATCCGGTTGGGCTCAACATCGGCATCACGGCCTATCTGCTCGCGATGGCGGTGTTCGTTCCCCTGAGCGGCTGGATCGCCGATCGCGTCGGGGCGCGAACGACCTTCGCCTCGGCCATCGTGGTGTTCATCCTTTCCTCCGTGCTTTGCGGCGTCGCGAACGGGGTGGCGACGTTCACCGCCGCGCGGATCGTCCAAGGAATCGGCGGCGCGATGATGGTGCCTGTCGGCCGTCTCGTGGTGCTTCGGAACACGGAGAAGCGCGACCTTGTGCGGGCGATCTCGACCATCGTCTGGCCGGGGCTCGTCGCGCCGGTGCTCGGCCCTCCCCTCGGCGGCTTCATCACGGACCACGCGAGCTGGCGCTGGATCTTCTTCATCAACGTCCCCTTGGGGCTGATCGCGCTTTTCTTCGCCTTCCGGATCGTTCCGAACCTGCGTGAGGTCGCGCGGCGACCGTTCGACGCGACGGGCTTTTTGCTCGTCGGACTCGCCTGCGTCTTGCTCACCGTCGGATTCGATGGCCTTCAGTGGCCACTCGCGCTCGGCGGCGTCGCCTTCGGCGGGATCGCGGCCCTCCACTTGCGACGAGCCGTCCACCCGTTGGTCGCGCTCGACGCGCTCCGGGTGCCGACCTTCGCCTACGCCCACGGGCCGAGCCTGCTCGCCCGGTGCGCGATCGGAGCGGTTCCGTTCCTGCTCGCCCTCTTCTTCACCGTCGGCTTCGGCCTCGGCTCGTTCGCGGCGGGAAGCCTCCTGCTGTGGGTGTTCGCGGGCAACCTCTCGATGAAGACGATCACGAGCGCCGTCCTCCACCGCTTCGGCTTCCGCCGGACCCTGCTGGCGAACGGCTTCGTCGCCTCTCTGACGATCCTCCTGCTGGCCCTTCTCACCCCTTCGACGCCCGTTCCCTCGATCGCGGCGGTCCTGTTCGTCGGCGGGATGTGCCGCTCGATGCAGTTCACCGCCCTGAACACGCTGGGCTACGCCGACGTGCCGCCGGAGACGATGGGAGGCGCGAACACACTCTCCAGCATGATCAACGGCCTTACCTTCGGCGCGGGACCGGCCTTCGGCGCGCTCGCGCTTTCGGTCGCCGCCCGGTTCCACGGCCACGCGGGCACTCCCCGGATCCCCGACTTCCAGATCGCCTTCGGGCTCGCGTCCCTGATGGTCCTCGCGACCCTTCCCGCCACGCTCCGGCTTCCCAGAGACGCAGGCAAGGCGGTGACGGGCTGATAAGGCTCAGAGGCGTCGAACCCGGACGCACGCACTTCCGTTTAGGGCGACACGCCGTCTGGAACGGCGACGCCGAGAAAGCGTAGAAGGGCGTCGGCCATCAGGGCGTTGCCCGCGTCGTTCATGTGGACGCCGTCGACGGTGAGAACGAGCTGCCGCTTCCCCGCCGCCTTCTGGTAGGCCCGTACGGTGTCGCGGCACAGGTCGAAAAGATTCACGAAACCGACGCCCTTGCGACGGGCGAGGGCCTCCTCGGCCTTCACGTAGGTTGCCATCCGGCGGTTCTCCGCGCTGTCGAGATCCTCGTAGACGAGAGTCGGCGAAAGGAGGACGACCTGCGCGCCCGCGCCTCGGGCGAGGTCGATCATCGCTTCGACACCTTTGAGATAGTCGGGCAGCTTGACGCCGCGCCCGAGGTTTCCCGAAGGATCGCGCCGGTTCGCGGCGAAGTCGCGGAAGTCGTGCCACACGTCGTTCACGCCGACGCTGATCGTGACGAGATCGGGGTGGCGATCGATCACGTCCTTTTGGAAGCGTGCGAGCATATCGGGAGCTTTCTGGCCTCCGATCCCCACGTTGGTCACGGTGAAGGGTTCCGCCGGGCGCGACGCGTCGAGACTCGCGTCTACGAGGGTCACGTAGCCTTTCGGCGATCCACCCATCGCGGTGATACTGTCGCCCATCATCACGATCCGGTGGACGCGACGAAGGTCGATCTGGGGATTCAGGCCCAGCGCTAAAAAAGTCGCGAGAAACATGGGCCTAGCATACGATCCTTTTTGCCCGAATAGTGGTCAGTACGTTAGTAAGGGTGGCTTGCCGCTCTCAAAGGACCCCCATGAACACTCGCACCTTCCTCGGCCTCGCCGCAGCGCTGGTCGCGACCTCGATGCCCGCGATCGGGTCAGCCCAGCGTCACCGCACCTCCAACCGCTCCGTCGGCGGTTACGGGCGTGGCCCGTTCTACCCTTCTAGGATTCCGAGGGCGTCCCAGAACTACGTTGGGTCGGGCGTCCCCTTCCGCAGTGGCGGAGCCTCGGTCACCTTCGGTCCCGGTGGCGGATTCTACGGTTACGCGCCGACCTACTACGGATACAACCCTTACGGGTACGGCTATGGATACGGAACCGGTTACGGGTATGGCTATGCCGCCCCCAGCTATACCTATGGGAATTCCTACCTTCCGGGTTTCGGGTACGTGCCGAGGAACCGGTACACGCCGGGCCGTCACCTCTACCGCCATCGGTAAGGCGCACTTCGTGGGCAGGGAACCCCAATGGGAAGGTTGCCGCCTACAAAATCGTCCATGAAACTCCTCACCGTTTTGAGCGCGGTCTTCGTGACCGCGCTGTTGCCGTCGCTCGGAGCCGCGCAGGCTCACCTCCCGAACCTGAAGGACCGACTCAAGGTTCACAAGGAGCGGCTTCCCCGCCCCAGCCACCGGCTTGCGGTCGTCCACCCGCGTCGCCTCGCGGTCGATCAGAAGGACGGACGCCACCAGCCGCGCCTGCTCGGTAAGAAGGACCGTCACAAGACGCGTCGCGAGATCCGAAAGGTGACGCATAAGCTGACGGCTCCTCACAAGCACGTTAAAGGCGGCTAGCAAACCTTAGCGGATCAAACGGCGTCCTACGGCCATGAACCTTGGGGATCTACGGCGCAAGCCGATCGTCAGCATGGCCGACGGCGCAAAAATCGGGGAGGTCGATGACCTCCTCGTCGATGTAACGGCTTGGCGCGTTTCCGACGTTGTGATCGACTCGAAGCAGGGGAGAGGGCTTCTTCCGCTCGCTTCGCTGAAAAGCATCGGCCCGGACGCGATCACCGTAGAAAGCGCCAGCGCGGTCGCTTGGAACGCGCAGGGCGCGGGCCTTGCCTTCGCGGCGATGAGAAAGTTGATCGTCGTCGATGGTTCGGGAACGAATATGGGGCACGTCGTCGACCTCGCCTACGATCCGGACGGAGCGGTCCGATCATTCGAGATCCACCAGGGCGGCGTCTTAGGGCTGGGCGTCAAGGTAACGAACGTAACGCCCGCCGACGTTCGAGGAGTAGGCGACCGTCTCCTCACCGTTGAGCTCCCGGGCGAGGCGCCCGTCTCGACGCCCCCCTCGGATCTACCCGTCGAGTAGCGGACCGGTCCGTTGGCCCCCTCTTAAGAACCGACCGCTCATCATAGAAGACGTGGCCCTCGTCCGCGCGATTTTTCGCTTCGATTCCTCGGGCTGGCTTCCCATCGGCGCCTTTCTCCGTGCGCTAGGGGTCGCGCTCGCGGTGTGGGCGGGGGCTAAGGTCGGGGGTGGGTGGGGCGCGGGCGTTCTGGCGGGTGTCGGTGCGCTCTATTCTGGGATCGCATCCTTCGGAGGGGTCCATCAAGCCCGGCTTCGGCGCATGATCGCCGCGACCGTGGCCGCCTCCGCGACGACCTTGCTCGGCTGTCTCGTTCAACCGAGCGACCTTCTGAGCGCCTTCGCCGTTACGGTCGGCGCCTTTGCCCTTGGTCTGCTCGCCGCCGCTGGCCCGGACGCGGCCCAGGTAGCGCTGTTGGGAACCGGCACCCTCATCGTCTTCGCGGGGTTACCGGGCGCAAGCGCCCAGCCGGTCGGGAACGCGACCCTCGTGCTCGGTGGCGGCTTGGGCCAAGCGGCGATCCTGATGCTGTTCCATCCCTTCTCGCCCATCGCGGCGGAGCGTCGGGCCGTCGAACGGGTGTACACGGGCCTGAGGCGTTTTGCCCGGAGCCAGGCGGAAGGCAAACGAGGACCGTTGCCCGATGTGGCCGCCCACGCGGAGGCGCGCGAACTCCTGCGGGCGGGCATCGCCTTCGATCGTCGCCCCGAACTCGAGCGTCTCTGGTCGGAGATCGAGCTTGCAGACGCCCTGCGAGGGGGGCTCGCGGGTCTCGACCGCGCCCAGGTCGAAAGGGAGGTTTGGGCGATGCTCGCCGACTGGCTCGATGAAGCGACGGCCGAGATCGAGCGCGGACGCCCCGTGCGTCGGCGCCTGCCATCCTTGCCGTCCGATTCCGAGAACGTCTGGATCAAGCGGATTCGCCGGACGGTTGAAGCGGAAGAAAGAGGACGACTTCCGGTCGTGATCCCGCATGCCGGAACTTGGCTGGCGGCTCTGCGAAACGTCGAGACGCTACGCGCTCTCGCCCTCGGCCACGCGCTTCGCTACGCCCTCGCGATCGGGATCGCGACCCTCGGCTACCGACTGCTCGACGTCCACCACGGCTACTGGGCGCCCCTGTCGCTCGCTTTCAGCCTCAAGGCCGACTTCGCTTCGACCGTGACGCGCGGTCTGGGAAGGACCTTGGGCACGGCGGCGGGGGTTCTGGTCGCGACGCTTCTGGTTCTCCTCCACCCGTCGAACGGCTTTCTAACGGGCGCGATGCTCGTGGGCGCGTGGCTCTCGTTCGCACTCCAGAACGCTTCGTTCATGGGCTACAGCGCGGGGCTGGCGTTCTACGTGGTCACGTCGGTCGTCCTTTCCGGCGCATCGGTCGCCACCGTCGGGCTCGAACGCATGGGGGCGACGTTCGTCGGCGCCGCGATGGCCCTCGTGGCGGCTCTCGTCTGGCCCCAGTGGGAGGCCAGCAAGGCGCGGACGAGTCTCGCGGTCGCCTTCGCCGCCCAGGCGGAGTACGCGACGGCGGTAACGGAGGAGCGAAGTCCAGAAGCGATGGCGGGAGCGCGTCTCCAGGCTCGCTACGCCCGCCTGGAGGCGGAGCGGGTGATCGCCGCCGCCGGCTTCGAGCCACGTTGGAGTCGCGGAAGAAGCCTCGAAGGCGCCGAGGCCGCTCTGGCGCGACTGGCGGAAAACGCCGCCCGCATCCTCGCCGCCCACGTCGCCGCGCTGGACGGCGAATCGGACGACGACCTTCGCCGTCTGGCCGCCGAGGACCGGAGCATGGCGGCGGACCTGATGGGCTGAGGAACAAAAACGCGCCTAGGAGCGTCGGAGCGGCGTGCTCAAGCCTGGCCGACTTGCCCCCTACCGCCGGCTTCTCCCTGCCTTTCTGCTCGTCGCGGCGATCGCGATCGCGTTCTTCTTCTCCTCCCGCCAGTTGGTGGACGATGCCCTGCGGGGACGCCAAGCGAGCGACCTGAGCCGCGACCTCGCAACCATCCGCAACGGGCTCAACGCCTCCCAGAGCGCGGATCGCGGCTACGTGGTGACGGGCGACGAGCGCTACCTGGCCGACTATCCCCAGAAGCGGCTTGACGTCGAGGAGGCCTTGGCAAGAGTCGCCAAGCTGCCCCCGACCCTGATCGACCCGGAAGTCGTCGACGACCTCAAGACGGACGCGGAGACGATCATGACGGCTTCGGCGGAGACGATCCGGGTCCGCCGGGAGAAGGGATACGACGCGGCGACCGCTTATGTGCGCGACGGGAAAGGCCAAGCTATCATGCAGCGCGTACGCACCGTCGCCCGGCGGATCGATTCTCACCTGGAAGACGAGGCGACCGTCCGGCGCGAGCGGCTCAACAGTATGGCGTGGCTAACCGGGGGTGTGGTGTTCGGGGGAAGCGCGTTGCTCTTCCTTTTGCTCGCCCGCGCCGCACGGACCATCACCCAGAGCGAAAGCGACCTCTCCGGCAGTGAGGAGAGGTTCCGATCCCTGATCGAAGCGACTTCGGAGATCATCTGGACCACCGACGCGGGGGGGCAGATGGAGCCTCACAATCCAAGCTGGCAGGCCTTCACCGGCCAGACGCCGCAAGAGTACACAGGAACAGGATGGATCACGGCGGTCCACCCTGACGACCGGGCGCGTTCCGCCGAGCGGTGGGAGGCCGCCGTCCACTATAACCTCGCCTTCCGGCTGGAGCACCGCCTGCGACGACAGGACGGAGAGTATCGGACGATGAGCGTCCGCGCGGTACCGGTCTTCGACGATCGGGGTCGCCGTCGCGAATGGATCGGCGTCCACGCGGACGTCACCGAACGTCGACGGGCGGAAGCTGAGCTCGTCGAGCTCAAAGAGATGGCAGAGGCGGCGAACGTGGCGAAAAGCCAGTTCCTCGCCAATATGAGCCACGAGCTTCGGACGCCGCTCAACGCGGTGATCGGTTACTCCGAGATGCTCAAAGAGGAAGCCGAAGATCTGGGAGCGGCCGAGACGATGGGTCCGGACCTCGATCGGATCCGCGGCGCGGGCAAGCACCTCCTCGCCCTGATCAACGACGTGCTCGACCTCTCCAAGATCGAATCGGGCAAGATGGAGCTGTTCATCGAAGAGACGGACCTCGAAGGCACGCTCGACGAGGTGATCGGCACGATCCGACCGCTGGTCGAGCGGAATGGAAGTCGCCTAGAGACGACGTCCTCGCCCGATCTAGGCCGAATACGCACGGACGTGACGAAGCTGCGGCAATCGCTTCTGAACCTCCTGTCGAACGCGGCCAAGTTCACCGAGAACGGCGTCGTCACCCTGGTCGCGCGTCGGAGCCGACACGACGCTCGCGAATGGGTCGAATTCGAGGTTCGCGACACCGGGATCGGGATGAGCGAGGATCAGATCGGACGGCTGTTCCAGGCGTTCAGCCAAGCCGACGCCTCGACGACCCGGAAATACGGCGGCACCGGGCTCGGGCTCGTGATCACCCGGCGCTTCGCGCGGATGCTTGGAGGCGACGTCACGGTGACGAGCGTTCTTGGGGAAGGCTCCGTCTTCCACATGACGATCCCGGTCGAGACGGCTCCCAGCGTGCCGGGCGAAGCGATCCCCGAAGGAAAGGAGGGAGCCCTCGTGCTCGTCGTGGACGACGACCCGACCGCACGCGACCTCATGTCCCGCACTCTCACGAAAGAGGGCTATCGCGTGGTCCTTGCCGAGGACGGCGACCAGGGCCTTGAGATCGCCCAGAGAATGAAGCCGGACGTGATCACCCTCGACGTGCTGATGCCACGGGTCGACGGCTGGACGGTGCTCAGCAACCTGAAGGCGGACGAGCGAACGGAGAACATCCCGGTCCTCATGCTGACGATGGGTGACGAGAAGAACCTCGCCTACTCGCTCGGAGCTTCGGAGTTCCTGACCAAACCGATCAATCGCGACCGTCTCGTCAACGCGCTCGATCGCGTTCGGTGCCAAGAGCCGATCTGTAAGGTGCTGCTCGTCGAGGACGATCCCGACGCGCGTCTTATCACCAAAGGATCGCTGGAGAAAGAGCGTTGGAACGTCGTCGAAGCGGTCGATGGGCGGGAAGGACTTCGACGTCTTTCCGAAGAATCGCCTGATATCATCCTCCTAGACCTTAATATGCCGAACATGGACGGCTTCGAATTCATCGAAACGATGAGGGCTGATCCGAGATGGCAAGACATCCCGGTCGTCGTTCTCACGGCACGGAACCTGACGAACGACGATCGGCAGAGACTGAACGGCAACGTTCAGCGCGTACTCTCGAAAGGCGGCCTCGATCGGAACGGACTTTTGCGAGAGATTCGCAAGGCGATTAAGACGGAATCATAACATGGCGAAAATTCTATTGGTAGAAGACAACGAGGCGAATCGGGACATGCTTTCGCGACGGCTCGCGCGCCAAGGATTCGACGTTACGATCGCGGTAGACGGCGGCGAGGGCGTCACCCGGGCCGCGGAAATCCTGCCCGACCTTATCTTGATGGACATGAGCCTCCCGGTTATGAACGGTTGGGAAGCGACCCGGGCGATCAAGGCCAACCCGGCGACCGCGAGCATCCCGGTGATCGCGCTGACGGCCCACGCGATGGCGGGCGACCGGGAACAGGCGCTCGCCGCCGGTTGCGACGATTACGACACCAAGCCCGTGGAACTCCCGCGCTTGCTGGAGAAGATCAAGGGACTGCTTTCGGTCGCGGGCGGTTACGTTTCGTGATGACCTCGGAAGTGCGTCACGCCCTTCGAACGCCGCTCAACCAGATCCTCGGTTATGTGGATCTGGTGAGCGACGACGCCCGAGATACCGGGGCGACCGCTCTGCTGCCCGATCTCAACCGGATCAAGACCGCCGCCCTCGATCTGCTCGGGCAGCTCGAAGCCATCTCGCCCAGCGCGGTTCCCGAGCCCTTCAACGAGCCGGAGGAGACGGCTCCGAGCGACGGGCTCGACTTTTTGACGAGCTTCGCGCCGCCGGAAGACCTCGCGGACGGGAAGGTTCTCGTGGTGGACGACGATGCGAACAACCGCGACGTGCTCGCCCGCACCTTAGAAAAGAAGGGGTACGTGACCGTTCAAGCCGCCAACGGCCTCGAAGCTTTGCGCGCTCTCGAAGGGCCTGAGAATGGGATCGAGTGCGTCCTGCTCGATATCATGATGCCGGAGATGAACGGCTGGGAGACCCTTCAGCGTCTCAAGGCCGATGAGTCGACCAGGGCGATCCCAGTGATCATGATCTCAGGTCTCGGGGAAACCGACGCGGTGGTCCGATGCCTTGAACTCGGAGCCGAGGACTTCGTGCAGAAGCCGTTCGTGCCTACTATCCTCAAAGCGCGGGTCGGAGCCTCGGTCGAGAAGAAGCGGGCGAGCGACCGCGAGGCCGACCTCTACCACCGCCTTCAGGAAAGCTACCGCGAGTTGCGCGACTACATGGCGAGCGAGACCACATAACTAAGGCGCAAACCCGTGCTTCCGGAGAAATCGGAGCCTCGCCGGAACGCCTTCTCGAACCATCGAGTCGTAGTGCCCGCCGTCGGGAACCTCCAGAAGCTTGGCGTTCGCTCGGTTCTTGGTAAACGCGACGATCGGCGCCAAAGGGGCGACGATGTCGTCTCGGGCGTGGAAGACGGGCGTGGAAACCGTCAGCCCGTCCAGGTTTCCGAGGGGCGAGAAACGGACGAGGCAGTCGGTCAGGCCATGCACCCTCTTCTCCAGGATAAGGAGGGTCCTTCCCAGCCGATACCGCACGTCGGTGATCGGGGCGTAGGCGAGACAAGACCGGACGCGAGGATCGTTCTCCGCCAGGGCCAAGGCAAGCGTCGCGGCGGAACTGTGACCCGCCACCACGACGCGATTCGGATCGACGGAAAGCGTTCGGAGCGCGTAGTCGATGGCTCTTTTTCCGTCGGAGACGCCTGCGTCCGCCTCCATAAAGGACCGGGCTGCCAGGCTCGCCGCCCGGAGGCTCTGGCCATCCATCGGACCGGAAACGTCGTAGGCGACGACGGCGTAGCCCGCCTTGACGTAAGGCAACTGCTCCGGAACGTCGCCTTCTCCGAGGGCCATATCGTCGAAGCCGTGGGCGCCCGCGGGGGCGACGACCACGCACGGCTTGCCTTTCGTAACCCCACGGGAGGCGTAGATCCAAAGGCGGTGATCGGGATCGAGCCGAACCTCGCGGTAGGGGCGACCGGGACTCCGATCCTGCGGGGCGTTGGACGGCGACGTCTGGCGGGCACACCCGACGAGAGCGAGGGAGACCAAGGCGAGTCGACGCACGGTTCGAGATTACCGAGTCCGATCAACCGGCGCGGTCGAACTCTCGGGGCGTTGATCGGGTTGACCCGCGAAACCGGGAGCCCAGCGACAGATCCGGTCGGGGACGTATCCTACGACCGATGAGAGCGACCCTCGCCGATATCGCACGGGAGACAGGGCTGACGCTCGGCACCGTTTCGAGGGCTCTCAGCGCCGAGGGCAAGTACGCGATCGCCCCGAAGACGCGCGACCGGGTCGCCGAGGCGGCGTCGCGGCTCGGCTACCGGCCGAACATGATGGGCCGGGCGCTGGCCGCCGGGAGCGCGTCGCTCGTTCTTCTGCTCAGCCCCGATCCGTTCGCGCCCTACTACGTCGAGATCAGCCGGCGCCTATCGGCGCAGGCGGCCCGAAACGGCTATACCTTCCTGAGTGGCAGCGTCCTGCTGCCGGGCGAGGACGGCGTTCCGCCGAACGGCTGGCTCTATGGGGTCGACGGGATCGTCGTCTGCGACGACTACCATCCGCATCAAGCGGCCTACATCGCGGAAGCGCTAAGGCTTCACATCCCCATCGTCGGCCTCGGCATCCGCCATCCGTTTCCAAGCGACTTCGTCAAGGTCGATCTCTACTCGGCGGCGAGGAGCCTGATGGCGCACTTCGCTCAGCGGGGCGGGTGCCGCCTTGGCATGGTGTGCGCCCCCGGGATCCTTCCCGACGACCCTCGGCTGACCGCCTACACGGAGGCTTGCGAGGAGAACGGCCTTCCGGTGAGGCGGCTGGGCGCGGTCGACCAAAGCCGCGCCTCCGGACGGCAGGCGATCCTCGACCACTTCGTCGCGGGTGGGCCCTTCGACGGGATCTTCTGCGAGAACGACGTTCTCGCGGTCGGGGCCTACCGGGGGTTGACGGACCTGGGGGTGCGGGTGCCGGAAGACCTTCTGCTCGCGGGGTGCGACGGGCTCGACGACGCCCTTTTCCAGCGGACGCCCATCACGACCCTCGTCCAGCCGCTCGACCGGATGTGCGAGCGGGCCTGGACGATGCTCCAGGAAAGGATCAAGGGGAGCACGGAGCCCGCGCGCACCGAGGTGGTGTCGGCGACGCTTGAGACGCGCGCTTCGACCTTACGGGCTTGACCGCCGTTCGGCCTCGTTTGCGCAGCCCCCGCCTTTTTCGGAAAGCGCTTTCACGATCTTGGGCTAAAATGAAAACGCTTTCTGAACAAGACCATGAAACGCCGCGGTTTCACCCTCATCGAACTCCTCGTCGTGATCGCCATCATCGCCATCCTGGCGGCGATCCTCTTCCCCGTCTTCGCCCAGGCCAAGCGCGCGGCCAAGGACGCCGCCGGCCTCTCGAACGTCAAACAGATGGCCACCGCCGGGGTCATGTACTCCACCGACGCCGACGACCAGATCATCCCCTTCGAGAACCGGGGCGGCGTCTACATCGCCTGGCCCATCCTCATCCAGCCCTACGTCAAGAGCACGGACATGATGTGGGACCCGGGCAAGCAACGGTCGGTGACGGTCGGGCCGCAGCCGTGGGACGCGCGCCCGAACGTCGATTGGGGATGGCAGACCCACTTGGCGATGAACCGTTACGCCTACGCCAACGGCTACAACGTCGAGCGGACGCAGACGAGCTTCCCCGCCCCTGCCGAGCGCGTGGCTTGGATGTACGGCGAAGACCAGTGGTTCGGGTCGGACAACAAGGGCGGGGATCTGCTCTCGCAGCACTGGTTCGATGGCGTGCGGTGTTCCTGTCCCTCGCTCGCGAACTCTCCCACCGACTCCGACCAGGACCACTATAACCAGTGCGCTCGGGCAGCGGTCAGGTACCACGGCGACGGCTACATCTCGGCGTTCGCCGACGGCCACGCGAAGAAGATGTCCTACAAGAAGATGTCGGTCAACCAGCCGAGCTTCTCGGCCTCGAGCGCGTGCGAGGTGAAGAACACCGCCGGGGCGGACGGTCAGCAGGGGACCGCCGACGATCTCGACAACGAGTTGACGCGATTCTGGGGGCGCTGGTACGATGGCTCCTACTAAGGCGACCAAAGCCCTCGTCGCGCTCCTGCTCGCCGCACTCGCCGCCGGTCTTCTGTCCGGCTGCGGGGATTCGGCCCCCTCGACGACGCTCGCGCCCGACAAGCCCGCGCCGGACACGAGCAAGATGTCCTCGGCGGAGATGGACAAGCTCCTTCAGGGCAACCACGACGCGGGCTCTCGCAAGTAACCTTGGGGAGGCGGTCGCCTCCCCATCCCGAGCGTCGTTCTGGGTAGAACGAACCCAAGCTCGACCATTGGGCCGCCTCACTCCGTGACGCCGCCAAGCGGCGCCGTTCCAAACCGAAGTCATGATCTCCCTTCTCGCGTCCCTCTCGATGTTGCCGCCCGCTCCCATTCCGGCGGAGATCGAGGACGAGCAGGTGATGGGGCTGAACAAGATCCCCTATCACAGCACCCTCGTCCCCTACGGCGATATGCAGGAGGCTCTGCGGGCCGATCGCTACCGCTCGACATACGCCCGATCGCTTAATGGCCCGTGGAAGTTCCATTGGGTCAAGCGACCCGAGGCGCGGCCCGTCGACTTCTACAAGCCAGGTTACGACGTCTCCGGCTGGAAAACGATCCCCGTGCCGTCGAACATGGAGGTCCAGGGCTACGGAACGCCGTACTACCGGAACAACGGCTACATCTTCCAGAAGGACTGGCCCCGGGTGATGAGCGAGCCGCCGAAGGACTTTACGGCCTACGACGAGCGCAACCCCGTCGGCTCCTACCGGCGCACGTTCAACGTGCCCGCAGACTGGGAGGGGCGCGAGACGTTCCTCAAGTTCGACGGGGTGGACGCGGGCTTCTTCCTCTGGGTCAACGGGCAGAAGGTGGGCTACTCGCAGAACTCGCGCAACGCCGCCGAGTTCGACGTGACGAAATACCTGCATGCGGGTGCGAATACGGTCGCGGTGGAGGTCTACCGCTTCACCGCCGGTTCGTACTTCGAGGACCAGGACATGTGGCGGCTGTCGGGGATCTTCCGCAACGTCACCCTCTGGTCGGCGCCGAAGCTCCACGTTCAGGACACGTTCGTCACCACGGACCTCGACCCGCAGTACCGCAACGCGACGCTGAAGGTCGTGGCGAAGCTCCACAACTACGGCGCGACGGCTTCGCCCGCCCGTCGGCTCGCGATCTCGCTCGCCGATCCCCAGAAGCGGCTCGTCAAGGGCGTCGCGGGCGCGGTGATGGTGCCCTCGATTCCGGCGGGAGGGGAGCGGACGGTCGCGGTGACGATCCCCGTGGCGAACCCGGCGAAGTGGAGCGCGGAGACGCCGACGCTGTACACGACGCTGATCGCCCTTGACGACAAGGGGGGACCGACGGACGAGCTGCTCTCGCACCGCACGGGCTTCCGCAAGGTCGAGATCAAGGGCCGCGTCTTCATGGTCAACGGCCGGCCGGTGAAGCTCAAGGGCGCGAACCGGCACGAGATGAATCCGAACACAGGTCACACGGTCACCGAGGCCGACATGATCCAGGACCTAGTCATGCTGAAGAAGGCCAACTGCAACCACGTCCGGACGTGCCACTACTCGGACGATCCGCGCTGGTACGAGCTGTGCGACGAGTGGGGCATCTATCTCGTCGCGGAGGCGAACGTGGAGAGCCACGGCTACTACGGCGTGATCGACCGGGAGCCGCGCTTCGAGAAGATGGTGGTGGATCGCAACGTCGCGAACGTCGAGAACTTCAAGAACCACGCGTCGGTCGTGATCTGGTCGCTCGGCAACGAGTGCGGCGGCGGCTCCAACTTTCGCTCCGCGCTCAAGGCGGTCGAGAACCTCGATCGGAGCCGCCCGACCCACTACGAGCCGTTCGGCGACGGGCCGAACAACCCGGCGGCGATCGACAGCCACATGTACACCGACCCGAACGGGACGGAGCGGATCGCCCAGAGCGCGACCCTGACCAAGCCGTTCTACCTGTGCGAGTACGCCCATGCGATGAACAACTCGATGGGCTCCATCGGGGAGTACAACGACCTGTTCGACAAGTACCCCGCGCTGATGGGCGGCGCGATCTGGGAGTGGGAGGACCAGGGGCTTTGGAACCGGCGCGACCCGAAGCGGCCCTACCTCGCCTACGGCGGCGGCTTCGGCGAGAAGCCCAACGACGGCTATTTTATCCACAAGGGCGTCGTGTTCTCCGACCGCTCCCCCAAGCCGCACTTCCCTGAGGCGAAGCGGGCCTACCAGTGGGTCGGATTCAAGGACCTGGGGGGCGGCCGGATCGAGATCAAGGATAGGTTCGCCTTCACGAACCTCGCGAAGTACGACCTGAAGTGGTCGGTCACCGCCGACGGCGCGACGGTGGGGGCCGGCACGATGCCGATGCCTTCCCTCGCGCCGGGAGCGACGAAGGCGGTCGCGCTCCCCCTTCCCCGTTTCAAGACGCTTCTGGGCGCGGACTACGAGCTGAACGTCGCGGCTACGCTCCGGACCCCCGAGCGTTGGGCGGGCAAGGGCTACGAGATCGCCAACGGCCAGTTCGCCCTGCCGGGCGCGGCCGCGCCGGCGGCGAAGCCGACGGGGTCCGCGCTGAGCGTCCAGACCTCGGGCTCGGGGAGCGTGACGGTGACGGGCCAGGGCTTCTCGATGACCTTCGACCGGGCGACGGGCACTCTCGCCACGCTCGTGCGCAACGGTCAGAACGTCCTGCTTCCCGGCGGCGGCCCGAAGCCGCACCTGTGGCGCGCCCAGCACCGCAACGACGACGGCTGGGCGGCGGGCGGGTGGTACGGCGCGGGCCTGATGGACCTCAAGCCCGAGGTTCTCGATCTGACGGCCGCGAAGCGGGCGACCGGCGAGGTCGTGGTGTCGACCAGCGTCCGCTACGCGGGCAAGGGTAGCTTCGCGGCGACCCACCTCGCGACCTACACGATCTTGCCGGACGGCACGGTTCGGGTGGACAACGCCCTTTCGCCTTCGGGGCCGAAGCTCAGCCTCGCCCACGTGGGCGTTCGGATGCTCCTCAAGCCAGGCATGGACGACCTGACGTACTTCGCGCGCGGGCCGATGGAGAACTACGCCGACCGCAAGCGCGGCTCCGACCTAGGCCGGTACGCGAGCACGGTCGCGGCGCAGATGACGCCCTATCCCAAGCCCCAGGAGTGCGGCAACCACGAGGACCTGAAGTGGCTCGCCCTCGGCGGCAAGGGACTGCCGACGCTCGGGGTGCAGGCCGCCGACACCCCGCTCCAGTTCTCGGCCCTTCCCTACCTGGACGAGCAGATGGAGGACGTGCCCTACCGCGTCGACCTGCCGAAGCGGACGGCGACCGCGCTGATCGTCTCAGGCAAGACGCTCGGCGTCGGATCCGCCGCCTGCGGCCCGCGCCCCTTGCCGCCGTACATCGTCGACACGACGCCCGCGCGGTTCTCCTACGTCCTGCGCCTCGGCGTCGCGGCGCCAGGCCGCCTGCCGGTTCCCGTCGTCGCTTCACTGCCGCCCTTGGTGGTCACGCAGGGCGCCGAGACGCGGTTCGAGGGCAAGGACGCGACGTACTCGCTCGACGGCACGACGTGGCTGTCGGCGCCGATCATGATGGAGGAGTCCGCGAAGGTGTCCATCCGGAGCGGTGGGACGCGCTACGTCGTCCGGGTCGATCCGCCGCCTGCGAAGATGGCGTGGAAGGCGACGGCAAGCTCGTTCGAGCGAGGCGAGGGCGATCCGCAGAACGTGCTCGATGGCGACGAGAGCACGTTCTGGCATACCCGTTGGAGCGGCGAGGCGGCCAAACCGCCGCACAGTCTCATCGTGGATCTGAACAAGGTCCAGACCGTCGGGCATGTGATCCTCACCCAGCGGCGCGACAACCATAACGGTCGCATCCGCGAGTACGAGATCTACGTGAGCGAAGACGGGCAGAACTGGGGCACGGCGGTCGCCAAGGGGCAGCTTCCCGACCGGGACGAGCCGACCTCAGTCCGGCTCGTCTCGCCGAAAACGGTCCGCTACGTGAAGCTGATCGCCCTCAGCGACCGCTCGAACGGCGGCTGGGCGGCGCTCGCCGAGTTCGACGTCGCGCCGTAGTCGAGCGAAGGCTTAGAACCACCGGGGGCGCGGAGGGTAAAGACCCTCCGCGCCCCCGATGGTTCTAAAAAAGGACCATCCGACGTCCGCAAGATTCGTCCTCGTGATCTTTACGACGTCCAAACGAAAAAGACCGACCGGTCTCCATGCGTAGAATCCGGTCGGTAACGTGTCTCGCTCTCCTCTCTCTGGAGGTTTGAATAGCTTGACGAGACGAGATTGGAATGGGTTCCTGCCTACCGATGAAGTTTTGTTCATTCGGCAGATTAACCTTCCACAAGTCGCCGAAGACGCTCGGCGCGCTTTCTGGACGCCTCCTCCTCCGCGAGGCCGCCCCGGATCTCGAGGGTCGCCAGCGCGGCGTCGACGTCGCGGGGACCGGGCGTGCCGATGCCCGCTACCGCCGCCCACCGCAGCCACCCGAGGACGCGCAGCGCGTCGCCGAGACCGAGCCGTCGCGACCCGAGCGCGAAGTCGCGCGCGGCGCCCGAGCGCTCGCCCAGATGTTCGGCGCCGAGGGCCGTACGCGATTCGCGCTCTTCGCGGATCAGGTACTCGACGGCTCCTGAGAACGCTTCCGGGCCACCTTGGGTCGCGCTCACCTGGGCGAAGGCTCCGACAGCCCGGCTCGATTCTCCGAAGAGGCCACGTACCGCGATGCCCTCTTCTCCGAGGGCGGCCATAATGCGCGGCAGCCGCTCGGTGCCCGCAAGCCCGATCAGATGGAGCATCGCGGAACGCCGATGTCCGGCCCCGAGATTGGGCGGCGACGGCATGAGATAGCCCCACTCCGGCGAGAACGCGAAATTCAGGGAGCCCCCGAGCCGCGCGAGGCAGCGATGGGCCGCCCCTTCGGCGGCGGCCAACGACCAACCGGGTGACAGGGCCTGGACCCGAAGATGGTCCTCCTCGTTCACCATCACCGACACCGTCCGCTCGGGATCGAGCAGGAGAGCTCGTCCCGGAAGCGTCCATTCGTAGTCGGCCGATACGAGGCGCGTCGCCACCAGATGATCCCGCTCCGCGTGGGTCAGCCCCTTATGGACCTCATAACCCAGATCGCACTCGCGGGCGGCGGCGAGCACGAGTTCCATCGTATGGCGAAGCTCGACGTCGGGAGCGGCGTGAACGAAGCGGAAGCCGACGAGGTTCCGCGCGAGGCGGAACCTCGTGGAGAGTACGACGTCGCCGTTCGGCGCGTCGGTGGCGAGCCATGCGGGCGGCGGCGAGGCCGCCAAGGCCATCCGCTTCCACGCCTCGCCATCGGCCATCGCCCTAGAGGTTACTACGACGTATAGTAAAGGCGCCATGCCGAACCACGCCGGGTCGTTCCTACCTTCGGCCCGGCTCCATACGCCCTGGCTCAAGGGAGCGTACGACGTCGCTCCCAACCTCAAGCCGCTCGGAGACGAAAAGGCCATCGAACTCGACGCGCTCTGGCCGCGCATCCGCGCGAACAAGGAACTCGGCTTCCCCGGCCGCGTCCTGCGCGCCGAACTGGACGACGCCGTCGCGGAGGCGGTCGTGCGATCCCTCGCCAACCGTGCGGCAGACGAGTGGCCCGAGTACTTCGCCTTGGGCGATGGGCTCGAATGCCGCCTCACCGGCGACGTGGTCCCGCTGACGGCGAAGGGACTCGACGCGATAGCGATGAACCTGCCCTGCGACCTCGCGGTCGTTCGGCGTGAGGAAGGGCGAGATTGGAGCGCCTACCTTCACGTCTGCGCGCCGAGCCATTGGCGTCCCGAGGAGAAGATCGGCCAGCCGTTCGTCGCCACGCACGCACCGATTCCCCACTTCGAGCGGGTCAATGCCGCCGCACCCAAGCTGGTCGAGGCGATGGTGGCGCGCGGGCCGTGGGTTCGCTTCGTCTGGGGGCTGGAGACGGACGAGGAGTTGGACCATCACCCTGATCGAGCGCCCGGACGCGCCTTCGCCGCCAAGCCCTTCGTCGTGCGCGTCGAGCGGCAGGTTCTCCTTCCCCTCCCCGAACACGGAGCTTCGATCTTCCTGATCGGCGTGGCCTTCGTGGACAAGGCCACGATCCTCGGCGACGAAGCCCTCTGGAAACCCCTCTGCGCGGCCTTGAAGGGCATGTCGCCCCAGGCCAGAGAGTACAAGGGCGTCACCGAGGAGTTCGACGGCCTTATGGCGCAGTTCGCCTCGAGCGACTGCTAGGTCGTCGACTTACATCCCTACCCCGGCGTACGCCTTCAGTCCGCGCGCCCACAGCAGCCGGTAGCCGAGGTAGCTGAATCCGATCCAGAAGAGTTGGGTCGCGATCACGCCAAGGATCTCCGACGGAGCGGTTCTTCCGATCAGCATCTCGGTCGGGGCGCCGGCGGTGGCGTAGAACGGGAGCGCGTGGGCGACGGTCTGAGCCCACTTCGGAAGCACGTCGATCGGGAAGACGCTTCCTGAGAGAAGCATGGCGGGAAGATAGTACAGCTCGAAGATCGACATCGCCTCCTGGGTAAAGAGGGCGATCATCGCCAGCATCGTCACGAGCGTGAACGAGACGAGGTGACCGAGGATCACGGAAACGAAGAACCAGGGGGAGAAGACGACGTGCGCGTCGCCCAGCATCCCTCGATAGAGCCAGAGGAACAGGAAGAAGAACGGAAGGAAGAGGAGCGGTCGGAAGACGCGCCACGCGAGATTGCGGACGAACGTCATCAGGTACCAATCGACGGGTCGCAGAAGGGCGGTCGTGAACTGGCCCTCCTTGATCTCCATCGCGATGTCCCACATCACATGGCTCGTCACGAAGCACTGGATGAGGAGCAGACAGAGGTAGTAGAGGACGAAGTCGCTCGTCCCGAACCCCGCGATAGAGCCGCCCTTCGCGGCTTGGGCCCAAACGAGAGGCATCGTGACCGCCGTCGTGACGTCGGTCATCACCCAGATGAGGCCGCTCGCCCGGTAGGCGAGCCCCTCTTGGAAATAGATCGCGAAAAGCGCGAGGGCCTTGCGCCACGTCGTGGCCATGGCCCTCTATTTAGGCACGTTCGACGATGATCACGACGTGCGGCGTCCGCCGGAACGCGATGACCGTGCCGTCTTCGTGTCCGAACCCTCCACCAGGCGCCTAGAACGACGCCAAGCTCTCGGGAAATTCCCCGAGAGCTTGGCGTCGCAGCCTCTACTCCCCGTCCGGGACCTTGACGGTCCGCACGAGGACGCCTTGGATCTTCGGTTCGATGAAGAGGTACAGCGTGGTCTCGCCCGCGCGAACGATGGCGCAGGCGGCGTACCAGTCGTCGATCACGATGTCGCGCAGGTTCCGGCGGACCTCCCCTTTGAGTCGCCAGCCCTCGAGGGCTTCGGTCGAGCCGTAGATCACCTCGACCTCGACCTCCTTCACCTCGGCGGGCAGCATCTGGTCGAGCCGCGTGTTCCAGTTTCGGAAGACGACGTCGTCGAAGAAGAAGCGGTTTCCAAAGGCGGCCTTGGGAACCCCGAACGTCTTGAGGAACCGCTTGTGCATGTGGCTCGGCACGAACGATTCCCGGAACTCGTCGAAGGCGTCCTCGGTCGAGGCCACATCGAGCGGACGAGGCGTGCCCCAAAGCTTTTTCCAGCGTTCGACGCGATTGTCCGGAGTCGGGCGGGCAGTGGGCATGGAACCTATTGTGGAGCGCCCGCCCTTCGCACCTCGCTCTCAGCCGATGAGAATCAAGGTGTCGCCCACGTTGACGACCGCTCCGGCGTCGGCAACCCGTTTCTTCACGACGCCACCGACCGGCGAGGGAATCTCGTTGAACACCTTCATCGCCTCGATGAGACCGACGATCTGTCCGACCGTCACCACGTCGCCCTCCTGGACGAAGGGTGGGGAGGTTGGACTCGGGGCGTCGTAGAAGATGCCCGCCATCGGCGTCGTGACAGGCATTCCAACCGGGGCCGGAGGGGCCTCGGGCACGGTTTCGGGCGCGTCCTCGATGGTCTCAAGGGGCGCTTCCTGCGGGACTGAGGAAAGGGGGGCGGGCTTCCCATGTCGCCGGAACGCCACTCGGAACGAACCATCCTCCAGCACCGCCTCCGTCAGCCGGTACTCCTCCATAAGCGCCGCCAGCGCGTCGATCCGCTCCTTAAACTCGGACACCGGGGAAGATTATGACAGAACGGGACTTTAGAGATCGTACGTGCACGTATCGAGGGTACATTGTCCAACAGTGGAGGCGTACCTCGAGGAATCGGCGAAGGCACCCAAAAGGCCGGGTCCTTGGTCCGATCCTTTCCTCCTCGGGATCAATCTCGCGGGCGTACTGATCAGTCCCTTTCTGGTCGTTCACAAGCTCCGCCGTTTCGCCGCGTACCGGAACGTCGACGAGGTCAACCCCGAGCGTTGGGCGATCAAACCCCTCAACCCTGCGGCGACCGAGATGGCCCTCAAGCGTCCCGGTCCTCATGTGATGATCGTGGGGGCCTCCTTCGGCGAGTTGCTCCTGATGGAGCGCGTCACCGAGGAATTGGAAGGGCGGCTCGGCCCGATCGGTATCTCGTGGGTCCTGCGGGACCGGGAAACGGTCCGCCAAGCGATGCGCTTCCATCCCGAACGGTCCGTCGCCTATTGGCCTTTCGACAGCCTTTTCCCCGTTCTGCGTCTCCTGCGCTCCATGAGGCCCGACCTCATGGTGATGACCGAGCGCTACCGGGCGGCGAACCTCGTCGTCGGCGCCTCTCGCATGGGAATCCCGACCGTTCTCATCAATGGACGCTGGCGCCGTCGTCCGCCGTTCGTCGAGGCGTTTCAGCGAGGATTCGCCAAGAAGCTTCTGGGGTCGTTTCGAACCCTCCTCTTCCAGTCCCAGGTCCATCTCGACTCGGCCAAGCCGCTTCTGCACTGCGATCAGGTGGTCCGTATCACGGGCGACCTCAAGTACGACCTGCGCCAGAAGGATCTCGCCCCCAACGCGGCTCGCAGCCTGGAAGCGTGGCTTGGTGAAGGAGCGCCCATCCTGATGGCGGGCAGCACGGACGTCCCTGCCGAAGAGGAGATGGTCGTCGCCGCCTTCCTGAAGGTCCGTCGCGAAGCGAAGTGTCGCCTTCTGATCGCGCCGCGACGTCCCAATCGGAGCGACGAGGTTCTACGGCTTCTCGAGCGGCATGGCTTGAAGGCGTCGCTCCGCTCCGCGCCGTCTTCCGACGCGGACGTGTTCGTTCTAGACACCATGGGCGAGCTCGCGGGCGCCTACCGCTACGGCGTCGCGGCCTACGTCGGCGGCTCCTTCAGCGGCATGGGCCACAACGTCATCGAGCCCGTCGCCTACGGTATTCCGGTGGCCTACGGCATGCGGCGGGGCCATTTCGAGACGATGCAGAAGCTGTGCGAGCGGCACGGCGTCGGGTTCCGGGTCGCGGACGCGGCCGCTCTCGCCGACGTCTGGCGGCGCGCCATTCTCGACCGTGAGTTCGTAGAGGGCGTTCGCGCCAAGGGTGAACTCCTTGTAGAGACTCAGCGCGGCGCGATGCGGACGACCGTGGACGCTTTGGAAGCGGAGGTCGTCAACCTCCGCAAGAGGGGAGGACGCGCCGCGTGAGGGGCTCCGGCCAAACCTCTCCTCTTCGCCGCGTCCTGCAATACCGCGACTTTCGTATCCTCTGGATCGGCGCTTTCGTCTCCTTTACCGGGGGCCAGATCTCCAACCTCGCGCAGGGTTACTTCGTGTACCAGCTGACGCACGACGAGGCGAAGCTCGCCCTGGTGCCGTTCGTCTGGAGCATGCCGATCTTCGCTTTCGGCCTCGTCGCGGGCTCCTTCGCAGACCGCTTCGACAAACGGCGCGTTCTGGTCGTCTCGCAGCTCTTGTTCGGCGTGAACTCGCTCTACATGGCCGCCGCCACCTACTGGCACTTCGTCCAGTACTGGCAGATCATCGCCATCGCCGTCCTCAATGGCCTGATCGCCTGCGTTGAGATGCCGACGCGTCAGAGCGTGGTCAGCCGCGTCGTTCCGATCGAGGACCTCGCCGCCGCCGTACCGGTCAACGCGATGACCTTCAATGTCGCGCGCATCGCAGGCCCGGCGATCGGCGGCGTGATCCTGAACGTCGCAGGCGTGTTCGGGTGCTATCTCGCCGACGGTATCAGTTATCTCGCCCTGATCGGCTCGCTTCGATCGATCCGTTCCGACCTTACGTCGCGCCAACGCTCCCAGGGCACGCTGAAGGATCTCGTGATCGAGGGGGCTCTGTACGCCATCCGCGACGTGCGCCTGCGAACGCTGTGGCTGTTCGAGTTGGCGACCGCCCTCTTCGGGCTCTCCTATGCGGCGATGATGCCCGCCTACGCGACCGATGTGTTGGCCCACGGGAACGCGGAGGCCGCGCGCGTCCCGCTCACCTGCGCGGGAATCGCCATCGGCACGGGCGCTTTCCTCGGGCTTCTCGTCGTGACCCACCTTTCCCAAAGCCGCCGCAAGGGATGGATGATCCGGAGCGCGATCGCGATGATCGCGATCGGTCTTACCGGTCTGTCGCACACCGACCAGCCCTTCGTCGCCTACCCGCTGCTCGCCCTGGCGGGCGCGGGCGGCATCGTGCAGCTGAACACGACCAACGCGCTGTTCCAAACGCTCGCTCCCGAGCGCCTCCACGGGCGTGTCCTCGCGATGCACATCTGGGCGCTGAGCGGCCTTTCGCCCTTCGGGGTGCTGATGTTCGGTCAGATCGCCCGCGCCACCCGTGGCCATGACTGGAGTGGGGTTCACGGCGGCGTCCAGACCGCCTTCGCCCTTGGCGGCGCGCTGATGACGGTCGTTCTGATCGTCTCCTTCTTCGCGCGGCAAGGGCTCTCAAAGCTCCACCGCGACCCGCCCCCCGAGGCGGCGGTCGGCATCGCGACCGCCGCCCCCGGCGCTTCGATGCGTTAGTTCAAGGCTTGGCCCCAGACCGCCAAGCCTAAGCGGCAAGCCATCGCTACTTGCTTTGAGGCTGGCCCGTCGCCAAGCCCTGTCGAGCGGCACGGTCGCCTTCCATAAGCTTACGGCCTTCCTCTTCCGACATCATCTTCGGCTGAGGATAGTTTGCGGCGGCCTTCTCTTCGGGCGATTGCGAAGAACCGCATCCGAGGAGAAGAAACGGCATAAGCGGAAGCAGGCGCCTCATGGGATGTACTGACCCGGGTTGGCTGGCTTCTGGATCTTGAACATGTTGAAGTCGTTCTTACGAATCTGTCCCCAGCCCAAGGTCCTCGCGCTTCCGTCGGCAAGCGAGTAGTTCGCGCGTCCCATGTAGCCTGGAGTCGGATTGTTCTGTGGGACCAGGGTGCGCTGGTTGCAGTTATCGCCATCGCTCGGAAGACGATCTCCTGGGGCTCCACTCGGATGGATGCGGCCCGCGAGTTTCCAGGTGTCGCATCCGAACAGGATCGGATCGCCCAAAGCGCCCACACGACCACCGCCCCCCTGTCCTCTTCCATCGGGCCATATCTCCGCAAAGGCGATCGTACTCGAGGGATCGCTAAACTCGGTCATGGAGCGCATGGGAAAACCGCCGCGGATATCCCACCAGGAGGGCGAGATCCCCGTGTTGCGATCGAGCTGCCCTGTGGAGCTGCCCGTCGCCTGGACCGTGCAGATGTGGCTCGTCATCTGGAACGAGCGGCGGATGATCCGGTTCCGGAATCTTCCATCCCACAAGTACTCGTCCGTGGTGTCGCTGTTGATCGGCCGCGTATCGGCGGGCACCGACCAGAACTCAGCGCTCTTGATATAGGGATCCATCAAGGCGTCGAACGGCTTCATATGGTAATAAAAGCCGTTCGACGGGTTCTCCTGGATCGTTCCGGGATTATTGACGCCTGGTTGGTCGTAGATGGCGCAAGGGACCGTGTAATCGTCGGCGTCGGTCGCGTACATGTTCAACGCGAGGCCGATCTGTTTGGCGGCGCTCAAGGCGACCGTCTTCTTCGCGGCCATCTTCGCCTGGGCGAACACAGGGAACAGGATGGCGGCGAGGATCGCGATGATCGCGATCACGACGAGCAGTTCGATGAGGGTAAAGGCCCGTTTCATGGTGCGTCCTTCGTTGGAAGCCCGACCCATCCGAGACGATTCGGATGGGTCGTTAAGGACAGTATACGACGGCTTGACTCTGTCCTAGGGCCAAATCGTAGACCATTGGTACATCTCTCGTGAAAAAGGAGCGTCGCGGCTAGCCACGCTCCTTTGTGACCATCCGAACGGAACGGGATCGATGCCTTCGCGGGCTTCTTCTTCCGGTCCGAAGCCTCTACGCGGAGAGGGCGACGGCCGATTCGGCCCCGTCCGGGGCAAAATGGGGCTGGTTCGAATCGAAGCGGCCTTCGACCCATCCGTCCGCGAGCATCGTTTCCAAGAACTGAAAGAAGGTATTCCGCCATTGATCGGGCGAAACGTCGAGGCGCTCGCGAATTCGGTACACCTCCACGTTGTGCAGGATGTGAGCAAGGTCAGAGGCGGCCTTGAGTACGGTGATAACCGCTTGGTACCCCGTAGTCTGCGGCAGTCGCTTCCCTTCGCGCACGTAGGTACGGACACGCTCAACGCGCCCGGCCTCGTAGCGGGGTAACCAGACGCGCGAAGCTCCGTCCACGTTCAACTCGAACACGTTGTAGTCCGCAACGTGCCACTTGGCATCGCCCTGACCGAACAGAGCGGTCAGGTTCTTCAGTGATCGCACGTCGGTGATGCCGATGCCGACGGTCCCGACGTCCTCGTTCGCGAAGCCGCCCGTGCCGAGCCACTGGAACGCCTTCTGGGGATCGAGATCCAATCCCGCGTCCTTGGCGATGGTCGAGCAGTACTGCTGAAGGTCCGAGAACTGGCCGTTCGCCGAGTACCAGTAGTCCGCGAAACGGATGTGCTGAGCGATGCGTCGGCGCTGAAGATCGTCGAAGCAGCCCTTGAGCCACTCGGGGTCGAGAATCTTGCGATCGAGCTCGAGGATCGTGAAGGCACACTCCCGCGCCCCCTGATGCGCCAACGTCATGCCCGCCGCGAGGATCGGGTCCGCGAATCCGGCGCTCTCGCCCGCGAGAAACCAGTTCGCTCCGGCGGTTCGGTCGGCGACGAACGACCAGTCCTTCGTCGTCTGGAGCCCGTCCTCGCTCGTCGCGTTGGCGGTCAGGCGGCGAATGAGCGGCTCCTCGGCGATGGCGCGGCGGTAGAGTTCGGCGGGCGTCAGGCCGCTTTCCTTGTAGTAGGCGGCAGGCACGACGAGACCGATGCTGGTGCGGGTGGGTCCGAGCGGGATAAACCAGATCCAGCCGTATCCGAGCGACATGACCTGCACGCGCGTGCCGCCCACGCCGAGGCTCACCGCCCATTCGGCGTTCTGCCAATAGTCCCAGATCGCGATGTTCTGGAGCGAGGTCGGGGCGTCGATCTCGACGCCGAGCGCTCGACGAAGGATGCCCGCGTGACCGCTCGCATCGACGTAGTGTCGCGCGCGGACCTCACGCCCGTCGGACAAGACCAATCCCTCGATCCGATCTTCGAAGACGCCTTTCACCCGCGCGGTCGTTTCCTCGAACACCTTGCAACCCAGCTTCCGGGAGTGGTCGAGGAGGATCTTGTCGTAGCGCGCGCGATCGACCTGGAAGGCGGTCAGCTTGCGTTGCCCGTCGTAGGTTTCGGGTCGCGCTTGATTCTGGAAGGCGTCGCCCTGAAGGAACTCGAAGTCCCAGAGGTCGCTCGTCTGACCCCAACGGTAGGTGGCGCCGATCTTGATCGGGAACCCAGCGGCCTCCACTTGGTCCCAGCACCCCATTTCCGCGAGCACCTTCGAGATCGGCGGAAGCTGACTTTCACCGACATGGTCCCGAGGAAACCGCTCCCGCTCGAAGATGGCGACCGCTAGATCGGGGCGGTACTTCTTAAGCAGGCATCCGACGGTGCTGCCCGCGGGACCACCCCCTACGATCGCGATATCGACGTCCATGGTCGAACCATACCTCTGGAATCCTTCGCGGGACAAACTCGTTTGTGGACCGATTAGGACGGAGAGGCCCGTTCCAGATTCTGGAACGGGCCTCTCGCCACGATCTCGGCGTCGCCTACTTGACGCCGGGCGGCGGAGTGTCGCCGCTGATGTTCTTGATCTGATCCGACGGAGCCGTTCCGCCTGACGGCGAAGCGGCAGGGGTCCCGGCAGCCGCCGGAGAGGGCGCGGTTTGCGTATAGCTCTTCGGCGAAGGCGAGTCGCTCGTTCCTTCGGAAGAAGAGCAGCCGACCGCGACCAGGCCCAGAAGCCCGATCAGGACCGGTCGCGTCAAGGCGTGACCACCGTGCTCGGCTTCGCCACCTTGAGCATGTACATATCGTTCTTGCGGATCTGTCCCCAGTTCATAGCCTTCGCGCTGCCATCGACGCGGACATAGGCCGCGTAACCGCCGTACCCCGGGGTCGGCTTCGCCGCCCGATAGCTCGCGTTGTTGCAGTCGCGGCCTTCCGCAGCAGCCGCTGGCAACGGGTCGACGTTCGGCTTTCGGCCCGCGAACTTCCAGTTGTCGCAGTTGATCAGGGTGCTTCCGTCGCGGGTTCCGACGCGAGGACCCGCGTTCGAGGGCCAGACCTCCGCGAAGGCGAGGGTGTTGGACGGCTCATCGAACTGGGTCATGCTCCGCACCGGATAGGACGGGCAGTCCCAACCGATCGGTCCGATCCCCGTGTTCCGGTCCATGTAACCACCGTTCTGATCCGTCGCCATGTGACCGATGTAGGCGAACGAACGCAGGATCGGCTTACCCTTGAGCGAACCGTCCCAGACGTCGTTGTCCGTCTGGCCGTTCTCAAGCGTGTGGGTATCGCCGGGGGTGTGCCAGAACTCGTAGCTCTTGACGTAAGGCTGCATCAAGCAGTCGAACGGCTTGTCCGTTCTCGTCGAACCGTTGATGCCCGGCTCGTTGTAGATGTACGACGGCATGATCGTGTCGTCGGAGTCGGTCGCGTACATATTGAGCGCCAAGGCGATCTGCTTGGCGTTGCTGATGGCGACGGTCTTCTTGGCGGCCATCTTAGCTTGGGCGAAGACCGGGAAGAGGATGGCGGCGAGGATCGCGATGATGGCGATAACGACGAGCAGCTCGATAAGGGTGAAAGCCCGCTTCATTGGTGATTCCTTCTTTGGATCAAAGGCGAACGAGACGCTTCAACGCACCTAGATCGTTCACCTTGTTCGGGCATTATACATAGGTTCCTCAGCTTTGCCAAGCCAGCGTAGACCGTTGGTCTACGCTCCGACGAATGTCGCAATTTGTGGTTGGCCCTCTAGCCTGTGGCCGGGTTCGCGCCTGCGAACCGCCTGAAAGACGACGCGGCAGCAAGAATCCCACGCCACTCCATGAAGGCGTTCTTCCGAAGATAAGCCGCGTCCGGTAGACCGGCGGTCTACTCTAAGCCACAACCGAGACTTCGCTCTTTCCGCGCGAGGAGTTCCGGACGCGAAGGCGCATCGGTAGCCGAATCTCCTCGGCCAAGCCTTCCCTTCTGCTTTCCAAACGATCCAGGAGGAGCCGAACCGCCTCCCTTCCCACTTCGACGTAAGGCTGCTCCATCGTGGTCATCCCGAGCGCGTCGAGGAGGATAGGCTGGGCGCCGCCGAAGCCCATGAGGGCCACGTCGTCCGGCGATCGGAGACCGCGGTCGGTGAGGTACGGCATGAGCCGCGCCGCCGTCTCGTCGTTCTCGCACAGGAGCGCGGTCGGACGGACGGAAGGCGAAGCCCCGAAGTAGGCGTCGACGGTCGCCGGAGGCAGGCGATCGACGTAGACCAAAGGCTCGTAGCCGACGACGGGCTCAAGGCCCGCTTCGTGAAGGAGCCGAACGAAGCCGTGATGGCGGAACCGCGCCGTGACCGCGAAGAGACTTCCGACGAAGGCGATCCGGCGATGGCCCTGCTCGACCAGATGTCGCGCCGCCTCGTAGCCCGCCGACTCGTCGTCGAAACCCACGAAATCCGACTCGTAACCAACGACGGGCGAGTCGACGACCACCGTCGGCATCGAGCGGCGGAGTTCCCGAAGGCGCTCCACGTCGGTCAGGCCCGGTGGCCAAAGCACAAGCCCAACGAGAGAACGCATCTCGTTCGACAGCGGCTCGTCCGGCTCTAGCGCATGGTCGTCCGACCACACGAGCCGCAGGTTCGAGCCTTGCCGACGGAGCTCCTCGACCATACCGTTCGCGATGAGAGAGCGGGCGTATGGATCGTCCCGGTGCGCCGCGCAAAGGCCGATGCTGCCTTCCAACGGTCGCTTGGGCGCACAAGGATAGGGGCGGTCGCCCGGAGCCCGACGCACCGTTCCATCGGCTTCGAGCCTCGCCAGCGCGCGGCGTAGGGTCGCGCGATGGACGCCGAACGCCTCCCCTAGAACGCGCTCGGAAGGAAGCGGCTGGTCCAGAGCGTAGGCTCCGGTCTCGATCCGTCGCCGGATCTCTGCCGCCACCTCGTTATAGGTTCTCGCCATGGGGAAGACGCGAGTGTACCAAGATTAGACCTTGGTACATCGCTATACCTTCACCCCAGCCCCGTCTCTAGGCTAGAGAACCGCGCGCGAGCGATCGCGATTCTCGACCATCGGACCCAGCCGTTCCTTTACTTTGGGGCCGTCGAGACGGATCTCCGTGGTCCCACCGTCGGGCGCTTCGAAGAGGGCCTCCTGAAGAAGGCTTTCCAGCATCGTGTGGAGGCGGCGCGCACCGATGTTCTCCGTCCGAAGGTTGACCTCGGTGGCGAGACGCGCGATCTCCGCGATGCCATCCTCGGTGATCGAGAGGGTGACGCCGTCCACCGCCAAAAGCTTCGTGTACTGTTTGACGAGGGCGTTGCGGGGCTCGAGCAGGATGCGCCGGAAGTCGCCCTCGGCGAGCGGTTCCAGTTCCACCCGGATCGGCATGCGGCCCTGAAGCTCAGGGATGAGGTCGCTGGGGCGGCTGATGTGGAAGGCGCCCGCCGCGACGAACAGGATATGGTCCGTGTTCACGGGGCCGAACTTCGTCTGGACGGTGCTGCCCTCGATGATGGGCAGCAGGTCGCGCTGGACGCCCTCGCGCGAGACGTCCGGGCCGGAACCGCCGGAACGGCCCGCGACCTTGTCGATCTCGTCGATAAAGACGATGCCGGTCTGTTCGCAACGGTGGACCGCCTCGCGGTGGAGGCTGGCCTTGTCGAGGAGTTCGCCCGCCGCCTCCTGAACGAGGGCCGTCCGGGCTTCCGCCACCGTCGCCCGGCGCGTCACGCGCTTGGTTCCGCCGAAGGCTCCGCCCAACGCGTTGGTGTCGATGCCCATCTCCTCCATACCGCCAGGGGTAAAAACCTGGAGGAACGAAGGGGCGGCCTCGTCGCTGTCGAAACTCACCTCGCGGTTCTCGAACTCGCCCGTTTTCAGCCGCGCGCGGATCGCCTCGCGCTTCTCGGCGCGCGCCTCGGCCTCTTCCGCGTTCGTCTCGTCGAAGTAGTAAGGCATCGGGCCGTTCTCCTCCTCGTCCAGCATCTCGACGAGCCGATCCTCCGCCTTCTGCTCGGCGTCGGCCCGGACGGACTCGCTCCGCTCGACCTCGACGAGGCGCACCGCGTTGGCGACGAGATCCCGGATGATGCTCTCGACGTCGCGACCGACGTAGCCGACCTCGGTGAACTTCGTCGCCTCGACCTTGACGAAGGGAGCCTTGGCGAGCTGGGCGAGGCGACGAGCGATCTCCGTCTTGCCCACGCCCGTCGGTCCGATCATAAGGATGTTCTTCGGCATGACGTCCGCACGCTCGTCCTCGGGCAGCTGCTGGCGGCGGTAGCGGTTGCGCAGGGCGACGGCGACGGCCTTTTTGGCCGATGTCTGGCCCACGATATAGCGATCCAGTTCGGCGACGATCTGCCTGGGCGTCAGTTCCTCGATCGGAAGGGGCATGGTTAGGCGATAGGGTACCGGGGAATCGGGACTCGGCGGATCGGAGACGACGATCCACGCTCAACGACGGGAAATTGGCGAAAAAGGTCGAACGGCCCACAACCCTTTCGCACCGCCGCTCGTAAGTCGTCATATCGGTATGCGTCCCCTCTTCCTCCTCCTCGGCGTCTGGCACGGCATGATCTCACTGGCGGCGGCGCTGTATGGGATCTGGATGGTGTCGATGCTGGCGATCCACCCTTACGGGGCGGGGCCGGGATGGGTCGGGGGAATCTTCCTGGTCTCGGGGCTTCTGACCCTTCCCGCGCTGGGCGTGGCGGCACAGGGCGGCAAGGGCACGCGCAACGCGGGCGCGGTACTGGCCCTTCCCTTCTTCGCGATGCTGATCTGGAGTCTCTCGTGGGGCTACCACCCGGGCCTGTGGTTCTACGCCCTCCTGTTCCTTCCGGGCGCGATCCTTGGGGCGGCCACGATGTCGAGCAAGGAAGACGGCGTCTGAGGCTCCGTTAGACGCCGAAAGGGCCGCCGACCCGAGAAGGTCGGCGGCCCTTTCGGCGTTTTCCGCGCTTACTTCGGTTCGGCGGCGGCGTAGACGTCCTTCGCCCAGCGGCCCGATTCGGGCATCGAGCCCATGCCCATGCGGACCACGAGCGAGCCGCGCGGTCCCATCCGGCCGGGCGTGAAGCCCTTGGCCGCCTCGATCAGACGGTCGCGGACGACCTTGACCGTGCCGCCGGTGAAGGGCAGCATGATCGCGAAGCCCGTCTCGCCGTCGCGAGCCACCATGTCGAGGCGGCGGACGTTCGCCTTGAGAAAGTCGGCGGCGTCCGCCATGAAGTCCCGCACGGCGGCCTCGCCGTAGAACTTGCGCATCTCGTCAAGGCCGTCGAAGGCGACCCGCACGAGGGCGACGCTGCCGCCCTCGGCGCCGGCGCGGTGGATCTCCTCCTCCAGGCGGTGGCGCAGGTAGGCCTGCGTGTAGGCGCCGGTCGCGGCGTCGATCTGGTCGTAGTCGATCGTCTCGGCCTGGCGGCGCAGCAGACGATCCTGCTCCTCCTCGGCGGCGAGGAACTTGCGCAGCTTGCTCAGCGACTGGCGCAGGATGTGGCTGACGTAGTTGCCGGAGATGCCGAGCCGCTCGGCGATCTCGGCCTGGGGGCGGGACTCGAAGTGGAAAAGCACGAGCACCTGCTTCTCCAGGTCGCGGAGCTGGCCCATGGCGTGCTCCAGCACGACGCGATCCTCGATCGAGAGCTGCTGCGGGCAGAAGTCGCCCGCGTCGAGCCGCTCGATCTCCGAGCTGTCGTCGTCGCCGGGGAGGGCGGCGTCGAGCGAGCCGACCTTCGTCAGTTCGGCGGCCATGATGGCGTCGCGAACCTGGGTCTCGGAGGCGCCGATGCGCTCGGCGATCTCGCGGTGGCTGGCCTCGCGACCGAGCTCGACGCGCAGGCCGGCCTCGGCCTTCACACACTTGGAGCGAAGCTCCTGAAGCCAAGCGGGCTGGCGGATGGTCTGGGCGCGGTCGCGGAGGTGGTGCTTGATCTCGCCGGTGACGAGGTAGGTGGCGTAGGTGTTGAACCGGACGCCCGCGTCGGGATCGAACTTCGTGAGGGCGTTCAGGAGGCCCATGTAGCCGACCTGGACGAGATCCTCAAGCGGCTCCAGGCCCTTGAACTTGCGCGCGGTCCGCTCGACGAGCGGGGTGTAGGCGACGAGGATCTGGTTTCGAAGCTCCTCACGCGGGAAGGCGACATAGCGGGCGACGAGCGATTCGTTTTCCGTCTGAATCGTAGACTTGTCGAGAGTAATCATTCCGTTGAGGGCTCCGTGTCGGGGTGGGCATCCTGCCTTCCCTTCGCGAGGACCTTCGTCCTCGCTTGTGTTTTAATTGTCGGAGCCCTGTGGGACGAAACCCCACGGGTAAACGGAAAAGAGATGAAAAAACCTGAGAGGTCTACGAGGGTGCGTTTTTGCCGCCCCGTCGACGTCGCGCTCGACCGGTGACGGTTCCGAATCTTCAAGGCTCGGTGGCGATTGATCCCAGAGGGTAGAGAGTTGCGCCGCTATCCTCTACTTCCCCCTTAGGCGGCAGGCTTTCGCTTGCGCGCCTTCTTCGTGGGAGCCTTCTCGACGGGATCTTTCGCCTTGCCTTCCGTGGAGCGTGTTCCCTTCTCCCAACGGGCGCGCTCTTCGAGACGATCCGGATCGAGGAGACGGGCGGAGCGGGGAGCGCCCTCAGGCCAGTAGACCAGGAGACCCGCCGGGGTGCGCCGGAGGGCGGCGCGGCGCGGAAGACGGAACTCGGCTCCGGTCTCGGCGTTTCGAAGGTTCGTGCCCGCACGGAGGAAGACGGTCCCGTCGCCCGGCACGAAATCGGCGGGGCCGCGAAGCTCCAGCCATGGCACGGTGTGGCCGCCCTGCTGCCGTCCGGCGACGAAGACCCCGTACGAGGTCTCCTCGATGGTCTTCCCACCGTCCATAGCGACGAGGCGACCGCCGCGCTCGTCGAACGCGAACTTTCCCTTCGCCGGATCGAAGGTTCCGATCCCCCAGCCATCCTCGCCGTTCACCGCGACGGCGAGGCGACCGTTCTGGATGCCGAGACGATCGTCGATCAGGCCTTCTCCTAGGGAAAGACCCTCGAAGGCGCCGAGGAAGCGTGGCTTCGGATGCGGCTGCGCGAGATCGACGACCAAGAGAACTTCCAACCAGGGTTTGCCGTCGTCGCCTTCCCAGCGGGGCAATAGGTAGACCTTGCTTCCGACTCGCCGCGCCCCGCTCAGGCCGTTCGCCGCGAGCTTGCGACCGCCGCTCTTGACCTTCGCGAGGGTCGCCCGGATCGCGTCCTTGTCCTGAAACCGGGGCGACGTAGGAATCGCCTGGAGGCGGTCGGTCACGGTCCAGTCGCCGTCGCGCATCGTGAGGCCCCGCTTGTCCCAGACGACCCAGCGCCGGTCGCGCCGAAAAGAGAGGAAGGTCTTGGCTTTCGCGGCGGAAGCGTCTGGGACGGTCTCCGATCTTGCGCCGTTCCGCACGACAAAGTGGCCGTTCAGACGACCCAGCGTATACTGATCCTTCGAGCGTTGCGCGAGGATCGTGAGCAGAGCGAGGGACGTGGCGACCATAGGTGGGGTGAAAGAGAGTGTACTGCCGAGACTGCGCGCGATATGACGAGACGACCGAGAAGTGCCGCGACGGGAAGGTGAATCCGACGCGCTACGAGCAGGCTCTCTCGGTCTCCCAGGTGCTGGGTGTGCGCGCCATCTGCCTCTTTAACGACCACCGGGAACGTCTGGTTTCGGTGCGAAGCGGAATCCCGAGGCGCCGCTAGGCCCCGCCTTGCGGGACGCTCGAAACCCAAAGATCGGGCGACCCTGTATTCTGTCCTCATGGCTTCCAACGATCTGCTCCGTCTCTGGCGGCTCGCGCAGCTCGACAACCGCCTCGCCGAAGTTCGCCAGCGCGCGGCCAACCTCGACGTCGGCCAGAAACTCGCCGCCGAGGTCAAGGCTCTAGAAGCGAAGGTCGCGGAGACGGACGGGGCCTACCATAAGCTGACCGGCGAGTCGAAAGACCTCGAACTGGCGAACGCGGGGATCGTCGACAAGCTCAAGCGGATCGACAAGGAGCTGTACGGTGGCCCGGTGGTCTCGTCTCGGGAGGTCGAGACGCTCAACAAGGAGATCGCGGCCCAGAAACGCACGCGCGACGCGAACGACGAGCGGCTGATGGCGCTGATGGAACTGGTTCCGCCTGCCGAAGAGACGGCGAAGAAGTGGAAGCGCGCCCTCGACCAGCGGCGGCAGATGCTCGCGAAGCGGCAGGCCGACGCGAAGGTCGAGCGGAGCGCCCTGGAAACGGAGTACCGGGAGATGGGCGCGAAGCGACCCGAGTTCGCGAAGCTCGTCAGCCCCTCCGCGCTCGCCCGCTACGAGTCGATCCGCCAGAAGCACGGCGGGATCGGCATGGTCGACGTGAACGTGAGGAGCCAAACCTGCAACGGGTGCGGCACCTTCCTCCCCGAGCGGACGATCCAAGGCCTGAAGGACGGCAAGATCATGGCCTGCGAGACCTGCCACCGCCTGCTGTACTACACGGAAGGCGCGGTCTAGACTTCCGATCCGCGGCCCTCCGGGCCGCGGATCGAAAAGCGAGCTACCCGCTCAGGGGCAGGACCATCTGCGGCGCGGCGACCTGGTGGTCTGGGGCGAGTTCGGCGACGGCGGTGCCGACGGCGAAGTACTCGATGATGTGCGAACCCCAGCCGTGGGAACTCTCGTCCACCCGCGCGCCGACGATGCCGACCGCCTGGTCGCGCTCGGCCTCCGCCTGCATCCGGGAAAGGGCCAGCTCGCGCGCGTCGTAGAGAGCCTGGGTGTAGTTCTCCATCTCGACGTTGCGACCGATGCGCTTGAGGGCCTGCATAAAGCCTTGGTGAGCGACGTGGTAGACGCAGGTGCCCATCGTCAGGGCGACCGGCCGGTAGCCCGCCTGGAGTAGGGTCCAGAAGTCTTGGCCGTTCAGGTCCGAGGTGAAGGGTCGGTTGTCGGGCGTGCGCCACGAGCCGGAGCGGGTTGAGCGAATCGCGGTGCCGATCGCCATGAACTCGGCGAGGTTCTCGCCCCACTCCTGGCGGTTGACGATCAGACGGACGCCGACGACGCCGTCCGCACCGAGAACGTCGGCCTCCTCCTCCATACGGGTCATCGCCAGCTCGCGGGCGTGGTACATCGCCTGGGTGAGCACGTCCAGTTCCTGGTTTTGGAACATGCCCGGAATCTGGATGCCGATGTGGTAGATCGACGAGCCCATCACGAGCCCCAGCGGCTCGAAGCCCGCCTGTCGCACGAGAAGGAACTCGTTGACGGAAAGGTCGGAGGTGAACAGCTTCGGGCTCGCGCCCGTGCCGCGCATCTCCTGAAGGCGGCGAACGGCGGCCTCGGGGAGGCCCTGCATCGATCCCTGGACGTAGTCGCTCATAGATGTCCCTTACCCCTGCGATTATGCCCCCTTGAAGAGCGGTTACGATCCGCTTGCGACTTTCCCAGCCAAGCTCCGCTACCGGAGCGGAACGACCGTCCGGGGCGGATCCGAGGCGCCATGTCCAAGTTCGCGACGGACGGCGGCCCCGACCACGACGATGTCGATGCGCATCCCGTGGCCGCGCTCGACGATCTCTGGCCGAAAGTCGACGCCGACCACGCCTTCCCCGCCCGCCTCGCGGGCGTCGACCTGGAGCCGTCCCATCGCGAGTGGCGAGGCCGGGGCCGTCGAGGCTTGAGAGAAATGGCTTTTCGGCCGGAGCCTCCCTGAGAACGGCGGTCCCGACGCAACGGACCTCGACCATCGCGTTAGGACCGTTCGAATCCCCGAGATTCCGCGTCTCGACCCGTACCCCCACGACTCCGCTCGCGCCGACCGCCGCCTGCTCGACCGCCGTGCGTTCCCAAGGGCCAGTTCGAAGCTCTCCGCCCGGTAGCGGATCTCCTTGCCGTCGAGACCGCTTACGTTCGTCGCCACGTTGCCGACGACCGACCCGCCGATCACCACGCCCAGCGGACGGAAGCCCGCGCTCCCGATGACGAGCGTCTGCGCGGGCGAGCCCAAAGCGACGAACGGCTTCATCGCAGCCGCACGACGTTGAGCGGCGCCTTGGGCGCGGGAGCCGCCGCTTCGCGGACGACCGCCGTGCCGACCGCGGTGAAGGTCACCAGGAGATCCCGGCGGGCGGGCGTGTTCTCGCCCTGCTCGACGTGGCGCTCCTCGATCTTCGGATGGAGGCTCACGCCGACGATCCCTTCCCCGCCGACCGCCTTCGCCTCGGCCTCCATGCGGGTCATCGCGAGATGGCGGGCGGTGTAGACGGCTTGGCTGTAGCCTCGTAGCTCCTGGCTTTGCCACGCGCCGCCGAACCAGCCGCCGACCTGAGCGCGCTGGGTCTGCGCGTCGGCGACCTGATACCAGGAGCAGTTACCCAGGCAGAAGCCTACGGGCCGGTAGCCCGCCTCGCGCAGGGCCCAGTGGTCGGCGCCGGAAAGGTCGGAAAGGAACGGCTCGCCGTGGCTCGGCGGCGCTCCCTCGCGGCGCACCGCCGTCCCGAAGGCGGCGAACTCCAGAAGCCCGCTCCCCCCCTCGAAGTCGCGGATCTGGAGACGGACGCCCACCACGCCGTCCGCGCCGAGGAGCTTGGCCTCCTGCCGGAGTCGCCCGAGGGCGAGATGGCGCGCGTCGTAGTTCGCGGCGGTAAGCGTCTCCAACTCCTGCGAACTGGCGTACCACGAGCTTCCGGGCGTCCACTGCCAACCGACGTTGTAGACCGACGTCCCCATCACCTGCCCCAGCGGCTTGAAGCCCCGCTCGCGGGTAAGAAGGAGTTCGCTCGCCGAGAGGTTCGAGGTGAAGAAATCTTCCCGTGCGGCCACCTTGAGGCGATCCACCGCGTCGAGGGGAAGGCCGCCGGCCTGGATCGCGGCTTGACTCGCTTCGGCACGAGCCCGGCGCGCGTCGTCGTCCTCGTCGCCTCCGATCTGGATGCCGAAAAGCCGCATAGCGCTTACTCTATCCCCAACATTCCCGCAAGCGCCGCCCGCGCCCGCGCGTTCTCGCCCGCCCGCGCCTGAAGGACGGCTTCCAACTCCGCGAGGCAATCGGGCATCGGGATCGTCTCCGTCTTGAGGGCGATGCCCCGCACGATCTGGGTTCGGGTGGCGACGAGCGGACCGCGTCCCGGATCGTCGACGGCGTAGCGCAGACCGCCTAGGTCGATCGTCACCCCGACGAGCGTCTTCTTGAAGAACCCCTGCGTGCGTAGCTCGGTCTCCTCGGGCATCGCCCCTTCGAGCAGCCGCGCCAGGAACGGCAAGAACGCCTTTCCATCCGCCGCGTACTCCCGTCCGAGCGCCGCCGCGACTCCCAAACGGGCCCAACCCTGGTCCTCGAGACCGTCCGCCATCGTCGGATCAAAGTTACCGTATCCGCCTCGTGCTCCGGCCTTACGGGAGAACAGAAAGCGACCGGGGTTCCCCGAAAGGCGGACTATAATGCCGGGGTGAATTCCTTTCGGGACGCTTCCCGGCGCTTTGCCACGGTCCTGACGACCGGACTCGCTTTCGCCTCCGCCCACGCGATCGTCGCGACGAAGTCCAAGACCGATCCCGGCCCCATCGACACCGCCTTCTCCTACGTCGGGCAGATCAACGGTTCGTCGGCCGTCGCGGTCGGCCAACATCAGGTTCTCACCGCCTGGCACGTCGGCGCCGGCTACTTCACGCTGAACGGAACGATCTACAACTATGGCGGAACCTCCGGGGCTTTCAACTACGTGGACCCTACGGACTCCACGCACCAGGCTCACGTCGATCTGCGGCTCGTCACGGTGAAGGAGGCCCTTCCCGGCTGGTACGACGTCGCGACCGGCTCGGTGGTCGGCCAGGATCTGACGATGGTCGGTCTCGGTCGTTCGGGCGTGGTGTCCGGCGACGGCAAAGGCTACACGCTCGCCACAGCCGTCGGAACCCGCCGCGCGGGCGACAATACCCTGGATGAGAAGGGCGTCCTCTACAATTCCAGCCCCACGAAGAGCGACGGATTCGGACCTTACATGCTCGGCTACGTCAAGGAGGCGGGCGACGCGATGCTCGCAGGGAACGACTCCGGCGGCGGGTGGTTCTCGAACGGCGAGCTGATCGGGATCTCGTCGTTCACCTTCAATCTCACCCAGCCCAACGCGAACACGGCTCCCACGTACCGGAACTACGGCTTCGCGGCCACCAATACGGGTGGGTACCACGACCAGTACACAGACCTGGCTCCCGGCGAGGCGTACTACGGGAGCGGAGCGATCGACCTGACCAATCCCCAGATTCAGTCGTGGCTCCGCACCCAGGGCGTCAACCCCGTTCCCGAGCCCGCCTCGATGCTCGGACTCGGACTCGGCGCGGCCGCGATGATCCGCCGCCGCAAGCGGTAAGGCGATGGAGGAGTCTTTAGTCCGTCCAGCTCCCCAGACGGCCTAAAGACTTAAGACCTACTCCGCAACTCCCGCCCCCGTCCAGGAGTCGGTAGGAGGGTGAAGAGACTTCCGACGCACGCGGTGATGGGCTACGCTCGCCGCAAGGGCTGGATCGACATTCCCGGCGGGTTCGCGCTCATGCGGGATAGAGCGGTACCGGTTGGGTCGAAGGCGACCGCCCTCGGGCTTGGATTCCTCCTGATGCTCGTCCTCCAGGCTTTAGAGTTTCCCTTGGAGGCGGCGGTGGACGCGATGAGCTTGGGGATGGCGGTCCCGTTCACGCTCGCGTTCGACGGTCTGGAGTTCCTGATCCTCCCCATCCTGTTCGGTGCGGCGATCCTCTCGCGGATGATCCCCCGCGTACCCACCTTCCGGCCCTGATGAACCCTTGGGCGGCAAACGCCGCCCAAAAGCGGATGCCCGCCCTCCTCTCCTTCCTTCTCGCCCAGGTCGCCGTTCCGCTGCCGCCCTCGGAAATGGGGATCGCGATGGAGGGCTACCCCTACCCTTATCCGGTTCGATATCTCGACACAGCCAACGGCCGGATGGCTTACATGGACGTCCCGCCGAAAGGGCCGGCGAACGGAGGGACCGTGTTCCTCCTCCACGGAAAGAACTTTTTCGGAGCGTACTGGAAAGGCCCGGCGGAGCGGCTCGCCGCGTCGGGATACCGCGTCGTCATCCCCGATCGAATCGGTTTCGGCAAGTCGGCCAAGCCGTTGATCGACTATACGTTCGACCTCTTCGCCGCGAACGACGTCGCCCTGGCGCGGAAGCTCGGTTTGACGCGTTTCGCCGTGGTGGGCCACTCCATGGGCGGGATGGAGGCGATGCGCCTTGCCCGCGCCTACCCCGCGATGGTGGAGCGGCTTGTGCTGGAGGATCCTATCGGCCTGGAAGACTACGGTCTGTTCGTGCCCTACCGGACGGTCGCCCAGCGGACCCAGAGCGAACTCGACCAGACCGACGACGCTTACCGATCGTACGTGTCGGCTTACTACGTCCGCAAAGACCCCGGCTTGGTCGAGCCGTTCGTGGCGATTCGAGCGGCTCTGCGCCGCTCGCCCGAGTTTTCCCGCTGGGCGGAGGTCGCCGCCCGGACGACGAACACGATCCTTCAGCAGCCCACCGTGTACGACCTTCCCCGGATCGCCTGCCCCACGCTCTTTATCATCGGGGAGAAGGACCGGACGGCCGTGGGCAAGGCGGAAACGTCCGTGCCCCTCGGCAACGTGCCGATGTTGGCTCGGCAAGCTATCGAGTCGATGCCTCACGCTCGCCTCAATCTCATTTTGGACGTCGGGCACATTCCCCATCTCGAAGCCCCGCAGGCGTTCGAGAGAACTTTGCTCGGCTTCTTGGCGGAGCGAGCCTCTATCTAGACGAAAATATCCAGTTTAGGGTTAGACTTAGGGACATCCCCATGGCCGTTCCCGCTCCGACCCGTCACGTCGCCCATTACGAGCGCGTGCTGGGCACTTCGATGGAGCTTCAGGTTGTGGGAACGCCCGATGCGGTGGGGATCGCGGAAGAGTCGGCCCTCGTGGAGATCGACCGCCTAGAGGCGGTGTTCAGCCGATTTCGGGAAGACAGCGAACTCGCCCGCTGGGAACGGACGTTCGACGAGGACGTGCCTGTCTCGAAAGAGCTGGCGGAAGTCCTCATCGCGGCGGAAGACTGGCGTGTGGAGACCAAGGGAGCGTTCGACGCGACGATGGCTCCCGAAGAGGGACCGCGCTGGACGGTTCGCGGAGAGACCGCCCGGCGCCTGACCGAACGGCGCGCCAGCCTGAACGCCCTCGCCAAAGGCTACATCGTCGACCGCGCCGCCGAGGTCGCCTACGCCGTTCCTGGCGTCGAGGCGGTGTTGCTCAACCTCGGCGGCGACCTGCGGCACCTCGGTCCCGATCCGGTGAGGGTCGGGATCACCGACCCGTTCGCGTCGGCGGAAAATGCGCCGTCCGTCGCAAAGGTCCCGATCCGGAACCAGGGCGTCGCGACGAGCGGTACCTACCGTCGAGGCGCCCACCTCATCGATCCCCGGACGGGGGAGCCGGCGACGAAGGTCGCGAGCGCCACCGTCGTCGCCGCCACCGCCGCCGAAGCCGACGCGCTCGCGACCGCCTGTTTCGTCCTCCCGCCCCGCGAGGGGCTCGCCCTCGCCGACCGCCGGGGCGCCGCCCTCCTGCTCGTCCTTCCCCGTCGCAAACTCCGGGTCAACCGCGCCTGGCGCCGACTCGTCTGAAACCATGCAAGAAACCCCGCTCAGCCGCCGCGGCCTCCTCGCCGCCTTCGCCTCGTTCGCCGTCGCCGCCCCGCTCTCCGCACGAGGTCTGTTCGCCGCCGTCGCCCCGAAGAGGTGGGATCCAAGCATGGAACTCGCGGTGGATCTGACCATCGCCGCCGTCGAAGGGACGCGCGTCCACCGCCCTTACGTCGCGGTCTGGCTCGAGGACAAGGACGGGAAGGCCGTCCGGACCCTCTCCCTCTGGGTGCAGACCGAGCGACGCGGCCCGCGCTGGATTCCCGACCTCAAGCGCTGGTGGCGGAACGAGCCGGATCATGACAAGCTCGTGGAGACGATCTCCAGCGCGACGCGCGGCGCGGGCAAGTACACCCTGACCTGGGACGGCAAGGACGATGCGGGCAAGCCCGTCGACCTCGGCAAGTACACGATCTGCGTCGAGGCCGCACGCGAGCACGGGACCTACGGCGTGATGAAGAAGGAGCTGGACTTCACGAAGAAAGGGTTCAAGGACAAGCTGGAAGGCAACGTGGAGATCGAGGGCGCGGCGGTTGAGTTCCGAAAGCGCGCAAAGTAAGCGCCGGCCCTTCCGCCTCCGGTTCCACTCGTGGATCCGGTGGGTCCACACCTACCTCTCGATGCTCACCTTCCTGGTGGTGCTGTTCTTCAGCGTCACCGGGATTCTGCTGAACCATCCGGAGTGGACGTTCGGCATCGAGCCGAAGACGACCGAAGCGAGGGGAACGCTGGACAAGGCCCTCCTGAAGGGTCCGGACTGGATCGGGATCGAAGGCGTCCTGCGGCGGACCCAGGGCGTTCGGGGCATCGCGGGCGAGGACGAATCCGACGAGCGCGAGGCGTCGCTCCGGTTCTCCGCGCCCGCCTACACCGCCGACGTCGTGATCGACCGCGAGACCGGAGCCTACACGGTCAAGACCGAGGCGCAAGGCTGGCTCGCGACGATCAACGACCTCCACCGAGGAAAGGATTCCGGTCGCGCCTGGGCCTGGACGATCGATCTCTCGGGCGCGTTCCTCGTCCTGCTCTCGCTCACCGGGATCGGCATGGTGTTCTTCCTCAAGAAGGTCAAGGTCAAGGCCCTTCTGACCGTCGCCGTCGGCGTCGTCATCGTGCTCGTCCTCATCAAGCTGGCGAACGGGTAGGCCCGGCCTACCCGTTCGCGCTAACCCATCGGGCTGGCCAGCTCGACCAGTACCCCGTTCAGGTCGCGCACGTACGCGACCGTCTGTCCCCAGGGGCGTTCGGTCGGAGCCTCGACGGGGTTGGCGCCCGCCGCGACCGCGCGCCCGTAGAGCGCCTTCACGTCGGGATCGACGAGCGCGATCTCAATTCCGGCGGCGGGCGCGTCGGGGCGGTTCGGCACGACGGGCAGATGGTGATCCGTCGCCAGCGACTCCGCCGCGAAGCTCAGGATCGTGGCGCCGGTCTTCATTTCGGCGTAGCGTCCCTCCTCGTCGGCGAACCCCTGCTCAAGGCCGAAGGCGTCGGCGTAGAACCCCACCGCCGCCGCGACGTCCGGCACGTACACGATCACGTATCCAAGGCTTGGCATGGGTTCAGCATGGCGCCTCGCGGCCTCCCGAGTACCCTAGGGTGTGATGCGCGAACGGCTCGCCCGCCACCTCTCGGACACGGGACTGATCCCATCGGGGGCGCGGGTTCTCTTGGGTTACAGCGGCGGAGCCGACTCGACCTGCCTCCTTCACCTCTTGGCCGAACTGGAGGTCGACGTGGTCGCAGCTCATCTCCATCACGGGCAGCGGCCCGAGGCCGACACCGAACTCCGACTCTGCGAGGCGACGGCGGAAAGCCTGAACGTGCCGTTCGCCTCCGGCCGCGCCGATGTGCCGCGCCTCGCTCGAGACCGCAAGATGTCTTTGGAGGAAGCCGGTCGCGAAGCGCGGTACGGCTTCTTCCGGCAGGCGGCTTCGCGGCTAGAATGCACCCTCGTCGCGACCGCCCACACCCGCGACGACCACGTCGAGACGGTGCTGTTCCGCCTCGCGCGCGGTACCGGCCTCGCGGGACTGGCGGGCGTTCCCTCCGAGCGCGACGGGATCGTCCGTCCTTTGTTGGTCTTTTCCCGCGCCGAGACGCGCGCCTTCTGCGAGACGCGCGGCCTGTGGTTCCACGACGATCCGGCGAACGACGACCTCGCCAACGCGCGCGTCCGGGTCCGCAAGGAAGTAATGCCTGCGTTACGGGCGATCAACCCTGGCGCGGACGCGGCGGTCGCCCGCCTCGCGGCGATGGCGGACGAGGAGGACCGTTTCCTCGATGGGGCCGCCGCCGCCGCCTTGGAACGGGCCGAGACGCGTCTCAACGGCGAACTCGCCTTCCTGACCCAAGACGTCGAGATCGCGTTCGACCGGGGGCTGTTAGACCATCTGCCGCTCGTGCTGCGACGACGGGCGGTCCGCCTCGCCGCCGGCGCCCTCGGCGCGGAACTCGACTTCGAGCAGTCGGAGGCGATCCTCGCGACGCCCAAAGGCAGCGTCACCGCCGAAGGGGGCGAGATCGCCCTCGAGTGGGACGCCGAAGGGCTACACGGACGCGTCCTGCGCCCGACGGTGCCCTTCCGCTTTCCGCTCACCTTGCCCGGCGAGACGGAGAGCGACGAGTTCGGCTGGCGCCTGGTCGCCTTCCCTACCGAACCGAGCGTCCCGCCGCGCCGGGCTTCCCTCGCCGTCGAGGTCGACCGCTCCGTGGCGCGGGGCGGCCTCTACTTCCGAGGCTTCGAGCCGGGCGACACGATGCGCCCCCTCGGCTTCGATGGGACCCGCAAGCTGAGCGATCTGCTCGCCGAGGCGGGCCTCACCCCGGCCGCCCGCGCCCGGCTACCCATCGTCTGCGACCTTGTCGGTCCGCTTTGGGCTCCGGGCGTCTGCCTGGACGAACGCGCCCGACCCAAAGGCGAGGCGGCGATCGGCCTCCGACTTGAACCATTGGAACCAAGATAGATGGCACTCGACCTCCCTACCGTCAAGGACGTATCGATCGTCGTCGCAGGCGTTGTCGCCCTCACGACCTTCTTCAGCGGCGTGGTCGAGTACGCACGTCAGGCAAACCTGCGGCGGGGAGAGGCGTTTGTCGCGATGCGCCGCCGGTTCCTTGAGGACGCGCTCTTCCGGGAGATCCTGAACCTCCTCGACCGCGACGACCCGCGTCTCGCCCAGATGCCCGTGCAGGATCGGCGGAACTTCGTCGGCTTTCTAGAAGAGGTCGCGATCCTCGTCGAGTCGAAGATGATCTCCCGTCAGATCGCGCACTACATGTTCGGCTACTACGTCCTCCTGGCGGACGACAGCCAGAACCTCTGGGTGGGACTTCGAAAGGAGGACCGACACTGGTCCTTGTTCCGGCTCTACGCGGCGGAAAACCGGGCCATGAGGGGTAGCCCGCTTCCGAAAGCCCTTCGGTTCTAGATCCCGAACGCGGCGACGATCTCCGGGGCGACGCGCCGGGGGCGACCGCTTTCGAGATCGACGAACACCCACTCCGTACGGGCTCGCGCGACCTCTTCTTCACCCCGGTAGATCGCCACCTCGCGCACCGAACGGGCGCCGCCCATCGAGGCCACGCGGGTCCGGACGGTGAGCCGATCCCCCAGGAAGGTGGGTTTTAGGTAATCGATCTCGTGGCGCCGGGCCACGAAGGCGCCCCCGGTCTCGAACAGCCGATCCAAGGGAAAGCCGACCGCCTCCAGGTGGGCTCGCCCAACTCGTTCGACCCAGCGGACGGTCTCCACGTTGTTCGCGTGGCCCATTTCGTCGATCGCATCGGGGCTGACCTCTATCGGCATCTCGAACCGCCACATGGCGGCTACGCGTCCTTTGCCTGCAAGGCCGCGCGCCCGATCTCCCGGACCCGCTGGACGTCGTCCTTGCGGCACACGAGGACGCCGGTCGCGGTCACGACCACGACCACGTTTTCCAGGCCGCAGACGCCGACCGCGAGGTCGGACGAGTCGTTGTAGACGACGCAGCCCTTGGTATCGAGCGCGGCGGCCTTGCCGACCACCACGTTTCCGTCGTCGTTCGTGCCGAGGGTCCGTTCCAAGGCGTCCCAGGCGCCCACGTCGTCCCAGGGAAAGTCGCTTTCGACGACGTGAACCGTCTCCGCGCGCTCCATGACCGCGTAATCGAACGAGATCGACTCCAGGCCTGCGAACGCCTCCTCGGCCCCATGGGAGTCGTCCTCGGCCAGCCGCGCCGCGACGGTGTCGAGGGTGGCCGCCGCTTCGGGCCGGGTCGCCGCGAGGGCGGCCCGAAAGCCCGTTAGGGTGAAGAAGAACATGCCGGCGTTCCAGAGGAACCGTCCCGACGCGACGTAGGTTTCGGCGGTCGCGGCGTCGGGCTTCTCCTTGAAGGCGCTGACCGCATGGGCGACGCGCCCGGAGCCTAGGGCGACGGGGCTCGACTCGTCACGCTCCACGTAGCCATAGCCGGTTTCCGGGCGGTCGGGGGTTACCCCGATCGTGACCAGTCCACCGGTCGCCTCCGCCGCCTCCAACGAGGCTTCGACGGTCCCTCGAAAGCGGTCGACCTCACCGATCGCGTGGTCGGCGGTAAGGATCGCGACGGTGGCGTCCGCCTCACCGTGCGCCATGAGGGAAGCGACGGTCCAGACGAGGGCGCCGAGTGTGTTACGCCGCAGAGGCTCCGCGAGGATATGGTCGTCGGCCACGACGCCCGCGTTGCCGATCGGTCCGGCGAGGGCCGTCGTCGTCGAGATAAAGACGCCGTCCTTCCCGACGACGGGCTCCAGGCGACTGACCGCCTCCTCGATCATGGTCTGCTCGGGGTGCGTGAGACGCAGGAGCTGCTTCGGCCGCTCGGCGGTAGAGAGAGGCCAGAAGCGCTCCCCTGAGCCGCCAGCCATTACGACCGCGACGCGTCGGTTTGCCATTCGTCTGAGAATACCAGCAGGCCCCTTTTAGGGCCCGCCTCTACAGACCCGAGGCCCAGTCCGTCAGGGCCTCGTCAAGAGGACGCATCGGCGCGATGCCGAGGGGGCGGAGGCGAGAGTCGGCGAGGGCGGAGTTGCGGGGACGGACGGCGGGCGTAGGATACTCCTTCGTCGTGACCGGCGCGATCTCGGGCGTCTCGCCCGTCGCGGCCCGGATCGCACGGCGGGCGAAGTCGTGCCAGGTCGTGGTCTCCGGACCGACGGCGTGGTAGATACCGGGAGGTGCGTCGCGCTCGATGAGGTCGACGAGCGTCCGGGCGAGATCGGGAACGTAGGTCGGGTTGCCGCGCTGGTCCGCGACGACCCGAAGGGACTTGCCCGCCTTGTGCGCGTTGACCATCGTCAACGGGAAGCACTTGCCGTCGCCGTAGAGCCAAGCGGTCCGGACGATCTTCGCCATCGGGTTGCCGAGGAGGGCGCGCTCGCCCTCAAGCTTGGTGCGTCCGTAGACGGAAAGAGGGTTCGTCGGGGCGTCCTCGGCATAGGGTTCGTCCGCGAGGCCGTCGAACACGAAGTCGGTCGAGACGTGGACGAGGTTCGCGCCGAGGCTCCGGCAGGCGGCGCCCAGATAGCCGACCCCGAGGGCGTTCGCGTCGGCCGCCGCTTGGGGCTCGCTCTCCGCACGGTCGACCGCCGTGTAGGCGGCGCAGTTGATCACCGATCCGAAGGCGCCGAAGCCGCCCGTACCGAGGGCCGCGACGTCCATCGGCTCGGAGAGGTCCAGTTCGTCGCGCGAGGCGGGCACCGCCTCGAAGCCACGACGGTTCAGCTCGGCGACCACCGCCCGTCCGAGCATGCCTCCGGCTCCGGGAACGAGAACGCGCTTCGATCGCTCTGGGACGAAGGCGTTAGGGGCAAAGAGCGCAGGATCGGACGACACCGGGAGGATTGTAGCCCGTGGCCCCTCGTCAAAGCTCCCCGCCTTTATCCTTGGAACCTAGTACGGACACGGGCCCGTTCGGTACCCTCCTGGGCAATGGTCTTTCGCGACGGCCTCGCCGAGGCGGCCCGGGTCCTCGACCTTTTCCGTCAGGACGAGGACTGCCTGCGCGCCTGCGACGCCTTCTCAGAGGCTCTCGCCGATTGCTTCCGGCGCGGAGGGAAGGCGATGGCCGCCGGGAACGGCGGGAGCATGGCGGACGCTCTCCACTTCGCGGAGGAGCTGACGGGCCGTTTCCGTGCCGATCGCACTCCCCTGCCTGCGATGGCCCTCGGCGATCCGACCCACCTGACCTGCGTCGCCAACGACTACGGCTTCGACCATGTCTTCTCACGGCTCGTGACCGCCTTCGCCAAGCCTGAGGACGTGCTGGTCCTTCTTTCGACCTCCGGCAACTCCACGAACCTCGTTCTCGCCGCGGAGGCGGCGAGGGCCGCGGGAACCACGGTGGTCGGCTTCCTCGGCCGGGGCGGCGGACGGCTCTCCCCGCTTTGCGACATCGTCGTCATGGCCCCTGGCGAGACATCCGACCGCATCCAGGAGGTCCACATGGCCGTCCTACACCTCGCGATCGAGGCGGTGGAGCAGACGTTGGGATTCTAGGTCAGGGTCTTCGAGAAGCTGCTCTCGAGGACGGGACGTCTCTATGCACGAACCGCTTGAGCCCTCTTCACAAAGTTCTCCACGATCCGCAGTCCGTCCTGGGTGAGCACGGATTCGGGGTGGAACTGGACGCCCTCGATGGGCAGGGTCTCGTGGCGCAGTCCCATCACCTCACCGTCGTCGTCCGCGGTGGCGGTCACGATGAAGCCCGGGGGGAGCGACTCCCGCGTCACGATGAGCGAGTGATAGCGGATGGCGGAAAAGGGGTTCGGCATCCCTTCGAAAAGCCCCTTGCCGTCGTGGGAGACCTTGGACGCCTTCCCGTGCATGATGTGACGAGCCTGCCGAACCTCGCCGCCCGCGACGTGGCCGATCGCCTGGTGGCCGAGGCAGACGCCGAAAAGGGGCACCCCGAACGCGCCCGGCTGCGGGGAAAGCGCGTGATGCAGGACGTCCAGACAGATTCCCGACTCGCGAGGGGTGCAGGGTCCGGGCGAGAGCATGATCCCGTCCGGTCGCATTCGGGCGATCTCGTCGGGATCGATCGCGTCGTTCCGCCGCACCACGACCTCCGCCCCACACTGCCCGAGATATTGGACGAGATTGTAGGTGAACGAGTCGTAGTTGTCGATCACGAGGATCATACAGAGATTATGGACGCCGATCCGACGGTCGGTATCCCTCCCGAAGGCTGGGCAGATCGCATTACAATAGGGCGTGCTTCCCCTGCTCGCCTTGGCCATGGGTCAGAACGCCCGGCTTCCCGACAACCCGCAGGAGCCGCACCTGCGGAACGTCCGCCAACTCACGTTCGGCGGCCAGAACGCGGAGGCGTACTGGAGTCCCGACGGACGGTACCTGAGCTACCAGGCGGCGGTCGAGGGCTACCCAGACGAGCAGGTCTTCGTGATGAGAGCGGACGGTTCGGACAAAAGGCTCGTCTCGACGGGCAAGGGCCGCTGTACGTGCGCCTACTTCTCGCCGGACATGCGGTGGATCTACTTCAGCTCCACCCACGAGAAGCAGCCCGGTGCGCAACCACCGGTCGACATGAGCAAAGGCTACGTGTGGGCGATCAACAAAGACTACTCGCTCTATCGCGTCCCGTTCCAGAGGACGGGACCGCTGGGACCGCCGGAAAAGGTGTTGGACCTCGGGAGCTACGTCGCGGAGACGACCATCGCCCCGGACGGAAAGTACATGGTCTGGACGACGGACCAGGGAGGCGACCTCGAGGTCTACCGCTCGCAACTCGACGGCAAGAACCGACACCGTCTGACGGAAGCGGTGGGCTACGATGGCGGGCCGTTCGTGAGCTGGGACTCGAAGACGATCGTGTATCGTCGCGACGCGTGGAGCGATCTCAAGTCGGAGACCGACTACAAGGCGCTGCTCGCCCAGGGAATGATCCGTCCGACCAAGCTGGAGATCTGGTCGATGAACGCGGACGGGACGGGCAAGCGCCAGGTCACCCACCTGGACTGCGCCTCGTTCGCGCCGTTCGTGGCTCCGGACAACCGGCGGATCGTGTTCTCCTCGAACTACGGGGACCCCAAGGGGCGTGAGTTCGACGTCTATTCGATCCGCCCGGACGGCACGGGCCTGGAACGGATCACCGCCACGCCCGAGTTCGACGGATTTCCCATGTTCACGCGGGACGGTCGGCGCCTCGTCTTCGCCAGCAACCGCAACGGTAAGGTGAAAGGCGAGACGAACCTGTTCGTGGCCGACTGGACCGAGTAGATCGGCTTCCTTGTCCGTAAAAAAGCGGGCGGAACCCTCGTGAGCGCAACCCCGTCGTAATCGCCATGGTTATCGGCGGTGGGATCCTCGGCACGATTCTCGTCATTCTCGCGATCATCTACCTCGCCAAGCGAGTCTAGATTCCGTCGCGCTCTCCCCTCGATGGGTGGAAAGGATCCGATCCTTTCCACCCATCGTTCGTTTTGAATTCAGCGAACCCAGTGGATCTCGACGATCCGTGTGGCGACGAACAGGACGAGGCAATTGAGGATGGGCTTCCCGAGCGCGATCTCGCGCGCCTCCTCGAACGACTTCTGTACGATCTCCCCGCTTAGACCGGCGAGCAGACCCATGTAGCTCGTGGCCTCGTCGGGATCGGGAAAGCAGGCGAGGCCGTTGATCGGCTTCTCTTCCCCCATCGGGGTGACGTTGTTGCAGGCGTACTTGTCGCCGCCTACGTTGATCAGGAAGATCGAGTCGGGAAAGCCGCCGAAGCCGCCGAGCATCTCCTCTTCGAAGGTGATGCCGCCGGTCGAGGGGCGGTCGAGAACGTTGGGACCCATAGGCTTGTTCGCGAAAGGACGCTTTTCGCGTCTCCCTATTTTGACCGCGATAACGCCAGTCGCGCCCCGGCCAAGCACAAAAGCAGGACGGCCTCCGCGATTAGCGCGGAGGCCGTCGTAATAAGAAGGGGGACCGTGTCAGTCGTTCGCGGCCAAGGCCTCGTCGAGGTTGAGCCTCGCCGGGATCTTGACCCAGAAAGTCGAGCCTTCGCCGACTTCGGACTCGACCCAGATCTCGCCCATGTGAACGCCCGTCACAAGGTGATGGACCAGGAACAGGCCGAGGCCCGTGCCGTAGATCTTTCGATTGTCGTCGTTGTTGACGCGGTGGAACTTCTCGAAAACCTTAGTGAGCTGGTCCTTCGGAATGCCAAGACCCTGGTCCTGAATTCCGAAGAGAACGAACTCTCCTTCCTGCTTCGCGTGGACCGTCACCTGGCCGCCGTTGGGGCTGTACTTGATCGCGTTGTTCAGGATATTGGTCAGGATCTGATCCAGCTTGTCCTGATCGCCGATAATCTTCTTCGGCAGTTCGCTTTCGACGCTTAGAACCACGGTGTGCTTCGTGCTGGCCTGTTGCTGAACCGCGACCGCCTTGGTGAGGACCGGCATCAGATCGAACTCGCTGTAGTCCGGCTTGAGGCTCTCGTTCGCTTCGATGCGCGAAGTGTTGAGCAAGTCGTCGATAAGGCGGCGGAGCCGGTCGCACTCGGAGACCACGATTCCGAGGAACTCGCGCTGGTCCTCCTTGCCGTACATATCCTCGTCGAGACCCTCGAGAAGGGTCGAAGAGAAGCCCTTGATGGCGGTGAGCGGCGTCCGCAGCTCGTGAGAGGCCATGGCGACGAAGCTCGACTTCATCTTGTCCATGTTCTTGATCTCCGTGATGTCGTTGAAGATCGCGACGATACCGAGATCCTTCGACTCGTCGTTCTTGACGGTGGCGGCCTGGACCTCGTAGATATAGTCCGCCCCCTTGATGGAGACGTGGATCTCCTCCTTACCGCCCTCGTTGCCCTGCTCGATCTCGTCGAGCAGCTTCCAAAGGGGTTCGCTCTCGATGACCTCGCGGGCCGGTTTGCCGAGGGAGTCGGAGCCGAGGTTGAAGATGGCGCGGGCCGAGCCGTTGATCTGGCTCAGGCGGCCTTCGGGCGACACCAGGATCAGACCGGCGCTGAGGGCCTCGAAAGTCTGGACGAGCTCCTCGCGCTCCTCAACGACCTCACGGTACATCTGGAGGTTGGCGATGATCGAGCCGACGTTGCGGGCCATGCGCTCCAAAAGCCGCACGTCCTCCTCGATAAAGTCCTCGCCGTGGCGCTTGTTGAAGGCGTGGAGCACGCCGATCGTGTTACGCTCGACGACCCGGTTCTCCTCGTCGCGCTTCTCGATAACGAGCGGTACCGTCACGCCGTTGGTCACGTGGAGCAGACCGAACGGGTCTTCCGCGGTGCGCGGGTCGGACATCGCGTCGTGGAAGATGATCGCCTCGCCGTCGCGGAACACCTGGCCGGAAAGACCATGGGTCGCCCGGATGCGGAAAAGCTTCAGGTGGGCGTCGTCCACACCGTAGCTGGGCGGGATGCCGATCAGTTCCCCGAGCTCCCGGTCGTAGAACATGATCACGATCTTCTCGGCCTGGAGGATCATCGCGATCCGTTGCACGAGGCGACGAAGCGTCACGTCCGCCTCGTTGATCGGGGTGACCTCCGCCGCCACCGTCGCTTCGCTCTTGGACTGCGTCGACGGGCGGTTCAGCTCCGTCTCAAGTTCCTTGATCCGCAGTTGGGCCGCTGTGAAGTCGCGCTTCAGCTGCTCGTAGTCCTCTCCGAAAGACACGCTTGTCAATCTACCTCACTCTCTCCCAATGCCCCCGCTGGGGCGTACCCTTATTGTGACGCTTGAGACAGGGGCGGACGTTCGGACTCACCGATCGACGGGCCTTCGAGCCGAATGACGAGCCGCCGCCGGGCGTATACTTTAAACGGCATGCCCGAGAGCCTCGAGGAGTTGCCGCTGTTCCCCCTGCGGACCGTCCTCTTCCCCCACGCGACCCTGCGCCTCCACGTCTTCGAGGAGCGCTATCGCACCATGGTGAACGACTGTCTGCGTACGGACGGTCCCTTCGGCGTCGCGCTGATCCGCGACGGCGAGGAGATCGGCGAGGGCGCCGAGCCCTACCTCGTGGGCACCGTCGCGCGGATCGTCAAGGTCGAAACCTACGAGGATGGGCGCATGGACATCGAAGTCCAAGGCGAGCGTCGCTTCCGTATCCGGGAGCTCGACGAGAGTCGCCCTTACCTTCTGGGTCGCGTTCAGACGGTCGAGGAGTACCCGCTGCTCGATCCGCAAGACCCCCTCGTGATCGAGGCGCGCGACACCTTCGAAGCCTTGGTCCAGCGCTACTTCGAACGGCAGCGGTTCGCGGTGCAGGTCGTGTTCCCCCCCGACCCGCAGATGCTTTCGTTCACGATCGCGAACCTGCTTCCCGTACCCGACCTTGTGAAGCAGCGCCTGCTCGAGGTCACCGACACGCTCGACCGGCTGGAGGAACTGCTCCCGTACCTGCGCGCCGCGCTCCAGGAGATGGAGCCCGTCACGGCGGCGGGCCGCGCCTTCGTCCCCCTCGCGACGAGCGATCTGGACGAGTGGACGAATCCGAACTGACGAAGAGCGTCCGGCCATGTGGCCATAATGCCGCAAGCGTCGACGTAAAGACGCATTGACCCGATGATCGGACGCCGCCTGTTCCTCACTCTTCTTCCCCTCACCCTGGCCTTTTTACCGGGCTGCGGGCAAAAAACCGGAGGGGCGATCGGCTCGACCTCACCTGGAACCCCCGGGAACCTCGCTCAGAACCCGACTTCCGATGCCGACGCGAACGTCTCGGAGAAGCCTACCGTCGGCTTCGACATCGGGCTCGCCGCGATGGGGCAACGGACGCCGGTGATCATGTACCACGACATCATCGCCAAGCGAGGCCGAGGGTCGGTGTGGTTCGACTGCACGACGGACGAGTTCCAGAAGGGGATCGACGAGATCGTCGCCCGAGGCTACACGCCCGTTTCCGCGAAGGATCTTCACGAGCACCTGACGGCAGGCACGCCGCTCCCCCCCAAAGCCATCGTCCTGACCTTCGACGACAATTACCAAGGCTTTTACGACCACGCCTGGCCCATCCTCAAGGCGCATAACTTCCCCGCCCTGATGTTCGTCCACACCGGGTTCGTCGGGGACAAGTCGGGGGCGCACCCGAAGATGTCGTGGAGCACCCTGAAGGAGCTGGTCAAGGATCCGCTCATAACGATCGGGAGCCATACCGTCACCCATCCCGACCTCCCGACCCTCTCCTCCGACCAGCAGACGGAGGAGCTGACGAAGTCGAAAACCGACCTTGAGTCGCACCTCGGGACCAAGATCGACTATTTCGCCTATCCCGAAGGCAAGAACGACGCGATCACCCAGAGCTTCGTGCGCGACGCGGGCTACACGTTCGCGTTCTCCATCGCGAACGGTCCCGCCGAGGAATCGCCGAACATCCTCTGCGTCAACCGGTGGATCCACACCCGACTCGAAAAGGCCCTCGATACCTGCGAGCGCGACACGGTGGGCGGAGCCGACGCGGTAGCGGATATCCGGCTCCAAACCGCGCCGGTAGAGTTCGTGGACCAGGAGGTGGACGGAACGCGCGTCGTCATGCTACGGGGTGGAACGCCGGAGACGGTCACGAGCCTGACGCGGGAGTCGGTAGGCGATCTCGTCAGGCGTACGGGCGCGGCGGGCGGCATCAACGGCACCTTCTTCGCGATGGCCGCGATCTCCGCGACCGACAATCAGCTTATCGGCCCGTCGATGGTCCATGGCGGCCCGCTCATGCCGGACACCCAGGCGAGCATCTGGGACAAGCTCCGCAACCGCCCGCTCGTCGTCTGGGGACCGAACCGCCTCGCCATCGTGCCCTACAACCCCTGGCGGATGAACGACCAAGCGGCGTTCGACGACTTTATGCCCGACTGTTCCGACGCCTTCCTCGGGGGCGTGTGGCTCGTCCACGAAGGCGTGGCGCGGGACAAGAAGGCCCTGATGACGTTCGGCTCGAAAGACATCGAGGACCCGCGACGACGCGCCGCCTTTGGGGTGGACCCCGAAGGACGTCCCGTCTGCGCCTGCACCCGCGACTCCGTATCGAGCAGCCGGTTCGCGGAACTCCTGGCCGGCGCCGGGGTCAAAGAGGCCGTCCTCCTCGACTCGGGCTTCTCGACGTCGCTCGTCCTTGGCGACAGCGTTCTCGCGAGCGGTCATTCGACCGCCGACACGCCGTCCCGTCCCGTGCCGCACGGCATCATGCTTATGGGAACCGTCGATCCTGCCTCCCTCGAAGCCGCGACAAAGGCTCGCATCGCCTCGACGGACGCCCAGACGAACACGGAGACGAGTCCGAAACCGCACAAGAAGCGTCGCCGACATCGATGAGCTCCAGAAAAAGCTAAAACCGCTTCATTGGGAATAGGTTTTAGCTTCTTTACGAAACAAGGGCCGGAGCGTTTCGAACGTCCGGCCCTTCGTTATGCGCGTTGCCCCTTACGCAGAGAACGTCTTTCCAGGCTGCATGATGCACTTGATGCACTCGCTCTTCTTATTGCGGAAGGTTGCGTAGAGATCAGGGGCATCCTCCAAAGTCCCTCGGTGGGTGATCACGAACGAAGGGTCGATCTCCCCGTCCTGAACGCGCTGCATCAGCGGCTCCAGATACTTATGCATGTTCGTCTGTCCCATCGCGAACTTCAGCCCCTTGTTCCACGCCGCGCCGAAGTTCAGCGCATCGAGGATGCCCCCGTAGACGCCGGGGATCGAGATGTTGCCACCCTTACGGCAGGCCTGCATCGCTTGGCGCAAGACGTTCGGACGGTCGCTCTCGATCCGCAGCTGCTGCTTGACGTAGTCGAGCATAATGCCCGGCCCATGACCGAACGCTTCGGTGCCGACGCAATCGATGCATTTGTCCGGCCCACGCCCACCTGTGATATCGAGAAGCTTCTCAACGACGTTCTCCTTCTCGAAATCGACCAGCACCACATCGCCGGGAGCCGTCTGAGCCATCGCCATCCGAGAGGGCTCGCGATCGATCGCGATCACCCGTGCGGCGCCGAACATAAACGCAGAGCGGATAGCGAACTGTCCCACGGGGCCGCAACCCCACACGGCGACGGTATCGCCTTCCTCGATCTCCGCGTTCTCCGCCGCCATGTATCCCGTTGGGAAAATGTCGGTAAGGAACACCACTTGCTCGTCGGCAAGTCCATCCGGAACCTTGATCGGCCCAAAATCGGCGTAGGGGACCCGAGCGTACTCCGCTTGACCGCCATCGTAGCCTCCCATCATGTGCGAGTAGCCGAACAGCCCCGCTGGCGCGTCTCCGTAGACTTTCGCCGTCATCGCGGCGTTCGGGTTCGAGTTGTCGCAGAGCGACGTAAGCCCCTTGTCGCAGAAGAAGCAGGAACCGCACGAGATCGTAAAGGGCACCACGACCCGGTCGCCCGGTTTGAGGTTCTTCACCTCGGGGCCAATCTCCACGATCTCACCCATGAACTCGTGGCCCAGAATGTCCCCGGGGACCATCGTGGGGATAATGCCATCGTAAAGATGAAGGTCCGAGCCACAGATCGCCGTGGTCGTGACCTTGACGATAGCGTCGCGAGGATTGAGGATCTTCGGGTCCGGCACCGTCTCGGTGCGGACGTCGTACTTGCCATTCCAGCAGACCGCTTTCATTGAACCGTCGCCTTCTTCTCCAAGACCTTGCCGATCAGGGCCGCGCCGGGGGCGGATCCAAGCTGTCGCTTCGTTTTTCGCAGAATGTCCGACGGTTGGCCATCGGTGGTAGGGACCTCGCCCGCCTCAAGGATCGCCCGCAATCGCCGGAGATCGTCGGCGATCTGCCCCTTAGGTTCCTCGCCGAACAGCTTGGCGAACGTCGCGCCGATGACGCCCAAGGGAGGACTGTAGCTCAGTTCGACGCGAACGATCGTGCCTCGACCGCCAGGAGCGTCCTCGAACGTGACCGAACCCTCGTTCGGAACGTCGGAGCCTTCAAGGCTTCGCCACGCGATCTTCTCATCGATCGCTTCCTCCGTGATCTCCGCCGTCCAACCCACCTGACGTCCGGCGGGAGCCGCGGCTCGCCAATCGCTCCGCTTGGCGTCGGTCTCCACGACGGACTCGAGATGCCGCATAAAGCGGGGGAGGTTTTCAAGCTTTCGCCAAAAAGCGTAGACCTCTTGACGAGGTTTGGTGATCGTGACGGTGCCTTTCACACGTACCGAACGGTTCCACGGAGCCGCATCTTTGTCTTCTTCGGTCACGCCTGCCACTTCGTTCAGGGGGCAATGCCCTGTCGCGCCGCGAGCGATGAGCGCGCCGCCCGCAAGCGTGGAGAGGATGGCAAAAGGCCCCCGGCGCGAAAGGCCGAAGGCTGCGATGGCGACGCCAAGTGCGCCGCTGACCATTCGCTCGGTATCTCCGATGTTGCGTTTCATGACTATCGTTGGTCAGCGGGATCGCCGTAAGGGTCTTCGCTAGCAGACTTGATGCCTGGGAAGCGCTGCTGAATGCTCCCTCCCTGGTTTGGGTCACCTCCCGCGTTCGAGTATCCGCCCCCTTGATTCGGGAACTGGTCGGCGGGATCCCCGTAGGGGTCCTGGCTCGCGGGCAAAGGGTTCTGCATCGTGCCTTGCTGAGCCTGATGCTGTCCGAAGAGGCCGCTGATCTGGTCGATTAGTCCGCCCGGGTTGTTGTTCTCCTGGTAAGAGTTGTGCGGATCGTCGAAGATCGCGCGCTTCACCTGCTCGAGAAGACCCTGGAGCATTCTAGTATCCTCCACCCGAGTTGCCCGCCGGCGCGAAACGGCTCAGATCCGTGACGCCCGTCTGCTGGTTGTTGTAACCCTGGAACTGAGAGTACTGCTGGGCCTCGTCGTAAGGCACCTGGATGCCCTGGGCCGGAGGCGTCACCCACACGGCGCGACCCGTATTGTCGCGGTAATATACGCGCCCGTTCTTGGAAAGGTAGTACTGGGGCTGCCCATTGAGCTGACCGGCCTGCTTCTTCTCCTGGTTCTTGCGATACATGTAGTACAGGGCGGCCGCTCCAGCGAGGAGCATGACCTTCTTGCCCGTGCTCATGCCCTGACGGGGCTGCTGAGCAGGCATGGCTGAACTCGCGCCGGGAGAGTTCGAGTAGCCCATGGGGCGCGACGCGTCCAAAGGCGGCTGGTTGACGCCGCTCGGCGTCCCCGATCCGCATCCGATCATCGGCAGGGTGAGGGCGGCACAGGCCACTGCGGCCATCGTGCGGCCGCGCATCCATTGGGAAGTCTTGTTCATCGGTCTCTCTCCAGTCCGCCCCCTAACGGAGGGCACTGTTTGCGGACTGGAGAGGAAACCTTTGGGTTCCAAAATAGGGCTAAGCCCCTGTCTTGCTCTCTACTCTCCGAACTCGAGCCAGCGAAGCTCTTCGGTCGAGAGTCTCAGGTTTGCGGCGGCGACGTTCTCGGCGACGTTGGCCTTGTCGCGCAGGCCGCAGAGGGCGAACACGTTTCCAGGCTGGTTGAGGGTCCACGCGAGCGCGATCTGAACGGAGGACATGCCGTATTTCTTACCGAGTTCCGTCGTGCGCCGTCGGCGGGCGGCGTTCGTGTCGTTCACGAAGACGCGTTTCACGTCGTCGTCCTCGATTCCTGCGAAGTAGCCCCGCGCGGTCGAGCTCCAGGCGAAAAGAGGAAAGCCGGTCTCGGCGTACCACTTCCGCGCCTCCTCGTCGAGAGTGATGCAGCCTCCCCACATCGGCTCGTTCGCGCTGGCGAGCGAAAGATTCGGGTTGCCGAGGCTCATCGGCTGTTTTCCGGCCTTCTCCGCGTACTCGTTCGCCGCCTGAAGGCGCTGGTGTCGCCAGTTCGAGCCGCCGAACGCGCCGATCAGTCCTTCTTGGGCGAAGTCGTTCAGCCAGTCCACGATCTCACCCACCGGGACGTTCTCGTCGTCGCGGTGGAGCACGAAGAGATCGGTGTACTCGACGCCAAGACGCTCGTGGTTGTCGAGAATGTCTTGCCGCATGTCTTCTCGCGTGACGCGCGGCCGACCATAGGGATGGCAACCCTTGTCGAAGAAGATCGTCTCCTTCGCGACGCCGCGCGCCTTCACCCACGTCCCGAACAGGTTCGTGTTCATGCCGTAGCAATGGGCGGTGTCGAACGCCCGCCCACCCGCCTCCCAGTAGGCGTCCAAGGCGGCGTAGCTCTGGGCCGGAGCCTGCAGGAGCAGGAAGTCGGTTCCGCAAAGGATGCGGGGCATGGGTTTGTCGAGATAGGGGATAGGAGAGGTCGGGATCGAGGGGGGCATGGGGTTTTTAGCTCGTTAGGGTCTTCCGCCGGAGGATCGTCGTCACGCCGTCGCTTCGACGGCGAAGTGGAGTCCGGCGCTCGCGCGGAGTTTGTCCAGGGTGCGCATGTTCGCCAGCGTCTCGGCGACCGTGATGTGCGGACACTCCCTCGCCTCCAGATACTGGGCCACCGCGTCGGCCTCGATGCCGTACAGTTCCTCGTTCGTCGTGTTGAACTCGAACGTCTCGTCCGCTTGGCCATTACGCTTGAGCACGACCGTGCCGCCCGAGCACTTCCAAGGCGAGGGCACGTGGATCGAGCCGGACTCGCCATAGATACGGGCGTCGTTCGTGAGGTTCGCGTGGATGCCGGTCGAAAAGGAAGCGGTCATGCCGCTCGGGAACTTTAGCGAGCCGGAACCGAAGGCGTCGTAGCCCTTCTCGGTAATCTCTGCCTTGTAGCAGGCCTCTGAAGCCTCTTCGCCGGCGACGAGGGCGGCGAAGGTGGTGCAATAGGTGCCGACGTCCATCAGACCGCCGCCCCCGAGCGCGCCGTCGGCCCGGAAGTTCGCCCAGTCGCGTCCCGCCGCGAAGCCGAATTCGGCGTTCACCACGAGCGGTCGCCCGATCGCACCGCTTTCGACCAGTTCCTCGACCTTGATCGTCTGAGGGTGGACCCGGTACATGAACGCCTCCATAAAGAAGACGCCCGCCTCCTTCACGGCGGCGAGAGCGCGCTCCGCCTCCAGCGCGTTAAGGGTGAACGGCTTCTCGCAAAGGATCGCCTTCCCCGCCTGGGCGGCCCTGATCGTCCACTCCGCATGAAGGTGGTGGGGCGTAGCGATGTAGACCGCATCCACGTCGGGGTCGGCGAGGACCTCGTCGTAGCTTCCAAAGGGCTTACCGCCGTACTTCTCCGTGAACGCGGTCGCGCTCTCGATCGTCCGCGAGCCCACCGCCTGCAGCGTGCCCGTCTTCGAGGTGGGCAGGCCTGACGCGAACTGCCGCGCGATGCCCCCCGTCGCCAAAATGCCCCATCGCAACCGATCTGCCATGTCGTTGGGAGGATACCGGGACGGCGAGGTGGAGGGTCTTGATCCCGAAAGATCTCGAGACCCGGCGCCCTCACCCCCTGGTACTTTAGGAACATGAAGCTCCGCGCCCTCGCGCTGGCCACCCTTCTCTCCGTCGGGACCGCTGCGCGCGCCTGGAACGCTACCGGCCATATGGTCATCGCCGCCATCGCCCGCGCGAACCTCGATCCGATCGCCCGCGCGGAAACCGAGCGGCTTCTCAAGGTCGGCGCAGACCGCCCCGGCTCCGACGACTTCGTCACCGTCGCCGCCTGGGCCGACGAGATCCGGAACGACCGTAAGGAGACCGGGCCTTGGCACTACAAGGATCTTTTCTTCCGTGACGACGACAAAACGCCTGCTAATCACGCCGAGGATCCCAACGCGGTCTCGAAGATCCGCGAGTTCACCGCCATTCTGAAGGACAAGAGCAAGCCCGATGGTCAGCGCGCGGAGGCCTTGCGGTTCATCATCCACCTCGTTGGCGACATCCATCAGCCACTCCACGCGACGGCGCGCGAGACCGATGCCCATCCCAAAGGCGACCGTGGCGGCAACGACTTCGCCATTCTCTCGAACGAAGGCGAGCGCGCTCCGCGCAACCTCCATTCGCTCTGGGACGGTGGAGCGGGTCTCTTCCCCTTCTTCCCCCGCGACCAGGTCAAGAACGTCGCGGACGCGGAAGGACGAGCCCTGATGGCCACGCTTCCCCGCTCCGGCTTCCCTTCGGAAAGCGAAACGGACCCCGACAAGTGGGCGATCGAGAGCTTCGACGACGCCCGCAAAACGGTGTACGACACGAAAGAGGGCCAAGAGCCCACGCCGAGATATCTGGAGAACGCCCGTGCCCTAGCCGCTCGCCGCGCGACCCTCGCTGGCTATCGGCTGGCGGACCTGCTCAACAAGACGCTGGGGTAAGTCTCTGGCCTTTTGGGTCCGGCGGTCTTAGCTGGACCCAAGGATCTCATCTCAGCCCTTCGGCGAGAACAGGGGATTCGAAAAATCGCCCTGGCCCTTCGTAAGGCTGGCCTCGTTCGTGCCGTCCGAGCCCATCGTGAAGAGATCGCGCTTGCCTCCGACCCGCTTAGCGTAGACCAGGCGCTTCCCGTCCAAGGACCAAGCGGGCTCGTAGATCTCGCCCTTCGTCAAAACCGACGCGCTCGCGATGCCCTGCTGAACCGTCGGGACGGTCAGGAGAGCATCGGAGTGCAAAGACCCTTCCTCCATATGGCCGCCGATCACCACGAACCGCGAGCCGTCGGGCGCGATGCGGGGAGTACCGAACGCCTGCTTGTCGTCGCCCGCCGCCGCGATGATTCCTTGGCTTTTGCCCGCCGGGTCGAGGAAACCGATCATGTTCCGGAAAGGCACCGTGATCTTGTTTTCCTTTCGATACTGCGGCGGAGCCATCGCCGGATCAGGCCATCGAAAGTTCTGGACGCTGTAGACGATCTTGCCGCCCTTGGGATCGACATCGAAATCGATCCGGTCGCCCGCCGCGATGGGATTAGGCTTAGGCAGCTTGCCGTTTACCTCCTGAAGGCTTTGGTAGACCAAGATCTCGCCCTCTTCCCGCCGCATGATCGCGGCGATCGCCTGACGACCGGGCATGTAGCGCGCGAGACGAAAGCTCTTACCAAGGTTGCCGTAGATCGCGCTGAACGCGCCTTCGGTGCCACTCTCGTCTCCCTCGCCGCTCTGGGTGACTTCGGCGTTCTGAGGCGGCAAGACCTGAGGCGTCTTCTTCGTCTTGGGATCGAGTTCGCGCACGGTGCCTCCCATAATCATTAAAAGCGACTCGCCGGTGTCGTCTGAGGCGAAGGTCGGATTGCTCCGGCTTGTCCCTCCGATCGTTCGGTTCTCGGCGTCGTCGCGCTGAGGATTCCAGCGGAAGATGTTATAGGTCGACTTCTCCCGGTCGCTGCAGAAGAACAGGAACCTTCCGTCCGGCGACCACACAGGTTCCCGGTCGGTCACGCCGGTCTTCCAAGACGTCGTCGTCTTGATCGTGCCGCCGGGGCCGATCAGCACCGCCTGCTGCCCGTCCGACTCGCGCCGGATCGCCGCGATCATGCCCGTGCTGTCACCCCCACTATCGAAGTCTCCCTGCTTCGATTGGTAGTAGCGAAGTCCGCCGAAGCAGACCGCCAGCAGGACCAGGAACAGCGCCGTGCGCTGGAGCAGCTTCTGATTGATCTGAGGCTGAGACGAGTCGGAGGAGGAGGCCATGTCGGTCGGAGTTGAGGGTACCTTGCCCTTCCCTAGGGGCAACGCCGACGCAGGGGTCGGAGGTTCCGGCCCCTAAAGCTCGACGACTTCCAGAACTCCGGCGAGGCGTGTCGTTTCCAGGCTCATCGCCACCACCTGCCCCACGAGACGCGCCGCCGACGCGGGGGTTCCTTCCCGAAGACCGAGAACGACCCACTCCAGCATGCTCTTCGCCCCGATTCGGTGGTCTAGCGTCTCGGAAGGAACCCCTTCGAGTCGGAAGGTCGGATTGACGGTGACCCGCGTCCGATCGCGCGAGAGACGAAGCCGATCGAACGAAGAATCGTTCCCGGTGACGACCTGGGTCAGCGGGTCGAGGATCAGGTCACGGTACTGCGTCTGCGTCCGGACGATCGCCGCGCCGAGACCCGCGAAAAGCAGGAACCCGGGCTCGACGTCCGCCCGGGCGTAGGGCGACGCGAACGGGTCGTCGTAGTCCGGGATCGTCCCCGGCGCGAACAGGTCTGGTGCGCTCCAGCCGATCCCGAAGGCGGTTCCGGGGCCGACGGGCGGCGCCTCTTCGAGTTCCCCAAGCGCGTCGAGCCCCTCCAGCAGCGGCAGGCGTGGAACGCTCCGGCGAAGGTCTTCCCGATATCGTTCGCGGTAGAGCGGATGATGCAGAAGGGCCACCGCGTAGTCGAACGCGTCCCGTTCGGTCAGCCCTGGCCCATAGCGAGCCCGCAGCCGCATCAGCGTTCCCATCGCGATCTCCCGAAGGGTGAAGGCCAGCACCGGCCCCGCACATCGACGATCGGGAGCGGCGTCGGTCACGAAGACGCCGAACGATTCTTGGGCGACCACGATCATCGGTCCCTCGGGCCAAGCCACTCCCCGCTCCGGCCGACGTTCGATCCGCACGAAGGGTCGCTTCAGAACCGTCCGGGCGCGTCGATCGTCGGGCAGGGTCGCCTTGCCGCGTACCCCCTCGTGGCTTCCTTGGAACAGCCCCTTGGGACCGGTGAAGGGGACGAAGCTCGACCACTCGGAACGCAGGATCTCCGGGCGCCAGACGTGCGTCCGGGTCGGACGAAGTTCCCGCCAAGGAGTCGCCTCGTAGCGTTCCGCCCTTTCGTCGGCGTAGAGAAGGCCCAGCCCGGACGACCGTCGCAGCGCCTTCCGGCGCACCAGGAAGCTGACCCCCGCGACGTGCGCGACGAGGTCGAACGTCCGCTCCAACTCCGCGCGAAACTCCGCGAGCGAAGGTTCGTCCACGAAGGAAACGTCCGACACGAAGGCGAAGACTCCGTCGCCAAGCAGGCGCGCGGCGGCCCAGCGGACCCAACGGGGCAAATCTTTCACCCCCCGAAGGTCCCCGACGATCGCGTCCACCGGGGTTTCACGGATCCGGCGGAGGCGATCCGCGTTCTCCTCGGCGAAGAGGTCGAGGGCAGGCGTCGGGTCGCACGGCGGGAGGGCGAGGGGATGGGCGAAGGCCAGGCCGTCGAAAGAGGCGAGGCGGGCCGACGCGCGGTAGTACGGTAGGAGGCGCGACTCAAAGGCGAACGTCTCGCGCACCTTAGGAAGCAGCTCCGCGACGAGGTCGCCCGTTCCGGCCCGAAGGTCGAGAACCCGCGCCTTGGCGAGTCCGCCGTCGAGCAGCGCTTCCAGTCCCGAAACGAGGAACGCCGCTTCGGGCGTCGGCGCGGGCTCCTCGTCCGCGCCGACGCCCGAAAGATCGGGCGGAAGACGGCACAGAACGCCATCGATCGCCGCGGCGAGCGGGTTCCCCTTCGTTGAGACGAGTCCCGACGCGTGGACGTGCTGGGCGAGCAATACGACGAGGTCGGTCTTCGGATCGAGACCCGCGACGCAAAGATCGCGCAGATCGGCGTAGTCTCCCCGGAACCGACGATCGCGGCTCGCTTCGGCGATGGCGGCCCGCATCGCCTCGATGGCCTTCCGGCCCGGGTCCGTCCGCACAAGGATAATTTACCGCCCTCTTTAGAGTACGGTAGAAAAACCGATGCGCGCCTCCTTCGTCTTGGCTCCTCTCACTCTCGTTTGGGCCGGCCTCGCCATGGGCGGCTGCGCGAAGTTCCCCGCCGACGGCGCGGGCAACCGGTACACGCGACTGATCTTCCGGTTCACGATGGACGGCCCGGTCAACCCGAACTACATCTACGCGGTCGCGATCCGTCCCCTGGTCTCGACGACGGGCAACGTGAACGACCTTCCTGCCGACGACGGTAAGGGGCCCGTTCCGGTCCTGAGCTACAACAACTCGAGCCTCAACCCGAACGGCTACGTGGCCGGGCAGCCCACCCGCCTGATCCTCTACAAGCCGGCGGAGAGCGCGAACAAATACCTCGTCTACAAATTCCTGCCGACGGGCAACGCGAACAACCCCGTCAGCCTCGTCCCGGTCCTGAGCGGCGACATCATCACGAACTCCGGCGTGGACCCGGACACCCCCCCTGCGGGCGTCGACTCGAACACCCTCGGTTTCACGATCGAGACCCTCGACCTTGTGGACACCCCCGCCCAGGCCCAGCAGCTCGCGGGCATCCAGTTCAACATCATCACCGCCAACAAGCCCCTCGTCGCCCTCGGCGACGAGAACTCGCGCGGCACCGACGCCATAGGCAACCAGAGCGACCTCTCGCAAGCGACCCTGAACGCCTACTTCACCGTCTCCCTCCAAACCTCGAACACCTATCCGCAGGGCGCGAGCCCGGTTCTTGAGACGACGGGCGACGTCTACGGCGTCAGCCAGCCCGCGATCGACATGAAGAGCTGGTCCCTCGACGTCCGAACGCCCTAGCGTCGTCCATGCCCCGCGTCACCGTCCTCCTGACCTGCTACAACCACCGCCGCTACCTCCCGGCGGCGGTGGAGGGATTGCGAGCCCAGACGTTCCGAGATTTCGAGACGATCGCCCTCGACGACGGCTCGACCGACGGTTCGCGCGAGTGGCTCGCGGAGCAGGCGGACCTCCGATGCGTCTTTAACGCCCGGAACCTGGGGACCTACGGCACGCTCAACGAAGGACTACGGCTCGCGGGCGGCGAGTTCGTCGCCGTGCTCAATGACGACGACGTGTGGCTGCCCGAGAAGCTGGAGCGGCAGATCGCCCTGTTCGACGCTCACCCGGAGATCGGCCTCGTTCACACCGGAGGCCATTTCATCGACGGCGAAGGCGACCGCACCGAAGGCAACCCTCTAGGCTTCCGTTTTCCTACCTTCGAGACGGGCGATATTCTGCGCGGCCTCGTCTTCGAGAACAAGATTATCGCCAGCGCCGCCCTCGCGCGGCGAGAATGCTTCGAGACGGTCGGCCCCTTCAACGACTCGTACTTCGGCTCTGGGGACTGGGAGATGTGGTGGCGGATCTGCGAGCGGTACGATGCTGGGTTCGTGCCGGAGCCTTTGACCCTCTACCGCGTCCACGGGGCGAACGCGAGCCACAAGCTGGAGCGGATCTGGGCGGACGACGAGCGGCTCCGAGAACTTATCGCCGAAAGGATCGAAGCCCTGGAGGGACGGATCGACCGGGAGGCGGCGGCCTTCAACCAAGCGGCCCTCGGCACGGTGCGGATGCTCAACGGCAAGACGGCGGGAGCGAGGCGAGCCTACCGGGAAGCGATCCGGCTCAATCCGCGCCGTCCCCAGACTTTGCTGCGGCTCTGCGCGACCCTGCTCGGACGAGAAGGCTTCCGAAGGACGCTACGATGGTAGCCCGGATCGTCCTTGACCACGCCGCTACCACCCCGCTTCGCCCGGAAGCCCGACGGGCGATGCTACCCTGGCTCGATCCGCAGGGTAACCCTAGCAGTCTCCACGCCGAGGGGCGCCGGGCTCGCGCCGCCATCGACACTGCCCGCGAGCGGGTCGCCGAACGGATGGGATGCGAGTTCGCGGAGGTCGTACTCACCTCGGGCGGCACCGAGGCGTGCAACCTCGCGCTCGTCGGACGCGCGCTGGCGAACGAGGAGCCCGGTCGGAATCGCATTCTGATTTCCGCCACCGAGCACGCCTGCGTCTGGGCAGTCGCGCCGCTTCTTCGACGCCTCGGATACCGGGTTGAAACGATCCCGGTCGATCGCTTCGCCCGTCCCTTGCTGGATCGCGTGGACGACGACGTGCTGCTTGTCGCGGCGATGGCGGCGAACAACGAGCTTGGAACGATCACCGACGTCTCAGCGATCGTGGCGAAAGTGAGAGCGGCGGGCGCGACCTACTTCTGCGACGCGGTCCAGACGGCAGGGCCGACCGATGCCGACCTCGTCGCCATCGCGGGCCATAAGATCGGCGGACCGCGCGGCGTCGGCGCGCTGATCGTCCGCGCGGGAACGCGGATCGAGCCCTTCGTCGCGGGCGGCGCGCAGGAGCGCGAGCGTCGGGGCGGCACCGAGGACACCGCCGCCATCGTCGGCCTCGGCACGGCATGCGCGTTGCCGCTGCCCAGCCTCCGGCCCGCACGGGACGCGTTCCTGGATACGCTCGGCGCGGTCGAGTCCGTCCCCCGTGGCGAAACGCTCGCCGGCCATGCCCACGTCCGTTTTCCCGGCGTCGAGGCGGAGACGCTGCTGCTCGCCCTGGACCGGGCCGGAATCGCCGCCAGCGCGGGCGCGGCCTGCGCGAGCGGCTCTTTGGAGCCTTCCCACGTCCTTCTCGCCTGCGGCTGGACGTCGCAGGCGGCGAAGGAAGGCGTTCGGTTCACCTTCGGCTGGCCGAACACCGTCGAGGAGGCGGGCGAAGCGGCGGCGCGGGTGACGACGGTCGTCCGGTCGTTGGGGTTCCAAGCGCACCCTCCGACCGACGGCCCCGCGGCCTAGATCGGGGCCGTCGCCAAAGCGACCATCGCCCGGACGCCGGGCTCGATCGCGGCGTCGTTAAAGTCGAAGTCCGGGGCGTGGAGGTTGGGATACGACGACGCGCCTTCGGGCCGGAGTCCGAGGAAGAAGAAGCAGGCGGGGGCGACCTGGCCGTAGAAGGCGAAGTCTTCCCCGCCCATCGAGGGCTCTGGCTCCTCCTGGGCGTCCAGGGTCTGGAAAAGGCGCTCCGTCGCCGCCGGATGGTTGACGACCACGGGATAGGCCCCGATCCATTCCACCTCGGCGGTGAGTTCGTGCGCCTCGGCGGTCAGGCGCACGATCCGCTCGACCGCCTCGCAGGCCAGCTTCCCTGTCGCGTCGTCGAGCGCGCGCACCGTGCCGTGGAGGGTCGCCTCACCGGGGATCACGTTGTGGGCCACGCCCGCCTCGATCTTGCCGACGGTGACGACGACCGGCGTCAGAGGGCCGACGAGCCGCGAGGCGATCGTCTGAAGGCCGACGACGATGTGCGAGAGGCCGACGATCGGATCGCGCCCCCAGTGTGGGTAGGCCGCATGGGCGCCACGGCCCCGGATCGTGATGCGGAACTGCGTCGCCGCCGCCATGAGGGGCCCAACTCGGGTGGCGAGCTGCCCGACGCTCGCCTGCGGCATCCCGTGAAGGCCGTACACCAGATCGGCCTTCGGAAAGATCGAACCGTCGAGGGAACCCTCCTCGACCATCCGCGCCCCGCCCGCCCCGCCTTCCTCAGCGGGCTGGAACATCAGGACCACGTCGTGAGGCCGCTCGATCGAGGTCAGCTCCGCCGCCGCGCCCAAGAGGATCGTCATGTGGCCGTCGTGACCGCAGGCGTGCATGGTGCCAGGCGTGAGACTCGCGTAGGGCAGGTCCGTCGACTCGGCGATCGGCAGAGCGTCCATGTCGGCCCGCAACGCGACGCAGCCGCCGCCCGCCTTCGTCGCGGGAAGGTGGGCGAGCACCCCGGTGCCGCCCGCCATGTTCGGACGAAAGTCGATCCCAAGGTCCCGAAGCAGGCCGCACACCGCATCGTGGGTCCTTTGCTCCGCGTACCCGAGTTCGGGATTCCGATGGAACTCGTGTCGGAGCTCGACGAGGTCGAGAGGGTGAGGCATGGCGCTAGGCTACCGTGAAGCGGCGATCCAAGGGGCGCTCGGTCGTTATACTAGGACCATCGTGGATAAGAAGAGAAATCCAGAACTCGCGCGGCGTGGCCGCGTCGGATCGGTCCTAGGCGGTCTGCTGATCGCGCTCGCCCTCTCAGGCTGCGGCTCGTCCGAGCCGGAAGCCGCGTCGACTTCCGGCTCGACGGCATCGACCTCGGCCCCGTCGACGGACACGACCTCCACGACCACCCCGTCGAGCGATACGACGAAGACAGAGGCGTCGACTACCGGCGGCACGACGGCAAACACCGAGGCGATGCCCACGACAACGCCGGAGGCGACCGGCGACGTCAAGCTCACCGGCCCGAAGATCCTGGTGTCGTTGGATGGCGGAAAAAGCTTCACCCTCCAGCTTGATACTGCCAACGCGCCGAAGTCCTCGGCGGGTATCGAGGCCCTCGTGAAGAAGAGGTTTTACGATGGCACGCGGGTTCACCGCGTCGAACCGGGCTTCTGCGTCCAGTGGGGCGACCCGTACAGCAAGAACGGCGTCAGCGATCCTCGCGTCGGCACAGGAGGGTCGGGAAACACGCTGCCGTTCGAGCCGGGCAAGCTCCCCTTCGTCAAGGGCGTCCTCGGGGTCGCCTCGAAGGGTGCGGGCACGGGTGGCGACGGGCAGATCTTCGTGATGACCGGCGACTCACCGAGCCTGAACGGCGGCTATGCCGCGATCGGCAAGGTGGTCAAGGGAATGGACGTCGTGGAAGCCATCCAGGTGGGCGATAAGGTCACTTCGATGAAGATCGTCCCTTGAGGGGCTGGTTCAAGCCGACGGGCCGCCGATCCGAGGATCGGCGGCCCGTCGGCGTTTTGAAAGGCGGCTTTACCGGACCGACCGGGCGGCGCGGATGCGCTGGATGGCCTTCTCGACCTCCAGAACCGCCTGCTCCTCGTTCAACTCCGTGTCCTCGCCCCGTAGGGCGCGGCGGGCTTGGTCGAGGTCCTGCTCGGCACGTGCGACGTCGATGTCGCGTGCCCGGGCGGCTTCATCGGCAAGGACGGTCATGCGGTTGTTCTTGACCTCGACGAAACCGCCGCCGATGTACACGAAGTGCCGCGCACCCATCGGATCGAGGTACTCCAGCAGACCCGGCTTGAGCGACGCCACCAGGGGAAGGTGATCGGCCATCACGCCGAAGTAGCCGCTGGTTCCCGGCGCGACGACCGAGGTGACGTTCTCCCCGATGACCTCGCGGTCCGGGGCCACCACGCTCAGGGAGAACTCCTTCGCCATCGTCTTAGACCGCCGCCTGGAGCTTCGCCGCCTTGGCGCGAACGTCGTCGAGGCCGCCGCAGTACAGGAACGCCTGCTCGGGAACGTCGTCGAGGTTGCCGTTGACCAGCTCCTTGAACGCCGCGACCGTCTCCTCGACCGGCACGTACCGACCGGGGTTGCCCGTGAAGGGCTCAGCGACGAAGAAGGGCTGGGAGAAGAACCGCTCGATCTTACGGGCACGGCCGACGAGCTGCTTGTCGTCGTCCGAAAGCTCGTCGATACCGAGGATCGCGATGATATCCTGCAGCTCGCGGTAGCGCTGAAGCGTCTGCTGGACGCGGCGGGCCACGTCGTAGTGCTCCGCACCGACCACCGCCGGGTCGAGGTTCTTCGAGGTCGAGGCCAACGGATCGACCGCCGGGAACAGGCCCTTCGAAGCGATGGAGCGCTCGAGGTAGACGTACGCGTCGAGGTGGGCGAAGGTGGTCGCGGGGGCCGGGTCGGATGCGTCGTCCGCCGGAACGTAGACCGCCTGAACCGAAGTGACCGAGCCCTTCCGGGTGGATGTGATGCGCTCCTGAAGCTGCCCCATCTCCGTCGCCAGGGTGGGCTGGTAGCCGACCGCGCTGGGCATGCGACCTAGAAGCGCCGAAACCTCGGAGCCCGCCTGCACGAAGCGGAAGATGTTATCGACGAAGATCAGAACGTCGGAACCCTGCTCGTCGCGGAAGTACTCCGCCATCGTGAGCGCGGTGAGCGCGACGCGAAGGCGCGCGCCGGGCGGCTCGTTCATCTGGCCGAAGACCATCGCGGTCTTGTCGAGCACCGACTTCTCCGTGCCGTCCTTGTCCGTGAACTTCGCCTCTTTCATTTCGAGCCAAAGGTCGTTGCCCTCACGGGTTCGCTCGCCGACGCCGGCGAACATCGCGACGCCGGAGGCTTCGACCGCGATGTTGCGGATAAGCTCCTGGATCGTAACGGTCTTCCCGAGGCCCGCGCCGCCGAAGAGGCCGATCTTGCCGCCCTTGTTGAAGGGGATCAGCAGGTCGACGACCTTAAGGCCGGTGGCGAGAAGTTCGACGCCGGTCGCCTGTTCGGCGAAGGTCGGCGCGTTGCGGTGGATAGGGAGGCGGGGAGCGGCGGCCACGGAGGCGGCGCGCGTCGCCTGGACATCCGCGCTCTCGGCGTGCTCGCCGGAGGTCAGGATGTCGATGGGCTTGCCCAAAACGTTGAAGATGCGCCCGAGCGAGGCGTCGCCGACGGGCACCATGATTGGCGAGCCCGTGTCCGAAGCGGTCATGCCGCGCACGAGACCGTCCGTCGAGGCGAGAGCGATGGCGCGAACGACGTCGTCGCCGAGATGCTGCGCGACTTCGCAGGTAATGTCCACGCCGCGCGCTTCATCCTTGATCTCGATCGCGTTGTAGATCTCGGGCAGAGCGCCGGAACCGAACGAGACGTCCACGACGGGGCCGACGACGGAGATGACCTTACCGGTACCTGGCATTGATTTCCTGGGTGGCTCGGAAGCGTCCGAAGCCGGGGAGGAGTCTACCCGGACGTCGGGCGCGCTTCATAGTCTCTCTGTGGAAGATCATAGCCTCCGACCGCAGGATCGCTATCGCCTCGGATCCCAAAGCCCACGGGCGAGATGGTCGCCCGTGTCCATCCCCGGACGTTTATGCGCCATATAGGTTCGGAAGAGGAGGACCGTCTGCGGATCGGCGTTCGAGGAACCTCCGTGCTGCGCACGCTGCTCAGAGAGACGTCGCCGCCTTACTGGATTCTCTACCTTCACCTCGTCCCCCGAACCTCCGACGCTCCCGGACGCTACCAATCGGAAGCGCCCTGGGGCGGTGAGAGGCTCGAGCGCTTCCTCGACGACTACGCCGATCTTCTGGAGACCGACGGCCGCTACGACCTGTGGATCAAGCCCGTCGACGGACCCGACCACCTGATCTATGATCGGCACGAGATCGTCTACGCCTACGGCGACGTCGACCGGTTCCAAAGGGTTCTCGAAGCCCGAGGCTACGTTCCTGGGGATGTGCTGATCCCTAACCCGCACGAGCGCCCCTATCGCGCCGCGAACGACGAGGCGCAGCGCCGACTCTTCGACGCCTTCGAGTGGACCCACTTCCCGCTAACGGAAGACGATCTCCGCTAGGTGAACCGACGGCGGGACCGGGATCGTGACGTCCAACGGACTCGGTGACGCTCAAACCTGTCTTGAGCCAAGGCGGACGAAATCCCCCCTTCGACGCGTAGTAACCCCTGATGGAGCGCAACGCGGGCGACCGCATCTTCGGCGTCGAGACGGAGTTCGGCTGCCTCGTCTCGGACGAAAGCCTCGGCGCCCCCGAGGCGGCGGTCGAGGCGATCAAGGACACGATCTTCTACGAGTTCCGATTGGGGGCGATCGATCTTCACGCCCGCGACGACGTCTTCGAGCCCGCCGCTTCCGGCGGGTTTCTGATGAACGGCGCGCGGCTCTACATCGATGCCGTCGGCTCCCACCTGGAGTACGCCACCGCCGAGTGTCGCGCGTTGAAGGACCTCGTCGCCAACGACCGCGCCGGGCAGCGACAGATCGTCCGCGCGATCAAGGAGATGGGCCTGGACGACGCGATCTCCGTCTACAACAACTCGGTGGACCACTTCGGCGGCCACACCTTCGGTTGCCACGAGAACTACCTCGTCCGTGCGGACGACGATTTTCTCAACGGCGCGGTCGACAGCCTCTACCCGTTCCTCGTCACGCGCCAGATCTTCGCGGGGGTGGGCCGCGTCGGAGGCCACGTCATCACCTCGGGCGGACGGCCCAACTACCAGGACGTGATGCAGAACCCGGTGGATTACATCTGGGTAAGCCACGTCTACGGCGTCGTGCCCGATCGTTCGGTGCGCTTCCAGCTCAGCCAGCGCGCCGACCACATCCTGAAGACCATCGCCAGCCGCGTCCGCTTCAACCGAGCCCTGATCAATCCCAAGTGGGAGCACTTCTACTCTCACGAAGGCATGACCCGCCTCCACCTTCTCTTCGGAGAGAGCAACCCGAACGAGTACGCCTATGCCCTCAAGGTCGGCACGACCGCGATGGTTCTGCGCGCCTGCGAGGAGTACCGCGTCCCACGTGAGCTGACCCTCGACGATCCGATCCGCGCCCTTCAGGAGGTGTCGCGCGACGAAGGCTACGCCTGGCTCGTGGAGCGAAGCCGGGGCGGCACCGTCGGCGCGATCGATCTCCAGCGCCAGTACCTTCGGATCTGCCAGCAGGCCTACGCGGGCGAGAGCGAGCAATCGGACTGGGTGCTCCGCGAGTGGGAGTCGGTGCTGGACGGTCTCGAACGGGACCCGATGGCGATGGGCGACCGGATCGACTGGGTCGCCAAGCGCCAGATCGTCGAGTCGTACATGACGGAAGAAGGCTTGGACTGGGACGACGACGCCCTGCACTCGGTCGACCTGGAGTACCACAACATCGACCCGGAAAAGTCGCTGTTCTACGCGTGGCAGTCGATGGGCAACACGAAGCGGCTCCTCGACGACCTCGACATCGTGGACGCGATGACCGATCCGCCCCAGAACACGCGCGCCAAAGGCCGTGCGGCCCTCGTGGAGAAGGTCCTCGCCCGCAAGAGCGCGAAGTTCTATATGTTCGACTGGAACGGCGTCGCCCTCGATCGTCACACCTACGTCGAGATGCCGGACCCCTTCGACACCTACGAGAGCGTGGCGAAGTAGAGCCAGCGGGGCCGGAAAGAGGCGCCTGGCCCGAAACTTCGCGACTTAACGCTCGCACCCCTTGACAAGCCCGGCTATACAGGGTAAATTATTCTTCGTACCGCGGGATGGAGCAGTCTGGTAGCTCGTCGGGCTCATAACCCGGAGGTCGCAAGTTCAAATCTTGCTCCCGCACCCAAGACCTCAGGAAGAACGGCTCACCGAAGGGTGAGCCGTTCCTATTTGTCGATGGGGTTCGCGCTCCAGACGCTAACGTCTCGTTAAGGACGCGTCAACGGTCCGGCGCTCAGCGCAGCGTTCGGTACCCTATCCTCCGATGACCGGATTCCTCGCCTTGGCCGCTCTTGCCCCCCCGGCCCTTCTGCCGCCGAACGCGCCGAAGCTGGTACTCCTCATCTCCATCGACCAGGGCCGGGCCGACTACATCGACCGCTTCTCGAATCTCTACCTGCCGCCGAAGAAGGGCGGCACCCTGGGCGGCTTCCGTTGGCTGAGCGAAACCGGCGTCCGCTATACCGACGCGCACCACCACCATCTTCCCACCGCCACCGGACCGGGGCACTCGATCCTGATGACCGGCTCCGTTCCCGCCCTCAACGGCATCGTGGGCAACGACTGGTGGGACCGCACGGCGGGCAAGCCCCACTACGTCACCGACGACGACACCGTCCAGACCGTCGGCGCGAACGACAGGAGCGGCCTGATGTCGGCGCGACCGCTGAAGGTCACCACGGTAGGCGACGAACTGCGGATGGCGACGAACGACCGGAGCAAGGTCGTCGGGATCTCGTTCAAAGACCGAGCCGCGATCCTCATGGCCGGCCACTCCGCCGATGAGGTCGTCTGGTACGACTACGACACCGGTAGCTTCGTCACCAGTACCTACTTCGCGAAATCGCTCCCCACGTGGACGGAAGAGTTCAACCGGAGTCGCGTCGTCGACGGCTTCTTAGGCAAGAGCTGGGCCCCTTCCCTGCCCGAGTCGTCCTACGTCAACGCGCGCAACGCGCCTCATGAAACCGGACCCAAGATGTTCTCCCACGCCTTCGGCACGGAGAAGAACCGGAAGTACTACGCGAACGTCGTCACCAGCGGCGATGGTCAGAACTTGATCTTCGACCTGACCGAGAAGGCGATCGACGCCGATGGGCTGGGTCGACACGACGTGCCGGACGTGCTCGTCCTCAACCTCGCCACAAACGACTATGTCGGCCACGCCTGGGGTCCTAACAGTCCCGAGGTGATGGATCTTTGGGCGATCACCGACAAGCGGCTGTCGCGCCTCTTCAACAAGCTGGACAAGGCCGTTCCCGGCGGGATCGACAACGTCGCCATCGTCGTGACCGCCGACCATGGCATCGCGCCCATTCTCGCCGACGCTCAGAAGGACCGGATCGATTCGAACCGGTTGAACGGCGGCGACGTCGTGAAGGCGGTCGACGCGGCCCTGGGCGCCAAGTACGGCGCGGGTAAGTGGGTACTCGGCGGCCTGTACGAGCAGAACCTGTACCTCGACCGCACCCTGATCGCCGGCAAGGGGCTAAAGGCGGAAGAAGTCGAGCGGACCGCCGCCGACGCGGCCGCCACGGTGCCCGGGATCTACTCCGCCTACACGCGGAGCCAGATCCTAGAGGGACGCCTGCCGAACTCGTCGTGGTCGGAGTGGGTCACGAACGGCATGAATCCGCTCTATGGCGGCGACGTGATGGTCCTGGAAGCCCCAAACCAGGTCTACACCGGCGCGACGGGCACGAGCCACGGCTCGGCGTGGGCCTACGACACCCACGTCCCGATCATGACCCACTGGGGCGGCCAGAAGGCGCAGAAGGTCGCGCGGCAGGTCTACACCCACGATATCGCGAGCACGCTCTGCACCCTGCTGGGCATCGAGTATCCGAGCGGGAACGTCGGTCGCCCGCTCTTCGAGTCTCTCCCCGCGAAATAGGCGAAACGACGGACCGGCGGAAGATAATCGTCTTTTTTCCGCTGGCCGCGAAGAGAGTCGAACGATTACCGGATAACGTCCCGTCCCCTATGCAGAGGAAGCGATTCCTCAGGACAAGGCGCTTCCGATTCAAGGGGAGGCCGGAAAAACCTCCCGATTTACGGGTAGGAAGTGGCATTGGCGGTCCGAGGGTGAAGCAAGCTCGGCCGCCTTTTTCTTTTTGGTACCCTTGTCCCTGTGAAACCGAAGGTCCTCGACGGCCTCGTCCTCGCCTACGGGCTACTGTTGATCGCCCTCGGCATCGTGGGCTACGCGATCGGACATTCCGTCATCTCGCTGATCGCCGGAGGCGTCTCCGGAGCCTTAGTGCTCTTCTTCCTCGCGATCACCGCCAAGAAGCGCCAGGTCGGTCGGATCGGCGTGGCCGTGATCTCGCTCCTGATGTTCTTGAACTTCGCGGGAGCCATCGCGAAAAATCTGACCGCCGATCCGGCGATTGCCTCGAAGACGCCCGTCTGGCAGGCCTACGTTCTCGCGCCCGTGTCGCTTCTGGTCTTCCTCGCCCTTGGCATAGGTCACATGTTGGCGATGAAAGAACGAAAGCTCGAGTAGGGCTTGGATAGACGGAACTCCGGGATCCCGCCACCCCCGGCGCGAACCCGGAGCCGCCTGACCTCGGGTTCGCCGTTTTCGACCGTCCGGCAGACGGCGAGCCGCTTCGTGCCCAGAACAGAATCCTCTTCAGGTTCCTCGAAGCGACCGTTCCTCTAGCCGGGGCCGTTCGTCCCGTGCGCGTTCCCGCCATGGAGAGCATCGACGCGGCGCATCTCGTCCATGCCCCGGAACAGAAGGACGCCGCCCGCGCCGAGGAACAGGACGCTGCCGAGATTGTTGCGGAGCAGGCCGAGCGCCGTGAGGGCGCCGCCGAGAACGAAAAAGGGGCGGGCCGGATGGTTCGTCGTAAGGACGGTCGAGAGTTCGGGTCGCGTCGTTTCCATACGCCTTGGGCGCGATCCGTCGAGATCGCGTTCCCCCGTCTTTGGGAACCCGTTTGGCGCCAGAACCTTCCAAGGACCATCATGCGCGTGCGCGACATCATGACCCCTTCCCCGGCCTGCGCCGCTCCCACCGATACCCTGGAGTCGATCGCCCGCCTGATGGTCGTTCACGACTGCGGCAGCATCCCGGTCTGCGAGGGCGAGGGCGTCAAGCGGGTCGTCGGCATCATCACGGATCGCGACATCGTGATCCGCGCGGTCGCCGCCGGTCGAAACCCCCTCGAGCTGAAAGCGTCGGACGTGATGAGCCATCCCATCGCCTCCGTCCTCTCGGACGCCGATCTCGACTCGGCCATCAAGACCATGGAGGAAAACCAAATCCGGCGCGCCCCGGTCGTCGACCACCAGGGCACGCTCGTCGGCCTCGTCGCCCAAGCCGACATCGCGCGCAACGCTCCCCCCACGCAGGCGGGACATCTTGTCGAGGCGGTATCCAAAGGCGTCGATCTCGGCGGCCTCTGACCTTTGACCACTAAACGAAACACCCCCATGACGCTCTTCGCTTCCTTCGCCACCGTCGCCGACGCCGAACGTGCCGCCGCCGCCCTTCTCGATCGGGGAGCCCAAAAGGACGACCTATCCGTGGTCGCCCACGAAGGGAAAGGGGGCGCGATGAGTTCGGGCGGGCATGCGGAGGACGTTGCCAAGCATGGCGTGACCACGACCACCGGCGCGGATGCTGCGATGGGGATGGCGAAAGGCCTTTCGATCGGAACCGGCCTGGGCGTTCTGGGCGCGATCGCCGCCTTGCTCGTTCCCGGCATCGGCCTCGTCGTCGGAGCGGGAGCGTTCGCGACCGCCGTCGCGAGTACGGCGGCGGCGGGTGCGGCGACCGGCGGCCTCGTGGGCTACCTCAAGGACCAAGGAATGGGCGACGACGTTGCGGCGGCTTACCATGCGAGGATCGCGGAAGGTGGGGCGATCCTGTCGCTCGCCGTCCCTTCCGGCGGCCTACCCGAGAACGAGGCGGAGTCGTTGCTGAACAAATACGGCGCGGTCGGGGTGTTCACATCCTATCCGGACATGACGAGCGAGACGCCTCTGTCCACCGGTTCCGTTTCCCACGTCGTCCCCAGCGAGCCTCTGGAGAACCTAGCTCCCGTATCCTCCATTTCCGTCGGCGAAGCGCTGGGCGCCGAGGTCCCCGTCGCGGCGGTGACGCCGACCCGTAGCGATCCCGTGACCGGCCTCGCTCTTGAGGGTTATGTCGAAGATCCGGTGACCGGCGCCCGCCGCCCGGTCCGCTTCGAACATGGTCGCGCGTTCTACACCGCGTAGACTATAGGCATGGCGAGTGAACCGAACCCGCACCCGACTTCCGGCGAGATCGTCGAACGCCCGTTTCTGCGCGTAACGTGGCAGCGAGGGATTCCGACCCAGCCTGAGGTCGGAGTGAACGGCTGCCGCGTCGACGACGTGCTCTTGGTCGTCCAGGAGAAACTCCAGGCCTATCAGTCGGGTCCTTTGTCGTGCGATGAGAACGACGAGGCCCTCCAGGCGATCCGGGCGGCTCTCGCCGCGCTCGAATCCCGTCGCCGGCGGCGGACCGAACAGGGCGTACTCAACACGATGACCGCCCACGAGACGGAGCGGACGGAAGACGTCGATCACGACTTTTCCGCGACCGGAGCGTAGGAGAGCAAAGGGCGGGTCGCGAATAGGCCGAAAGACGTCCGCTATTTACCAATCACGATCCACCTCTAACTTTCTCGCAACCCACCCTTGAGATTTTCGTAGTTTCGTCTATGGAAAACGCCCAGGTACATCCCGTTCCCGCACGGGACCCGGTCTCCGGCGGGCCGCTCATCATCACCGAGCTCGAAGGTTCCGAAACAGGCATCACGATCCGAGGCCGTTTCGAGATGCCCCGCTTTGCGCAACTCAACGCGGACCAAGCTCGGTTTCTGGAGACGTTTCTCCGGTGCCGGGGCATGCTCAACAGCGTCGAGAAGGAACTGGGCATCAGCTATCCCACCGCCCGAGCCCGTCTGGATGCCGTTCTCCGGGCGCTCGAACTGACGCCGCGCGGCGACGACCTCCCCACGCCGCCCGAGCCCCCGACGCCACCCACCCCCCCGCAGCCGCCCACGCCGTCAGAGGCGATGGTTCCGCCGGGTGAGGTCGGTTCGCCCGAGCACGAGCCTTCTTTCGAGACGCGGAGCCCGGAAGAACTGTTCAACGGCGGAGAGCGGTCGACCACCGAGACCGCGCCGCGCCGATCTCCCAAAGAGATCCTGGACGCGATCGAGCGCGGCGAGATCACGCCCGAAGAGGCGAAGAAGGAAGCAAAGGCATCATGAAGGAAGAGATTCAGCGCATCAGCCGCCTCGTCGCCGAGGGCAAGCTCTCGCCCGAAGACGGAGCCGAACTCATCGAGGCGTTCGTCGCCTCCGAGCGGGGAGCTTCGTCCGAAAAGGGAGGCGCAACGCCCCCGCCCTCTCCGCCCAAAGAGTCGAAAGACCCTTTCAAGGGTCTTTTCGAAAACCTGGAGAAGGGCTTCGGCAAGGTCGATTGGAAGGAGATCGGCGGGCAGGTCGAGCAGGGAGCCAAGAAGGGTTTCGAAGCGATCAAAGCAGGGATCGACGATCTCGCCCAGGGCAAGGTCAATTTCCACCTGTTCTCCAATGAGGAGAAGCGCGAGGTTCGGCTTCCGCTGAACGTTCCGGCGGACAAGCGGCTCCGTATCGAGAACCCCTGCGGCGACGTGAAGATCATCGGGCGCACCGAATCCGGCAGCCTCCTCGCCTCGGCTAAACTCCGCGGCGGGTCGCCCGAGGAGGCGAAAGCACGGGCGCAGGAGTACACCGCGATCGTCGAGGAGAGCGACACCCTCGTCGTGATCCGTCAACCCGACGTTCCCGGACTCTCCGTCGACCTCGTCGTCCGGCTTCCCGAAGCGGCCCACGTCGAAGTGCGGACGGAGGCAGGCGACGTGGACGTATCCGAGCACCCGGCGGGCGTCCGCATCTCGACGCGCGCGGGTTCGGCCACGGTGCGCGGCGCGGTCGGCCCCGTTGAGGTGTCGGCGGACAGCGGCGATGTCACTTTGGAGGATATCGAGTCGCCCAGCGTCACTCTGGAGACCAAGAGCGGCGACCTCGCTCTCAGCCGCGTTCGGGGCAACGTGAACGCACGCACCGCTGCCGGGAGCATCACCGTAAAGGACTCCTTCGGTAAAGTGGTCGCCCTGGAGACCGTCTCGGGCGACGTGGCGCTGGATCTGACGGAACCCGTGGTGGGCAGCGTCAACGTGCGGACGGTCAGCGGCGACGTGAACGTCGACGTTCCGGACGGCAGCGACTGCCGCGTCAGCCTCTCCTCTCTGCGCGGCGACGTGGCCTCGACCCTGACCTTGGAAGACGAGGCGGTCGCCGAAGGGCGCCGTACCGGACGCTTGGGGGCAGGCATGGGAACCCTCGACGTCAGCGCCGTCACCGGCGACGTCGGCCTTCGGATGCGCTCGACCACGGCGGTCTGAGACTCATCGCCCCTCTCCCGCGAGGAAGAGGGGCTAAACTTTGGGCGTGGCCTACTGGCTGATGAAGTCCGAGCCGGACTGCTACTCCATCGACGACCTAATCGCCGCCGACGGCCCGGCGATGTGGGAAGGCTGCCGGAACTACACCGTCCGCAACTTTTTCCGCGACGCGATGGCGCCGGGCGATCTCGCCTTCTTCTACCACTCGAACGTCCCTCCCGTCGGGATCGTCGGCACGATGGAGATCGTCGGCCCCGCCTATCCCGACCCCACGCAGTTCGACCCCACGAGCGACTACCACGACCCCAAGAGCCCCCTCGATGCGCCCCGCTGGCTTCTGCGGGACGTTGTGTTCCGCGAGAAGTTCCTCCGCACCGTCGGCCTCGACGAATTGCGGCGCACGCCGGGCCTGGAAGGCATGGCCGTCCTGCAGCGCGGCCAGCGACTAAGCGTCATGCCGGTTTCCGCCGAAGAATGGACGATCGTCTACGGTCTATCGGGCCTGCGCTGAAAGGCATAGACGGATTTCGCGACCCCTCAAGAAATTCAACGATTTGCTAGGTGAGCGGCAGAACCCGCCGTCCCACCTCGAAGCGAAGCGTGGGAACCGCATCCGGCTTGCAAGGCTGAGGCTGGGCGGCGGTCGCAAGGACGAGCCATACGAAAAAGCCGGATATGGCTCCACATGCGAAGCCTCCGCCATCCCCGCCGCGCGTCTGGTCGAGTTCGGCCACCAACTCGTTCTGGTACGTATCGTACGCGATGTAGAGACCTGACGCGTTCGGCCGGCGGTGCAGGTTCCACGTCGTGTCGAGCGCCTCCGGAACTCTCTGAAACCGACCGAAGCTGCCGGGCTGGAGATTCGCATCCTGCCGCCAACGGCGCGCCTCGTCGCTGACCGTTCCGGGTGTGCCCAAGGCTACGGGCGCATGATCGCCCCATCGCCACAGCGTCGTCGCGCCGCCGCCGCAAAGCCGTTCCCATTCGTCGCCGGTGGGAAGCCGAAAGCCGTCCTGGGCCATCGTCCTCGCGATGGCCGCCCGCGAGAGACGTCCGCCTAGATACGCCGACAACCGGCCTCCGGGAAGGCGGCTCATCCGGATCCGCTCCGTGCTGTCTCGGCGTCCTGTCTCGTACCAGACGGGTCCTTTCGGACCATTGGGGCTCGTCCACCCGCGCACGCCCTCGCCGTAGCAATCGCGGGCGACTTGCCTGGCCCATGGATGGTCCAGTGGCATCGGCTCCCATCCGATCTCCCTGGCTTCGGTCTCGACGAGCAAAGAGGACAGGACGGCCTTCCGTGGAGGACCGACGACTTGGGAGACGAAGTCGCGGGCGTTACCCTTGAACCCATACTCCTCGACCACGGCTTGCCAATCCGCCTCCTCGTCCGCCGAGGGCTCCCAAGAAGCAACGTCGTAGCCCAGGGCGGACTCGCCGCCGGGCGCGAGCACGAACGACGCGCCGTCGAACGTGAAGAGAGCCACCTCGTTTTCGACGTTGCCCAAGCGATTCCGTCGGAGCCCCGCGTACTCGAAGCCCAACGGGAGAGCGCGCCCGAGTTGCCGGGCGAGCCGCTCCCGGTCGGCGGAAGACGCCCGCGTCCAGTCCTGACGATCGAGCGTCATGCAGCGAGTCTACGCGACGATCGGTTTCCTCGATCGACCTCCAAGATAGAAGACGCGCCCGGTAAACTAGGACGTAGGAATGGACGGGTTCGCGCGTAGCCGGTGAGGCCGGGAGGGCGCGTCTCCAGACACCGACATGGCCGATACCACCCTGGATCCCAGCACTCTGCTCCTGGAGCAGTTCGCCAACAAAGAGTACGAGCACGGTTGGAACGTCGAGATCGACGTCGATCAGTTCGAGCCCGGCCTGAACGAGGACGTCGTCCGCCGTATCAGCGCGAAGAAGAACGAGCCGGAGTGGCTCCTCGACTGGCGCCTCAAGGCCTACCGCCACTTCCTGACGATGAAGGAGCCGGAGTGGCACAACGTCACCTACCAGAAGCCCGACCTCCAGGCCCTCGCCTACTACTCCGCGCCGAAGAAGAAGCCCGTTCTCAACAGCCTTGAGGAGGCCGATCCCGAGATGCTGCGCGTCTTCACGAAGCTCGGCATCCCCGTCGAGGAGCAGAAGGTCCTCCTGAACGTCGCCGGAGCGGCCCCCAGCGCCGCCGACGCGAACGTCCCTCTGAGCGGCGTGGCCGTCGATGCGGTGTTCGACTCGGTGAGCGTCGTCACCACCTTCAAGAAGAAGCTGGGCGAGCTCGGCATCCTATTCATGAGCCTTTCCGAGGCGGTTCAGGAGCACCCTGAACTGGTCAAGAAGCACCTCGGCTCGGTCGTCCCCTACAGCGACAACTACTACGCCACCCTCAACAGCGCGGTCTTCTCCGACGGTTCGTTCGTCTACATCCCCAAGGGCACCCGCTGCCCCATGGAGCTGTCGACCTACTTCCGCATCAACGCGGAGAAGACGGGCCAGTTCGAGCGCACCCTCATCGTCTGCGAGGAGGGCGGCTACGTGTCGTACCTGGAGGGCTGCACCGCCCCCATGCGCGACGAGAACCAGCTCCACGCGGCGGTGGTCGAGCTCGTCGCGGCGGGCGACGACGCCACCATCAAGTACAGCACCGTACAGAACTGGTATCCCGGCGACCCCAAAACCGGCAAGGGCGGCATCTTCAACTTCGTCACCAAGCGCGCCCGCGCCATCGGCCGCCGCAGCAAGGTCACCTGGACCCAGGTCGAGACCGGCTCCGCGATCACCTGGAAGTACCCCAGCGTCATCCTCCAGGGGGACGATTCGGTGGGCGAGTTCTACAGCGTCGCTCTCACCGCGAACAAGCAGCAGGCCGACACCGGCACCAAGATGGTCCACATCGGCAAGCGCACCCGCTCGGTGATCGTCAGCAAGGGCATCTCGGCAGGCAACGGCCAGAACACCTACCGCGGCCTCGTACGCGTCAACCCCGGCGCGGACGGCGCCCGGAACTACTCCCAGTGCGACTCCATGCTCATGGGCGACCGTTGCGGCGCGCACACCTTCCCCTACATCGAGGTGAAGAACCCGACCGCGACCGTCGAGCACGAGGCCAGCACGTCGAAGATCGGCTACGACCAGATCTTCTACTGCAACCAGCGCGGCATCCCCACGGAGGACGCGGTCAACATGATCGTCTCCGGCTTCTGCAAGGACGTGTTCCGAGAACTCCCCATGGAGTTCGCCGTCGAGGCCCAGAAGCTCCTCGGCGTCTCGCTCGAAGGCTCGGTCGGATAAAGCGACCGTCCGGGCGAATCTGGCAGGGCGTAGGAACGCCCTGCACGCTCCCGAAGACTACCGCAGGGTGGCTTGGCCGCTCTGCGAAGTGGCCTGCTGGTTGACGCCCGATTCGGCGATCTGCGTCAACAGCGCGTCCGCCCGCTTCTCCTCGTCGAGGGTCTGCTGGAGCAGATCGGCCGCCTCCTGGTCCCCCATCTGGAGGGCGAGGGTTCGCGCCGTTCCGTAGCAGGCGATCTCAAGGTGCTCGACCTTCTGCACCGCGCCGATGATCGCCGCGTCCTTGACCGGCCCCTCGGACAGATTCTGGAGCAGTTGCGTCGCCTCGCTCTGCATCGCCTGCAGGACGGTCGACGTCTCCCCACTGGGGTTCCAGCCCATCTTGGAACAGATCTGCTCCAGGCGTCCCGCCTGGGTCTGCGTCTCCTGCCGGTGCTGCGGGAGCGCGTCGCGCGAGGAGCCGCTCTGAGCTTGGCTCGCCAGCGTGCCGAGCGCATCCACCGTCTGCTGTTCGATGCAGTACAGCTTCTGGATCTCCGTCTGCATCGTCGTTTCGAATTCCATGGTCGCTTCTCCGTCGGGCGCCCTGGAGGGCGTCTGGAACTACGACCCTCGCCCATGCCCTGAGGAACGCGCCACTTCTGCTTTCTTTCGTTTTCCCAATCCGTAGGGGTACGTTGGGAGGCATGAAGCGTCTCGCCGTCTTGGCCCTCTCCGTCCTCGCCCTCGGAGCCATCGCCCAAAGAACGACGATGACGGACGCGGAGTCCGCGATCTCGAAGGGAATCGGCGGCCTTCGCGCGATGGACGACGCCACCCGGGCGACGAAAACCCGCGAGCTCGCCCTCGCGATCCGCGCCCTTCCCGAGGGACCGAACAAGGTCGGCCTCGCCTCCGGCCTCTGCAACCTCGCGACGGAAGGCGACTTCGGCCCCGGCGTCCTCCAGATCGTCGCCGATACCCTGACCCAGGCGTTAAAGGCGACCGCGCCGACGAACGCCCCTTACGTTCAGCTCGCGAACCTCGCGCGCTACGAGGACATCAAGGTCGCTCTCGACGCGCCGGGCTACCGGGCCGCGCTCTCGGAGGTCGATGCCCTGGAGAAGGAGCGGGCGAAGATCGACTTCACCCTCACCGACCGGAACGGCAAGAGTTGGACGCGGTCGGCCCTTAAGGGCAAGGTCGTGCTCGTCAACTTCTGGGCGACCTGGTGCCCGCCCTGCCGCAAGGAGATGCCCGATCTCGACGCCCTCCAGACGCGCTTCAAGGACCGGCTGGTGATTCTCGGCATCTCGGACGAGAAAGGGGAAACGGTCGACGCCTATCTCAAGGCGCACCCGGTGGGCTATCCCGTTCTCCTCGATCCGGGCCGGACGGTGAACGACCGCTACAAGGTCGATGGCATCCCGAAGAACCTCGTCTACGACCGTCAGGGCCGGCTGGTGGCCCAATCGATCGATATGCGAACGATGGGCCAGTTCCTGCGGCTGCTGGCGAAGGCCGGTCTGCGATAATCCCCCGATCCTCCCGCTAGGGTAGAGGCTTCGCGATCGCGTTCAACCAGTCCGTTTTTCCCGGAATGGCCTCCAGCCGGGCGCCGATCGGCGCCCCGACGTAAGGCACCGAAAAGCTCCGGCCGCCCGTCACCGTGAGTTGGAGCGTCCCGGGGTTGGGCGTCGTGACCTTCGTCAACAACTCGTCGTAACTGAACTCCTTGCCGTCCAGCTTCGTGATCGTCATCCCCGTGCCGAGCCCTGCCCGAAAGGCGGGACCTTCCACCCAGACCGACGAGACCGTCCCGTCGCGACCGACGATCAAGCCCAGCATAGGGAGGGTTCCCGCGCGCGGGTTCCGGCCGACCGGCGCGGCGCCCGGAACGAGACGGAAGCCCGCCTTCTCCAGCGCCTCGGACGGCGTGCTCAGGTGGACGCGGTCGATCCGCTCGTGCAGGAAGCCCGCCCAGTCGTAGGGGTAGACCGTGTTCAGCTCCCGGACGACCTCCTCCGTCGTGTACGGCTTCACGACCGGCGCGTCCGTGGTCCCCCCGAAGAAGCGGCGCAGGAAGTCGTCCAGACTCTTCGCGCCCTTCGTCCCCTCGCGGATGATGCAATCGGCCTCCAGCCACACGAGGGCGCCCTCGGTGTAGTAGTCCGTTCCGCGAACCTCGCCCGACCAGGCGCTCCGCAGCCCGCGCACCAGCCCCACGGAACGCGCGGTATCCACCACGGGCCGCCACGCGCGCCCCGGCTGGGCCTCGAAGCCCCGCGCGAGGTTCGCCCACGTTCCCTGCCACACCTCCGGCGAGGAGAAGCCGCTGCGGGCGGCGAAGACGTAGCCCATGTACTGCGTAAGCCCCTCGTAGACCCAAAGCCCCGAGCCGTCCATCGGCTTGTGGAAGTCGGGCGTCGCGAGCCCGGCGGGGCGTCGGAACTTGCCGTTCCAGGAGTGGTTGAACTCGTGCGCCAACAGCTCCCCCCAGCCCGCCGCGTCGTTCTGGGCGGCGGCGAGCCCCGACCCGTCCTCGCTCGACTCGTGGTGCTCCAGGCCCGCCCCCGCGCCCGCGCCGCTGAGCGTCACGAGGAACCGGTACCGGCGGAAGTGCCGCCCCCGGTAGGCCGCCCCCTCTTGACGGACCAGTTCCCGCGCCTTCGCCAGGGCGGCGTCGGGAACGATCTGGTAGCCGTCCTGCTCCGCCATCACGTCCATCCCGACCGACGCGCCGTCGATCGAGCCGAGTTCGTACGACTGCGCGTAGTGGCCGACGATCACAGGCGAGTCGATCAGCTCCGTCACGCTCACCGGCTTGCCGTCCGTGAGCGTCGTGAGCGCGCTCGCCACCCGCCAGCCCGCCGGGGGCGTGATCTTCGGCAAGACCAGGATCCGGTCGGTCGTGCCCGCGTCGGGGTACAGCAGGACGCGGTTCCACTTGATCCGCGCGAGGTTCGGCGTCGCGTTGTCGCTCGGCTCCGAGACGACGGTGAAGCGCGCCTCGACGCTTGAGGCTCCCTTCGGCACGTCCACCACGAAGCGGAAAAGCTCGACCGGGTCGCGGTCCCAGTCGATCTCCTTGCCGCCCGCGAAAAAGTGGAGCGACACGAGGCCGTTGATCGGACCGCTCGCGCGGTGCTCGCCGGGGATGAACTTCGGGAAGTAGAAGGCCCGCTTGCCGGACGCGGTCGGGAACGTCTCGGAAACGCGCACCACGTTGCGGTCGATGGCGGTGGCGTCGACGTTCAGAAGGATCGGTTGAGCTGCCGGAAGAACCTGAGCCGGGAGGGCCTGGAAGGCCAGCACGAATGCGGGAAGCACGGGGCCATTATAGGTCGACTTTTAGAACGCGTACCGGACACCACAATACGGCATCTCCTCGGCCAGGATCTCCCGGAGTCGCTGCACCTGCCGCCCTTTGAAGCCGCGCCGGTACCGCAAGGTCGTCGAACCCTCCTTCGGCTCCTGGATCTCCGGCCGCCAGAGCAGATCCTCCGCCTTCGGATGCCAGCGCAGGTTCGTCTCGTGGAGTTCGGGCGAGTGGGTCAGAAAGATGATCTCCGCCTTGAGCTGGGCCTTCGCGGCGGCGGGGATCGTGTCGTCGACCTCCCGGAAGAGGGCGCGCCAGTCGGCCTCCCAGCCATCGTAGAGCACGACGGGCGAAAGGTTGACGTGCACCTCGTAGCCCGCCTCGAAGAACGGTCCGATGGCGGCGATGCGCTCCGGCACCGGGTCGGTCCGCACGTCCAGCCGCCGCGCGAGGTCGGCGGGCATCAGGCTGAACCGGATGCGCGTCTTTCCCTGTGGATCGTAGTCGAGCATCGCCTCGTTCACCGCCTTGGTCGCGAACGTCGCCTTGCCGTTCGGGATCGTCCGAAATCCTTCGATCAGGGCGCGGACGCTCCCGCTCACCGCCGCGTCGACCGAGCAGTCGCTTCCCTCCCCGATGTCGTAGGTCCAAAGCGTCGGATCGGTCTGGAGGTCGGGTTTCGGCCCGAGCCCGGCGGCGTGCTTGCGCAGGGCGTCGAGGATCTCGTCGTCGTTCACGAACACCGAGATGGGGTTCGACGTGCCCTTGCGCCGCGCGACGTAGCAGTAGGCGCAGGCCATCGCGCAGCCGTTCGCGTGGCCCGGCGCGATAAAGTCCGCGCTCCGCCCGTTGGGACGGATCGGCATCGACTTGCGCACGCCCAGCACCAGGGTGGTCCGCTTGACCCGGTTCCACTCCGGCACGATCGACTCGTCGTCCCGCAAGGCCGGGATGCGCCAGTGCGAGTCGACGACGATCCGCTCCGCCTCGGGGAAACGATCGAGAACCTCCTGCCCCCGGTCGTAGAACTCGATCTCCGGCTGGAAGTAGATCCGGTCCACGTCGAGCTTCGTCCGCACCCCGTTTCTACGCGGCGCGCGAACCCGCGACGCTCCGAAAGGCCAAAATAAACCATGATCCCCGCCGACACCGCCGACGCCCTCGTCGCCTCCCTGGAAAGGGCCTCCGAAACCGGCCTCGCCCTGCGCCTCAAGGCGATGGAGACCCTCGACGCCCTGCCCGGCTACGACTGGAGCGGCGTCTACCGCCTGGAGGAGGACACCCTCGTCCTCGACGCCTACGTCGGGGCCGCCACCGACCACACCTCGATCCCCGTCGGACGCGGCGTCTGCGGTACCGCCGTCGCCGAGGACCGCAACCAGGTCGTCGAGGACGTGCGCACGCTCGACAACTATCTCTCCTGCTCCGCCTTCACCCGAAGCGAGATCGTCGTCCTCATTCGCGACGAGAACGAGATCCTGGGCCAGATCGACGTCGACGGCCACACCGTCGGCCAGTTCGATGCGACGGACGAGACGATGCTGGAGCGCGTCGCGGCCGTCCTCGCCGCGCGCTGGGCGTAGTCCCGTTACGATCAACTCGCCTCGCCCGAGACTTGACGACAGCGAGCTTTCTCGCCCCTTCGTCGTCCACAATACTCCCGTGAGTCGATACGACGTCGTCGTGGTCGGGGCGGGGCACGCGGGGGTCGAGGCGGCCCTCGCGGCGGCCCGCATGGGCCGCCGCGTCGCCTGCGTGACCCTGCGGCTCGACCGCGCGGGATACCTACCCTGCAACTGCTCCATCGGCGGCCCCGCCAAAGGCCACCTCGCCCGCGAGGTCGACGCCCTCGGCGGCGAGATGGGCGTCGCGACCGACCGCGCGACCACCCACCTGCGACGCGTCGGCACCGGGCGCGGCCCCGCCATCCAGACCCTTCGCGCCCACGTCTGCAAAGACCTCTACCCCCGGACGATCCAAGCCGCCCTGCGGGCCGAACCGAACCTCGACCTGATCGAAGCCGCCGTCACCGGCGTCCGGCTCGATGGCTCGCGCGTGACCGGCCTCTGGGTCGGCGACACCCTCCTGGAGTGCCGCGCCGTCGTCCTCACCACCGGCACCTTCCTCAATGGCGTCTGCCACGAAGGGCACACGAAAACCCCCGCCGCCCGTCGCGGCGACCTCCCGTCGGTCGACCTCGCAGCGTGGCTCAAGAGCCTCGGACCGAGGATGCTCCGCTTTAAGACCGGAACCCCGCCCCGCGTGAGCCTACGCACCCTGGACCTCTCGAAGACGGAAGAGACCCCCGCCGAGCCGGACGCCGGTCCGTTCTCGTTCCGCCACGCCCGCCCCCTCGTGACGCGGCCGCTCCATCCCTGCTGGCAGACTCGCACCACCCCCGACACCCACGACCTCGTCCGCGAGAACCTGGGCGAGAGCGCTATGTACGGTGGACGCATCGAGGGGACCGGCCCCCGCTACTGCCCCAGCGTCGAGGACAAGGTCGTGCGTTTCTCCGAAAAGGAGAGCCACCCCGTCTGGCTGGAGCGCGAGACCTGGGACGGCGACTCCGTCTACGTCCAGGGTCTTTCCACCTCCCTTCCCGGCTGGGTGCAGGAACGGATCCTGAAGACCATCCCCGGTCTAGAGGCGGCGGAGATGCTCGTTCCCGGTTACGCCGTCGAGTACGACGTGGCCGATCCCCAGGGCCTGACGCCCGCCCTCATGAGCAAGACCGCCGACGGCCTCTTCCTCGCGGGCCAGCTCAACGGCACCAGCGGCTACGAGGAGGCGGCGGGCCAAGGCCTCCTCGCCGGGATCAACGCCGCCCGCTACGCGGCCGACGAGCCGCCGGTCGCGTTCCCACGCGCCGGGAGCTTCCTCGGGGTGATGGTGGACGACCTCGTCACCAAGGGCGTGGACGACCCTTACCGGATGCTCACCGCCCGCGCCGAGCACCGGCTTCTCCTTCGGCACGACAACGCCGACCGCCGCCTCACTCCCCTCGGACGCGAGATCGGTCTCGTCGGCGACGCCCAGTGGGCCCGCTTCTCCGAGAAGGTCGAGGCGATCGAGGCGGGCCGCGCCGCCCTCCGCGAAGCGACCCTCTCCTCGGCCGACAATCCCCGCCTCGCGGAGTTCGACGAACCCGCCCTCTCGACGCGCGTCGCCCTGCACGACTTCATGCAGCGTCCTGGCGTCGACGTCGCGCGCGCCCTGGAGATCATGGGCGACCGCGCCCCGACCGTCTCCGAAGACCGCGACGTCCGGGAAGCCCTGCGCCTGGAAGCGGTCTACGGCGGCTATCTCGACCGGGAGGAACGGATGGCCGCCGAAAGCCGCCGCGTCGAAGGACGACCCATCCCCCCGGAGTTCGACTACGCGAGCATCGTCAGCCTAAGCCACGAAGGCCGCGAGAAGCTCGCCCGCGTCCGCCCCACCACCCTCGGGCAGGCGGGCCGCATTCCCGGCGTACGGCCTACCGACGTCGCCCTTCTCTCGGGCTACCTGACGCGCGGCCTATAAGCCCGGCGTCGCCTATAATGGCGGCGATGCGTGGAACCCTCTCCCTCGCCGTCCTGGCCCTCGCCCTCGTCGCGGGCGCCGCACCGGTCACCTCGCCCGAGCGGCAGTTCGGCCACCCGATCGGGGCCGACTACGTGCTGCCGAACTACCGCGACCTCACCGCCTACTGGCGGAAGCTCGACCGGGAGTCGGACCGGATGAGGCTGGTGAGCATCGGCAAGACCGCCGAGGGGCGAGACCAACTGATGGCGATCGTCTCCTCGCCCGCCAACCTGCGCCGGATGGAGAAGTACCGCGACGTCGCCAAGCGGCTCGCCCTCGCGAAAGGATTGACGGAGGCGGACGCCCGCAAGCTGGCGCAGGAAGGCAAGGCGGTGGTATGGATCGACGGCGGACTCCACGCCAACGAGGTGCTCGGCGCCCAGCAGCTGATGGAAACCCTCTATCAGGTCCTGAGCCGCGACGACCGCGAGACCCGGCGCATCCTCGACGACTGCATCATCCTCTTCGTCCACGCCAATCCCGACGGCATGGACCTCGTGTCCGACTGGTATATGCGCGAAAAGGACCCGAAGAGGCGCACCACCGCCGGGCTTTCTCGCCTCTACCAGAAGTACATCGGCCACGACGACAACCGCGACTTCTACATGGGCTCCCAGAAGGAGACGGAGAACATGCTCCGCGTCCAGTACCACGAGTGGTTCCCGCAGATCGTCTACAACCACCACCAGACCGGCCCCGCCGGCGCCGTGATCTACTGCCCGCCCTTCCGCGCGCCGTTCAACCACAACGTCGATCCCCTCGCCACCGCCGAGACCGACCTCGTGGGCCAGACCATCCACAACCGCTTCCTCGCCGAGGGCAAGGGCGGCTCCGTACGCGAGGGCGGCGCCTCTTACTCGTCCTGGTGGAACGGAGGCCTGCGCACCACCGCCTACTTCCACAACATGGTCGGCATCCTCACCGAGGCGATCGGCAACCCGACCCCCACCCGCGTCCCCTTCCGCGCCGAGCGGCAGGTCTCGAACGGCGATCTCCTCCTGCCCGTCGCCCCCGGCGAGTGGCGCTTCCGCCAGTCTATCGACTACTCCGTTAGCGCGAACTACGCCCTCCTCACCCTCGCTGCCCAGAAGCGCGAGGAGTTTCTCTACAACATCTACCGCATGGGCCGAAACTCCATCGAACGCGGCTCGGCGGACCACTGGACGCCCCGCCCCAAGTGGGCCGAGGGCGGCGACGAGGCGATGGCGGCGATGATAAAGGACCCGGCGATGCGCGACGCCCGCGCCTACGTGATCCCCGCCGACCAGCCTGACTTCCCCACCGCCGTCGAGTTCGCCAACACCCTAGTCAAGAACGGCGTGACCGTCGAGCGCGCCACGGGTCGCTTCACGGTGAACGGCAAGGGCTATCCCATGGGGTCGCTCGTCGTCCGGTGCGACCAAGCCTTCCGGCCCCACATCCTCGACATGTTCGAGCCGCAGGACCACCCGAACGACATCGTCGCCCCCGGCGCGAACCCCACCCCGCCCTACGACTCGGCGGGCTGGACCCTCGCGTTCCAGATGGGCGTCGCGTTCGACCGCATCCTGGACCGGCTCGACGCGCCGACCGAGGTGGTAAAGGACCTGATGAAGCCACCGGCGGGGCGCTTGATCGGAGCGAACCCCATCGGCTACCTTTTCTCGAAACGGCAGCTCAACGCCTACACGTTGGTGCAGCGGCTTCTCAGCGCGGGCAAGCTGGTCTCAAGGCCCAACGACGAAAGCTTCTTCGTGACGGTCGCGGACGCGAAGCTTGAGAAGGAAGATCCCGAGGCGACCCGGATCCTCAAGGCGGCCGCCGAGGAGCTTGGCATCACGCTCAATCCGACCGACGTCATCGATTCGAATTGGATGAAGGCGCCCCGCATCGGCCTCTGGGACCGTTACGGCGGCTCGATAGAGTCGGGCTGGATCCGTTTCATCTTTGACCAACGCGGCATTCCCTACACCGTCGTCTACGCGAACGAATTCGACGCGGGCGATCTCGCGGCCAAGTACGACGTCCTGATCTTCCCCGACGGGGCCGGTTTCGGAACCGGGCGCGGCGCCAATCAGGAAGTTCCCGACGAGTTCCGGGCGAGAGCGGGCGCGATCTCCGCCGCCAAGACCGCGCCGCAACTCCGGCGCTTCATGGAAGCGGGCGGCTCCGTCGTCGCGATCGGCACCGCGACGAACCTCGCGACCGCCCTCGGCCTTCCGGTCGAGAGCGCGCTGGTGGACGCCGACGGCAAGCCGCTTCCCCGCGCCAGGTACTACGTCCCCGGTTCGGTGCTTCAGGCGCGGGTCGATCCGACGCAGACCGTGGCGGCTGGAATGCCCGAACGGGCCGACTTCATGTTCGACAACAGCCCCACTTTCCGCTTCAAGGACGGAGCCGAAGCGGCCGGACTGAAACGGGTCGCCTGGTTCGACACCGCCACGCCCCTACGAAGCGGCTGGGCCTGGGGCCAGAGCGCGCTCAAGGATGGCATCGTCGCCTTCACCGCCCCCGTGGGCCAGGGCGCCCTCTACGCCTTCGGCCCGGAGATCACCTTCCGCGCCCAGTCCTGGGGCACGTTCCGGCTGCTGTTCAACGCGATCTATCGATAATCTGAGATCCCGTCAGCCTCACCACCGGGTACGCGTTCAACCGCGCGTCCCAGTAGGGAGAGCGCTCGAACAGCCAGGCGAGCCGCTGACGGGCGCCGGCGGTCGGGTTGACGGCGAGCCACGCGTCGAACGCCTTCTTCAGTTCGGGATCCTTGGCGAGCATCTCATCGCCCACCGGAGCCATCGCGTAGTCCTCGAAGTACTCCTTCGTCTCGAACACGTTGTTGAACAACCCCCACTTCACGAGGCTGTCTGGGCCTTCCGGCTCGAGAAGCTGCATCGCGAGCCGCGAAGCAGACACGATCACCGAACCCACCGGCAGGGTCCTCTCTTCGTTCACGGGAATCGCGGTGTACGTCGGCTGGAACCGCCCTTCGAACGGTTGGGATCCAAAGCGCACGCCAGTAAAGCGGAAAGTCGAGAAAGCGCTTGAGAAGGGCCTTTTTAGCGTGCGGAGGGACAGACCGTGAAGGCGGAGCCGCTCGATGGCGTCCGTCCACGCCGCGGGAATCGCGTAGCCTGCCGGAGCGACCGCCGTCGCCCCGGGCGCGTAGCGATCCTGGACGGTGGTGGGCGTGTCCACCGACTCGTGGACCCAGGCCGCGACCTCCCCGCCCGCGGCGGGCGAAGGTTTCGGCGCGTAGCGCCAGCCGTGGAACGTGAACGGACGCCGCTCGTTGGTCGGGCGAGAACTCAGAACGACCGTCTCTCCCTCCCGGAGAGGCCGGTCGGCGGCGGCGTTGAGCGCCTTCAGCCGAGCGGCGTCCCGCACGAGGAGGCCCGCCGTGTTCACGAGCGTCGCGTAGGTCGTCTCGACGCGCGTCCGGTAATCCTTCAGCATGTGCGTCTCGATCAGCATGGCGGGCCGCCCCAGTGCGGCCATGTAGCCGTGGGTGTAGCGGGCCGAGAAATCCTCGACGGAGATCCCCGTCTCGGGACGCGCCCGGTCGCGCAATTCGAAATACGGCGCGGTCAGGAAGCCTTGGGCGTCGTTCAGCCGCCTGACCCCCTCGTACAGACTGCTTGAGAAGGCGGCGGTCGCGGTAGGAAGGACGGGGCCGTACGGGACGGAAAGCATCGCCGCGTAGCGGTAGTCCGCCCCGTCGGTCGTGTGGTCGTCGAAAAGGAAATCAGGACGATAGCGGTGAAAGAGGCCGAGCCAAGCTCGCGCCTCCGGAGTGTCCGCCTTCACGAAGTCCCGGTTCAGATTGATGTTCTGTGACGTCGCGCGCCAACCCATCGAGCGCGGTCCGTTCTGGTTGATCCGGTTGTAAGGCGAACGGCGCTCGTGGCCGTCGACGTTGTAGACGGGGATCAGGATCCAGTCGGCTCCCTCGAAGAGATTCGTGTGCTTGCCCTCTGTAAGCATCGCCCGCGCCAGCATGAGCGTCGCGTCCTTTCCCTCGATCTCGCCCGCATGGATCCCGTTGTTCACCCAGATCAACGGGCGCCTCGACCGGCGAAGCGCTTGCGGCGTGAAAGCCTTCGCGCGACTGACGATCAGCGCGATCATCGGCCTTCCCTCTGGGCTCGTTCCGTATCGCACCACCTTAGCGTAGGGCGACCGCTTTGCGAGACGCTCGCAGAACGCGTTCGCCTCGGCGCCGTCTCCCGAATCGAGGAAGCGGCTCCGCTCGTAGGTGAGTGTAAGGTCGGACGACGGCAGGAAGAGGAGCACGGAGGGAGTTTAACTCCTCATCCGCCTGAACTCCGGATCGCCCTCGGCGAGCGCCCCGTCTCCAGCCGCATGGTCTTGTTGAATCGCTGGAGGTCGTCGATCCCGACCTGCGCGGCGATCTGCTTGACTGGCAGGCTTGTGTGAACCAGAAGATGCCGCGCCCGCTCGACCCGCCGTCCCCGGATCGTGCCCATGACCGTGGCCCCAAGATGCGTTCGAAAAAGGCGGCAGAGATGGTTGTGCGACACGAACGCCGCCCTTGCCGCATCGTGGGCGCCGATCGGTTGGGCGAGGTGCGCTTCGATAAATGCGAGGGCTGCCTCGACCGCCGCGTGGGTCTCGGTCTGCGGAGCCAAGGCGGCTTCCGCGAGCGAGAGGGCCACGTCCCAGGCCCGCACGTCCGCACGCCGCGAGCCGCGCCAGGGGATAGCCTCCTCCAATCCTTCCCAAAGCGGCTCGAAGCGAGAGCCGACGGGAAAGACGAGCGGCAGATCCGTCGTCGTCCCTTGGATGGGCCAAAGCAGGTGCGCGAAGACGTGGACGCAGGTCCCTTCGAACCGATACCGCATCTGGGCCCCCGGCGGGGTGAAGCCTGCCCATCCGGACTCGAATCGGAGCGGCCTTCCGTCCATCCAGACGTCGCCCGCATAGCGGTAGAGATGCATCCCCCAGAGATCGTCCACCACGAAAGCCTGCGTCACCGATCCGACGTGGATGGACCGCCAGGCGCTGACCACCGAGGGGCACGTTTCCAGCGGCAAGGAGGCCACGCGGCTCATGGTGGGTTTTTACCACCGTCCGCCCGTTTCCACCTACCGCGTTCCTTGCCGGGCGCCCTATGCTCTGGCTATGGCCGCTCTCGCCGCCCACCCTTGGTCCGCCGTCGAACCGCTCCGCCTTCCCGTCGCCGACTACGTCGCCTTCCGGCGCGACGGCTTCCTGATCCTGCGGGGCCTGCTTCCCCCAGAGCACGTCCAAGAATTGCGCGACCACACCGACGCCCTGCTCTCGGGCCGGGAGACCCTCGACGGCTACATCGACGCCACCACGAAGGAAGGGCGCGAGAAGCAGCTTCTCCGCGTTCACCAGGGCCACTTCCGCCACGAGCTTTGGGAGCGCTACTTGCTCCATCCCCGCATCCTCGACGTGGTGCAGGCGCTCCAGGGCCCGGACGTTCTCGCCCTCCAGACGATGCTCTTCACCAAGGCGCCCGGCTCCTTCGGCCAGGGCTTCCACCAGGACGGCTTCTACATCCCGACCTTTCCCGACTCGCTCGTCGGCGCCTGGATCGCGATCGAGCGCGCCGACGAGGAGAACGGCTGCCTCTGGATCTCCCCTGGCTCCCAGCACGAGCCGGTCTACCCCCCGGAGAGCGGCTACGGCTTCGGTCAGACCGATCTCGCCGACATCCCGAAGGTGAGCGACGTCGGCGGCCACAGCAACGACGACGGGGACGCGAAGAACACCCTCAAGCCCATCGCCGACCGCTACGGTCGCGAGGAGATCCCGGTCGTTCTGGAGCCCGGCGACGTCGTCTTCTTCGGCGGCCACGTCTTTCATCGCTCCCTGAGCAACAAAAGCGAGGGTCGCTACCGACGCTCGCTCGTGAACCACTATGCGAACGCGCGCAGCTTCATGACCTGGGGGGGCGGCAACGCCGAACACATCCTGGCGCGGGGCAATACCCACCTGGGATTCGCCCAGCCCAAGTTCGGCACGCCTTGCGCCGCCAACGACCCCCAACGCCGCTCCGTCAGCGACGGCGGCGCCCAGGTCGGCATGATGATGGGCATGCCCGACGGTCGGATGGACGTCCAACCCGCCCCGGACGCGGCGGACGAAGACTAGAGGGCAGAGCCGCGTACGGCCCTGCCCTCTAACGCGCTACGCCCGGCTACCTTTCTCCAGCGCGATCTTCAGAACCTGCTCGCCGTGCTTCACGAAGTGCGCGGTGAGCTTCTCGCGGATCTCGGCGGGAACGTCCTCCATGTAGTCCTTCCGGTTCTGCTCCGGCAGGACGACCGTCTCGACGCCCGCGCGGTAGGCGGCGAGGATCTTCTCCTTGATGCCGCCCACCGGCAGAACGTTGCCCGCCAGGGAGATCTCGCCCGTCATCGCGAGGCGCGGCTTCACCCGGCGCCCGGTGAGGAGCGAGGTGAGGGCGGTCAGCATCGTCACGCCCGCGCTCGGACCGTCCTTCGGGACCGCGCCCGCCGGAACGTGGACGTGGAGCTCCAGCTTGTCGTAGAAGTCCGGCGCGATCCCGAGGCCCTCCGCGTGCGAGCGGATGTAGGAGAGGGCCGCCGAGACGGACTCCTTCATCACGTCGCCGAGCTGGCCGGTGACGATCAGCCCTTTCTGCCCGACCATCTTCGTGGTCTCGATAAACAGCACGTCCCCGCCGACCGGGGTCCAGGCGAGTCCGACCGCCACGCCGGGCGCCATGTCGCGTTCCACGACCTCGTCGTGCAGGAAGCGGGGCGAGCCGAGGGCGGTCTCGATAAACTTCGGGTTCACCGTGATCTTCCGCTTGTGTCCCTCGGCCACCATCCGGGTCGCCTTGCGAACCACCGAGCCCACTTCCCGCTCCAGATTGCGGACGCCCGCCTCGCGGGTGTACTGCCGGACGAGCTTCTGCACCGCCTCCCGCTGCCAGGCGATCTGGGCGGGCCGCAGGCCGTGCTCCTCGATCTGCTTGGGGATCAGGTGGCGCACCGCGATCTCCACCTTCTCCTCCTCCGTGTAGCCGCCGAGCTCGATGATCTCCATGCGGTCCCGCAGGGGGCCGGGGATCGTGTCGAGCTGGTTCGCGGTGGTGATGAAGAACACCCGCGAAAGATCGAACGGCACGTCGAGGTAGTGGTCGCGGAAGGTCGCGTTCTGCTCAGGGTCGAGCACCTCCAGGAGTGCCGACGAGGGATCGCCGCGGAAGTCGTTGCCCAGCTTGTCGATCTCGTCCAGCACGAACAGGGGGTTCTGGGACTCGACCCGCCGCAGGTTCTGGATGATCTGGCCGGGCAGCGCTCCGATGTAGGTGCGCCGGTGGCCCCGGATCTCCGCCTCGTCCCGCATGCCGCCCAGCGAGATGCGGGCGAACTTGCGCTCCATCGCGTTGGCGATGGAGCGGCCGAGCGACGTCTTGCCCACGCCGGGCGGGCCGAAGAAGCACAGGATAGGCTGACGGATCGGCCCCTCGCCCTTCACCTTGCGCACCGCGAGGAACTCGATGATCCGGTCCTTGATCTTGTCGAGCCCGTAGTGGTCCGCGTCGAGCACCGCCTTGACGTGCGCGAGGTCAAGGTTGTCCTCCGTGCGCTCCTTCCAGGGCATCGAGACCATCCAGTCGACGTAGGTCCGGGCGACGGTGTACTCGGGCGCGCCCGGATTCATGCGCCGGAGCCGGTCGTACTCGCGGTTGACCTCCTTCAGCGCGTCCGCGCTCATCGGCGTCTCATCGACCTTCTTGCGAAGCTCGTCGAGCTCCTCCCCCCGGTCGTCGCTGTCGCCCAACTCGCGCTGGATCGCCTTGAGCTGCTCGCGCAGGTAGTAGTCGCGCTGGGTCTTCGAAAGCTCGGTGTTGACCTCGCTCTGGACCTTGCTGCTCAGTTCGAGCACGCGGACCTCCTTCCCCAGCATCTCCAAGAGCATCCGCAGGCGCGTGAGCACGTCGAGCGTCTGCAGGATCGCCTGCTTGTCCGGCACGGAGAGCGTCATGTGCGCCGCTACGAGGTCGGCCATGACGTTCGTCTCCTGCACCGCCTGGGTGAGGGTCCGCAGCTCCTCGGGAAGCTGCGGCGAGAGCCGGACCGCCTGCTCGAACAGGGCGGAGATCGAGCGGCGCAAGGCTTCCGCCTCCTCCCCTTTATCGTCGGGGATCGGGATCTCCTCCAGCACCTCGATGCGGGCCTTAAGATACGGCGTCTCCTGGAGACGCTCCACGATGCGGAAGCGCGCGATGCCTTGGACGATGAGGCGCGTCGCGTCGGGCATCTTCACGAGGGTACGGATGATCACCGCGCAACCGTGGTCGTACACGTCGTCGAAGCCGGGGTTGTCCTCTCCCGGCTGCATCTGCGCCACCACGCCGATCACTCGGCTCTGCCCGCCGACCGACTCGTCGATGAGCTGGACGCTGCTGTCGCGCGCCACGCTGAGCGGCGCGATGAGCATGGGGTAGATGACGCTGTCGCGCAGCGGCAGGATGCTCAGCACGTCCGGGATGTCCGGGCGCGGCTCGTCCTCCGAATCCTCGTCCGTAGGCGCCGGCAGCTCGATCACGTCGAACGGCTTCTCCTCGCCGATCGGCGTCTCGTCGACGATCGTTTCCTCTTCTTCGATCGGTAGCTTAACGTCGGTCATCTAGATTTCCCTTACTACGGTCGTTCGGACGACGGTGATGCGATCGGTCTTGGGGACCGAGACGTACAGGATGCCGTTGCGGTACTGGGCGCGGATCGCGCGGGCGTCGATCGACACGGCGGGCAGGGCCACCTCGCGGGCGAACTCGCCCACGGGGATCTCCAGCAGGTGGGCCGCCCTTCGCCCCCCGTCAGAGGGACCGTCCTCGGGACGGGCGCCCCGGATCACGATGGAGTGCCGCTCGGGCACGTAGTTGAGGGCCACGTCTTCGATCTTGACCCCCGCGATCTCTACCCGGACCAGGAGCCGCGCCTCCTCCTCGAACAGGTCGACGCGCGGCTCCCAGCCGATCTTCCCCGCCCAGCGCGGCCGCCCGGCGGCAAGCTCCTCCGCGAGCGAGGCCATCTCCCGCCCCACCTGCACGTACCACTCCTCGACGTCCCGCCGCGGCATAGCCTAGTCTACTGGCAGAATCGGATCCTGGTTCGACATCTCAAGATCGGCCCAAATCCGACGTACCGAGAAAACGGACTTTTCTCCGCTTCCTCTAAAGATATCCCGCCTTCTGCCGATCCTTTAGTCAAGCGAGACGCACGATGAGGCGGCGAGCGAAAGCGAGAGTATCGGCCGGACGTCCCAAGGGACGCCGGCCATTTTTTCGTCCCGCAGGATCGCGCCGTGGGCCGTATGTCGGATCGGTCGCAGCAAGGAGCGTGATTCCACGCTGAGTCTTCGCTTTCTGGCGTAGAGTAGGGTGTGGCCGCGGCCACGCCCCTGTACCGAGTCGAAACGGACCGATCCTCTCACGGATCCTTTCTCACCTCTCGCGACACACACGCCTCTCGCAAGGGGCAGGAGTCCAAAGTGAGAAAAACTCTGATCCGCCTCGTTCTGCGGGGCTCCCCGCTTCGTCGCTCCGGCGAAACCTTCGACCTGCTCTTCGCGAGCGCCGACGAACGCCTCCGCGCCGCCCGCGTCTTCGGTCGTCACGGCTATGCGGTCACTTCGGGCGATTCATCCCTTGGAATGGCCATCACCCTGCCGAAGGTCCGATGGGCTCGCGTCCGTCTGACTGGGGCCGGGAGCGTCCGATGAAGGACCTCTCTGCGGCGGTGTCCCATGTCGCCGTCCTGGTCGCCCCCGCCGACGGTGTCCTCGTGCTTCGGGAAACGTTCCGCTCGCTCCAAGGCGATTTCCCCGGCGCGATCGTGATCCTCCTCCACCCCGGAACCGGCCGGGAACGCGGCGTCGCCGACAACCTTAACGTCGCCTCGAACTTCATGGTCCTCCCGGGACTCGATGGCACGGTCCTGCGCAACGGCCATGCCTACGTCGTCCCAGCAGGATCGAACCTCGCGATCGACGCGGACGGATCCCTCGTCCGGGCCGGCGCCATCTCGGACGCCGCGAGCGAGGCGATGCTCGCCTCGCTCGTCCGGTACGGATCCGGCGCGATCGCGGTCGCGCTAACCGCCCTCGATCCTACCGAGAGCGAAGGGTTCCGCCAGGTTCGTGCGGCGGGCGGCCACACGATCGCCCTCGACGAGGCCGATCGCCTGTGGGCCGACTCGTCCGGTGCGCGCGTCGTGCCCGACCCGGAAGACGAGCTGCTGACGACCACCGCTCTCGGCCCGCGCATGATCGCGCTAGCCGTGCCCACGGTCCTTCCCGCATGAACGCCGTCCTCTCGATCGAACTCGAGATTCTCGAGCCCGCGCTCGTGGACTCGGCGGAGCGCTTGCTGGATCTGCACCCCTCGCAGATCCGGTGGATCTCGATCCGGCTCACCACTGACGGGGATGCCGACGCCCTGACGTTCTCCTCCCAGGCCGACGACGCCCGGACCGCCGTCCGCAGCCTCGTCGCCCTTGCTCAGAAGTCCCAACCCGAAGGCACCGCCGTTTTGGTCTGGTACCAAGGCCGCGCGGAACGCTTCCTTCTCTAGACCGCCTCCGACGAAACCTCATGGGTGACCGAAAACCGAAAAAGAACTCGTCCGGGAACGCCGACGCGCGCAAGGCCGAACAGGCCAAGCACGCCGCTTCTCGCGACGCCACCCTGCCGAAAGGCCTCGACAAGAAGGGGAACGATAAGAAGTAGCTCTCGGACGGTTCGGCCCCGCACCCTCGACCTCTCTGGCAAACGGCGGTCCGACGGACGAAAGGACGGAGTTCCTCGCCGAAAGACGCTTCCCGAGCATGGCGGTCGACCCCAACGATATCCGGGGCATGAAAGCCGCCCGCTAGGAATACTCCCGGCGAGACATCGACGTCTCGCGCGCCGACGTGAACGTTCGCGCTGGCGTCTGCACCATCCGCGGCCTCATCGGTCGCCTGACGGGCAGCGCCCCGGAACTCATGGCCGAGGTCCTTCAGGCGACCAAAACGATCCGGCAACGATCCGAGATCAAGGACGTCGTCATGGAAGTCAGTGGCAACCTCCTCTAGGCCGAGGGAAAGGAATTAATTTCGAAAAAGGGTGGATTCTGTCATGCGAGGATCGTTTTAAGAGTAGGATGGGACGTTACGCTCTTGCACACACCCCTTCTCCGAACCATTCTTGCCCTGGCTTGAGTTTCGTCCCGAGATCGCAGAACCAAGCCCGTACCCTTTAGGACAAGAACATGGCAAACAAGTCGCTTTACGTCGGCAACATCTCCTATTCGGCCACCGAGGACTCCCTGAAGTCCGCTTTCGCGGCCCACTCCCCCTCCAACGTCCGGATCATCGAGGGCCGCGGCTTTGCGTTCATCGACGTCCCGGACGATCAGCTCAACGCCGCGATCGACGCGATGAACGGCAAGAGCGTCGATGGGCGCAACCTCACCGTCAACGAGGCCAAGCCGCGCGAGAACAACCGGTCGGACGACCGTCGAAGCACGTCGGGCTCGTCCGGCAGCAATCGCTGGTAAGGCGAACCGGACGCGACGAGGGCGCAGGGGCTTTGCAAAGCCCCTGCGCCCTCGTCGCGTCCGGCGGTCTCAGTCCTCGATCCGCTCAAATCGCGCTCGCCCTCTTCCCTCTTCGACGCACTCACCGTCCTCCGCTTCCAGCGTCATGGCCCGCGTCGGTCCCGGCGCGCTCGCCTTGGCGGACGCTGCCCCAAGGGAGACCACGGCAAACTCTTTGCCGTCCGAAACGCGCCGGTAACGATCAAGGAGCTAGAGCACCGTCTCTGAGTACGAGTTACGCGGATGAAAGTTGTGCGTAATGATCGAACGTGGTTCGTTGTGTCATGCTGAGGGGTGCTCCTCACGCTGACGATGTGGCAGAAGAAGAAGGTTGGTCACCCCACGCGCGCGGGAGAGGGGCGTCTCGAAGACCCGACCCTCGAGGCCTTCGACGCCGCGATCACCCACCTCCTCGGCACCGTCGAGGCCGGCGCCCAGCCGTTCCAGCTCGTCGCCCGGGTGGGCGATTCGAGCCGCGCCTTCCAACTCGGGCAGGACTGGAACCCCGAGCAGGTCAAGGCCGAGCTTTGGGGCCAGTACCGCGGCCTCTTCGACGTTAACGGTTAGAGCCCGACGTCGCGAAAGCCCTTACAGAAGGATCGCGAGGAGGACGATCAGCCCGACGAGCGCGCCGCCGAGCGGCAGGCAACCCAAGAACCGGCGCGAGCGCGCGGAGATCTCGATGTGGCCGCTGGGCGTCTCGTGGCGCGAGACGACGTCGGCGGCGATGTTCTTCTCCTGGAGCGTCTTGATCGTTCCCAAAAGCTTCTGAAGGTCGGCCTCGCTCGTGCGCGACTTGATCTGGATCTCCATCAGAAGCCGCTCCAGCTCAAGCCCGTGCATCGCCGCGATCTTGTGCAGTTCCGACTGCTCGTCCTTGCTAAAGAACTGGTCCATGTTCCGGAGCACGTACTCCGGGTAGCTGACCTCGCCGCTCTTGAAGCGGCTCTCCAACTCCATATCGCTGTAGCGTGCGAGGAAAGCGGAGTCGTCGGACGACAGATTCTCTTGGCTCATGGTGCGGCGCTTCTTAGGCTCGACGATTCTTAACGCGATTTTGGCGGTCGGAAGTTCGAAGTGCGCGACGATCTTCGCGCGAATCTCCCCTTCCATACGCATCCGCTGCAGCAATCGGACGCGTTCGAAGAAGTCCCGGTACCAGTACTTCAGAAGGACGCGCTCGGTGTCGCGGATCATTCGCTGGAACAGGGCGGCGTCCTCGCGCGAGAGCCACGTCTGCTCCTCGAGAACCCCCGGCGGCAGCTCGATCGTCAACTGGGCGTCGATGATCTCCTGCAGCCGCATCATAGGGTCCGTCAGGTCGCCGTCGGCGGGCACGACGAACTCCATGCGCGACTGCCGCAGACGACGGAGGGTCTCCTCGCGGACGATCCGCGCCAGCTCGAACTTCGTGTCCAGATCCACGAAGTGGGGCACGACCTCGAGCAGGCGCATGACCGTCTGCCCCACCTGCTTGACCTGGCCCTGCCGCCAAGCCCCGATCGTGCGCTTGGCGTAGGCGTAGGCCCCGTCGCCGTAACGCTCCCGGTAGAGCTGGAGCACCTGGTCCGTCGTCCCCGCGTCCATCGCGAAAAAGATCTTCGTGACCCGGTCGACGAGCGACCCGTACTTGTGGAACGATTTGTTCAGCGAAGGCGAGGCGCCCGCGTCAAGACGGGGTGGACCGAGGTCGGCCCATTTAACGCGGTAGGGCCGCCGGATTCTGCGGTAGAGGTCGCGGATCGAGGCCATCCCTTAGACGCGATTATGCCCGGTTTCGCCAGGGTCCTACTGATGCCTAGGACCTAAGCGGCCGGCGCCGGCCTCGTCCGTCGCCACACGATCCAGGCCACCGCCCCCAACGGCAGCCACACCGGCGACATCACCGTCAGCCACAGCGCGAGCGAGGCGAGAGCCCGGACCACCGAGAGCAGGGAGCCCGTCGCATCCCCCCAGGTCGAGGCGAACCAGCCCGGAGCGTCGGGGGTTTTAGACGGAACGACCACCGGAGCCGTCTGCGCGAGACTCACCACGATCGTGCTACGCGCCGCTTGGTCGCCCAAGGTGCGCCGCTGGGCCACGATCTGCTCGATCTCCGTGCGAACCTCCGTGAGCTTCTGCTGCACCTCCAGCACGTCGGAGATGCGCCGCGCCGCCGCCAGGATCGCCCGGTACGCCTCCTCTTGCACCCGCAGGCTTCGCACCCGCGCGTCCATATCGACCGCCTGTGACGTCACGTCCTCGCTGGAGATCGTCTTGCCGAGCCGCTCGCCCAGGCCCTCCAGGCTGGCCATCGTGGCGTCGAAGCGGCCTTCCGGGACTCGTAGCGTCATGCTGAGGCTGGGCGATGGCCCGGCGAGGTCCGTTCCTTCGGAAGCGTCGACCGAACCCGACGCTCCCCTGGCCACGTTCCGCACCTGCGCCTCCGCGATCTTGATGTCCTTCACACGAAGGTTGAGGTTGCCGTTCCGCACGACCATGCGAGGCACGGCGACGGGAACCTGGTAGGCGGCGGTTCTTGCCTGGACCTGTGCGGCGGCAACCCCACCCACCGCCCCGTTCCGGCCCGAGCGAAAGGCGGCGAGGCCGCTTGCCGCCTTCCCGTCGGCCATCGGTGCGGCGGCCCCTAACGATTCGGACGTCGATCGCGTGACCGCCATGTCGGCGCTGCCGCCCTTTCCGCATCCGACGAGAACGATAAAGGGAACGAGGAGCAACGGCGCGGCACGCATGGAGATTCGTGCCGCGCGTAGTGGGAAGGGTTCAAAGCCCCTTAGTGAAAACGCCGCTCCCTATCGGTTGATCTCGCCGACGTCGCTCGGCGAGGGCTGGAAGGAAGGCGCGTTCGTCTGAGCGTGACCGGGCGCGGCGACGTTCGGATACTCGCCGCGTAGCTGGCCCGTGCCCTTCTGCGGCTGGTCGTAGCCCGGTCGCGGCGTGCCGCCCGCCTGGGCTCCGGCCCCGTAGCGCGTCGCCGCGTTCTGTCCGCCCGACGCGTCCGCGATGCCGCCGTTGCCGTACGGATCGTTGAGGGTTCCGCGCTGGGTGCCCGTTCCGGGCGTGGTCGCGGCCTCGAACGACTCCAGGCCCTTGAATCGGCACCCTCCCAGGGACGCGGCCACGGCGGCGAACAAGGCGAGGCGAAGGGCGGTGCGCATCGGCAGTTAGGATACCTAACGGGGCCCTGGAGGGCCCGTCCCTCTGGACCTCCGCACGGTTCCCTAGATCAGTTGCATCCGGGGCCGCACCTGCACCATCGGCAGGCAGACCCGAGGGGGCTGGGCCAGCACGAACGCGACCGTCCGCGCCACGTCGTCCGCGAGGATCATCCTCGCCTCCGCCACGTCCCGCTCCCACTCTGGGTGGGCCTCGGCGGTCATCTCCGAGCGCACCAGACCCGGCTCGATGAGGCACACGCTGACCCCACGCCCCGCGACCCCGCGCCCGTATGAGTCGGCGAAACCCCGCAGGCCCAGCTTCGACGCCACGTACACGTCGCCTCCTTCCGAGCGCGTCTTCGCGCTCATCGAACCGAGGAACACGACGTGGCCACCCCCCGCCGCCTCGATTCGCGGGGTCGCGAGCGCCGCCAGATGCATCGGTCCGAGCAGGTTCACGTTCATCACCTCGCCCCAGGCGGCGGTCTCCATGGTGTTCACCGAACTGCCCCCGATCCCCGCGTTGACCACCACCGCGTCCAGCCCTCCGAGCGCCGCCTCCGCCTCGCCCACGAGCCGCGTCAGATCGTCCAGGTCGCCTTGATTCCCGATCCCCACCGTCGCCTCCGGCAGTCCCTCGCGCCCCGCCTCGACGTGGTCCGGATGACGCGCGAAGGTGAACACCTTCGCCCCCAGATCCAACAGATGCGCGCAGATCGCCCGTCCGATCCCGTGCGTCCCCCCCGACACGAGCGCCCTCCGCCCCGAGAGCGTCACCAACCCTTCCCTTTCCACCCTAAGACTATGGCGCCCCTAGGAAAAACCGACCAAAGGCCCAAGCGGCGCGATGGCAAGCCGCCTCGGTCGCTATATTGAGGTCGTGCTGGCCTTTGCCGCCCTGTTCGGTCTCGTGACGGTCGAGTTTGCGCCCACGCCGCTTCCCCAAGCCCTTGCCACTCTCTCCGAGGCGATGGGACGGCATCTGGAGTGCGCGCCTCCCTTGGCGGATGAGGTTCTTCTCGCACGGCTGAAGGAGGCCGATCCCGATCGCGTTCTGCGCGAGATCGCCTTTTCGCTCGACGCGAGTTGGGAGCCGAAGGGCGATGGCCTGATCCTCCGGCGCGACCCGAGAGTGGAGGCGACCGCCAAGGCGGAGGCACGAAGATGGGCGGCGATCGTGGTAGCCGAGTCGCTCAAAGGCATCGCGGAGCGGCTCGCCAAGCAGCCCCGCGTCTTCCCGAAGACCCAAGGCCTCCGCTATCGCCAATACCTGGAAGCCTTCAACCAGGCGAAGGCGAAAGCGCGTGACTCCGATGACGATGAAATCCTGCTCAAGATGATGGAGGACACGGACCTCGACCCGGAGTTCACCCCGGGTTGGCGTGCCCTCGCACGAATCGTAGCGACCCTCGGTTCTCGCCCCTTTCTCGCGCTTCGCGACGGCGAGCGCACCCTCTGGTCCGACCGTCCGACGCCCATGCAGTCGCCCCTCGGCGACGCCGCTCAGAGCGCGCTGGCCTCGTTCCGGGCCGAATATACGCTCGTGCATCCTGGGCGGAAAGTCGCTCGGTTCCGGCTCGTGGCCACGAACGATGCCTCGAAAAGATCGGGACCGACCGTCCACCTCTTCGTCCTCGATGCCCAGGGCGCCGTGATCGAGGAGGCCGAGGAGACGTTGAACGGGGCTCCTTCCGGGGGCAAAGTCTCCGCCGAAACGGACGGCAAGCCTTCCGCCGGAGAAAAGCCTCTCGAGTTGCCTGAGGAGGCGCGGCAGTATTTCTCGGTGGTCAACGTTTCCAAGAAGCCGGTTCGCGATCCGGTTTTCGATCGCTGGGCGCCGCGGTTGGCGGACCCCGTCGCCTACGAGCCGATCCGCCCCTATCCCGGACTCGCGTTCCTCGCCGCCGCGCGGGCTCAGGAGCGGAACGTGATCGGTACGCTTTCGGACGAGAACTTCGCGCGCTTCGAAGACGATCCCGCGGAACTCCGGCCTTCCGAGTTTCTCCAGGGGTTCGCCGGGTCTTGGACCCTTCGCGACGGCTGGATCGTCGCCAAGCCGTTCCAGGAGGCCGTTCGCACCTCCCGTGTCGACGGGCGCACCCTGATCGACCACGCGGTTCGCCAAGGAGGGCTCGACGTGGACGCCGCCGCCGACTGGTTCGCTCGACACCCCGGCGCCGACGCCGGATCCTGGCTCGGAGCCGCCCTTTCGGTCCTTCTGTCGGGCCAGGGTCCGAACAGCGCGCTCGCGACCTTCGATGAGGACTCGCTTCGACTTTGGGGCCTCTTCGACCCCAAGATTCGCCAAGCCTTGCGCCACGGAAGAGTCGTTCCATTCGTCGCGCTTTCGCCCGCGGCGTTGGAGGAGCTTCGAAAACGGGTCTTCTGGCGCAACGCCCTCGGCAGTGAGAGTCCAGAAGAGATCACGGAGATCCTTCCCCAGGGCCTCGGCAACGGGACCGTCTCCCTCAAGGTGGACGAAGAGCCGGTCTACGTCGCTTGGAGCGCCGCCGCCGGCGAGCGGGTCTATCGGGCGCCGTTCGCGGCTAAAAGCTACGGCGTCCAACTCGGACAGTTCGAGCGCAAGGGGCAGACCGTCGGGTTCGACCGGTTCCGTCCTGGCCTGACGCGCCACTACACCCTGACCTACACCGTCGCGCCCGGCCGTTCCTTCGAAGAATCGATAGACGAGACGTTCCTCGACCTAAAAGCCCCTCCCCTCGAGCATCTGCCGGAAGGCTTTCTCCAGCAGGCCGAGATCTCCCGCAAGGCGTTCCTCGCTCGCCCCGTGTCATCGCCTCGCAAAGCCGATCCGACCCCTCGCTAGGCAGTCCCGGGAACCGCTTCCCGCCTGATTCCAGCCCATTTAACCTCACTTCCGGTACAATCGCGACGGACATGGCGGTGCGCGGACCCTTCCCCCCACCGACCGCATAACGCAACGGTTCCCCGCCCTGTCCGACCCTAAATCGAGCACCGCCCAATGAGCAGCACCAAGTTTCGCGGCCGACGTGATCGCCGCCCCTCGACCTCCAACGAACCGACCCACGCCCCGCGCCCTGCGGCCCTGAGCGAGGAGATCGTCGTCAACGTCTCCAACCGCGAGACCCGCATCGCCCTCCTCGAGGACGGCAAGCTCACCGAATACCGGGTCGAGCGCGAGGAGCGCGTCGTCGGATCCATCTTCAAGGGCATCGTCCAGAACGTCCTGCCCGGCATGGACGCCGCCTTCGTCGACATCGGTCTCGAGCGCAACGCCTACCTCTCCCTCGCCGACGTGATGCCCGACGAAGGGCAGGACAACTCACCCTCCGCCATGCGACGGACCGAGCTGCGCCGTCGCAAGATCAAGGACCTCCTGCGCCCCGGCCAGCAGGTCATGGTGCAGGTCACCAAGGGGCCGCGCGGCACCAAGGGCGCCCGCGTCTCCACCCGCATCGCCCTGCCGGGCCGAAGCGTCGTCATCATGCCCGAGGCGGCGAACGTCGGCGTCTCCCGCAAGATCGAGGAGCGCTCCGAGCGCGAACGGCTGAAGAAGGTCGGCGAGCGGATCCAGCCCGACGGCTTCGGCATCATCATGCGCACCGAGTGCGAAGGCCGTTCCGAAACCGACCTGAAGGCGGACGTCGACTACCTCGTCGGCCTCTGGAACGACGTCCTCAAGAACTCCAAGAAGCTGCGCGCCCCCGTGATCGTCCACAAGGACCAATCGCTCCTGTTCCGCACCCTGCGCGACCAGTTCGGCGAAACCTTCAGCCGGATGATGATCGACGATCCGGAGGAGTACGAGAAGGTCCAGCTCGTCGCCAGCATCGTCTCGCCCCACCTGCGCGAGAAGATCGAGCTGTTCGACAAGGACGAGCCGATCTTCGATCACTACGGCATCGAGCGCGAACTCGACCGCCTGATGCAGCACAAGGTCCCCCTCAAGTCCGGCGGCTCCCTCGTGATCGACGAGATGGAGGCCCTCACCGCCATCGACGTCAACACGGGCAAGCAGGTCGGCACCACGAACCTGGAGGACACCGTCTTCAAGGCGAACCTCGAGGCCTGCGACGAGATCCTGCGCCAGCTCCGCCTTCGCGACATGGGCGGCATCATCGTCTGTGACTTTATCGACATGGAAGACGAGGGCGCGCGCAAGAAGGTCCTCGATCGCTTCAGTCAGGGCCTTGAGAAGGACCGCGCCCGCACCCGCGTGGGCCGCGTCTCCTCCCTCGGCCTCATCGAGGTCACCCGGAAGCGCACCGGCGAGTCGGTCACCCAGGAGCTGACCGATATCTGCCCCATGTGCGCCGGCGTGGGCCGCATCCCCTCGAAGGAGACGGTCTCGCTCTGGATCGAGCGCGACATGTGGCGCAAGGAGAAGGAGGCGGGCGACGCCTTCCTCGTCGCCTGCAACCCGGCGGTCGTCGAGGCCCTCATCGGCTCCGACGGCGAGAACGTCGAGATGCTGGAGCACGAGATGCGGCGGGGCATCTTTATCCGCGCCGACTTCGACATGCAGCACGAGGAGTACGAGATCCACTCCGGCACGATCGAGGAGTTCGAGCGGGACCAGATGGGCTATCGCCGCGCCCAGGTCGTGGAGGTCAGCGTTCGCCGATCGGCGTTCGACAACGCGCAGAAGACCATCGGCTGGACCGACGGCGGCTACTACGTCGAGCTGATCGACGGTCTCGAACACGTCGGCGGCCGCGCCAAGGTCCAGCTCCAGGACATTCGCCGCTCTTTCGCGGTGGGCGACGTGATCCACCGCGGTCGTTAGGTCGGAAGCCTTCCCCCTTCTAGAAGGGGGAAGGCTTCAAAACATGGCGACCTACTCGGTCCCGATTTGCGACGCGCCGGTGGCGTCAGTCCGCACCGATCCGCTCACCGGCGTTCGGTACCGGATCCGGGAGGCCCCGCTCGCCTCGGCGGTCAGCGACCGCTCCGCCCAAACCCGCACCTGCGACGCGCCACTCGCCCGAACGTCCGCGTCTTGCGTCCGAAACCCGCTCAGGTTCGCCTCGGCGGCCCCGCTCGCCTCGACCTTCAGCGTCGTCGTCGTTCCCGTCGCCGTGGCCCGGCTCGATCCGGAAAGCCGGACGCTCGACGTCTCGCCGCCCAGGCCGGTCGCGTCGAACTGGGTCGCTCCGCTTCCCTCCAGGCTCGTCACGCTCGGTCCCGTGTACCAAACCCGGATCGGCTCGCTCGTGCTCGAGTTTCCGGAAACCCAGACCGTGAGGCGCCCACCCTTGAACTCGGACCGCAGCAACCCCAAAATCTCCTTCTGCGCGGACACGACGAGCCTCGGCGCGCCTTTGCGCACCGTGACTCGAATCCCGCCTGACACGGCGATCGTCGCCGCCTGCTGTGCCGCGCGCGTTTCGGTAACCGGCTTGCCCGTCCCGACGATGGTCGATCCCCCGCGAGACGATGGGCCCGACGAGCTTCGGACGATCACATCGACGCAACCGCCCAAAACCAGGGGGAACGCGAGAATCGAAAGGAGAGGCTTCACCCCTTTACTATAGGACGCCGCTTCCCTCGGTCGCGGCCAAACGGCCCATGGACCTTCTATCGGGTAGGCGCCGGAGTTCGGGTGATCGGCGTGATCCCCCTCGCTCGGTAAGAGCTGCAAGGAAGCGAACCGTCATCCTCCCTCGTAGGACCATCCACGGTGTAGACCGTGCCCCCCAGGCTGATGCAGTCGTTGAAGTTGGTGGCGGGCGAAACCCCGCCCACACCCCCGCAACCGAAGAGTGAGGCTCCTAAGACCGTAACCGCAGGAAAGATAAGAGGATGCAAAAGTCGCGGCATGAGAAAAGGACGGTCGCGGATCGCGAACGGTTCGCCCGCCGCCTTTTTCAAGAGCCGCCAAAAAATCCTGAGGGAAGGTCGATTCGGCTCGATCCCGTTCGACCCCTTCTCGATGATGGACATGGCATCTCAGATCGTCCAGGCCAAGGCCGCCGCAAAGCGCGCTTCCGCCGACCTCCTCAACACCCTCTCCTTCGTCCCGGACGACAAGCTTGGTTGGTCGCCTTCAGGCTCGGCTCGATCGGCCCTCTGGATCGTCGGTCATTGCGCTCAGGCGAACCAGGCCTTCACGAGGGGGATCCGCGGCGATGCCATGGAGATGCCCTCGACGGCGGAAGAGTTCAGCCGAATGATCTACCAAGCTGGTCGCGACACGAAGACGCGCGAGGAGGCGGTCGAACGGATCGAGTCGTCGACCGCCAGCCTGCTCTATGCCTTGGACGGACTCACGGAAGCAAGGTTCGGCGAGTCGATTCCGATGCCGTTCGGCGCGATGCCGATCCCGTTCTGGATCACTCTTCCGGGCCTCCACATGTCGGGCCACGCCCGCCAGATCGATTACCTGCAGACGGTCTGGGGCGACCTTCAAGACCACATGGCGGCGTAGCGATCCATCGACTGATCGTCCGGAATCCGACCACTTGGGATCGATCGGATTTCGTCCCCCTAAGCTCCCCGGACTCTAACGACCAGTCTCGACGCTCAGCCTTTGAAAGGCCGCCAGCCCGCCTCGGCGGGCGTTAGGACGGAACCGTAGAGTCGAAGGTCGGCGATCGTTCCGTCCAAGGGTTGGTTGTGCGGCCCCTTGTCGTTCTGGACGTTGCCGATACCGATGCCCGGCGCGTTCGCCTTGGCGAGGGTCATAAGCGGCGTGTGCAGGGCCGGGACGGTTTTCACACACCGGTCGTCGATCCAGAGTTTCGCTTCGGAGAGGCGGGCGTCGAACGAGGCGGTCACGTGGACCCAGCGCTTCAAAGGGATCGGGGCGGCGACCTGATCGACGTTGTTCTGCGTATCGTCCAGGGCGAACACGACCGTTCCGTCCGAGTGGACGACCAAGGTGTAAGGGTCCAGTCCGCTCCGGTCGTCGCCCCGAAAGAGAATTTGGGCGCCGGGACCTTCCTTGACGTAGCTGCGGAGGTTGATCCAGACGGAGACCGTGATCGCCTCCGAAAGGGCGAGCGCGGGAAGGTCCGGTAAGAGGAGACCGCCATGCTTGCCGTTCAAGTCGAGGCCCATTCCGAAAGGGGTGTCGACGGAGGTCGCACCCTCCGTTAGTCGCGGTCGCACCGCCTTGCCCCGCACCAGGACCTTGCCTTCCGGCGTAAGCCAGAGCGCCGGTTCTTCGTCTTGAACCCGATAGCCTCCACTGCCCAGCGCCAACGCCGCTATCCCCACAAACACCATTGCAGAGCATTATACGCGCGACCGCACCGTGTCCTAGCCTTATCTCGACGGGCGGTTCGCCGCGACTCAAGAACGTAACGCGCCGCAAGATGCGGGAGTAGAAAAGGTGACGCTATGGCGCGGGAAGAACGCGCGCGAACTCTCCACCCGGTTCGACTCCGGCGACCAGAAGCGGCTGAGGAGGGTCAGCGAGCCGGTAGGAGTCCGGCCCGTAGCGTGGGCAGCTTCCCCGTACCTCCCGTTCCTCTTCGGGGAAACGGGAGGTACGACGTTTTTGAAGGAGGGCGTGACGGAGGAGAAGGCGAACGAGGCGATTCCGTCGCTTCGTGGAAGCGACATCACGGACGCGGACAAGCGGTGGATCGAGGCGAGTTTCGGACTCGCGGCGGCACGGATGCTCGACGAGGTCAATGGGTTCGCGACGCGATGTTCGTCATGACTTGGCGATAGGCGCGCGAAAAAGAGGAGAGACCTGTCGATTCGAGGGGGAGCGTTCGACCTTAGGGTGTCATGAGCCACCGAACGATCTCGAAATCCGCCCTCTGGACCGGCCGCGGCCTAAGCGGCCTCGTCGTCCTCTTCCTCGCTCTGGACGGCGTCATGAAGCTCGCCAAGCCCGCGCCTATACTTGAAGCAAGCGCAAAGCTCGGCATCGGCGGGGGCACGATCACCGGCCTCGGGCTTCTGCTCCTCGCCTGCACCGCCCTCTACGCCTTCCGTTCGACCGCTCTGCTCGGCGCCGTTCTCCTCACGGGCTACCTGGGCGGAGCCGTCGCGACCCACGTCGTGACCCATGGGCCCGTCTTCTCCCTGTTCTTCCCCGTCATCCTGGGCGCGCTGGCCTGGGTCGGCCTCGCCCTTCGCGACGGACGCCTCCGGACTCTCCTTCCGACCCTCGCTTGGAAAAGCCCCCTTTCGCAGACTCAGGTGGCTTGACGTCTAAAGGGCGGCCTCGACTGCCCTCCCTACTTCTTCACGGATCCGATCCGAATCGCGCGGACCGTCCCGTTCTTCGCGAAAGCCTTGTCGAATCCCAACTCGACCATCGCCGCGACCGCGAAGCCTGGAACCGTGACTCTGGGGGGAACGGTGTACCCCTCGCCCGGATCGGTCACCTCGAAGCGAACGACCCTCCCGCCTGTGATGATCGCGACCGCCTTCGCCGGTCGCGTCGGCCACGTCTCGCCGCGCTCTTGCCGGTAGCGATAGTGGTCCGAAACCTCGTCCAGCCGCTCGTTCGTCACGCCGTACTTCGCGAGCGCTCCGAGAAGTACGGCCTTGTTCCGCTGGGCCTCGTCGGGCGAAGGTCGTCCGTCGCGGGCGGGTCGAACGCGCGAGAAGGCCTCCCGGAAAACTTCCGGCTTCACGCCCAAGGCTCCCGCGATCAACGCGACGGGCCGCCCTCGGTCCCGCGGATCGGTCTCGTAGCCGCCCACGAACGTCGCCGGAACCCGACGCTCATCCTTGATCGGCGTGGCCGCCGTTGCGGTCGCCAGAAAGAGCAACAGACCTTTCATCCCGTCCGTGTTACCCGAAGGAGCGGATCTTTTCGCACCCAGGGCTAAAATGACGAGCGTGGAAAGAGAACGCGCCTGGGCACGGGTCGGTCGCTGGATCTTGATCGCGTCTGCCCTCGGAGCCTGCTCGCCGCCCCACCCGAAACCCGCCGTTTGGGCTTACGTTCCCATAGCGGAGGCCGCCTGGCCCTGGCCCGCCGCAAAGCGTGAGATGCTTGGGACCGGCGTAAGTCGGTGGCATACCCGATCTGGAGACGGCACCGAGATCCATCTGATCGAGTTCGACTTCGCGGCCAACCCCCGTCTTCGATTTGAACTCTACGACCAGGACGAGGACGACGCCACGCCCTTCGACAACCGGGCCGACTACTATCCGAACGGCCTGGGAAAGGTCACGAAGCGCCTTAACGCGACGCGCGAGGGCAAGGTTCTGGCGGCGTGGAACGGCCTCTTCTTCGCCTACGATCGAAGCCAGGGCGGTCCGCACGGGATCGCGACCCACATCGGCCCGAACGTGATCCGCGGCAAGGCGCGCTACAACGTCGGCAACCACCGCTGGACCTTCGGCGTGAAAGAGATCGGCGGCAAGCCGCGTTTCCAGGCCCTGTACCTTCCCGACAAGGCGACTCTAGAACGCGAGTTCGACTTCGCGGCGGATGGCGCCCAATGTGTGATCCGCGAAGGCAAGCCGCTTCGCCTTCAGCCCTACCCCCAGCCCAGCGATCCGCCTTTGTCACAGCCCGTTCCCTCCTCGCCCGAGGAGGCGGGCCATATTCCGCTCGTCGATCACATGCGGACATCACGAACCTCGATGGCGTGGTCGCGGGACGGCTCGAAGCTGTGGTTGCTCGTGGTCGCCGAGTCGGACCACGAACTGGGGAGCAAGCTCGCCCTCAAGCGAGGAGAGCCCGATTTGGGTGGGTGGGCCCTCGCTGATCTCCAGCGATTCTGGCTCGCCTTCGGCGCTTGGAGCGCGGTGAACAGCGACGGCGGCGCGGTGGCGCAGCTCGCTCTCCGCCGCCCGGACGGCGACTACGAGATGCTTCCGCCCCGCATCGCCTCGCCCGACCGCCACCTGATCTTCGGCCCCGACTTCAAGAACGCGCCTGAAGGCGGAACGCTGATGACCTTCTACGTGCGGGAATTTCCGTGAACCGCTCTCACCACCCGAAATCCCTGGTTGCTGAACGAGGCGTGGATGTCGACCGTCCCGATGTCGGCGGAGTTGAAGAAGCAGCACGCGTTGGGGCTGCACCACCACGAGCCGCCCCGCGAGTGGACCCGGCGTTCCGACCGGTCGCCAACCAGCCGCCCCGTGCAGAACTCGAACACGTTGCCGTACATGTCGTACAGACCCAAGGGATTCGGCTTGAAGCGGCCGACGGGCGAGGTGGTGAGATAGCCGTCCGAGAGGTCGGGCTCGCGGTGGTCGCGACCGTGCCAGACGTTCGCGTACGTCCCGACCGCTTTCCGATCACGCCCGAAAAAGTAGTCCGTCGTCGTTCCCGCCCGACACGCCGCCTCCCACTCGTCGAGCGTCGGAAGACGGACCTTCGCCCACTGGCAATAAGCGAGGGCGTCCGCGAACGAGATGCCGGTCACGGGGTGGTCGGCCTTCCCCGTGAGGTCGCCGCGCGAACGTCCGTTGGGGTGGCGCCAGTCGGCGGTCCGGTCTCGAAGCCACCGGAACTCGGGAAGCGGCGGTGCGAAGGTCATGCCGTTGTGCGCTCGTTCCGCGTCCGTCACGTAGCCCGTCGCGCGGACGAACGTCGCGAACTCGGCGTTCGTCGTCTCCGTCCGTGCGATCTCGAACGCCCTCAGCGCCACCCATCGGGGAGGATTCTGGACGCGGTCGGCCTTACCGAGGCGGTAGAGCCCCGCCGGCACGGTCACAAAATCCTGAGGCGCGACCAGAGTGCCGAGCCCGAGCATCTACCTCTTCATCCGGCTTCGGTAGAACGCCGTCGCCCGATCGACGGTCAGCTTCTGGTTGGCAGGGTTCGCGATCACGAAGGCTTGGTAGCTGGCGTCCGGTCCGTAGAGCTTGCGGTACGTGGCCGACGCCGAAAACGGCTTGTCCTTCCCCTCTTTCATCAGGACCATGAGAGTCGAGAGAATGTCCTGGTCCTTACGATCCCGGTTGTAGGCCGCGATCAGGTCGGGAATCAACTCGACCGCCCGAATCTCGATGATCGCCTGCTTGAGGTTCCCGCCCACCCGCGACTGAGATCGAATCGTTGTCCTCAACAGGCGGACCACCTCGCTTCGGTGATCGTGCAGGAAGGAGAGCTGCCGATCGCTCCAGACCGCGTCGCTGGGCGAGGGCGGATAGGCGAAGATCTTGCGATCCTCGTCCACCACCCAGGGCATTCCGTCGCAGTTCTGGCTCATGGCCTCCGGGTGGATCATGCAGAAGGTGAACCGTTCCGCCGTCGTCAGCCGGTTGTAGGCGGTCGAAGCCAATCGGGCGTTGTCCTCCTGATCGGGCTTGATCCCCTTCATCAGCGCCTTCACCTTCCGCAATCCGAAGCTCGGCTCCGTGGTCTGGAGACGGTACTCCCGATATCGCCGGGTCGCCGGACTCACGTCGGACTCCTTGACGTCCTGCGCGAGGGCGCTCGAGACGACAAGGACGGCGAGAAGGAAGACGGGCGCTTTCTTGGGATTGGACATGGGCGTCGGCTGCGCTTCGAGTATAGCAAGCGTCGAAGCAGCCCCGGAAACCGTATCCTCAACCGGGTCTTTGGACTCATCGAACGGCCCGGTTTTGTAAGGGGTGAACCCTGCGCGCCGCCTGACGTCACCGCCTTCATGAGCCGAGCACGAGGCTGGTTTCCCCTCTTCGCCACCGCCGCCCTCCTGGCCGTCGCCGCCACCGGAAGCGCGCAGGACCGCCACGACCGCCGCTCCTCGGGAGGCGGTCACCCTTCACGATCCCGCGCCGACCGAGACCGCCGATCACGCGACGCGGACGACCGAGGTTCGAGCGATCGAGGTTCCGCGCCCCGAGGTTCCGACTCCCGAAGCGCAGGGGGAGACGACCGAGGGGATCGGGGACGCTACAACCCGTTCAGCCGCAGCGCGGAAGGTCGCGACGACCGTGGCTCCGGAGATCGGGGAGGATTCGGAGATCGGGGCGGATTCGGCGACCGAGGGCCTGCGGCCCCACGCGGACGCGCCGTCCTCGGCGTTCCCATCCGGGATCAGCGGCCCGATCGCTACGACGGTCGTGGCTTCGCCGAACGGCAGAGCTACGGTCACGCGCCGCGACGCGAGTCGCTGAGCGTCGCCATCGGAAGCGGCGGCTTCGGCGGCGCCGAGGTCGCGGTCGGCGCCCGCGTCGGCGGCCTGCGGGTGGGCTTCGTAAGCTACTCGAATCCCGGCTACGTTCGACGTGGCTACGGCTTCGACTATCCCTTCTACGCCTACGACCCGTACGTGGCCGGGGCGGTCGTGGTCGCCTCCCCCTGGTACGGCTACTCCTATCTCCCGCCCTACCTCGACCGTAGCCGCGTCGTCGTCGTCGACGACTACCCCGCCTGGAACTGGGACGGCTGGCGCCGCTACGATCTCGACACCACGCGCGACGACGCCGCCGTTCGAACCGCCCTCGACGACCTGCGTGACGCCTTCGAATCGGAGAACGGTCGCCTCGCCGACAAGCTCGTCCCCGAAGAGGGCGACGTGGCGATCGATAACGACGGCAAGTACGACTACTCCCTGAACCCGGACGACTTCCAGAAGATGTTCCTCGACGGCGTCGAGCAGTCCAAGACCGCCCACTACGACATCCTCGAAGCGCGCACGCGCGGCGACGAGATCCGCGTCCGCGCTCGCCACACCTTCACCGACTCCTGGGGCGACGAGCAGTCCGTCGTGCACCGCATCACCCTGCGCCGCGAGGACGGCGGCGACTTCGTGATCCGTGAGTTCGGCACTGAATAAGCCCGGCCAAGGGAGACGAGAAAGGCCCCGTCCGCACCGAAGTGCGGACGGGGCCTCTTCCTTGTTTCCGTTCCGCCTTAGCTGAACAGACCGACCGACCGCGCCAGACGCATGTCGTCGCCGCCGGAAAGCTCGTCCAGATCCTTGAGCGGAAGCTCCTTGTTCTGGGCGTCCTCCACGGCCACCTTGAGACAGAGCGAGCGAAGCTCGTTGACGAGGATCTTGAACGACTCCGGAATGCCCGGCTCCGCCAAGGTCTCGCCCTTCACAATGCTCTCGTACGCCCGGACGCGTCCCATGACGTCGTCCGACTTGATCGTGAGCAGCTCCTGGAGCGTGTAGGCGGCGCCGTACGCTTCCAAGGCCCAAACCTCCATCTCGCCGAACCGCTGACCGCCGAACTGGGCCTTACCGCCCAGGGGCTGCTGCGTGACCAGCGAGTACGGTCCGATCGATCGCGCGTGGATCTTCTCGTCCGCAAGGTGCTCCAGCTTGAGCATGTAGATGATGCCGACCGTGATCGGGTTCGGCAGGATCTCGCCCGTCAGGCCGTCCCGGATCGTGCTCTTGCACGTCTTAGGGTCGATGCCCGAGCGCTCGAACACGCTCCGGCCGACGTTCGCCAGGATGCCCTGGTAAACCTCGTCCGAGGCCGCGAACGGCTCCTCCGTCTCCGGAAGCTCCTCGATCTGGAACGTCTCGAAGTCGACGTTCTGAAGCTCTTCCATGGTGCGCGTCGAAGGGGCGCCGGTGATCCGGCTGACCCGCTCGAGACCCTCCTGGCCGAGCTCGCGAAGCCGCGCCTCCACCTTGCCGAGCATCGCCTCGTACGTGTCGTCCTTCTCGAAGACCACGTCGAGCTTAAGCTCGGTGTTCATGTAGGCCCGGAGCGCCTGGCCGCGAAGATGGTTCGCGAGGCGGTCCATCTCGCCGAGGATCTCGCCCTCGGTCGCGCCCTCGAAGGCCGGGCACTTGTACTCGATGCCGAGGTGCTTGCCCGCGTAGCCGAGGTGCGTCTCCAGGAGCTGGCCGATGTTCATGCGGCTCGGAACGCCCAGGGGGTTCAGAACGATGTCGACCGGCGTGCCGTCCGCGAGGAACGGCATGTCCTCGACCGCCATGACCCGCGAGATGACGCCCTTGTTGCCGTGGCGGCCCGCCATCTTGTCGCCGACCATCAGCTTGCGCTTCTGGGCGACGTACACCTGGACCGTCATGTTCGTGCCCGCCGGCAGCTCGTCGCCCGGGATCTGGAGAAGGGGCTCCTCCGTCCGGTCGCAGATCAGCCGCTCGCGCTTCTTCGACTCTTTGTAGATGTAGTTGATGCTCGGCGAAAGGTACTTGTACCGGCTGAACACCTTGATGTCCACGATCTGGCCCTTCTCGCCGTGCGGCAGCCGCAGCGACACGTCGCGCGTCTCCTCGGCCTTCTTGCCGAAGATCGCGATGATGAGCCGCTCTTCGGCGGTCATCTCGACCTGCCCCTTCGGCGCGACCTTGCCCACGAGGATGTCCTCGGGGCGGACTTCGGCACCGATGCGGATGATCCCGTTCTCGTCGAGGTCCTTCAGGGCCTCCTCGCCGACGTTCGGGATGTCGCGGGTGATCTCCTCCGGTCCGAGCTTGGTGTCGACCGCCTCGGCCTCGTGGCGCTCGATGTGGATCGACGTGTACACGTCGTCCTTCACCATGCGCTCGGAGATGAGGATCGCGTCTTCGTAGTTGTAGCCGTTCCACGGCATGAACGCGACGAGCACGTTCTTACCGAGGGCCAGCTCGCCGCCGTCGCAGCAGGCGCCGTCCGCGAGGGGATCGCCCTTGAGGACGACCTGCCCGAGGTCCACCACCGGGCGGTGGGTGAAGCAGGTCGACTTGTTGCTCTGCACCATGTGCATGAGGTCGTAGCGATCCACCTCGCCCTCGTCCGTCGTGACCCGGATCTCCAGCGCCGTGACGTAGCTGACCCGACCCGGACGATGGGCGATGACCGCCGCGCCCGAGTCGACCGCCGCCACCCGCTCGTACCCGGTGCCCACGACGGGCTTGTCGGAACGAAGGCACGGCACCGCCTGGCGCTGCATGTTCGCGCCCATGAGGGCGCGGTTCGCGTCGTCGTTCTCCAGGAACGGGATCAGCGCGGTGGCGACCGAGATAATCTGCACCGGCGACACGTCCATGAAGTCGATCTGGTCGCGCCGGACGATGGGGTAGCTCGCGCCACCGACGTCGCCGCCCGCGCACCGGACCTGGACGCGCTCCGCGTTGATCAGGCCCTCTTCGTTCGCCTCGACGTCCGCCGGGGCGACGAGCTGGCCCGTCTCCTCCTGCGCCGTCATGTAGATGATCTCCTCCGACACGACGCCGTTCGTCACCTTGCGGTACGGCGTCTGGATAAAGCCGAACTCGTCCACGCGGGCGTGGGAGGTGAGCTGCGAGATCAGACCGATGTTCGGGCCTTCCGGCGTCTCGATCGGACAGATGCGGCCGTAGTGCGAACGGTGGACGTCGCGCACCTCGAGCTTCGCCGAGTTGCGCTGGAGGCCGCCCGGTCCGAGCGACGAGAGGCGCCGCTTGTTCGTGATCTCCGAAAGCGGGTTCGTCTGGTCCATGAACGTCGACAGCTGGTTCGAGCTGAAGAACGACTTGATGGACGCCGAGACCGGCTTGACCGAGAGGATGATGCCGGGGAGCAGGTTCTCCTGGTCCGTCGACGTCATGCGCTCGCGGGCGACCTTCTCCATGCGCACGAAGCCCAGGCGAAGCTGCGACTGGAGCAGCTCGCCCACCGAGCGGACGCGCTTGTTCTTAAGGTCGTCGATGTCGTCGCGGTCCGCCTCGCGGTTCACGTACGGCACCATCTTGACGAGGATCGTGATCAGGTCCTCGGCGGTCAGGTGGCGCGCCTCGAGCGGAAGGTCGATGCCGAGCTTCTGGTTGAGGAAGCGGCGGCCCACTTTGCCGAGGTCGTAGCGCTTGACGTCGAAGAAGAGGCCGTAGACGAGCTGCTTCGCCGCGTCCTCGTTCGCCGCTTCGCCCGGCCGGAGCCGCTTGTAGATGTCGAGCAGGGCCTCGCGGGCGTTCGTGGTCGTGTCCGCGTCGAGGGTCGACTTCGCCAGGGAGAGCGTCTCGATGACGGTGATCTCCGGAAGCTCCATCGACGCGATCAGCCGCGCCGTCTCCTTCTCGATCGTGTCGCCCTTGCGCAGGATGAGCTGCCCTTCGGCGTTCGCGAGATCCTCGGTCGCCAAGCGGCCGAGGAGCTGCTCCGCCTCCGGCTCCTTGAGGGTGACCGGGTTGGTGAAGATCTTGAGGATGTCCTCGTTCGTGCCGAGCGGGGTCTCGACCAGAACCTTGCGGTCCCGGAACTCCGGCGCGATCGCCGCCACGTCCTCGCGGCTCAGGACCTTGCCCTCCGCCACGATGACCTCGCCCGTCTCCGCGTCCGCGACCGTCTCCAGCACGCGGCGGCCCGCCGCGTCGGCCAGCTTACGCTGGTGGCGGCCGCGACCCTTCTCGAAGTAGTAGAGCGCCTTGATCAGCTGCGTGATCGGCATCTTCTTCGTGGTCGAGATCTGGGTGCGGACCACGAAGTTCGCGTCGCTCTCGACCTCGAGCCAGGGCCCTTCCGTCGGGATGATGCGCGCGGAGACGACGACCTGCATCGACGTGTCGACGCCTTCCTCGAAGTAGAGGCCGGGCGATCGCGAAAGCTGGGACACGATGACGCGCTCCCGGCCGTTGATCACGAACGTGCCCTTGTTGGTCATGAGGGGCAGGTCGCCCAGGTAGACCTCGGACTCGATGACCTCGCGGTCGCGCCCGCCGAAGCGCACGATCGCCTTGATGGGCGCCTCGTACGTCATGTCGCGGTCGCGGCAGTCCTGAAGGCTATACTTCGGCTCGCCCAGGGTGAACGAGACGAGTTCGATATAGTTGGTCTGGGTAAAGTCCCAGATCGGGCTGAACGTCTTGAAGAGCTCCGGCAGTCCCTCCTCCAGGAACCACTTGTAGGAGTTGAGCTGTAGCTCGATGAGGTTGGGGACCTCGAGGAATCGACCGATTCGCTTCGAGGAGGGCTGAATAGTTCTCACTTAACCTCCATAAGGCACGCACGGGGCGAACGTTAACTGTACCGCAAATCCGATAGGGTAAAGCAAGTGGGAGAAAACAGGCCAATTCGCGGAGACCTCTTCGGTCGAGCGGCCCCGGATCAGAGGAATCCCCTTGGCGGATGGCGCCTATCGATCTGGGGCGCATTCAGCTTCTCCTTAGGGATGTACCCGCCCGCGACTTCTGGGCCGTCGAAGAACGTGTCGCAGAGACCCTGCCGCATGGAGTCGTCGCGGAAGGCGACTTGTTCGCCTTGTCGAGAGTCGCCCTGAACCAACCCCCAACGAAGCAGAGCGCGGCGGGTGGCCAGGATCGTAAGAGCCTCTCGACCTTCCCTTGGTTGGGTGGCACGGGTCAAGAGGGTCCGCCGAGGGAGGCGACAAGAAGACCGTGGCGCCGAAGGCCTTTAGCGTCGCCTCCCAGGTGGATAGGTTCGTGCCCGCCGCCCCGTGCAAGTTCCACCAGACTTCGATGACGCCAGCATCAGCCTGGCCGAAGGATGCCCTCTTTGAACCTTGGCCCTAGCGCACGGGGCTTCGAGGCACGAACCATCCTCTCGTAGGTGTCCACCCGCCCCCAACTTTCAGGTACCTGGATGAACTCCCCTATTCCAACAGGATAGGGCAAAGGTTTACTGGGATCGCCGTTTCGCCTTCGTGGTAAGCCCGCGCGCTGCTCCAAGGCCAATCGAGGAACGTCTCGCACAGGCCCCGCCGCATGGGGTTGTTGTGGACGTACCGAATCTTCGCCCAGACCGCCTTCGCCGTAAAGAGATTCCGATCGTAACCTCCACCTGCCTGCCACAGCCGGAACTCGTTCTCTCCCACTTGGCACTCCGAACGCAGGAGGGGGTACCGCTCGAACACGTCCATCGCCGAGGGCGATTTGATGGCCTTATTGATCGTCGCCATCGAGTAGCTCTCTTCAAGGGGATAGAGCACGATATGGACGTGTTCCGGCATGACGCAGAACGCCCACACCTCGAAACGGTGCTTCCGCCGCGCCGCGTCCAGCCTCGCCAACAGCATCTCCGCCACCCCCGGCAACAAGAGGTGAGGCCGACGCCGGTAGGTCGAGAACGTCAGCGCATGGGCGTGCCCCGGCACGTTGTAGACCTTCTTCCGCTTCCGAGGCTCCACCGGACTGGAGTTTAGCCTGCGCTGGACGGAGCCCCGAAGGGCGTCGTAGAATAGGACCGTGGTGTACATCGAGGCTTCCGAGGTTCAGGCCCGGTTCTCCGAACTGGTCGAGCGGGTCCTCGCGGGGGAGGAGGTCCGGTTCCGCCAAGGAGGAGCGGAGATCGCCATGCGACGCACCGACGACGAACGGATGGCGAGGATGCGCCAGATGGAAACGGAGGGCAAGCTCAAGATGCCCCTTCGCCTCGGCGAGTACTGGGAGCCGAAGCCGGTCCCGGCAGCGGACGGAGGCAACGTCGGCGCCGTCGAAGCCCTGATCGCGGATCGCGAGTCGGGTTTTTGAGGTTCTGGGACGCTTCCGCCATTGTCCCGCTGTTCACCCAGGAGGCCACCTCATCGGACATGATCCGGTTGGAGGTCGCCGATCCCTCGGTTCTGGTCTGGTGGGGAACGCGCGTCGAGGTCAAGGCGGCCCTGTTCCGCAAAGTCTTGACGAGGCATCTCACCCACACCCAAGCCCTTGTCGCGATCGCTCAGGTGGAAGCGCGCTTCGAAGCCTTGTACATCGAGGTCGAACCCACCGTCGCGATCCGTGACCGAGCCGAGGCTTTGCTCTCAGCCCACGATCTTCGCGCCGCCGACTCGCTCCAACTCGCCGCGTTCTTGGAAAGCGGGCTCTGCCAGGAGTTCGTCTGCTTCGACCACCGTCTACGAAACGCTGCCCTCGCCGAAGGTGCGATGGTCTTACCGACCTGAACCACAGCCGGAACTCGTCATCACCGACCGGACACTCCACAGGAGGGTAGAGATATCGCCCGAAGGTGACTCCACGGCCTTAGCCATCGTTGCCATCGAGGGGATCTTTTCAAGGAGAGGGATGACGATGGGCACGGGCTCCGGCATGACGCAGAACGCCCAAACCCTGACGTTGCTCCGGTTCCTCTCCCTTGAAAGAACGAGAAAACTGGAGCAACGTTTGAATCGGCGGCGCCGCTCGCCCGAGGAACGCCTTAGTCGACGGTGGACACCGCCGCGCTTCCGGCCACGGCCTCAAGCGACGCCGTGATCGTCGAGGTGCCGCCGTAGGCGATCCCCGTGGCGAGTCCGCCCGCGTCGATTGCCACGTACCGAGTGTTCGAGGAGCTCCACGCGACGGAACTCGTCACGTCCGCCGTCGTCGCGTCGGAGTACGTCGCTATCGCCGTAAACGGCCGGGTTTCGGTGGGATACAAGAAGTAGAACGACGGCGTGACCACGATCGACTGCAGGACGCGCGCCGGGGCGGTGACCGTCACCGGCGCGGTGGCCGTCTTCGTCGCCCCCGCGTCGTTCACGACCATGCTGACCGTGACGTTCGCCGTGCCCGCCGCCACGCCGAACACGATGCCGTCGCTCACCGTCGCCGTCCCCTCGGCGTCGGACGTCCAGCTCAGCCGCTCGCGGTCGTTCGTCTCCAGGAGCACGACGCGGTCCTGCGCGTCGCGCGCCGCCACCGTCAGGTTCACCGTGCCGTCCTTCGCGACCGTCGCGGGGCTCGGTGTGAGGGCCAGGGTCGCCACCGTCGAGGCCATCGTCGCCGTCACCGACATCACCCCGTTCGGCAGGAGCGTCCCCGTCGAGGAGCCCGTCGCCTGGGCGACGCCCGTGCCGTCCGCGCTAGGATACGCCGCGTAGCCGACCGTCGCCTCGCCCGCCGGAAGGCGCTGGAGCAGGATCGTGGTCGAGCCGCCGTCGCGATTGATGCCGCGCGACGCGCCGGGCCGCGTGAAGAGAGCGCGGGCGACCTCCTTGCCCCTCACCGTCACGATCGTCACCACGCTGTTCGCGGCGTTCGGCACGGCGCGGTTGGGCGCGGGCCACGCCATCGTCATCCGCAGGGAGGCGCGGCCGCTCGAAGCGGAAGAGCCGCCGTCGCCCCCGCAACCGACGAGCAGGAGGGCGAGAGGAGCGACGAGGGCGAGACCCGAGCGGGTCTTGAGCGTAAGCATCGAAAAGGAGTGTCGGGACTTTGGGCGACGATCCTCAGCGGATCGCGGGGTCGATCCCGATCGCCCGACTGCCCCGCCGCCCTGGTCGAAGGGCGCTACCAGTGGGGGAGTTCGGCGCAGTACTGGCGGATATCGTCCCCGTACCGGGGCGGCGGCACGCCCGACTCGCCCACCGCGTAGCGCAGGACCGCGATCTGGCCCGCGTGGTACGAGTCGTGGTGGCTCACCGTCTGGAGGATCCGCCACGCGGGCCACGCGTCGCCCTGGGGCCGGGGACGCGGCCCGTCCAGCTCCTCGTCCCGGAGCCCCGCCCAAGCGTCCATCCATGCCCGGTGGCTCGCGTCGAGGTAAAGGAGCGCCGCGTTCCAATCCGGCTCGAACGCGTCCATCTGCGCCGCGACGTCCCGCCACCGCGCCGTCGTCCCCCCGAAGCCGACGCCCCCGTACATCCGCTTCCCCGCCGCCACGTGCAGCACGATCCCTTGGATCGAGGCGTCGGTGTGGAGAAAGTCCCGCCCGCCCTCCGGCAGCCGCGCCCAGGCGTGACCCTCGCTCACGTCCGCCAGGGTCTCGCGCAGACCGGCGAAGGCGGACTCGGCGTCGGCCCGCAACAGCTCGATGGATCGCACGCTTGTGACTTTACTTGGGTCGCCGCCCCGGCTTCCCGACCTCCGCGGGATAAATCCTCGTTCTTCGATTGGTTAGAGGCATCGTCTCCATGCCCGCCTTCTCTTTCGCGCGTTTCCGGCCTCAAGCCTCGTCTGCCGTCATAGTTCGCTCTTTCGGCAAAAAACGCGTTGATCCCGCCGTTTGTCTCGTTGAGGCCATAGTTCTTGACGCTTACCCCGCTCCCCGTTTTCCGCGCCCGAGCCCCCGACAAGGGGGCTCTCGCCGCGCGGACTCCGCGAAAGGCGTTCCCAATCCGCAACGGACGGCGGCTCTCTTCCGTCCTCTTGGGGTGCCGACAGAACGGACGCCCCTCTTGCAGGGGCCGAACGGCGAGCGGAGCGACGACCCGCAGACCGAGGAGGCGCTGCTCGCGCGGTGGCTAGGCCCCGCGCCGATGGAGCGCCTGGGCGAGTTCACCTACAGCCTCTGGAAGATCGATAAGCCGCTGGCGCCCCGGCCGCCGCGCTTCTCCCGCCTCTTCGTCGTCGGGACGGTCGTCGGTTGCGTCGCCCTCGTCGGGGGCGCTCGGGTCGCGGCCGATCGAATCCGCGCCGGTGACATGCTCACCGCGCAGATCGCCCCGTTCGCGCTCCTGGCCCTCTTCTGCGGGATCCCGCTCGGTGCGATCGTCGTTCGGAGCCGCCAACGCGAACGCCTCCTCGAGGGCACACCCACGCCGCCGCCGCCCGGCGTTCCCGCGAAGGCCATCCCCGCGATCGCCGGTTCGAACGACCGGGGCCGGTGTGTGGGTTGGCTGTGGTTCGAGGGCGACCGTCTCCTTTTCCAAGGCGCGGGCTTCGACTTCCGGCTCCGGCGCGAAGACTTCGAGACCAAGGGCTCCGTCCCTCATAGGCTGGCGGGCAAGGAAGGAGCCGCCTTGCGGCGCCCGGAAGGGATCGCTTCCCATCGGCTCCGGCTGAAGCCCGGTCGCCTGATCGAAGGCACGTTCACCGTCGATCCGAAGCGCTGGGAAGAGCTTCGGGACGATCGGGTCGTTTGGGAGAGCGGCGCCTACTCCGCCGGGGCTTCTCTATTCCCGCCCCTGCGTCCGGCGCCCGCCGTGCGGACGAAGGTGGGATGGACGCACGGCGTCGTGCCGCCGCTCGCGATGGGCGCCCTGCTCGGCGGCGCGGCTCTCTTCCTGCCCATCGAACCCCGGGACGGAAGCCCGAAGAATCCCCTGGGCCTCGCGTTCGCCGGCGCGCTGTTCGGCCTCATGTGGCCCCTCCTTCTCTGGAACGTGCAGGCGGGCCAAAGGGCGAAGGAACGCGAGGTGGAGGCGCTCGCCCGGGAACAAGGCTGAACGTTCCCCCCAGAATTCAGGCAATGCTCCTCTTGCTCCAGGGTCCTAAAGTTGAGAGGGGGCCTCGGCCCGAAGCCGAGGCCCGTCAAACGTCAGACCGAGGTCGAGAGGCCTTGGGCCATGAGGATGCCCCGCGCGTGGTTCACGGTGAAGGCGACCTTGTGGGTCACCGACTCCATGATCCCCTCCGCGCCGGGGTGGCCGTTGCCGCTCGCCTTGACGCCGCCGAACGGAAGGTGGACCTCCGCGCCGATGCTCGGCAGGTTCACGTAGCCCAGACCGTACTCCGCGTGGTCGCGGACGTAGCGCCACTTCCGATAGTCTTCGGTGATGACCGCCATCGAGAGGCCGTAGTCGGTGTCGTTGTAGACCTCGACCGCTTCCTCCATACCGTCCACGCCGATGATCGCGACGTGGGGCGAGAACGCCTCCTCGCGCAGGCAGAACGTGCCCTTCTTGTACGAGTCGAAGCGGTAGACGAAGGGCGAGACGAACGTGCCGCCGTCGTAGACGCCGCCGCTCAGCCGCTCGCCGCGCAGCAGCACCTCCGCGCCTTCCTCCTCGGCCTTCGCGTTGTGGAACGCCCACTTCCCCGCGCTGCCCTCCTCGATCAGGGGACCCATGAACGTCTCTTCCAGCAGGCCGTCGCCGATCCGGATCCGCTTCGCGCGTTCCAGGTACATCTCGGTGAACTTCGAGAGGAGGCTCTTGTCGACGATGCAGCGGCTCGTCGAGACGCAGCGCTGGCCCGTGGTCTTCAGAGAGCCGAGGACGCAGGCGCTCACCGCCAGCTCCAGGTCCGCGTCGGCGAGGACGATGGTGGCGTTCTTGCCCCCCATCTCCGTCGCCGCGAACTTGTAGGCGTCGCCCGCCGCGACCTGCTGGATGTGCTTGCCCACCGCCCGCGAGCCGGTAAAGAGGACCACGTCGACGTCCTTGTGGCGCACCATCGGTTCGCCGACCTCCTCGCCCATGCCGTGCACGAGGTTGATGACGCCCTTGGGGAAGCCCGCCTCCTCGAAAAGCTCCATCAGCTTGTGGCCGCAGATCGGGGTCTGCTCGGCGGGTTTGAAGACCACGGTGTTGCCCGCCAGGACGGACGGCAGGATCACCCACAGCGGGATCGCCACCGGGAAGTTCCAAGGGGTGATGCACGCGACGACGCCCTTGGGCTTGCGCAGGATGTAGGCGTCCTTCTCGCTGATCTCCGAAGCGATCGCCTGGCCGATCGGCAGGCGGCCGAGCCCCGCGATGTACTGGGCCATGTGGAGCGCCTCGACCGCGTCGGCCCGCCCCTCGTTGATCGCCTTGCCGCATTCGCGGGTGCAGAGGACGCCGAGCTCGGCCAGGTCGCGCTTCAAGAGCTGGGCGAACGTATCGATGATCTCCGCGCGCTTCACCCAGCTCAGCTCGCGCCAGGAGTGATAGGCCCGCTTCGCGGCGGCGACCGCCTGATCGACGTCCGAGGCGTCCGAAAGGGGCACGACGCCGACCACGTCGGTGCGGTCCGCCGGGTTGACGCTCTCGAACGTCGCGCGGACGTCCTGCCACTGCCCGTCGATAAAGTTACGGGCGTGGACGGTGGTCGTGGGCCGCTCGATGGTGTTCATGGGATTGGCAGGGAGTGTACCGGGCGGTATTCCCGAAACCGCGTCCACGCCCCTCGGCCTCAGGGCGGGAAGACCCCCCGAAACGACGGGGTTAGGGTCGTATTTAGCGGCAAACGACCCCTGACGGACACCAAATCGGCCAAGATAACCGTTACGTTGAGCAACGTGCGTACTTTTCGTGTCTGCGCCTCGCTCGCGGCCCTTCTCCTCTCGGCGGCCTTCGCGTGCGCGGCCGAGGTAACGACGAAGGGCGGCGAGCTTTGGGTGAACGGCGTTCGCGTCGCCCGGTTCGTGGCCGCGGTCGGCCTCTTCTCCCCGGCGAACCGGGCGGGCCTCGCCGCCTCGCGCCTCGCCACCGCCGCCTCGGCGACCTCGCAAGGCCCCTACGTGTTCGTCGACGGCGAGGCGGTCTTCTCCGCCGCCGTCGGCGACGCGAAGCCCCTGAAGACCACCCCGACGGCCCTTGCCGCCGCTTGGGCGAAGGGGCTCAACGCCGCCCTCCAGATCGATCCGCTCAAGATCGGCGACGAGTTCGCCACCCTCCCCGTGGGCGGCGGTCGCACCCTCCGGCTTTCAGGCATCGAGGCGAAGAAGGCGACCCTCACGAGCGACAACGCGCGGGTCGCGACCGTCCAGCGCACGACGGGCGGCCTCTTCATCGCCGCGCGGGGCGTCGGCCACGCGACGATCACCGTTCAAGGAACCACCGCGATGAAGACCGTCGACGTCTCGGTCAAGCCTGTCGCCGCGACCCTGCCGAGCCGCCTCGCGGTCGAGGTCACCGGCGCCCCGAGCCTCGGAAGCACCGTGCAGGGCGCGGTCGAGGGCGCGCTGAAGACCACCCTCTCCGGGATGCCCGGCGTTCGGTACAAGTTCGGGCCGATCCGCGCGCGCTCCCTGGAAAGCGGCACCTCCCTCGACGTACCCGTGCGGGTCACCGCCGAGGCTCCCGAAACGTTCCCCGCGACCGGCGTCGTGACGGTGCGCGTGAAGAACGTCGCCCTTCCCCGCCTCGCGGACGAGAACCTCTGGTACTCGAACGACCCTGAGACCGTTCGGCAGTCGGGCTGCCTCTTCGCCACCAACCTGAAGAAGGGCATGGCCGCGCGGCTTCTCTACCACCACATGAACGGGACCGTCAACTCGATGTTCCTACGGGTCCAGGCCGTGAACGAGGGCGATGTCCCCGCCCGTGTCGCTCTCACCCCGGGCGACAGCGCACCAAACCGCAATCCCGTGACGGCGGGCCTGGAAGCCGGTTGCCAGTACGTCAAGGGGTTCGTCAGCGGGTCCTCCGAGATCGTCACGATCCCGCCTCACGGCTCGCTGCCGATCTGCCTGCGCCGCCTGAGCCAGAACGAGACCGCGAGCGGCCTGTGCTCGATCCGCCTGATCGACGGTCCGGACTCCTTGCTGGTCCGCACCGACGCCTTCCCGCCCTTCACCTTGGACGAGCGCTGGACCGCCGCCCTCTTCTCCTCGACGCCGTGGCGCGAGGTGGGGGCGAACCCGATGACCGAC
>CAZEWR010000008.1:0-151865 GCA_964516175.1 uncultured Fimbriimonas sp. | reverse complement strand
GCGACCTCTACTTGTGAATGAGTGGGCTCTTCTCGACACGAACATCCTCACGGCTCTGCGCGACGCGGAAAACGCTCGCCACGAGACGGCCGTGAGCGCAGTTGCCCGCCTGCGGCTAACCCATAGCCTGCATGTCGCCCCTCAAAGCCTTTACTAGTTCTGGGTCGTCGCGACCCGGCCACGAACGGTGAATGGCCTCGGCTGGGCCGTTGAAGAAGCCGAAAGCGAGATCACGCTTCTCCGTCGTGTCTTCACCGTCCTGCCCGATCCCGCCGATCTGCTTGACGAATGGCTCGACCTCTGCCGCACCCACGGCGTGGCGGGCAAGAACGCCCATGACGCGCGACTCGCCGCGTACGCCCACCGCTATGGCGTTCGGACGCTCCTCACCCTCGACGCCCGCGACTTCGCCCGCTTCGGCCTGAGCGCCGTCGTTCCCTAAGAGGAGAGCCCAGCGCGGTCGACCGCGCCGGGCTCTCCCTGATCTAGAAGGCGGGATCAGTCCTCGATCTCGTAGCCCTTGGTAGGCGACTGGTTCGCGCGGCGACGGACCTGGCCGTAGGTGCGTCCGTCGGAGCCGACCACGGCGGCGGAGGCGGCCTGGGTCTGGACGATCCGGTTGCGCTCGGCGTCGGTCTTGGCGAGGTACTGGAGGCCCTGCTCCTCGCCCTTCTTGCGGACCGCGTATCGGTTCACCAGGTACAGGATGGGCGAGGCGTTGTAGATCGAGCTGTAGGTGCCCGAGAGGATGCCGAACAGCATCGCGACCACGAAGAACTTCAGGTCGGGGGTCGTCGTGCCGATCGTCGCGAGGATCGCGAGCGTCACGATGACCGTCGATGAGGTGTTGATCGAACGGGCGAAAGACTGCGTGATCGATTTGTCGATCAGGTGGCCGATCTCCTCCTTCCCCCGGCTCTTGATCAGGTTTTCCCGGATTCGGTCGAAGACCACGATGGTGTCGTGGGTCGAGAAGCCGATGATCGTGAGCATCGCGGTGAGGAACAGCGCGCTGACTTCCCAGCCTTCGAAGAAGCCGACGATGGCGGCGAGGCCGAGCACCACGATCACGTCGTGGAGAAGGGCCATGATGGCGGAGAAGCCGAAGCGCAGACCTACCCCGAAACCGCCGACGCCCGTCCCAAACCGGAAGGCGAGGTAGAGGACGATCAGGGCGGACGAGGCGATGACGCCGAAGATGGCGTTGCGGGTCGTTTCCGCCTGGACGGCGGGGCCGATCTTGGTGAAGCCCCGATTGTCGGCCGCGCTCAGACCAGCGGCCTGGGCGATGGCGGCGACGTTCTGCTCGTCGCTCTTCCCGTTGAACTGCTCCAGCGGAGGCAGGGTCAGGTAGGCGAGGCGGTCGTTCCCGGCGGTAGCGAACTTCACGTTGCCGCCCTTGAGTCCCGCCTTTTCCAGGCTCTCGGTGATCTGCGCGGGCGTCTGCGAGCCCTTAAGACCGTAGACCGCCTCATAGCCGCCCCGGAATTCGACGTTCGGCTTGAAGCCGCCCATGAAGAAGAAGGGGATGGCGACGACCATCGTGACGATGGAGATCGCGAACCACTTCTTCGAGGTCTCGACGATGCGCAAGGGCTTCTCGTCGTTCGCGCCTCGCATCAGCTTGCCGAACCAGTCGCGGTTCAGGGCGTAGAGCTTGGGGTTATCCGCGATGCCCGATCCGACGAAGAACATCAGGAGCGAGCGCGTGACGGTGACGGCGGTGAAGAGCGAGATCAGAACGCCGATGATCAGCGTCGTCGCGAAGCCCTTGACCGGGCCCGTGCCGAAGTACATCAGGACGAGCGAAGTGAGGATCGTGCAGACGTTCGAGTCGATGATCGCGGTGAGGGCGCGCTTGAAGCCGAGCTCGATCGCGGTGGCGAGGCTCTTGCCCGACTTCATCTCCTCCTTGAACCGCTCGAACACGAGGATGTTGGCGTCGACCGCCATGCCCACCGAGAGGATGAAGCCGGCGATGCCCGCGAGGGAGAAGGTCGCGCCGATCAGCTTCATCACCGTGAGGGTGAAGAGAACGTAGAGGCCGAGGGCGATCAGTGCGACGATACCGGGGAAAGCGTAGTAGGCGATCAGAAACACGCCGATGACGGCGAAGGCGATGCCGCCCGCGACGACCATCCGGTGCAGGGCGTCCTGGCCGATCGTCGGATCGACGCTCTCCGAGGAGAGAAGCCTTAGGTCGACCGGCAGGGAGCCCGAGTTAAGGACCTCGGAGATCCGGGCGGGGTAGCCTGCCGGGAATTCACCCTCGATGACGCCGGAATTGGAGATGACGGCGCCTTCGCGCAGGGGGGCGATCGAAAGAACCTTGCCATCCAACACCGCCGCGAGATTCTCGCGCGGGTGGGTCCGGGTCCAGGCTTCCATCTTCGCCGCGCCCTTCGGACTGAAGTTCAGGCCGATGGAGGTCCGGCCTGCCCCGCCGGGAACCGCCTCCGCGTGCTCCAGGTCGTCCCCCGCGACGACGGGCGCGCCCCAGGCCTTGACGATGTTGGCGTAGCGGGCGTCGAGCTTGCCGTCCGGCAGGGTGTAGCGGATCGGTGTCCCGTTAGGATTGAAGGCTTCGACGAAGCCCTCGCCGAGATCGCTGTTGTGCGTCTCGTCTCCAGCCAGTCGGTAAGGTCGACTGGTCTTGGTGGGATCGTCCGACACGACGACGTTGTTCGCCCCGTAGAACTCGATGCGGGCGGACGTCCCCATCGTCTCCTGGGCCTTCGCGACGTCCTTGAGGCCGGGTAGCTCGACCACGATCTGGTCGGTCCCCTTCTTGGTGACGGTCGGTTCGGTGACGCCAAGAGGACCCTGGGCGCGTTGGCCCATGATGCCGACCAGTCGGTTCTGCATCGACGGAACCTCGCCTCGCTGCTCCGAGGTCAGCTTGGACGTGTCCATCTGGTACGTGAAACGCACGCCCCCTTGGATGTCGAGGCCGAGCCGGTAAGGCAGCTTCCAGAAGCCGAGGCCCGCCACGAGGCCCAGCGCCAGCACGATGAAGAAGAATAGATAGCTCTTGGACCGCAACGTCGAACTCGTCCCGGGCCGTGGTACGGCCCTGATTCGGGAGAGTTTACTTGAGAGGCGGGAGGCGGAGTCCGAATAGGGGATAGTGGGGATGATTCGCGCACGATCGCGACACCCTACCGACCGCGCTCCCACCTCGATCCAACCCGATGCTCCTGCCCTTTCTCGGTCCCCTCGACGTCCCTGCCCTCGACGGAGCGTTCGTCGCCGCCTGTGCGACCACCCTCGACGGAGCGCCTGTGTTCGCCCGCAACGAGAGTCTGCGCGTCATGCCTGCGAGCAACCAGAAGCTGCTCACCGCCGCCTTCGCCTTGAACGCGCTCGGCCCCGAGGCCCGGTGGGCGACCCGCGTCTGGAAGGAGCGGCGCCGCAACGTGGTGGAGGCGGAAGGCGATCCCCTGCTCACACGCGCCGATCTCCTAGGGCTCGACGTGGACCGGCGGAAGCCCGTGTTCGTCGCCGAGGCGTATGCCCCCGGCATCCCGGAGGGGTGGCAGCGGGACTACCTCGCCGATCGCTACGGAGCCTCGGTGTACGCCCTGTCCGTCGACGACGCAGGGTTCGAGCTCTGGAGCAAAGATGGACGGCCCGAACTTCGGCCCGAGCCCTACGGCGTGAAGATCGAACGGCGGAAGGGCGAGAAGCTCGCGTGGCTTTACGACCCCTTCGCCCGAAAGCTCGTCGTCACGGGCCCCCTGCCCCCGGTCGAGACGCGCATCGACACGCTGGCTACCCCGCGCGCCGACTTTGCCGCCGCCTCGCTCCTCGGACGCGATCCCAAGACGACGGACAGCGTCCCGACGCGCCCTCCCGATCTGATCCTTCCCGGGCACACCGTCGCGGAGGCGGTCGCCGCCTGCCTGCCGCCCAGCGACAACAACATCGCCGAGCACCTCCTTCTCAACGCCGCCCGCGCGCGAGGCGAGAACCCCTACCCCGAGGCGACGGCGAAGCTCCGCGGCTTCCTGGAGGAGACCGTCGGCCTCCTCCAGGGCGACGTACTCCCTCGCGACGGCTCGGGTCTGGGGCGACAGAACCTTGTGACCGCCCGCGCGATGGTCGGCCTCCTGCGCTGGGCCGACCGTCAGCCCACCCGGGAACTCTGGCGCGCGTCCCTCGCCAAGGCAGGCGGTCCCGGCACCCTCAAGACGCGCCTTGCCGACGTGTCGTTCGCGGGCAAGACGGGCTCCCTCAATCGAGTCCTTGCGCTCAGCGGCTACCTCAGGCGGCGCGACGGGACGGAGATCGCCCTGAGCGTGATCGTCAACCACTACAACGCCTCCGACGCCGACGTGCGGGCCGCGATGGACGCTTGGGTGCGCGCGCTGGCGGAGTAGGCGCACGATGATCCTGCCCGAGACCCCCGAAGCCCTCGCCGCCCACGTCCGCGACGCGGACGCCGTGCCGATCCCTCTGTTCGGCGGCGACGGCCTCTCCTTCGCCGCTCTAAGCGGCGAGATCCAGCACGACGTGGCCGACGGCGTCGTCTCCTGCCTCGCGGGAACCACGCTCGCGGAACTGAACGCGGTCCTGGGCCGGGACGATCGTTGCGTCCCTTACGCCAAGGTCTGGCCCGCAGGAATCGACCGACTCGCCGACCTGATCCTCCTGGGGCTGCCCCACGCGGCGGAAGGGCGGTACGGAAGCTGGCGCGACTGGATTCTCGGGGCGACGATGGTCACCGCCGAGGGCGAGATCGTGAAGTCGGGCAGCCGGGTCGTCAAGAGCGTGGCGGGCTACGATGCGCACAAGCTTTTGGTCGGATCGCGGGGGACGCTGGTCCTTCCGGCGCGAGTTTCCCTCCGAACCTTCCACACCTCATCGGGGGTTTTTCCACAGGCGGTGGAAAGCATTGGGGAAAACGTGCGGTCGATCCTGCGGGTCCGTTTGACAGACATCCGTGCGGCTCTGGGAACCCTCGACGGCGACTCTCTCTTCGTGGACGAGAGCACAGGCACCCTCTGGACCTCTCGCAACGTGCCTGATCTCCCGGCTTTCCCCGACTCGTGGGCCATGGACCCGTTTCGGCCATCGGTAGACGCGAGGCTACTGCCGCTTCATCGCCGCGCGAAGGCCGTGCTCGACCCCGGTGGGAAACTCGCCTCCGGAGCTTTCCACAGCGTCTGATCGGCGACGATCTTACGATCGTCGCTCCAAGTCCTCGGGTACGGGAGATGAGCGTCTCTCGCCACAATAAGGCCGTGCACGATCTGGGCGAACTCACCACGCGTTGCATCCGCTGCGGATTCTGCCTTGAGGCGTGCCCGACCTTTGTAGAGACGGGCAGCGAGCTCGAATCGCCGCGCGGAAGAATCTATTTGGTGCGAAGCGCCCTCGACGGCAAACTCCGGTGGGAGGACGCTCGCCCCCATCTGGATCGCTGCCTCGGTTGCCGAGCCTGCGAGACCGCCTGTCCGAGCGGCGTCGCATACGGCGCGATCCTGGAGATGGCGCGCGATCGCCTCGGCACGACGATCCCCAAGCGGGCCCTTCTCGACGCGACCGCCCAGCCTTGGCGGCTCCGCCTGAGCCAGAGGTATCCCGGAAGGCGGATGCCTGGTTTCGTCAGCCGACTCGTGAGCGGCGCGGCGCCCGAGGTCGACCTGCCGCGACCCGAGCCCATCCCGAACTACCCGCCTCTGGAGAGCCTTCCCGAAGTCCGAGGCGAGGTCTACCTCCTGGAGGGCTGCGCGATGCGCGTTCTCTACCCCGGCGTCCACCTCGCCCTGCGTCGGCTCCTGCGGCGGGTGGGGCTCGTCGTCCGTCCGTCGCCGGGGCAGGGATGCTGCGGCTCGATCTACGCCCACAACGGCGAGATGGAGACCGCGCGGCGGCTGGCTCGGGAACTGGCGTCGCGCATGCCCGGCGACCTGCCCGTCGTGGTCGATTCCGCAGGGTGCGGCTCCTGGATGAAGGAAGGGGCCTTCGCCGCCCGCGCCTTCGACGCCAGCGAACTGCTCCTTCGGGAAGGGCTCGCCGACGTTCTGGCGAAAGGCCCTGGCCTCGACGCGGTCCTGACCTACCACGACGCCTGTCACCTCGCCCACGGCCAAGGCATCCGGAGCGCCCCCCGGGAACTGCTCGCCGCCATCCCCCGCCTTCGTACGGTCGAGTTGCCCGAAGCCGACGTCTGTTGTGGCTCGGCGGGCGTCTACAACGTCGTCCAGCCCGGGCTCGCCCGCGCGTTCCTGGAGCGCAAATGGGCGAACGTCGAGGCCACCGGCGCCTCGATCGTCGCCCTCGGCAATCCCGGCTGCCACGCTTGGATCGGTCAGGCGGCGCGCGAGCACGGCGGGAGGATCAGAGTCCGCCATACGCTGGAGGTTCTCGAAGGGTCCCTCAGCGGGCCGGAGTTCGGGAAATGAGGGCGTTGGGCTTCCCTTAACCCCTAATCTCCCGGTTCCCTAAGTACCCTAAGCGCATGAGTCCCGATCCGCGCACCAAGATCGTCTGCACCCTCGGCCCGGCATCGGGCGATCCGTTCGTTCTGGGCTCGATGATCGAGTCGGGGATGGACATGGCCCGTCTCAACTGCTCGCACGGCGATTGGAAGGCCAAGAACGAGTGGATCGACTGGCTTCGCGAGCACGCTCCGCACATCGCGATTCTCGCGGACCTCCAGGGACCGAAGTTCCGCGTGGGGGACCTGGGCGACGGTCTGGAACTGGAAACGGGATCGACGGTGACCGTCGGCGTCGGGGCTCAGGTGCCGATCGAGCAGCCGGAGATCCTCCACGAGATGGAGCCGGGCGGACGGCTCCTCCTCGGCGACGGCGAGATCGAGCTGGCGATCGCCGCCCACGCGGGCAGGGACCGCTTCGAGGCGCGGGTCGTCACCGGCGGGCTGCTTAAGAGCCGGAAGGGCGTTACCCTCGTGGGCCGGGTGTTCGACACGCCCTCCCTCACGCGCAAGGATCTGGAGGACGTGCAGGAGGCGGTCGCCCGGGGGGTCGACTTTATCGCCCTGAGCTACGTCAAGAACGCCGCCGACCTTCGGGAGCTTCGGCGCGTGGTGGACCGCATGGTGGGCGGTCCGGGCATCCGGCTCTGCGCGAAGATCGAGACGCGCGAGGCGGTCGAGGACCTTCCGAACATCCTCAAGGTGGCCGACCTTATCATGGTCGCGCGCGGGGACATGGGACTTCAGATGGACATCGAGCAGGTGCCTCTCATGCAAAAGGCGATCATCGAGGCCTGCACCTGGGCGGGCGTGCCCGTCATCACCGCGACCCAGATGCTGGAGAGCATGATCGTCAATCCGCGTCCGACGCGCGCCGAGGCGACCGACATCGCCAACGCCGTCCTCGACGGCACGGACGCCCTGATGCTCAGCGGCGAGACCGCTTCCGGCGCCTACCCGGTGGAGTGCGTTCGTACGATGGCCCGCATCGCCGTCGCCGCGGAAGCCCGGTTCGACCGGATCCGGATCGACGCCGCCTGGCGTGCCCGTGTCAAGGCGGGCGCGGTGGATCACACCGACGCCATCGCCCACGCCGTCGGCTCGCTCGCCGCCCAACTCGCGCCCGCCGCGATCGTCACGACGACCACCAGCGGTCTCACCCCCCGCCGCGTGAGCAAGTTCCGGCCCGACGTGCCGATCCTGTGCGCCACCTACGACGATCGCACCCGCCGCCAACTCGGCATCGTGTGGGGCGTTCAGGCGATCACCATGTCGATCTCCGAGAACACCGACGAGACGGTGCAGGGAGCCATCGACGCCTTCCTGCGCGCCGGGCGCCTCCAGTGCGGCGAGATGGTGATCGTCACCGCCGGGGTCCCCGCCGGCCACGCGGGCAACACGAACCTGATCATGACGCAGGTGGTGGGCTAGGGAAGATCGAAGAAAGACGACGCCCGCCCCCGCCTTTTCCCTGTATCCTTTAACCATGTCTCCCTCGACCAAGAACGGAATCCTGGTCGGAGCCGTCCTGGTGGTCGGCCTCGGCCTGAGCGCGAAGCCCTGGATGCTCGCCCGCGCGGAGCGCGCGGAAGCGGCGCGGCAGGTCCGGCAGGCGGAGGCCGACGAGCGCCAGATGGTCAAGGACAGGTCCGAAGAGGCCCACCTCGGCACCGAACTGGGCAAAGAGGAGCGCCTGCGCCGGCAGGGCTACCGCAAGATGGGCGAGATGCCGCTCGAGCCATGATCCTTCCTCTCGTCGCTCCTTACCAAGCGGGCGACTTCTGGACCTGGAACGTGGCCGTGCGCTACCAGAGCCCGTCCGAAGGGTTTCTTCTGAACGATCGCGAACGCTGGACGGTCCGCGTCGATAAAGGCTCGGAACTGACCGCCGAGCGGACGTTCCTCGGCTCTTGGGTCGACGCCGACACGTTCATCCCGGCGACCGATCCCGCCCCCGAGACGCTGAAGGGACGGATCGAGGCGGATGGCACCCTCGCCTTCAAGTGCGACTGGACCGACCCTGCCGCCGCGAAAGCGCTGCGACGGCTGCTGGATCCCGGTAGGAAGCTCGACGACCGCGTTCCGGGCTGGCCCGTGCCGCGCCACGCGGCGGTGCGCGAACCCGACGCCTTCGCGCCGGGAGGCGTCGTCCGGGCGACCCTGCGGATCGAAGCGACCCTGGAGAAGGCGAGACTCGGTGGCCGCGAGATTCGAATCGCTCTCCCCAAAGGAAGATAGACCGGGTGAGAGCTGACGATGGGACCTTTCGGGAAGGCGTCCTTGGGGAAAGACTCCCCGTGTGGCAGGCTCCCACGGGTTCCATCGCCGGACCGGAACTCTGTGCCGCCGTCGTCCGGGCGGGCGGCGTCGGCGCGATGGGCTTGACCTGGACCTCCCCTGAGGACGCGGCGGTTTCCGTCCGGGCCGTGCGGGCGCGGGTCGGCGATGCGCCGTTCCAGGGTAACTTCGCCCTCGCCTTCGAACCGCATGCCCTGTCGGCCGCCCTCGAAGCGGGCCTGCCCGCCGTGACCTTCTCCTGGGGCGATCCGACGCCCTACCTCGCACTCTGCCGCGACCACGGAGCCCGGGTCGGCGCCCAGGTGACGAGCCGTGAGGAGGCCGAAGCCTTGATAGGAAAGGTGGATTTCCTCATCGCCCAGGGCGTCGAGGCCGGAGGCCACGTCCAGTCTTCGTCGCCGCTGTTCGACCTCCTGCCGCAGATCGTCCCGCTAGGACCGCCGGTGGTCGCGGCGGGCGGGCTCGCCGACGGTCGCGAAGTGCGCCGCGTTCTCGACCTTGGCGCGGCAGGCGCGATGCTAGGGACCCGGTTCGTCGCCACACGGGAAAGCCGCGCCCACGAGGCGTACAAGACGCGGATCGTCGAAGGTCGGGAGACCGCGCTCACGGAACTTTTCGACCTCGGCTGGCCCAACGCGCCGCATCGCGTGCTTCGCAACTCGACCCTGGAAGCTTGGGAAGCGGCGGGGCATCCGCCTTCAGGCGTGCGGCCCGGCGAGGGCGAGACGGTCGGCCACGCTCCCGGAGGCCCGATCCTCCGGTATGAGGACACCGCCCCTCGTGAGGGCTTCGCGGGAGAGATCGAGGCGATGTGCCTCTACGCCGGTACCGGGGTCGGGCGCATCGACGATCTTCCCCAAGCGGGCGACCTGGTCCGTCGACTTGCCCAGGAGGCGGGAATCGTCGTCTAACGTCCCATGCTTCTCGCCCTCCCGCTTCTCGCCGTCGCGCAGATGTCCATCGCCGACCTCAAGGAGCTTCGCAAGTACCGCTACGGGATGACGGCCGCGGGGATCGAGGCGATGGGCGAGGACGCCTTCGAGCGGTTCTTCCTGAGCAAGACCCCCGACGGCGACGCCGGTCCCTACCAGGGCGTGGCGAAGGGGGTCTTCGTAGACGCGTATCGGGAGAACACCGCCCGCCGCTACCGGGCCGTGCTCCCGCCGAACGTCCAGACCCGCCTTCTCGAACTCGACAGGCAGATCCGCTTCATCGGCGTCCTGTTCGCCCGCGATGACTGGACCTTGAGCGGAGGCGGCAACGCGTTCGACCCCGAAAGCGACTACCTGCCGTACGCCAAGACGGAACGACGTCTCTACACCCAAAGATCCGGCAAGCCCGACCCGGCTGGCGTCCGTCGGAGTCTCGCCAAGTACCGAACGGCGTCCTTCGCCAGGGCTCCCGCGGCGGCGGGGGGATCCTTCGGAACGGCCGCCCAGGTCCGCGCCCGACTCGCCTCGAACCTCGCCAAGATCGACGGCGCCCGGCGCAAGGCCGAGAGACTCTGCCGGACCGCCGCCGAGCGGTCGATCCTCGACGAGTTCCTCGCCGCCCAAGCCCGGCTCCAGTCGTAGGTTCCTACGCTCGTGCGGCGCCGAACGCGTCCAGCAGATCCTCGTATTCCGCGACCGTGGAGCAGCGCGTAAGCTTCTCGCGAAGCTGGGAGGCTCCGACCTCGCCCTTGATGTAGAGCGGGATCTGCCCTCGGAGCGAGCGGCAGGCTCGCAGTTCCGCGCCGTTGGGGTCGTTCTCCGTCTCCAGGGCGACCGTCATGCGGATGTGATCGAGGGCGGTGCGGATGCGCTCGCCCAGCGGAACGACGATCTCCGGGTCCTCTTCGTAGGGCCGACCCGCGAAATAGGCGTCCATGCCCTCCCGAATCGCCCGCAGCCGCCAGGGGTTCGAGATCGCCGCGCGCCCGACCATCACGCCGTCGCAGCCCGTCTCCCGGAGCATCCTCACCGCATCGCCGGGAGTCTTCACGTCGCCGTTGCCGACCAGCGGCACCGTCACCGCCTCGCGCAGGGCGGCGATCAGCCGCCAATCGGCCTCGCCCTCGAAGCCCTGCTTCGCGAAGCGGGCGTGCAGCGTCAGCATCCGGGCGCCCGCGTCCTGGAACCGGCGCGCGAGGTCCGGGGCCGCGAAAAGGGAATAGTCCCAGCCCGCGCGCACCTTGACCGTCACCGGCACGCTCACCGCGCCGACGACGGCCTTTACGATCCGTTCCGCGAGCTCGGGGTCCTTGAGCAGGGAAGCTCCCGCCCCCGTCTTGCAGACCTTGGGCACCCAGCAGCCCATGTTGATGTCCACGATGTCCGCCCCCATCTCCTGGGCGAGGCGGGCGGACTCGGCCATCGTGTTCGGCTCGCCTCCGAAGATCTGGATCGCGACGGGACGTTCGGCCTCGTGGAGCCGCATCTTGTGGATCGTTTTCTTGGCGTTGTGGTGGATCGCCATCGCGGAGACGAACTCCGTGACCGTCAGCCCCGGCCCCGCGACCCTTTTGGCGATCCGGCGCATGGGTTGGGAGGTCACGTCCTCCATCGGCGCCAGGACGAGCGGCGGGTCGATGGTCAGGTCTCCAACGCGAAACATATCGACATCAGGGTACCTGGAGCGATCCGTGAGATCGGGTTTCGGGTACGCCACGCTTTCCGTGAGAAGCCGGAAAGCTTGCATGCCTCGCCTGTCTACTTGGGTGGAACGTGTGTCTACGTCGCACTTTTTGCGCAATCTTTCACCCCGTTACTCTCTTGCGCCTAAGGATCGGTAGCCTTCGACCCGTTCTAGGAAGGAACGATGATGACGCCAAGGAACCGGAGTCGATTCGCCTTGCTCGCCCTCGGGCTAGCGTGCCTCGCGCCCGCGCAGAGCTTTCCGCCTCTGTTCGGCGAGGATGAGCGGCACGACCTCGTGGCCTACTGGGCCGCTCCGGGGCGCTACCGCGCGGAGGCCCCCGCCGACGCCGCGAAGAAAGGCGTGTGGCAGGTCCGACTCACCCCGGCGGGCAGCGTCTGGCTCTGGAACCTCACGAAGGGCAAGAAGCTCCCCCCGACCCAGGCGGCGAGCACGCCCTGGGAGGGCTGGATCGCCGCCAAGGTCCGCCACGACCGCTGGGAGGCCTTGAAGACCGCCCGTGCCGCCAACCGGGAGGCGATCGGCAAGGATCTTCCCGCACCCGACGCGAACACCCCTTTGGACGAGCCGTCCTCCCCCGGTCCCATCCCGCAGGAACTCCAGTCCCTCTGCGGTCCGTGCCCGATCATGGCGGAGGCCGTCGCACCGCTCGCCCATACGGTCGGCTTCGACGACCTCACCCTCACCTACCTCGACAACACCCGGCTTTCCAGCCCCCGCTACGCCTACTACCGGTTTCCGGCGGGCGTGATGAGCGCGGGCAAAGCGGTCAAGACGATGCCGCCGGACATGCTCGACGGCGTCTTCCGTACGGCGGGCATCGACGAAAGCCCCGCGCGGGTGATGCGCGCCGTGTCGATCCTGGAAGGCGGCTTCGACTCGGTTAACACCTACGACACCGGCTACGTCAGCGTCGGCTTCATCCAGTTCGCCAGCCTCAAGGATGGTGCGGGATCTCTCGGCGCCGTGCTGCGGATCTACAAGCAGGCCGACCCGCTAGGCTTCGCCACCGACTTCCACCGCTTTGGCGTGGATGTAGACGAAGCGGGCCACCTCGTGGTGGTCGATCCGACGAGCGGCTCGGTCGCCGTGGGGGCGGACGCGAACGCGCGGATTATCGAGGACAAGCGGCTGATCGCCGTGTTCGGCCGTGCGGGGCAGAAGAGCGGCGGGTTCCGCGCCGCCCAGGTGCGCGCCGCGAAGGCGATCTACTGGCCGAGCGAGGACACCGTCACGGTCAGCCTTGGCGGCGTTCCCACCCCCGTCCGCGTGGGCGAGATCATCACCAGCGAGGCAGGCCTCGCCACCCTCTTCGACCGCAAGGTCAACACCGGCAAGGTGGACGTTCTCGGCGACGTCGCCTCCCGCGTCGCCGCCTCCCAAGGCTGCACCTGCGCCGCCGATCTTGCGAAGTACGAGAAAGCCCTCGTCGCGATGGTTCGCTACCGAAAGGACTACCTGGCCGACCCCAACCTCTCCCAGCCTGCCGACCCGCCCACCCCGGTCCGGCTGACCGCCTCGCGGTACCGGCGCAAGTGGCGCCCGGCCGGTACGGTGGTCGCGAGCGCCGACCTGTCGGCGGATCGTCCGCTCGCCTCCCGCGCGGGCAAGACGGCTCCCGGCGCCCTTCGGGGACACCGCCGTAAGGCGACGAAGAAGTCGGAAAGTTGAAGAGTTCGGGAGTCGGGGACTCCAAGAGGCCCCGACTCCCGGATATCCTAGCTTTCGATGCCTACCGTCAACGTCGACCTCGCCAGCCCGATCGGAACCGTCTCCTCGCGCCTCTACGGCCACTTCGCCGAACACCTCGGGCGGTGTTGCTACGACGGCATCTGGGTCGGACGCGAAAGCGAGATCCCGAACGACGGGGGCTTCCGAAAGGACGTGGTGGACGCTCTCAAGGCGATGCCCACGCCCCTCCTGCGCTGGCCCGGCGGCTGCTTCGCCGACCACTACCATTGGCGCGACGGCATCGGTGGGGATCGCCCCGTGCGGCTCGGCCTGAGCTGCGGACGGCGGGTCGAGGAGGACAACGGCCTCGGAACCCACGAGTTCCTCAACCTGTGCGAGACGATCGGCGCGGAGCCGTACCTCGCGGGCAACATGGGCAGCGGCTCCGTGCAGGAGCTGTGCGACTGGGTCGAATACGCGACCTACGGCGGGGGGACCGCCCTCGCCAAGGAACGGGAGCACAACGGACGGAAGGAGCCCTGGTCCGTCCACCTTTGGGGCGTAGGGAACGAGAACTGGGGTTGCGGCGGCCACTACTCCCCCGAAAGCTACAGCCTGGAGTACCGCCGCTACGCCACGATGCTCCGCGACGTGCACGGCGGCGCGATCGAGATGGTGTTCTGCGGCCAGGAGAAGGACTGGAACGAGCGCGCCGTCGAGACCATGAAGGACCACGCGTTCCTCATGAAACATTTCTCGATCCACCGCTACTGGATCGAGGGCGGCCTCGGCGCGACGTTCACCGAGGAGGAGTTCGACAAGACGCTCGCCGAGGCCCACCGCACGGAGGAGTTCGTCCTGGAGACCCGCACCCTGCTCGACCGGATCGACCCCGACCGCAAGATCGGCATCGCCCTCGACGAGTGGGGCATGTGGCACGCCGACGCCCGTTCCTGGGGACCCGGCGCCGACGCGGCCTACTGCGACGACTACACCCAGGCGGGCACCCTGCGCGACGCCCTCGCCGCCGCCGTCGCCCTGGAGGGGTTCCATCGGCAGTGCAACGTCCTCTCGGTGTGCAACCTCGCGCAGATCGCGAACGTCCTGCACGCGCCGATCATGACCGACGGCCCCGCGATGTGGCTCACGCCCACCTACCACGTTCTGCGGATGCACACGCCGCACGTCGGCGCCGAGGCCCTGCCCGTCACGGTCGACGACGCGCCCAAGGTCTCCGCCACCGCGACCCGCAAGGATGGCAAGGTGACGATCTCCGTGGTCAACCGCGCGTACAAAGACTCGAGCGCGGTCCTGCTCAAGGGCTTCTCCGGCCCTGCCACCGCCGAGATCCTCCACGCCGCCCCCGAAGCCCAGAACAGCGCCGCCGATCCGAACCGCGTCGCGCCGAAGTCGCTCCCGCTCGAAGACGACGAGGAAGGCCTCTGGCTCCCTCTCCCGCCGCACTCGTTCGCCACGGTGACGGTGGGATAGCCGGTTGGCCGCAAGGGTAGCCTGAGAGCCGTGCTGGACCCCGTCGCCCTTCTGCAGGAGTTCGTCGAGATTCCCGGACCGCCGGGGCAGGAGGAGGCGGTGGCGGAAGCGTTCGCCTTCCGTGCCGCCGAGCTGGGCTACGATCCGCAGATCGACGCCAAGGGGAGCGTCCGCATCGCGATGGGGCCGCCGCCCTATCGCACCGTCGTCACCGCCCACCTGGACGAGATCGCGATGATCGTTCGCGAGGTCGAACCCTCCGGCGCCCTGGTCGTCGGGCCCCTGGGCGGGATTCACCCTTGGAAGCTGGGCGAGGGCCCCGTTCAGATCCTCGCCTCCGACGGCCCGATCGACGCCGTGCTCGGCTTCGGCTCGATCCACACCGACGACCCGGCGAGCCGCGCCCGCCGCGCCACCGACGGCCCTGTCAAGTGGAACCTCGCGCGGGTGGAGAGCTACCTCGATCCGCGCGAGCTGCGGGCGCGGGGCGTGCGTCCGGGAACGCGCGTCGTGGTCCACCCCATGCGGCGGCGGCTCCTTCGGATGGGCGACCTCGTCGCGGGCCACTTCCTCGACGATCGCGGCGACCTCGTCTCGATGCTCCTCGCCCTGGAGGAGCTGAAGGCCCATCCCGTCGAGGGCGTTCTCTTCGCCGCCACCGCCGCCGAGGAGGTCGGAGGCGAGGGCGCGCGGTGGATCAACGGCGAGATCCGACCCGAGGTCTGCATCGCCCTCGAACTCGGCCCTGCCGTGCCTGACGCCCCCGTCGCCCTTTCCGAGCAGCCCACCGTCTGGACGACCGACTCTTACGCCACGATGAGCGCCGCCGACGGCGATCTCGTCGACCGCGTGGCGCGTGGCCTGGGTCAGCGGCCCCAGTGGCAGGCCCTCTCGCGCGGCGGCTCCGACGCCTCGTGTTGCGCCCAACTCGGGCTCGTCGCCCGCCCGATCACCCTCGGCCTCGCCATGCAGAACTCCCACGGCTACGAGACGATGCACGCGGGGGCGATGACCGAGCTGGCCCGGCTGGCCGTCGCTCTCCTGCGTGAGCTTTGAGGAAACCCTGATCTCCCATGAGCGAGGAACCCGAACTCCACCGTCGCGCCCTTGCGGAGACGGACGACCTCGCCGCCCTCGAGCTCTGGCGGGAGCTGGCCGCGCGGGGCAATCCCGACGCGCCGGAACGACTTCGTGCCTACGCCCGTGGTGACGACCCCCGTCTGCGCGACCCCGCCCGCGAGACGCTGACCGCCTTGGAACTCAGCCACGACGATCCCATGCCCTAGGCGCCGGGCTTCCGCGCCGTGCGCGCGACCGCCTCACGGATCGCACGGGCGAGGGCGTCGTTAGGGATACCGTAGGGCTCCGTGGAGAGATCGCGCGGGCTCTCCCGCGTGATCGCGGCGTAGAAGGCGCAGCCGACGAGGTAGGAGCCGGCGCGGTTCAGGTGGATGCCGTCGTTGTAGAGCTCCCAAACGCTCGAGTAGCCGGGAACCCGCCCCGCCCGCATCTGGAGATCCAAAGCCGCCATCGCGTGGCCCACCGGGATCGTTTCGACCCGGGCCTTCGTCGCCCCTTTCAGGGTGGCGGAGAGTCGCTCGAAGTAGGCCTTGGTCTCGTTCGTGCCGTCCCACCCGCCGGTGTAGGGGCGGTTCCAGAGGACCTGCCAATCGTCCAGCCCCTCGGGGAGAGGGCTCTTGCCCCGATCTTTGTCGAGGTAGGCGACCTTGTCGTAGACGACGCCCTTGCCCGCGACGGACATCCGGGGCCAGCGGGCGTAGACCAAGACCCGAAGCCGGGGATTGCGCCGGAAGGCCGGGGCGATATAACGCAGGGCGCTCGCAAGGTCGCCTTCGTCGTAGCCCTTGTCGTTGAGATCCCTCTCGTGCCGGTCGAACGGTTCCAGGGTCAGGACGTCCCAGTCGTAGCCCGTCATCGCCTGGAACGAGTTTCCGAAGGGCGGCTGTACGAAGCCGTCCGTCCGACCCGCCTCCGCGCCCTGCCAGGGAAGGAAAAGGGGCGTGCCAGGGATGGTGTGTCGACCCCAGACGAGGGTCCGCCCTTGGGTGGCGAACAGACGTTCGAAGGCGCCGTAGTCCAGTGCGTCGGTGACGCTGTTGCCGACGAAGTAGGCGCGCGTCGTCGGAAGGATCGCGGAGGCCAACAGGGAAGCGACCATCGTCCCATTGTAGTCCGCATCGCCGTCCTGGAATAGACTGGAATAGAGTAGTTTTAGGAGGTGTACAGCGTGGTCGGAGCCGACGGGCAGGTCTACGGACCGGTCGACATGGCGACCCTTCAGCAGTGGATCGCCGAGGGGCGGATTCTCCCCAGCACGGAACTCGTCGATCCCCTGGACGGCCATCGGCTCCCGGCCTCGTCGGCTCCGGCTTTGATGGGGCTGTTCCCCGACGCGGGCTCCTACCTTCGGCCTCCCGTCTCCGCTCCTGCCGACTACGGCTACCCGCGTCCGGGCATGATGTCGACGTACGCCGGGCCGCCCAAGAGCAAGGTCACGACGCTTCTGCTCGCGATCTTCCTGGGCGGCCTCGGCGTCCACCGCTTCTATCTTGGGCACACCGCGATGGGCATCGGTATGCTCGCGCTCTTCGGGCTGGGCTTCCTTAGCTGCGGCCTAGCCTGGATTCCCCTGGGTATCTGGTCCCTGGTCGACATCATCCTCATCGCCGTGGGGAACGTCCGGGATTCGGACAATCAGCCTTTAGGGCCTTAGTTGCCTAATACGATCCCGAGCCCGCCGCGTCCGAGGTGAGGATCGCGACCGTCGAGCCCGTCCCCAGGCGCGTGGCCCCGAGCTCGATCATGCGGACGGCGACCTCGTACGAACGGATACCGCCGCTCGCCTTCACCCCGACGCTCGGCGGGCAGGCGGCGCGCATCAGCGCGACGTCGTGTTCCGTCGCGCCCGTAGCCCGTAGCCCGTCCCCTGCCTTGACCGTCCCGAAGCCCGTCGAGGTCTTGACGAAGTCCACCCCGAGGTCGGAGCAGACGCCGCAAAGCCAGCGCTTGGTCTCGTCGTCGTGGAGGCCCGTCTCCAGGATCACCTTGAGGAGCGCGCCGCCCGCCCGGCACTCCTCCAGCGCCGCGCCGATGTCGCGCCGAACGTAAGTCTCGTCCCGCTCGATCGCCTTGCCGGGGTTCGCCACCATGTCGATCTCCCGCGCGCCCGCCGCGATCGCCTCGCGCGCCTCGAACGCCTTGGTCGCCGCCGTGGGCGAGCCGTGAGGAAAGCCGACCACGGTGGACACCGCGATGGACGTCCCTTCGAGGAGTCTTCCGGCGAATTCGACCATCGGCGGCTTGACGCACACGCTGGCGAGAGGGAACGCGCGTACGGATTCGACCTCCCGCCGCAGGTCGTCGTCCGTCATCGTAGGCTGCAGAACGGCATGGTCGATGGTGCGGGCGACGTCGTCGCGGGTCATGACCTATTGTGGCGCCGCGCCGGAAACTTCCGGCGTACAATGCGGAAACCCCATGCCGGTCCTTTCCCTTCTCGCGCTTCTCCTAACCCAGCGGCGAGAGGCGCTTCCCCTGCTCGAACCCGACCGGATCACGAACGCGGAGCACGCGGCCCGGCGGGCCAAGGTCAAGGCGTGGATGCCCAAGGGCTCCGTCGCCGTGCTGCTCACGAACCCGGAGCGCAACCGCTCGAACGACACGGACTTTCGGTTCCACCCCGACGTGAACTTCTGGTATCTCACCGGCTTCCCCGAGCCGGAATCGGCCCTCGTGCTCGCCCCGGACGGCATGACGATCGACGGCAAGCGCGTCACCGAGGTCCTGCTCGTGAACGACCGCGATCCCGGACAGGAGACCTGGACGGGCTACCGCTTCGGCCCCGCGACCGCCGCGACGAGGCTGGGGATCGAGATGTCGGTGAGCAACCGGCGGCTAAAGGACGTGCTCGCCGCCGCCGGCACGGGCGGGGCGGTCCTTCGTGCGCCGAACCTCAACGACCCGACCGGAAGCATCGCGACGATGCAGGGGGACGTCGAGGAGTGGGCCAAGGGACGCGAGCGGCCGGGGGGCTTGGCGGCGCAGCTCGGTCGGATGCGCGCGATCAAGTCGCCCGCCGAGATCGAGCTGATCAAGAAGGCGGTGGCGGCGACGGTCAAGGGCCATGTCGAGGCGATGAAGAGCTGCGAGCCCGACGGCCACGAGTACGACCTCCAGGCCGTCGTGGAGTACTGCTTCGCCCGGGGCGGCTGCGAGTCGGTGGGCTACAACTCGATCGTCGGGGCCGGGCCCGACTCCTGTACCCTGCATTACGAGGAGGATCGCCGGGCCATGAACGCGGGCGAGATCGTCTGCATGGACGTGGCGGGCGAGTACCACGGCTACAGCGCGGACGTGACCCGCTCGTTCCCCGTAAGCGGAACCTACTCGAAGGAGCAGCGCGCGATCTACGACCTCGTGCTGGCCGCGCAGGACGCGGGCATCGCCGCCTGCCGCTCTGGAGCCGATTTCCGGGCGAGCCATCAGGCCGCCTCCAAGGTTCTTCTGGACGGCATGACGAAACTCGGGATCGTGAAGACGCCCCGCGACCTAGCACGCTACTTCATGCACGGTACGAGCCACACGATCGGCCTCGACGTTCACGACTCGTCCATCGGAACCCTCGCGCCGGGCGTGACGATGACCGTCGAACCGGGAATCTACATCCCGGCGGGCTCGCCCTGCGATCCGAAGTGGTGGAACATCGGCGTCCGGATCGAGGACGACGTCCTGGTCACGGACGGCGCCCCGGTGATCCTCTCGGCGGGCGCGCCGCGCAAGGCGGACGAGATCGAGGCCCTCATGAGGCAGAAGGGAATCGGAAACGTCAAGATCGGCTAGTACAATAGCCTTGTGGCCAGCGCTCGACCGCAGAACCTCCTGAAGCTCGTCGTCGCCCTCGTGGCGGCGGCGTTCGTCGTCGGCGCGCTTCTCTATGTCGCGTTCATGGTGTTCGTGTGATCCTGCCCGCCGCCCTGGAGCCGATCCGCCGCGAAGACGCCCTCGCGAAGCTCGTCGTTCCGATGCGAGGCGACCTCGACGTCGAGACGGTCGCCCTCGTCCAAGGGCTCGGCCTCGCGCCCGCCCTGGAGGCCGCCGTGTGGCTGTACCTGGACGAGCTGGAACGGGCGCACGACGTCTGCCAGTCGATGGACGATCCATTGGGGGCCGCCCTCCACGCGGTCGTCCACCGCCGTGAGGGCGACTTCTGGAACGCGCTGTACTGGTACCGCCGCGCGGGCGAGGCCGACGGCGAAGGCGCGAAACTTACGAAGGCGGTCGAGGCGGGCGACCGTTCGGACGCGACGATCGCTCGCCAACGGGCCGAGTGGGAGGCTCTCGCCGCCCGATGCGCGGCGTAGAATCATCACGGGTCCGGCCCGCCGTATGACCACCGCCTATCCCCGAACCGACCTCGACGCGCTTCGCGCGGAGTTTCCCATCCTGGACCTCCAGGTAAACGGCAAGCCGCTGGCCTATCTGGACAACGGCGCCACCTCCCAGAAGCCGCGCGCCGTTCTCGACGCCCTCGACCGCTACTGGACGACGCAGAACGCGAACGTGCACCGGGGCGTCCACCACCTTTCGCAGGTCGCCAGCCACGCCTACGACGGAACCCGGGAAAGCGTCCGGGCCTTCCTCGGGGCGGCGGAAGAGGCGGAGATCGTCTTCACCAAGGGTTGCACGGAGGGGATCAACCTTGTCGCCCACGGTCTCGCCCTGTCACCCGGCGACCGCATCCTGGTCACCGCGATGGAGCATCACTCGAACATCGTGCCATGGCAGCTCGCCGCCGAGCGGGCGGGCGCGACCGTCGAGCCGATCCCCATCACCGATGCGGGCGAGGTCGACCTCGACGCCTACCGTGCGCTTCTCGAGAAGGGACGCGTGAAGATAGTCGGCGTCGTCCACGTCTCGAACTCCCTTGGGACGGTCAATCCGGTCAAGGCGATGGTGGAGCTCGCCCACGCGCACGGCTCCCTCGTCCTCGTGGACGGCGCCCAGGCGGGGCCCCATCGGCGTGTCGACGTCCGAGACCTCGACGCCGACTTCTACACCCTCTCCTGCCACAAGATGTACGCCCCAACCGGCGTGGGCGTCCTCTACGGCAAGCGCGCCCTGCTGGAGGCGATGCCGCCCTACCAGGGCGGCGGCGACATGATCCGCCAGGTCTCCTTCGAGCGCACGACCTACGCGCCGATCCCGGCCAAGTTCGAGGCGGGTACCCCCAACATCGCGGGCGTCGTCGGTCTGGACGCGGCGATCCGGTTCGTCGCGGCTCAGGGCGGCGACGAGGGAAGTCTGTCCGAGCGCCTGGACCTCGCCTTCGAGCGGCTCGAAGCCCGCGAGCGCGAACTCACCGCCTACGCCACCGAGCGGCTCCTCGAAGTCCCCGGCCTGCGCCTGACCGGGACGGCCCCGGACAAGGCGGGCGTCCTCGGCTTCGTCCTCGACAATGCCCACCCGCACGACATCGGCACCATCCTCGACGGGGAAGGGGTCGCCGTCCGCACCGGCCACCACTGCTGCCAGCCCCTGATGCGCCGCCTCGGCGTGGGCGCGACCACCCGCGCCTCCCTGGCGATGTACTCGGTCGAGTGGGAGATCGATGCCTTGGTACGCGGCCTCCACCGGGTGCGGGAGATTCTGGGCTGACTCGTCTATCGTGGGGTCCTTCACGGAAGCCCTTGGCGACCTAAGGCCTACTCGCTTCGTGTCTCCAAACTAGAATAGAAGGGAGATGTCCGTCGTCGAGCAGGCCAAACCGGACGCGCGAGGCACTGCCGAAGCGACCCCGATCCAGTACGGCGCGGGTTGTGCTTTCGCCCTCGGATCGTCGCTCCTTGCCTGGATCCCACTTGAAGGCGCGTGGGGATGGCTGCGAACGGGCGTGTTCACCCTCTCGGACGGGCAAGATTTCCGCCTTCTTCTGGGCAGCGGTCTCGTTCTCACGGGGCTCATCGTCACCGTGATCGCCTCGGCTCCCGCCGCCTCGCCGAGGCCGATGAGCTGGCGAGCGGCCCTTCTCGACGCGGCGCGCTCGGTCCCGAGGCGACTGGTGATCTGGCTTATCCTGACCCGGCTCCTACGGGGACATTTCGATCTCCGTTCAGCGCTTCTCGTTTCCATCCTGATGTTCGGCATGGAGACGCTGCACAACCGATTCCCGATCGCTCCCTGGCGCCGGAAAAGCCGAGACTCCGTTCCCGATCGTGTGGTTTAGCCGTTCGAAGGCGCAAAAGGATCGATGCGTGCCGACCGAGGGCTACAATGGAAAGGGGAAAAAACGCGTATGAAAAGACCAAGGACGCCTCCGACTCCTTCCTTTTTCCCTCCTGTCCTATGCTCCGCGAACTCTATCAGGAAACGATCCTCGACCACAACCGGCATCCGCGCAACCGCGGGCGGGTCGAAGGCGCGCGGGCGGAAGGCTACAATCCCCTGTGCGGCGATCAGGTCGAGGTCTCGCTCCACACCGACGGGGGAACGATCGACGCGATCGCCTTCGACGGCCATGGTTGCGCGATCTCGACCGCCAGCGCGAGCCTCATGACCGAGGTCATGAAAGGGAAGACCAAGGAGGAGGCGGAGGCGATCTTCCGGCGCTTCCAGGCTCTCGTGACCGACACCAGCGGCGCGGAGCCGGACTGGGACGGCTTGGGCGACCTCGCCGTTTTCGCGGGCGTCCGTGAGCTTCCGATCCGCATCAAGTGCGCCATCCTTCCCTGGCACGCCCTTCACGCCGCTCTGAACGGAGAGACGGAGGCGACGACCGAATAATGCCCGAACCCCTGAGTATTTCCCCCTCGAACGCCTCCCGGCCTCCGCTGAACGCGATCGAGAAGTCGCTGATGGAGAGCGAGGTGATCGAGGCGATCCGCACCGTCTACGACCCCGAGATTCCCGTCAACGTCTACGACCTCGGCCTCATCTACGAGGTCAACGTCAAGGACGACCGGAGCGTCGACATCGTGATGACCCTCACCTCGCCCGCCTGCCCCGTCGCGGGCTCGCTTCCCGGCGAGATCGAGTCCGTCGCCCGTTCCGCGCCCGGCGTGGGCAACGTGTCCGTCGAACTAACCTGGGATCCCCCCTTCACGATCGAGCGCATGAGCGACGACGTGCGCCTGATGCTCGGCCTATGAAATTCTCCGCTCAAGAAGAGTTCGGTTTGCGATGCCTCCTCCAGATCGCTCGCTTGGGCGAAGGGGGCTCTCTGACCATCCCTGAGATCGCCAAGCACGAGGGGATGAGTCCGACCCATGTCGCTAAGCTTCTCATGATTCTGCGGCGCGACGGCTTCCTTGTGAGTACCCGCGGCCAGCAGGGCGGCTACGCTCTCGCCCGCCCCGCCGACAAGACCTACGTCGGCGACGTACTCGCCGCCCTTGGCGGGCGCCTCTACGACGACGGCTTCTGCGAGCGCCACGGTAGCGGCGACGACGCGGCCTGTCGCCACGCCGTCGACTGCAGCGTCCGCGCCCTCTGGCAGTCGATCCAGAGCGCGGTGGACAACGTCGTCGCCACGCTCACCCTGACCGACCTCATCGAAAAGGGCGACGTCGCCCCCAACGTCACCCTCTTCGCCGAGCCCCGGCGTCCCGTCCTGAAGTAACCCGCGCTCCCATGACCTCCACCGAGTTCCCCATCGTCGTCACCGAGAAGGCCGTCGCCGCCATCAAGCGGCTGGTCGCGAAGGACGGTCGCGAAGGCGTATTCCTGCGCCTGGGCGTCAAGGGCGGCGGCTGCTCGGGCTTCGAGTATGTGATGCGCCTCGACGTCGAGCGCAAGCCGATCGACCTTTCGGTCACCCTCGACGGCGTCGAGGTGGTCTGCGACGCGAAGTCGGCGCGCTTCCTCCAGGGCGCGACCTTCGATCACACGGCCAACCTCATGGGCGGCGGTTTCAAGTTCGACAACCCCAATGCCGCCCGCTCCTGTGGCTGCGGCACGAGCTTCACGCCCCGGGCGTAAGGCCGATGCTTGAGTTCAGCGCCCGCGCCGTCAAAAGCGTTGGCGCGGCTCTCATCCTGTTCGTCTGGGGTGACGTACACGCCGAGGTTCGCGTGACGCCCGAGGGGCATGGGTTCTTCGCCCAGCAGGTTCCGAGCGAGGCGCAGGCGAAGGAAGGATGCTGGATCATCGAGCCGGTGGCCGTGGCTTTCGATGCCCGGGACGGACGGCTCGTCGGGGGAGCGTTCCACGGGGCGGATCGCATTCGAGAAAATCTGCGCCACGCCGTCTTCCGCGCCGTCACCCCTCGCGGTCTGGATGCGACGAGCGCCCTCTTCGGCGGGTGGATAAAAATTCTGGGACGCGCTCGTGTGACCAAACCCGACCGCACTCCAGTGGTGATCGTTATCGAGGAGATGCTAGGGACCAAGTGGACGGTGTCCCGATCCGGGCGGGCGACGTGCGGCAGCACGACGCTCTTGCTCCGGCCTGCCGACGCCGCCTTCCTACGCGCGCTCGCGGCGGTGAGGCCTCTGAAATAAAGGGAAAGCGGGCGTAGAATGAAAGGATGAGCGGGCTTTACGTCGTATCGGACACGCCGCCCCTGCCCCCGCCTCAGCGTGTTTCGTTCGAGGAGTACTTCGCCGCCGAGCAGAAGGCGGAAACCCGGAGCGAGTACGTCGATGGACTAGTGCGGGCGATGCCGGGCGGAAGTTCGGACCACCTCGCGGTGACCTCGATCTTCGGTGAAATCCTCGGGCCTGCGCTACGAGCTAAAGGCGCGTGCCGTTTCCTGGATCAGAACGTTCAGATCCCGATCCCGGCCTATAACGTCTACACCTATCCCGATGGTGCGATCGCTTGCCCGCCCCAGTACGTCGCAAAGTCGCGGAGCGCGCTCCTGAATCCCAAAGTCATCTTCGAGGTGCTCTCGCCCTCCACCGAAGCCTATGACCGAGGCCCGAAGTTCCGCCGCTACCGGAGTCTGGAAACGCTGGAGGAGTACGTCCTGATCTCGGTCTCGGAGCCCGTCGTCGAGGTCTTTCCCCGCGCCTCGTCTTGGGGCGTCCTGACCTACGAGGGCTTGGACGCCGTCGCCCGCCTGGCGTCGGTCGGCTTGGACCTGTCCCTGCGGGATCTTTACGCCGACGTGACCTTCCCGCCGACGGCCGAATGAGCCCCGAAGACCTGGAACGGTTTATCGACGCGTTTATTCAACGCGATCGGAAGGAGCGCTGACGGACGCTCATGGAGTCGCGCAAAGGCCGAACGCGGCTGGTCGCCACGTTCGCCCACGGCCACGACTTCGATCCGCGCTGGTCTACGCGTCTTGGGATGACCGCCATCGTCGATAGGGTGGTCGCCCTTCTGCGCCATAGAGGAGCGGGACCGACTTGCGAGGTTCTGTCGCAAGACTCGGCGATCGATGGCTTGAGCCTCCCTCTGGAAGAGGCGGTCGAAACCGTCTTCCACCCCGGTTTCGGGACCTATCTCGTCTTCGATCCCTCCCGTCTCGCCTATTTCGAATCCGAGGATATCGGTGGCCATTACATCCTAGCGCGCTGACCACATCACGAAACGCCTAGACTCAGGCGGACGGTCGGAGCGTGTAGGTCTTCCGCTCGTCGTGTCCCGAGGGGCCGATCCCGCCGGTCGAAAAGGCGAACGAGCTATCCGGACGAAGCCAGTCCGCCGCGTCGGTGTATCCCAGGGCTTCGCCCACGCGCGGATCGCTGACGCGCAAGGGGGTGAGGGTCGACCCTTTAAGAAGGCCCGCCTGACCTTCTTTGCGAAGAAGCACGGTTCCTTGCGGCTCAAAGGCGATCGCCTCCCACCCTTTGGGAAGCCGGACCCACGGCTCAAGACGTCCCTGACGCCAAAGGTAGAGACCGAGAGGATCGGGAACGACGGATTCGGCGGAAGGAGGAACGGTGTCGATCAGAACGAACGCACCGTCGGCCCTTCGCCCAAGAACGCGTACTCGGCCAAGATCGTAGGTCCGACCCTTCTCGAAGACGCGAACGTGCTCCTCGCTGCGGATATCGGATCCCGCCGGCTTACCGTCGTCGTCGACCCGAAGACGCGTTGCGACCGCCCCGCCGGGGTTCCACGCTGCGACGCGTCCCCGTCCCACGATGCGGATCCGGCCACTCTCCACCACGAACGCCACCGACTCTTCGGAGGGAGGCATCATGGCGCTCGAGTTCTGCGACTCGTCCTCGTAGAACGAACCGGCGTAGTTGCGAGCATCGCGGTAGTCCGACAACTGGGCCGCATGACCGAAGGCCGTCACCGGCGTCTCCTTCCCCTTCCGCCAGATCGTTTCCTGAAACGTCGTGTAGAGCCCGTAGTACCAACGATACAGGGCCACCGTTCCGTCGCGCCCCACGCCTTTGACCGAGACGTGGTCGAACACGGTGCTGGGACGAAATCGAAGCTTCCGACCCTTTACGGTCGCGACCGCTCCATCTTCGGGAGGTCCCTTAAGCGCCACGCTCCGGTAGGGACGCGCCGGAACGAGGCTCGCCATCGACAGAGGGGGTGGAGCGACCGTCACCACCCGGTCGGAGGCCGAAGGCGAAGGTGCGAAAAGTAAAAGCGCGTGGACCATGGCGTCGCCCTGAAAGAAGAGGACGGACGAGAACCTCCGAGGGTTACGTCGCGGGGAACTCGGAACGCCCGGCCCCACGCGCCATAATCGAACCGTGACCGTCTCGGCTCCTCCTCGTACCCTGCGCGTCGGCATCCTCGGCTTCGGCACCGTCGGATCGGGCGTCTACCGGATGCTGATGGACAACCAGGACGCGATCCTTCGCAAGGTCGGCTTCCCCGTCGAGGTGGTCAAGATCGGCGTCCGGGACCCCGCGAAGGCTCGCGGGCTGGATTCGGCGATGTTCACCACCGACTTACGAAGCATCGTAGACGACGAATCTATCGATGTGATCCTCGAACTGATCGGGGGGGCCGACACGGCGGGCGAGATGGTCGAACGGGCCCTGGCGTGTGGGAAGAACGTCGTTACCGCGAACAAGGAGCTGATGGCCAAGCACGGATCGCGGCTCGTGACCCTCGCGAAGGATAAAGGACTCGACCTCCACTACGAGGCGGCAGTCGGCGGCGGCATCCCCCTTGTCCAGCCCCTGAAACACCAGCTCGCGGGCAACGACGTGCTGAAGATGATGGGCATCCTCAACGGCACGACCAACTTCATCCTCACCGCCATGCAGGAGGAGGGAGCCGACTTCGCCGAGGTGCTCGCCGACGCCCAGGCCAAGGGCTACGCCGAGGCCGACCCGACCGCCGACGTCGACGGCTTCGACGCGATGTACAAGATCGCGATCCTCGCCAGCATCGCCTTCGGTAAGCAGGTGCCCATCGAGAAGGTCTACCGCGAGGGCATCCGGGGAGTCACGAAGCTCGACATGCAGTACGCCGACACCCTCGGTTACCGGATCAAGCTCCTCGGCATCGTCGATGCGGTGGACATCGACCGCGTCCGGGTGCGCGTTCACCCCGCGCTCCTCCCGAAGACGCACCCCTTGGCGAGCGTGAACGGCGTCTACAACGGCCTCTGGCTCGACGGCGACTTCGTGGGCGATGTGATGTTCTCCGGTCGTGGCGCGGGCTCCGAGCCGACCGCCAGCGCCGTCGTCGGCGACCTGATCGACGTGGGCCGTAACCTCGCCGCTGGCGGGCGGGGAAGCGCCATTCCCTACGGCACGGGCATGGCGACCGCCCCCATCGACTCGCTCGTCACGGGCTACTACCTGCGCCTCACCGTCCGCGACCGTCCGATGGTCCTCGGGGCCATCGCCAACACCTTCGGCGAACACGACGTGTCGCTCGCCGCGATGGAGATGAAGACCCTCGCCGAGGGCGCGGGCGAGATCGTGTTCCTCACCCATCCCTGCCGCGAGTCCGATTTCGTCGCCGCCCTCGAGCGGCTCAAAAGCCTGGACGTGATCGCCGAACTCGGAACCTGGTTGCGGGTCGAGGGCTGAGAAAGCCCTTTACTCACTAGCATTTATCTTCCGGCAGCCGACTCCGTCGATCTCTCGAATACCTTGGCCCAAGCTGCCGGAAGCTTCTCCGGACTCCGGCAGCTTGGGTCGCAGTGGTTGGCAAGTTTCCCCTACCGGCTGACGGAGGATGAGATTTCTTCTGCTCAGTATCCCGTTCGCTGTCCTGTAGCCTTCCAGCGCTCGAACGGCTCGGTGGCCCCTTCGACGGGAGGCGGGGCCATGCGAAGCGCTCGCTCGCGCGGATGGCGGGCGATCTCCTCGTCGATGAAGTGGCCGTCGAAGCCCGCGTCCGCCGCGTAGTAGACGGCGCGTGGACGCACCCAATAGAGCGCGCCGAGATACATAGGGCAGGGCTCGCAGCTACGGTAGATATCGCAGCCGTCGAGTTGGAACGCGCCGAGGGCGGCGCATGCGGCGCGAATCGACACGCTCTCCGTCGCGAGCCGAACTGCGAGGGGCGTAAGATCCTCGGGATTCACCCTAGACCCGAACCGGCTTGACCACGCGGCCCGTCGTCGCGCTCTCGATGGCGGCGAGGCTGATCGCCAGGGCGGCGAGACCTTCGCGACCGGGAACGGGCACCGGCGTCCCGTTCTCCAGGGCGGTCACGAAGCCGTCGATCTCGCGGTAGTAAGGATCGTCCTCCGGGACGAGGCCGCCGTCGGTCACGACGCCGTTCTCCGTCGCGGTGCGCAGGAACGCGTTGTTCCGCGAGTCGTGCGAGATCAGGCCGCCGCTTCCCGCGATCTCGAACGTCGTCCGGAAGCCCGTCGGGTCCATCCAGGTCGACTCGACGTGGGCCACCGCCCCGGAGTCGAAGGTTAGGGTGGTCAGTGCGTAATCCGGGCCATGGCCGTCCTGGAGACCGACGCTCCGGGAGTAGAGATGCGACACCTCGCCGAGCGTCCAGCGGAGCCAGTCGAAGTCGTGGATGGCGAGGTCGAGCAGGACGCCCCCGCTCATCTCTAGGTTCTGGAACCAGCCTTCGGTACCTTGAGGCGCCTTGCCTCCCCGCCGGACGCGGGCGGCGGCGGGATTCCCAACCGCCCCGGACTCTACCAGCGCGTGGCCCCGGGCGAAGTCCGGAAAGAACCGGACGACCTGGGCCGTCATCAGCGGAACGCCCGCCCGCTCCGCGGTCTCGACCAGCTCTAAGCCCTCCTCGAAGGTTCGGGTGATCGGTTTCTCCATCAGCACCGCCCGGCCCGCCGCAAGGGCACGCAGGCCGACCTCCCGATGGAGCGGCGTGGGAAGGCAGACGTCGACCGCATCGACCTTCGTGAGCACATCCTCGAAGGAGTCCACCGGCGTTCCGCCCGAACTTTCCGCCAGCGCCGCCGCGTGAGCGGGAACGCGATCGTGGATAAAGAGCTCCACGTTGCCGCGCCGGGCGTACTGGCGCGCGTGGACGCGACCGATGCCGCCCGCCCCGAGAAGGCCGATCCTCATGAGAGCGATTGTGGCCGATTCTGGGCGAGCGCCTTGGTGTTCCTGGCGACGACCGCCATCTCCGCGAGCGCCATTCCGAGAACCAACCCCACCGCTTCCAGGAGACCGACGGTCGTAAACTCTCCTCTTACGTCGACCTGGATCGCCCACATCGCGAGGTTGATGGACATCCACGAGACGAACGACACGCCCGCCACAGAAAGACGCGACCTCCCGGCGAGAGTTGGATAGAGCGCGAAGAGAAATCCGAGGAACGCGACGAAGGGAAAGGGCGGAAAGAAGGGCACGAGAGCGCCGAGGGCCGCCGCGATCAGAACCAGCGCCGGAGCCGCCCACAGGCTCGCGGGCTGGAGTGTCGGTCCGTAGGGCCTCGGCGTCGCGGCGACGCGCTCCACCGCCTCCTGAAGAAACCGTTCTTCGATCCCTGCTTCCTGCGCCGCTCGGACGAGGCACTCGAAGGACGTCGTCGACTCATGCTCGGCTTGAAGCCGTGCCGCGAGGCGCAGAACCTCGGTCTGCTGGGCGGCGCTGAGCGGGGGGAGTTCGTCGTGCCTTTGCATCGCGCGTTCCATTTTACGGGTCGCGGCGCAGGAAGGATGCGAAGGCGGCGGAAGCCGCTTGGATCAGGCCGAACGTCGCCGCCCTCTGCAACATCAGACCGAAGCGATGATCGCCGTGGAACCGGTACGCGAAGGCCGCCGCGATGCCGAGAGCGGTCCAGACGGCGACCGGAGCCAGCGGCGCGACCCATCGCAGGGCACGGGGCCGCCCGAAGATCCACGCGAAGGCGAACGCGGCGACCGCCAACAGCGGTATTCCCATCATAGGGCTCATGGGGAACAACCACGAGCGGGCCACGATCCCGAAGAACAGCGCGTCGAACAGGGCGAGGCCCGCGAGGGCGGCGATCGCTTCCCTCGGACCGACCTCGGCGGGAGTCTCCAGACGGCGGGCCGCCTCACTCAGGAAGCGGGGATCGACGCCCGCCTCCTCGGCGGCACGGGCCAGCTCGTCCATCCCGACCGTCGCCTCCTGCTCCGCCTGGAGGCGAGCGGCGAGGTCGATGAGCGCGTCGCGCTGGGCGGCGGTGAAGCGGACGGTTTCGGGGGAGGCGAGCCGGGCCACCGCTCTATTATAAGGGACTTCAGCGACCTTTTCGCCGTCGTCTTGCGACCGCGACCGCACCCGCCCCGAGGACGAGCATCGACGCGGGCTCGGGAACCGGAGCCGCTTGGACCGTCACGCGCATCGCCGAGAGCGAGTCGCTCGATATCGTGGCTCCGGCGGCGTCGTAGTCGAACATCACGTTCCCGGCAAGGGTGGGCGCCGCGAGGTTCCACCCGAGCCAAGCGTCGCCTTTCGCGACGAGGCCCAGCCAGTATCGCTGTCCTTTGACGAGCGAGACCCCGCCTGAGCTCGTCAGCGAGAAGAGGGCTCCCGAGTCGCCCGCCCCGGAAAGATCCACGTCGAAGCCTTCCAGAGCGAGCCCCGGCGCGTCGACGGCGTCGGCGTAGAGCGTCGCCCGCAAGGCGCCGCCCCCCCTCCTCGTGCGTTCCCGCGAACTCGATCGAGGTGAGATTGCCGGTCGTCGCCGAGGTGAACCGTTGGGCGAGACTCTGGCTTCCTGGAGAACTGGAGGTAGACGAGATGGTCCAGGCCGCCTCCGGGTCGAAAGCGCCGTTCGCTCCAAGGTTGCTGTACGCGACGTCGGCGTGGGCGAGCGCGATGGGAGCGAGAAGCAGAGCGGTGGAGAGCGCGCGGAGGTTCATGAAAAGACTCACCGTGCGAGACGGGAAGAGACGCGCCGTTTGTTCTTCGTTCATAAAAAATTTAACGTCGAACGATTAGACGTTTACACGTTGTCTAGAGATCGCTATGCGCTTTCTCGCCCTGCTCGCCGTTCTCGCCGCCGCGACGGCCGCCTCGGCCCAGACCTTCGCCGCCCGCACCTGGCAGGTCGGCGCGAACGAGTCGTCCGACGTGGACGGGACCTACGTCTCCCAGACGTCGACCGCCGTCGCGGTGCGTCTCGCCAGCGGTCGTCTGATGACGCTGAAACGGTCGAGCCTCGGCGACGAGGACCTGCGCCACCTACGCAACGTCAAAACCGTGACGTACCCCTACCGAAGCTGGACCCGGATGGCGCGGGACCGCTACGGCGTGGGAACGCCCGAAACCTTCCAGGCCGCCATCGTGAACGTCACGGGGTTCGATAGCCCCCTCTCCCGCGTCCATGTCGAGGTCGTTCGCTCGGACACCGGTCAGCGTAAAGGATACGCCTACGCCGACCTCGACGCCGCCAGCCGAACGTACGTCGACTCGGTGGCCGCGAACTTCCCCGGCCCGCCCGCCCCGAACGACGGCGCCCAGTACGCGATCAACTCTGCGGAGAAGCCGCGCGACGCCCATTTCAACGCCTACGCGACGGACCACTTCACCTTCTACTGGGGCGACAACGTGCAGTCCGACGCCACCCAGTGGAACGATCCCGCGTTCCGGGCGATGAACTTCGCCTACTTCGAACGGGTCTGGAACTACTACCGGTCGATCGATTCGTCGCTCCCCTACTGGAACCAGGCGACCAAGTACAAGACCAGCGTCTACATCACGCGGACGGGCCTCCAGGACTTTTCCGACGGCTTCGCCTTCGGGGGCGAGAGCATCGTGATCGCTCCCGCCGCGATGCTCGAAGGATCGAGCGTCGTCCCGCACGAGTTCGGCCATACGAACCAGTTCTGGTCCGGGGGCTACCGGAGCGACGACGATCGGAACATCAACGTCGGCTGGGTCTGGGAGTGCAACGCCAACTGGAACGCGAACAGCTTCGTCCCGGGCCTCGCCCTGGCCCTCGGAGTCTATGCGGAGCGGGCGAACTACGAGCTCGATTCGTCCCGCATGAACTATGGCTCTTGGCCTTGGCTGGAGGCGTTCGCCGACCATCCGAGATTCTCGCGGAGCACGCCCCTCGACATGTACAAGCAGGCGGCCCGCGACGCGAACGGCAACGCGACGGAGACCCCTTTCCAGACGACGATGCGCCTCGGAGTCCAGAGCGGCGCGTTCGCGGGAGACGGCGTCGCGGGCTTCGGCGACGTGATCGGCGAGATGGCCGCGCACAACGCCGCTTGGGACTACACCTACGGCCAGGGCTACGTGGATACCCTGAACTACCTTTTCAGCCAGGGTATCCCATCGCGCGCCTTCACCTATCTCCAACCGGTCCCCGACCGGACCGGCTGGTGGCGACCGATCTACTCGCAGGCGCCTCGCCAGTACGGCCAGAACATCGTGCCCCTCCAGCTGAACGCGGGCGAGACGAGCGTCACCGCCACGCTCGCCCCCATCGCCGACGAGACGCTCGGCTCGAACTGGCGGGCCACGCTCGTCGCGGTCGACGCCTTCGGAAACGCGCGCTACGGCCGAATGTGGCGGACCGGTACCGGGCGTCTCAAGCTGAAGACGGGCGAGACGGCGTACCTCGCCCTCGTCGCCGCGCCCGACAGGTACGCCCGCCAGCCCTTCCGTCCCGGCTACGCCGCGAAACGCCGCTTCCCTTACGAGCTGTCGTTCTCGGGCTGTGTGCCCGAAACGACGCCGGTCGGCCTGCGCGACCATCGATACGTCCAAGGTCACGCTCATCCGAACGGCGGCGGCTTCGTCGCGGACTCCGCGAGCGTTGCGAGCACGGCCTACGTCGGGCCGAACGCCCAGGTGCTGGACGGCGCCCAGGTGTCGGGAACCGCCCGCATCGAGGATCACGCGACGATCGGCGGAGCGGCGGTCGTGTCGGGAACGGCGGTCGTCGGCGGCTACGCCTACGTTCGGGAGAACGCGACCGTGACGGGGGCCGCGCGGGTTCGGGACTACGCGCTCGTCCAGCAGCGGGCAACGATCGACGGCGCCGCGCGGGTTCGAGAGTTCGTCAACGTGCAGGGCGACGGCCGGATCGCGGGCGACGCGATGGTGAAGGGCTTTGGCGACGTCTACACCAGCCCGAACGCGCCCGTCGGCGGCGGCACGGCCATCGGACAGGACGCCGAGATCTACTTCGGCGACTACGACAAGCCGGTCGACTTCGGCACGCTCTACGGTTTCGGCGTTCGCGGCCTAGGGTTGGCGACGAGCCCTTCCGATGGAGCGAACTTCGCCACGGACGTGCGCACGGACAACAAGTACCTCTATGCCCACTGGACGTTCGACAAGCCCCGCGCGAAGGTCTTGATCGACGATCTTCTGGACAACGACGGCGTCCTGCGGGGAGGCGCCGCCTTCAAGACGGTCGCCAAGGGGAGCGTGCTCGATCTCAACGGTACGGACGCCTACGTCGCCCTCGAAGGCCACGCGGCGGACGCCGCCGGGCTGACGTTCGACCTGCAGGCCTATGGCCGCAGCACGGCGGCGGGCCAGCGTCTCTTCACGTTCGCCGGAAGCGGCGGCTCGATCTCGTTCACGCCCCGCGACGCGAGCGGGAAGGCGGCCCTGATCGTGACGAACGGGACGACCACCCAGACCGTCGTCGCGAGCCAGGCGATCCCCTTGGGCGCCTGGAGCCGGGTAACGATCATGGTCGCTCCCGGAAGCGTGAAGATCTACCTCGATGGGACGGCCATCGCCTCGTCCGCCGCGATGACCCTCTCCCTCGACGCGATCAAGGCCGATGCCGGGTATCTCGGGCGGGGAACGTCAGGGGGGTACTTCAACGGCCAGCTCTACGACGTGGGCATCTACCGCAAGGCGTACGCGAGCTACGCGGCGTTCACGCCGCCTTACGCTCGGTAGCCTCGGGCAGGCCGCTGGCGTGGGTGCAACGGTTACGGCCGTTCGCCTTGCTGGCGTAGAGCGCGGCGTCGGCGGCGGCGACGAGGGCCTCGACGGTCGTACCGTCCGGCCCTGCCGTCGCCACGCCCAAGCTGCAGGTCACGGCGCGCTCCACCCAGTCCGCGTCCTCGACGGCGCGGCGGAACCGCTCGGCGGCGGCGAGCCCTTTTGCGGTTCCGGTGCTCTGGATAACGATGGCGAACTCCTCGCCGCCATAACGGGCGGGGTGCTCCGAGGCGCGCGCGGCGCCGCGCAGGACGCGGGCGAAGCGCCGCAGCACCTCGTCGCCGGCGGGGTGGCCGAACGTGTCGTTGTACTGCTTGAAGCGGTCGATGTCCAGCAGGACGAGGGAGAACGACCGACCCGTTCGGTGGAACTCGGCCAGCGCCGCCTCCAGGCTACCGACAAACGAGCGGCGGTTCCAGAGACCCGTGAGGCCGTCTTTGGAGGCCAGTTCGTGAAGACGCGCGTTCGCGTCCTCCAGGGTCGCCTTTTCCCGCTGGAGCATCCGTTCGGCACGCTTGCGGGCGGTCACGTCGACGTTCGCGCACACCGCGCCCACCGGCTGCCCGCCCCGGCCCCGAAGGACGATGGCGCGGCAGGTGAACTCCCGCAGCCCGTCGGACGTGGCGCGGGTCCAGTCGAACTCGCCTTCCGTTCCGGCGAAGATGCGGTCGCAGAGCTCTGGACTCCAGGGCGCTTCGTCGCCTCCGAGAGTCTCCCACACGGGACGGGTGAGCGTGTCGAAGCCCGCCACGCCGAACGCTTCGACGGCGGCCTGGTTCCATTCGTGGACGAGCCCCTCGTCGTCGAAGGTGAAGCAGGCGACCGGCAGGCCGTCGAAAAGATCCTCGAAGCGGCGCGAGGCGAGCTTCAGGCTTTCGTTCAGGTGGGCCATCTGCCGGGACGCGGCCTCCCGCTCCTCCAACTGGACGGCGGCGCGGTCCTCGGCCGCGAGGATGCGCCGGGCGACGGTGAGGCGCGCTCGCAGCTCGTCCTGCTCCAGGGGCTTGCTCAGAAAGTCGTCGACCCCGGCGTCGTAGGCCTCCAGTCGCTTGGCCCGGTCGTCGTGGCCGCTGCACAGGAGGACGTAGACGTAAGGCCCAGGAAGGGCGCGCAGGCGGCGGCACAGCTCGATCCCATCGAGACCCGGTAGGAGCCAGTCCGCGATCACGATCCGGTACGGCTCCGCCGCATGGCGTTCCAGAGCTTCCTCGCCGTCTACCGCGTGGTCGACCTCGATGCCCAGCGCGGCGAGCCGTTTGCGAGCTGCGATGGCGGAGATCGGGTCGTCTTCGACCAGGAGGATGCGGAGCGGGGAGGCGGAAGAAAAATCCATGGGACGTTCGCCAAGGGAGATATTCCACGCCCCGGAATTTTGGCGTGGCTAATTTTGTGAGTACAAGGAGCAAACGGCACTTTTTGGGTCCAAAATCGCGCATAGTCTCTTTACCCCCCAACGGAGGAGGGCATTCTCATGAAACGCGCCTTTACTCTTATCGAATTGCTTGTGGTCATCGCGATCATCGCGATCCTCGCCGCTATCCTCTTCCCCGTGTTCGCCCAGGCCAAGCTGGCGGCGAAACGGACCTCCGACATGTCCCAGATCAAGCAACTCGCCTTGGCGGGCGAGATGTGGAAGACCGACCACGACGGCTACCTCGTCAAGGCCTACCAGAACGAGGAGAGCGGCGGCCAGATGACCGGCCTCACCTATCCTTTCTGGGGATGGGACTCCGCCCTCCAGCCGTACATCAAGAACAAGGACATCTTTAAGTCGCCCCTCGATCCGGGCATTCCCAAGCGCGGCCAGGACGCAGGCAGCCGGGAAGGCGACCATGAATGGGCCTGCAACGGGTTCGACGGCGCCACGGGCTTCTGCAACGACTGGACCGACCTTGGCGCGATGACCAAGGCTCGCGCCGAGACGGACGACTTCGCCGCGAGCTTCCGCCTGAACTCCAGCAACCAGCCGGGCTACACCGCCGCCGACCCCTCGATCCACTTCCGTCTCGCCGCGAACGAGAGCCAGATCGATCAGCCCTCCAGCCTGATCCTCATCCTTCCGGGCGGCAAGGGAACGAAGGCCGCGCCGAACAACTACCAGGAGGTCACCACCGCCGACGCGGGCTACTCCGACGACCTCGTCTGCGTCGACAACGTGGCGAACGTCGGCTACGACCGCAACTCGCCCGTCGCGGAGTACCCCACGACCCAGAGCCAGCGGAACCTGGGTAAAGCCAACTACGGCTTCGGCGACGGTCATGCCAAGTCCCTCGCTTGGATGGCGACTTGGCAGCGCCTCGGTCCCGACGTCAAGGACGCGGCGGGCAACCTCGTGACCCCGACATCCTGGCGCCAGAGCTTCCTGGGAGCCCCGGACGCCTGCAAGTACAAAGCCCCTTGACGAGGGCGCGCATCGGACTCTCGCCCCATTTGGGGCGAGGGATTGTCTTTTTCGGCCTTCTTCTTGGCGGTTGCGCCGCTCCCGACGCGGGGCGGCGTAAGGTGGTGCGTCTCTGGCATCCCTGGACCGCCGAAGGGTCCGACACGATCGAGCGGATCGCCGCCCGCTTCAACGCCTCGCAGAGCCGTTACGAGGTCGTTCCCCTGAGCGTCCCCGGTGGCGACGCCACCACGACGAAGTTCATGCTCGCCGTGTCGGGTGGTAACCCGCCCGACCTCGTCGCCTCTTGGGACCCCGTGCTCCCGCTCTGGGCGCGAGACGGCATCGTTCAGCCCCTCGACGACCGGATGTCGCCCGCCGATCGCCACGCCTACGCGAGCGAGTACCCGGTGGCCCGCGCGGCCGGCGCCTACCGGGGCAAGACGTACGGCCTGTGCGTCGGTCTCAACGTCCAGGCGGTGTACTACCGCCCGAAGGAACTGCGCGCGGCGGGTCTGCCCGACCGCGCTCCGAAGACCCTGGAGGAGATGGAGGATTGGGGGGCGCGGCTCGACCGCAAGGCGGCGGACGGCTCGCTCGTGCGGCTCGGCCTCCTGCCTGCCGGGCTGCGCGACCACGCTCCCGCCTTCGGGGGCGGCTACGCGGACGGGCGGATCGACACGCCGGGCAACCGGGCCGCCCTCGAGTGGGAGACCCGCCAGCGACGGCGCGTCGGCTTCGACCGCTACCTTCGCTTCCAGATCGGCCTCGGGCTCGACTCCGCCGGCGGCTCGGGCGGGGGGGGCTGGCCCTTCGTCGTGGGCCGCTACGCCCTCGCGGTCGATGGCCAGTGGCGCGTCGAGGAGATCGCCAAGTACGCGCCCGAGATGGTCCACGACTACCGGACCGCTCCCCTCCCGCCCCGCGCGCAGGGACCGAAAGGCGCGGGCTACGCGGTGGCGACCCTGCTCATGCTGCCGACCGGCTCCCGCCATGCGACAGGAGCCTGGGAGTTCGCCCGCTTCTGGGCCGGTCTCGCCGATCCGAAGGTCGCCGCCGAGATGAACGTCGCGGGCGGCTGGCTTCCTTCGAGCCCCGCGATGGCGGCCGCACCCGCCTACCGCGAGTACGTTCGGCGCTACCCTCAGTTCGGGACCTTCATGGACGTTCTCGCCGAGCCCAACCTCCAGACGCACCCCGCCCTGCCCGATCTCGCGTACCTGTTCGACGCGGCGGGCAAGGCCGAGTGGCTGGCGATCAGCGGCGCCAAGCCGCCCGCCGCCGCCCTGCGCGACGCCCAGCGAGACTTCGATCGCGAACGACGCCGTCGGATCGCCCTGGGAGAGAGTTTCTGACCGTCCGTCGCCGTGAGCTCACGGGCTGGCTTTTCGTCGCCCCGTGGGTCGTCGGCTTCCTGCTGTTCCGGCTGGGCCCGTTCCTCGCGAGCGTCGGCCTCTCCTTCACGCGCTTCAACCTGCTGACGCCTCCGAAGTGGGTGGGCGGGGCGAACTACCGCGCCCTGCTCCAAGACGACCCGCTGTTCCTCCACTCCCTTTGGGTGACCCTGCGCTTCGCCCTCGTCTCCGTTCCGCTCGCGACCGCCGTCGCGCTGATCTTGGCTTTGCTGCTCAATCAGCGAGTCTGGGGGATCTCCCTCTTTCGGGCCGTCGTCTACCTGCCCTCGATCCTCCCCGCCGTCGCGACCTCCATCGTCTTCGTGTGGCTCCTGAACCCCGAGACGGGGCTCGTCAACCTCGCTCTCAAGCGGATCGGCGTCGTCGGCCCGGACTACCTGCACGACGCCCGTTGGGCGCCCTGGGCCTTGGTGTTCATGTCCCTCTGGGGCGTCGGCGGGGCGGTGGTGATCTACCTCGCCGGGCTCAAGGACGTTCCCGTTTCCTTGTACGAGGCCGCCACCATGGACGGCGCGGGCGCGTGGCAGCGGACCCGCCGCATCACCCTCCCGATGCTCACTCCCGTGGTGTTCTTCAACGTCACGATGGCGACGATCGGCGCCTTTCAGGCCTTCACCGAGTCGTACATCGCCACCCCCGGTGGCGGGCCCGAGGACAGCACGCTCTACGTCGCGGTCTACCTCTGGAAACGCGCCTGGAAGTACCTCGACCTGGGCTACGCCAGCGCGATGGCCTGGATGCTTTTCGCCCTGACCGCCGGGGCCTTGGCCCTCCTGTTCGCTTCGCAGAAGCGGTGGGTGAACAGTGACCGGTGACGCTTCGTCGACGGTCTTCGTGAAGCGTCTGGGCCTCACCGTCGTCGTCGCCCTGCTGTGCCTCCCGGCCCTGCTCCCGACGCTCTGGATGCTCTCGACCGCCTTCAAGGGCGACGCCCAGATCTTGCGGGGCGACGGATCGATCCTGCCGCATCCCGTCGAGACGGCCAACTTCGCCAAGGCCCTCGCCGCCGTGCCGTTCGCGCTCTACCTGCGCAACACAGTCCTGCTCTGCCTTCTGAACGTCGTCGGGGCGGTCGGCAGCAGCGCGGTCGTGGCCTACGGCTTCGCCCGCATCCCCTTCCGGGCGTCCAAGCCGCTGTTCTTCACGATGCTCGCCACGATGGCCCTGCCGGGCCAAGCGACCATGGTGCCCGTCTTCGCCCTGTTCCGCTGGCTTGGCTGGTACGGCACGTCCCTCCCGCTCGTCGTGCCGAGCTTCTTCGCGGCCCCGTTCTACGTCTTCCTGCTCACGCAGTTCTTCCGCACCCTGCCGGAGGAGATGGCGGAGAACGCGCGCCTCGACGGAGCGGGCGAGTGGACGATCTTCCTTCGCCTCTGCCTGCCCCTCTCCAAGAGCGCTCTCGCCACCTGCGCCCTATTCCAGTTTGTCGACACCTGGAACGACTTCCTCGGTCCGCTGCTCTACCTCGACGACCCGAAGACCTACACCCTAGGCTACGGCCTCCAGCAGTTCCTGGGCTCCTTCGGCAGCCACTGGCCCCAGCTGATGGCCGCGACCGCCCTCTTCACCCTTCCCGTCGTCCTCCTGTTCCTCTTCGCGCAGAAGACCTTCGTGCGGGGCATCTCGACGACGGGAGGGAAGTGATGAGGCTCTCTTACTGCTCGCGGTTGGGCTCGAAGAAGATGCCCATCGCGTTGTAGTCGGCCTGGATCTCGCCGGATGTCTTCACCGTGCCGTTCGCCTTCTTAAAGCCGGGATCGCGGGTGGATGCGGACGACTATTTTACGGATCGTAACGAGTAACCGTCGCTTTGTCGTCCACGGTAGCGTGGCAACCCGCCGTATCACCAGCGTCGATGTGGAACTCGATCTGATTCGATCCGTATCGGAGTTCCGTATCCTTCAGCGGGAAGTACAGCGTCAGGTTAGGATCTTTAGTCTTGGCCGAAGGGACGCTGAAATTGCCCGAGGCGAGCGCCGTGCCATTTACCTTCAGGGAGTACGTGCCGTTCTGAGGGAAACCAGGGCCGTCAGAGTCGTAAAAAGTCCATCCGACGAACTCGGCGATAAAGCCGGAACCGGTGTTGTTGAAGCCGAACCGGTGCTCAAGGGGCTGGAGGTGTGTGGCGTAGTCGGACGGATCCACGGAACAGTCCTGAAGGCTGAACTTCGTGATCGTGCCGGTCAGAGCGGCGTAGACGAGGCTGGCAAGCGACGCGGCGCTGAGTGCCAAAACCAGTTTAGTGATCTTCTTGACCATCGGCTTAATGTTAAATCAGAAATAGTATATCAATCGTTATATATTGTTTAAGAAAATAAGATCATGCTGTAGATTGGGTCTGCCGTTGGTCAAATCGGAATGGATCGCATAGGTTGTGTTAGAACCTGTGCGATCCAACCCTTTGCCCACCCCTACCAGGTCCGACCGCTCAAGGAGCTGCACGCGACGCCCTTGGGGCAGAAGTCGTTGTCCGTCGTTTCGGGGAAGGTGTAGATCCCCATCTTCTGGTAGTCGTAGATGATCTGGCGGCCGGACCTGTTGGCGGTCCCAACCTTGAAAGGCACGTCCTTGGTGAACTTCGCGTGGCCGTCCGTGAACGCCCAGTTGCGGCCACCCGAGTAGCGGGCGCCCTTCTCCCAGCGGCCGGTACCGTCGCCGACCAGGCCGTAGCCCGGCGCGACGTACCAGCCCGCGAAGTTGGAGCCGTTCGTGCCGCGTGACGAACCGACCTCGGCCGAGAAGAACACGTTCGCGGGCGCGTTGATCGCGCTCATGTTGCGCCCCTTTGCCTTCGTCGTGCCTCGGGCGACATCGTAGGTTTGGGCGAGATAGTAGTTGCCCGCGTAGGAGGCGGGAAGGGCCTTCGCCATCGCGCCGACGGTGTTGCGCATCCCGGCGTAGGAGCCCTTGATTCCCATCGACAGGAGCTGGATCTCGTAACAGTACGAGCCATCCTTGCCGTAGACGCCCTTGTCGGGGTCGGCCGAATCGGCAATCATATCGACGTTCTTCGTGTACGGCTGGTCGGCCAGCAGGAACGAGTACACGCCCGACCAGTAGCTGTCGCTGACGGAACTGGACGTCCCGTTGTGGAGCGCGTCCGGCTGGGAGCAGGGACCGTCCCAACCCGTCTCGGGCAGGTTGTCGTCGTAGTCCCCCGCGTACATGATCGTCGCGAGGCCGATCTGCTTCTGATTGGAGAGCGAAGCAGCTTTTTTAGCCGCCATCTTCGCCTGGGCAAACACGGGGAAGAGGATCGCCGCGAGAATGGCGATGATGGCGATGACCACCAACAGCTCGATCAGGGTGAAGGCGCGCTTCATGGCGTCTCAGTATCGTCGGCGCAGGTTAACACCCCATTGCATTTCGGTTAAGCCTTTGTATCGTGTGCGAAACTCTAAGCCGTGACCGGCCTCCTGCTCCCCTTTCTCCTCGTCCCCGACCGCGAGTGGCGCCGCCAGCCCGCGCCGGGCGTCGAGTACCGGATGATCGTGCAGGACGATCCCAAGCGCGTCGTCGTCGCTCTTCGCTTCGCCCCCGACGCGCCGTTCCGCGCGACCTCCGCTCTTGCCCGCGATGAGGTGTACGACCTCACCCCGAACAACGGCCGCGCCACCCTAACCGAAAGGGTCGGGACCGCCCAGGCGGTGGCGGGACTCAACGGCGACTTCTTCCAGTGGGGCGACGATCCCGGTGGCGACCCGGTTGGCCTCATGGTCCGCAACGGCGAGCTGATCAGCCATCCCGAGAAGGCGGGCGCGGATCGGGGCTGGGCCTATGGCTGGGGAGCCAAGGGTGGCTTCGTCGTCCGGCGACCTTCCTGGAAGGCCACTTCCAACCTTGGCCCCTTGGCCTCCCTCAACGCCTACACCGCCGCGAAGGGGCTGACCCTCTCGACCCCCGCCGCCGGGTATGCGATCGGTAAGAAGCCCACGACCTTCCTCGTTCTGAACGTCGGCCCGCGCGTCCTGACGCCCCGGTGCGACATCGACGGCAGGGTGACGCAGGTGGTGGAAGACGTGGAGAAGCTCCGCGTCAACCCCGGCACGATGGTCCTCTCCTCCCAGAGCGAACGGGAAACTCTTCGCGCCGCTAGGCCCGGCCAGAAGGTCCACCTGAGCGTCCGCACCGACGGCTTCGACTGGCGGAAGGTCGACAACGTCGTGGGCGGCGGTCCTCTCTTGGTCCGCAACGGGCAGATCGTCGCCCCGGACAAATCCGAGTTCGACACCACCCGCCACCCCCGCACCGTCGTCGGCGCCGACGCGGCGGGCGGCCTTTGGGCGGTGGTGATCGACGGACGCCAGACGCAGAGCGTCGGCGCCTCCCTCGTCGAGACCGCCGCGATCATGCGCCGTCTGGGCTGCGTCGAGGCGATGAACCTCGACGGCGGCGGCTCGTCCACCATCAGCCTGTTCGGCATGGTCCTGAACCGCCCGAGCGGCGGAGTCGAGCGCGCGATCGGCAACGCCGTTCTCTGGCACGGGCCCCGCTCCCAGACGATGGCCGTCCCCCTGCGGATCGTTCTCGGCTCTGACTCTCGCCTCGCGCTGGTCGACGAGGCGAACCGCCCCTTCGCCCCCGACCGGATCGTCTGGAGCGCCCAGGGCAAGGCTTGGGCCGACGGTGACGGTCTCCTGCACACGCTCGGCGAAGGCGAGACGACGGTGCGGGCGCTCGTGGACGGAAGGCTCTACGAAACGAGACTGACGGTCAAGCCTTGATCCACAGATCGGGAATTTTCAAAAAGGTCTGAAAACGACCGAACCTCTGGTTCTTCACCTGTCTCCACACGGGCGATCCCTTATGGACGAACCGGAATTCATCGATCGCCTGAGGCGGCGGGAGCGGGAGGCGATGGACGCGCTGGCCGTGCGCTACCACGCCGACGTCTACCGCTTCCTTCGCCACCTCTGCCGCCACACCCAGGAGGCGGAGGATCTCGCCCAGTCGACCTTCCTGCGGGCCTTTGCGCGCATCGAGACCTACGGCGGAAGCGCGCCCCTGCGGAGCTGGCTTCTCGGGATCGCCTACCGGGAATTCACCGGCTGGCGAAGGCGTCGCCTCTGGCTTCCCTTGAGGGGCGACCGCCCCGCGCCCGGAAGCGCCTACGACGAACTCGCGGAAGCCGAGGTTCTGCTCGCCGCCATCGGGCGACTTCCGGACGCGATTCGGGCCACCTTCCTGCTCCACCATGTCGAAGAGATATCCGTCGCCGAGATCGCCGCGACTCTCACCCTTCCGGAAGGCACCGTCAAGAGTCGCCTGCACGCCGCCCGCGCCCGCCTTCGCCAACTCCTACGGGAGGAGGACCAAGCCTATGTTCCCGAAGCCTGCTGAACCGATCCGTGCCGTCAAGGTGGGCCGTGCCCTCGAAACCCTTCGTCGGGAACGCCCCACTTCCGAGCAGACCGAGAATCTGCTCGCTCGCCTTCATCGCCCCCGCTCCCGACGGAGCGTCGCCCGGCCCCTCGCCTTCGCCATGACCGCTACCGCCCTCGCGCTCGCCCTCGTCTTCCCACCCCGCGCGAAATCCAACTTCGCCTGGGCCCAGACCCTCGCCGCAACCTTGGAGGCGCCGAACAGCCATGCCGTGAGCCGTTGGTCGAACGGCGGAGTCGCCTCGGAAGAATGGCGATCCGGTGTCCGACGCGCGACCGTGCTGTACCTTCGCACGGGAGAAGTCCAGACCGAGATGCGCAACGACGGCCATCGGGCGATGCACTATTCGAATCGAGTGAAGATGGCCGAGTTCTTCAAGGAGAAGTGGGGTCCGAACGCTCGCGACTGGGCGATCGTGACGGACGACTCGCCTGGACGTCGCGCTTGGTACGAGACGCCCCTCGGTTCGCCCCAGGCCGCGCTCGCCGATCCCGATGTGAAGGTCATCGCGCATAAGGAGTCGGCGGACGGCAAGCCGGAGACTTATCGACTTCGACAGATCTATCGGCTGAGCGGAAGGCCACTCGGCCCTCCACGCGAGTTCAACGCCGAGATCGACCCCGTCTCGGGTCGTATCCGCGCCTTGGTCGAAGCCTCTCGAAAGGTCCAAGGGCGTGCGGAGACCTTCCGTACGGAGATCGACTATCCGTCTCATATTCCCCAAGCCGTCTTCGCGCCTCGTCCCCAAGCCGCAAAAGGCGTGGCGGTCTTCGACGGAAGCGAGCAGAGGACGATCGCCCGCGGCTTGCGCCAAGGGCTCGGCAAAAGAGGACCGATCACCCTGCGCGCGGCGGTCCTAACCGGCGACGGCGATCTTTGGGCCTTCTGGACCGGCGCTCTTCCCGACCCGAAGCTGGCCCGCCCCTTCACGACGCCGGGGATTCCTTGCGGAGTTCCGTTCACGAACCGCGTCTACACGACGGCTTGGCGGGACGCGCCGAAGATGAACGGCGTCGCCGTCCTCGCGAAAGGGCCGAGGCTCGGCGGCATGGGGCGCAAGCCGCTGGTGAAGGTCGGTCGTACGATCGACCTCGACGTGCCTTACAAGGGCGGCGTGGCCCGGTTCCGGAACGTTCCCCTCGTGCGCGTCGGCATGATCCAGCACATTAGCGGCCTTCTCGGGACGCCGAGAGACTACCGGTAAGCCGAAGGACCTTAGAACCCTTCTCCCTTCCCAGGGAGAAGGGCAGGGGTGAGGGGACAGGAGCCTGCAAGTCGAAGGAACGATGGCCTTGCGAAGAGGTTTGAGATATTGAGAACATGCCTTACGCCCGTCCCAAGGTCAGGAGGCTGTGCTGGGCTCCGAAGTTCCGCACGAAGCCGAGGTCGTCGAAGTCTCCGAAGGGCTCGGACTGGATTCCGAGCGCCCGGTAGCCCACGTGCAGGTCGTCTTCTCCGTAGGCGCTGCTCTGGCCGAACCACCGGTAGCCCCACAGAATGTCGCCGCCGAACCACGCGGCGGCGGGGGCGGATCGACTCTGGGTCCACTCGTCGTAGTACCGCTTCACCAGCCATCCGCCAAGCGCCGACTTGTCCGCGAGCGTCATCGCGACGTAGGTGCACGAAGGGTCGGTCATGCCTTTGCCGAATAGGTAGAGCCGACCCTTCGGCCCGGCGTCGCGGCTCGCGTCGAACAGCAGGGTCAGCCGCCCGAGCCCGCGCGCTTGGCCGTCCGGTCCCTCGACCCACTCCACGCTCGTCTCCTTGCCAACCTTGTCGTAGTGGCGGATCTGCCAGCGGTTGGGCCGGGCCGCGTCTTGGTCCTGCCCCAACGCGACCACCGTCCCGCCCGTCTTCGGGTCCGTGCACATTCCCGGCGGATTCGTCGAGACGATCGGGAGGGGATAGGGTGCGCGTCCGTCGAGCGGGCGCACCATGACCCCACCGCCCTTGGGATTCCACACCATCAGCGTCGGCTTGCCGGCGGAGTCGCCCATCGAAGGAACGCCGCCTCGGGTCCCTTCGAGAGGTTCGGTCGAGACGACCTTCCGGGTCGCCGGGTCCAGGGTGAGCAGGCTGATTCCGCCCGCCTTCGGCATCGCGACCACGACCTTCCCCCCGACGCTCGCCGCGACGGGATCGCCCACGAGACCCTCGGCCACCGTCCAAGGCTCGTCCCACTTGAAGGGGCTAGCCAGCCGCCGGAGGACCAGCTTGCCCGAAAGGGTGGGCGAGAGCGTCGGATCTTGGCCCGAAGCGGGGAGCTCGGCGCCGTTGCCGTACAGCGCGTACGCCGATCTGGCGTGGACGAAAAGCCAGGGCGCGACGCTCGTCTTGCCGACGGTGTCCCGAAGGCCCGCGTTCGTCGAGTAGGCGTAGTTCACGTCGGCCCGGACGTGTCGTTCGCCGAAGATCCCGTTCCAGTTCCAGTCGATGAGCGTGGTCTTTCCGTCTTTCCCCGGCTTCAGACGGTAGTGGTAGGGTCCCATCGACAGGAATCCCACCTGCTCGTAGGGAAGGGGGATCGTCTCGTCCAGGTCGTCCTCCCGGAGGATGTAGCCGCCGAACGCGCCGTCGCTGTAGTGGATCTTCTCCCGGTCGTCCTCGAAACGATAGCTGTAGTTGTAGTTCATCATGCTCGAGTAGATCGGGCACGACCCGTTGGGCCAGAAGCCCTCGTGGTTCAGCCCGAGCTGATGCCCGAACTCGTGCGCGAACGTCGCCCACAGCGCATCCTCGCCGCACGTCCCTCCGTCGCTCAGTTCGTCCGCCTGCCCCCCGCCGCCGGGCGTGACCTGCATCCAGTGGACCACTCCCCGCCAACGCTCGGGCCGGAAGCGGTCGCGGTTGGCCTGCCACGACGCCTTCGTCGCCTCGCCCGTGACCGGGTCGAGGTCGACCTTGACGAAGTGCATCCCCGGCTTTCCGTCTGGGTTGGCGACCTTCAGCTCCGCGTAGAACCGCTTCACGCGGTCGAACTCGCGCGCGACCTTCGCGGGGTCGACGGCATCGAAGCGGGAGACCAGGCACACGAGGTCCGCGTGGCGCGGATCGCATCCCAGCTTCGGTAGGTCTAACCCTCGGTACCCCTTAGCCTCCCATCCGTCGAGGAGGCCGTCGCGGTCGGTGTCGGGATCGAGGGGATCGGCGCCCCAGGCGGCCTCCTCTTCGTTCGTCAGCCCGTCGTGGTCGGAATCGGTCTCGCCCGGCGAGAGGAACCGCCGAAGCAGGACCTCGTTCCCCGTGTGCGCCTCCTTCCCGTAGCGGAACGTCACCAGATCGTCGTCCCCGTCTCCGTCGATGTCCCCCGCGGCTTGGACGACGTCCGCGACAGGAAACCCCGAAGAGCCCTCTCCTTTCGCTTGCGAGAAAGGTCCGCCGAAGGAGGCGACAAGAGGATCGTGACGCTTGAGTCCATTGGGGTCGCCTCCCAGGTGGAGGGGGCTCGGGGCGGAGAGGGCGACGCTCCCGCCCGGCGTCCACACCGTCTGTCCGAACGCGACCCATCCTCGGCCGACCGCCGGACGCGAGTCCTTCGAGGCCTTCCCAAGCCGCTCCAGAACCTGGAACGTCGTCGGGTCGAGCCGCATCACCGCTCCTGACCCATCCTGCGCGACGGTCAGTTTTGCCGTCCCGCCGATCCACACGAGCCCTTTGGGAACCCGCATGGGCGTGATGGTCTTCGTGCGCGGATCGATACGAAAAGCGTCGCCGCTCGCCCTCGAGTAGGCGAGCACGTCCCGTCCGAGCGTCGCGAGCGCCGGTTTAGCGAGGGGTTTCGGGAGGCGTGCCAGAAAACGGTCGGTGAAGCTCCGATCCTTGAAGCCGCCCGCGAGCCGAACCTCTTCGCCGAAGAGCCCCGCCACGTCCGTTCCTTTCTCTTCGTCGAACTCGCCGACCGTGGCCGCCCGGCACGCCCCCGCCCAATGCGGTAGACCTTGGAATCCGACCCCCGCCTTCGCCCCTTCGACGGTGAGGCTCACGTCGACGATCGTCTCCCCCTTGGGGTACACGACGATCAGGTCAGCCATCCCGTCGCCGTCCACGTCGCCCACGAACGGCTTTCGGGGCGACGCGGCGAACCCCAGCGCCCACGGCTGAGGCGGCGCGAAGGGCGAGACCGCGAGCGCCAGGAGCGGGAAGACCATGGGGCCAGTTTAACCCCGCCTCCAGGTCAACCTGGCTCTGCGTCAGGCCCAAGCCTCCGGTAACCTGAAATCCATGCTCGACCCTGCCACCCCGCTCGCCGTCTACATGGAGGGCGCGGTGCGTCACTACGGCGGCAAGATGGGCGTCGGCGTCCTGCGCTACTCGCCCAACCCCGTGGTCTGCGTCGTCGACTCCGAGACGGCGGGCATCGATCTGCGCGCCGAGACGGGCGTCGATCGCGACGCGCCGATCGTCGCGACCATCGACGAGGCGCTTGCGCTCGGGGCGAAGGCCCTCGTTCTGGGCATCGCGCCCCCCGGCGGCCTTATCCCGCCCGAGTGGCTTCCGGCGATCGACCGGGCGGTGGCGGGCGGCATGACCGTCGTCAACGGCCTCCACGACAAGCTCGCCCCCCGTTACGGCGCCGCCGTCTGGGACGTCCGCACCGAGCCGGAAGGACTCCAGCCCGGAACCGGGGCCGCCGCTGGGCTCGGGAACAAGCGCGTGCTCATGGTCGGCGCCGACATGGCGGTGGGCAAGATGACCGCGGGTCTAGAGCTTTGGAAGGCCCTCGGTCCGACCGCCGCGTTCGTCGCCACGGGGCAGATCGGGATCACCGTCACCGGGGCGGGTGTTCCGCTCGACGCCATCCGCCTCGACTTCTCTGCCGGAGCGATCGAGCGCGAGGTCGTGCGCCACGCGGCGGCGGAGTTCGTCGTGGTCGAAGGGCAGGGCTCCCTCGTCCACCCCGGCTCGACCGCGACCCTCGCGCTCCTGCGCGGGGCGATGCCGACCCACCTCGTTCTCTGCGTCCGTGAGGGCCAGACCCATCCGGTCAACGCGCCTTGGGTCACGATCCCACCCCTCGCCCGCCTTCGCGATCTTTACGAGGAGCTCGCTTCGGGCGGGGGCGCCTTCCCACGCCCCCAGACGGTCGGCGTCGCCCTCAACACGTTTCACGTGGAAAGCGACGTGGCGGCCCGCCACGCTTGCGACGCGATCGAGAACGATCTGGGCGTTCCTTGCGACGATCCCGTGCGGCATGGGTCGGCACGCCTCGCCGTGTCGCTCAAAAGGGCTTCATAAGTTCTTCGCCCAGACGTGCCAAACTAATAGTTACCCGACGTAAGAGCGGGAAACGAGGGGCCTAGAGCCCCACCATTCGAGGACTCGGCCCGGACGGCAAAGCCACGGGCCATTTTTTACGCCTCGTATTCCGCCCAGGAGTTCGGCGTCTCCCAGACCCGAACCCGCTCGACCCGCGCCGACCCCGGCCCGATCCGATAGGGACCCTCCTCGAAGCCCTCCGCGAAGACGCCCGCGACGTGTTCGTAGATCTCCCTCGCCATCGCCTCCGTGGTGGGCTCCTCGTTCTCGAACACGACGATCGCGTCGGCGGGGTAGGTCTCGCGAAGGAACGGCAGGGCCGGGTCCTGGGAGTTCACCGCCATCGCGTGGTCGTAGCGCTCGATGTGGCCCGCCACCGCCCGTTTGAGCGCCTTGAAGTCCACGAGCATCCCGTCCTCGTTCAGCGCGTCGCCCGCGACCACCACCTCGACGGTGCGGGTGTGGCCGTGGGGAAAGCGGCACCGCTCGGGGTGGCGGCTGAGCATGTGGCCGCTCTCCACAGTGAAACGGCGGCAGAGGCGAAAGGTCGGCATGGTCCTATTGTGGAGCCTACCGACCCTCCGCCTATTTCACCTCTTCGAGCAGCCCGAGGTAGGTGTCGTACCGGAACTCCGACACTTCGCCCGACTCGACCGCCGCCTTCACGCCGCAGTCGGGTTCGTGGCTGTGGGTGCAGCCCCGCAGGCGGCAGGGATGTCGGGCGAACTCGGGGAAGCCCCAGAGCAGTTCCTCGCGGGTGAGGCGTCCCAGCCCGAAGGCGCGGATGCCGGGCGTGTCGACCAGCCGCGTTCCTTCACCGAGGTCGAAGATCGTGGAGGCGGTGGTCGTGTGGGTGCCTCGTCCGTAGCCTTCGCTCACCTCACCGACCGCCTGGCCCGCCTGGGGCAGCAGGGCGTTCACGAGCGACGACTTGCCGACGCCCGAATGGCCGACGAACGCGCACGACTTTCCCTTGAGCCTCTCGCGAAGCTCGTCCAGCCCGATCCCCGCGTCTGCCGACGCCGGCACGATGGGAATGCCCGCCGCCCGGTAGGGCTCCAACAAGGCGAGTTCCCCGTCGCCCAGATCGATCTTGTTCACCGCGACGAGCGGCTCCGCGCCCCCGCGCCCGATGCCGATCAGGTAGCGATCGACGATCCGGGGGTGGAGCGGCGGCGCGACGACCGACACGACCACCACGACCGTGTCCACGTTGGCGACGATCGCCCGCATCTGCCCCGTGCCGGGGTCGGTCCGACCGAGCCAGGTGCGCCGCTTGAGCACGGTGCGGACGACGTCGCCGGACACCGTCACGCGGTCGCCGACGGCGATCCCACCCTCGTTCGTCTCGGGGTCGAGCTTCGAGGCGAGCCCAAGAACGCGGCGCTTGCCCCCCATCTCTACCGTCGCGCGGTTCAGGGCGAGGCCGACGATCGTCCCGACCTCTTCGCCCGCCGGTTCCTCACGTTCGAGGAGCCCGAGTAGAAACGTCTCGACCGGCGGCTTAGGCCGGGCGCGGACGGACGGTCCGTCCTCGTCGTCTTCCTGCCACACACGGGCGGTCTGGGGAGCGCGGGCGCGCAGGGCGGCGGCCTCCTTGTCGAGTCGGGTGCGCTCCTTTCGTGGCAGCGCGCGGTAGCGATCCAGCAGGCGCTGGCGGGTTTCCTTGTCCAATTTCGTGTTCGTTAAGGGTCTCGGTGCGACGGCGAAGCGCGCCGTCCGGGACTCTTAGCGAGCGGCGGAGGCGCGACGGGATCGGGCAAGGAAGGGGGTCTTCGTCATGGTGTTTCGCCTCCGTGGAAAGGTCGCCCGCAAGGGACGCCGAATCTATTCTACAACAGCCTTTCCTGCTTCGTACCGAAAGTCCTGGGCTCTTTTGCTGCCGTAGAGAGATGCCGATGAGGGTTCGGGAGATGATAGGCCGAATCCAGAAAGCGGGCTGGGTCTACTCACATACCACGGAAAGCCATCGGCATTTTCATCATCCCACGCTTCCTGGCATCGTGCCCTGTGCGGATCATATCGAACTCGCGAAGGGCGCCGAAGCCGATATCGAGAGACAGGCAGGAGTCGAATGAGTAAATACGCCGTCGTCTACGAAGCCCCGGAAAGAGCGAAGGGAACTGGAGCGCCTATGCTCCCGACCTTCCTGGTTTGGGAGTTGGGGGGGCACCTTCGACGAGTGTCGAGCCAACATGGCCAGCGGGATCGAGGCGCATATCGAGGCGCTTCGGCGGTTCGGCTATCCTGTGCCCGAGCCCCGGACCCGGGTTGAGGAACTCCCGGTCGCCGCGTAGAGAACGCTCCGAAAACCGCAGGTCGATTTAGGCTAAGCTTGCGCGGATGGACAGCGTGCGCGTAGCGATGATCGGCTGCGGAGGGTTCCAGCGGCACCGGCTCGGCAACCTTCTCAAGGTGAAAGAGGCCCAGGTGGTCGCCCTCGTCGATCCCGAGCAACATCAGATCGACCTGACGAAAGAGACCCACCCCTCTCTGGCGGGCCTTGAGACCTACAACGACCACCGGGAGATGCTCGACAAGGTCAAGCCTGACGCGGTGATGATCGCCACGCCGCACACCCAGCACGTCGGCCAGATTCTCGACGGGCTCGACGCGGGCGCGAACGTGTGTTGCGAGAAACCTCTCGTGTGCAGCGTCGCCGACGCCCACGCGGTGATCAAGAAGCGCGACGAGACGGGCAAGATCGGCATGGTGAGCTACCAGCGCCACTTCCAGCCCGAGTTCCGCTACGTGCGCGACAAGGTCGAGAGCGGCGAGGCGGGCGCGTTGCAGTACATCCAGGCGTTCCAGGCCCAGGCGTGGCTGCGCGGCACCAAGGGCACCTGGCGGCAGAAGCACAGCCTTTCCGGCGGCGGCCAGCTCAACGACTCCGGCTCCCACCTCATCGATATCATCCTCTGGAGCACCCAGGCGAGCGTCGATTCCGTCTCCGCCTACGGCGATTCGTTCGGCACCGAGGTCGACATCAACTCGGCTTGCGCCCTTCGCTTCAAGAACGGGGCCCTTGGCACCCTCAGCGTGATCGGCAACGGCAACGGCTGGACCGAGGACGTGACGTTCTTCTTCGAGAACCTGATGTTCTACATCCGGAACGGCAAACTCTCGATCCTCGACCGCGACGGCAACCGCCTGGAGGCGGCGAGCCTCGCGGGCGGCACCACGCCCGACGCCAACTTTATCCACTCGATCCTCGGGAAGGTCCCGAACGAGTCGCCGTTCGAATGCGGGCTGGAAGTGATCCGGCTCACCGAAGCGGCCTGGGAGAGCATGGAGCAGGGCGGCACGGCGGTGGTCGTCAAAGGCTAGGTCTTCCGATCGCTACGAGCGGCCGCCGGTCCTAATGAACTAGCGCGCGTCCCGCAGAAGGTCCGTCGCCTCCGACCGGAGGCGACGGAGGGCGGCGGCCTCGGCGTCGCTCGGAGCGGTGACCGGGCGACCGGCATCGAGCGGGCTCATCACCTCGCCCGGTCGGTCGGTGTCGTCCAAGCCGAGCAGGTGGCCGACCTCGTGCATCACGATATTGCGCATCGCGCGGCTCGGCATGGGCTCCCCGTCGAGATCGACCGACCGGATCTGCACGTCGCCGGTCACGCCCCCTTCGCCGTCTTCCGCCTGGCGCTTCCAGTTGACGTAGCCCGCGACGGGTTGCCCCTTCTCGCGGACATCGGGCTGGAACCGCACCACGATCCCGCTGTGCCGACCGTCCTCCGCGCGGTGAAGGCGAATGCCACCCCCGAGAACCCGCTCCCAAGCCTCCAACGCGCCGTCGACCGCCACTCGGCAGGCCGTGCGCCGCGAGGCCGGGATGCGGTCGAGCACGACCTCCACCGCCACATCGTCGCTCACCAGCACCGCCATCGCGTGGGCCCGGGCCATCGCCGGATCGCTCTGGAGGCAGGCCCAGCCGTCCGACAGGTGCCGTCGGACCTCCGGCAGCACGGGAGGATCGAACGCGCCGCCCGCGCCCGCCGGGGCGAAGGGAGCGGCGACGACCAGAAGACCGATGGAGAGGAGGCGCCCAAGCATGGTGTGGAGAACCCTTTCGCTCACCGAAGTGCGAGCTTACTCCTATGTTCAGCTACGCGCGGCTCCCGTGCCAGCCAATCCCTTGCCGACAATGTCGCACGAAAAGCCCCCCGGGGCGGGAACGAATCGTGGAAGACGAGCCCGCGTGGATCGAGAGACCCTCGGCGAGATCGGTCGACGGCTGAACCATAGGCCGTTTGGCGCAACTACGAAATATGTAGCGCTTCATAGCGTAGAATGGAAACATGAAGATCGCACTGATCGGCGCCACCGGCAACATCGGAACGGAGATCGCGAAGGAGGCTTTGGGACGTGGTCACGAGGTCACCGCCATCGTCCGCAGTCCGGAGCGGGTTCCGGCCGAAACGGGGATGACTGCGCGAAAGGGCGACGTGAACGATGCGGCGGGTCTCACCTCGCTCCTCGGCGGGCACGATGTGGTCGCGCTGTCGGTCCACTTCACCGGGCTCGACTCCCAAGCCGTGCTTGGAGCGGTGAAGGCGTCCGGCGTTCCGCGGTTCGCGGTGGTCGGCGGCGCAGGCAGCCTGCTCTTGCCCGACGGAACGCGCGTGGTCGACTCGCCCGACTTTCCCGAGCCTTGGAAGCCCGAGGCCCTCGCGGCGGCGGCGTTCCTCGACGCGCTGAAGTCGGAAGCCGACCTTGACTGGACCTTCCTTTCGCCTTCCGCCCTGATCGGACCGGGCGAACGCACCGGAGAGTTCAACCTAGGCGACGATGAGCTCTTGGTGGGCGAAGACGGCCAGAGCCGCATCTCCCAGGCCGATTACGCCATCGCCTTCGTGGATGAAATGGAAACCCCCCACCACTCCCGACGCCGGTTCACCGTGGGCTACTGAGAGGGGGCCGTGACGCGGCTTCCCAGAGCGGAAACGCCTGGGAGGTCTCTCGAACCCACGTGTAAGGCGCGGAGCGCCTAGTAGCGTAGAACCGCGGCCAACGGGCCGTCTCCCGGTACCGCATCGGGCTCGACCACGAGAACGCGACCGCTCGTCTGCAGAGTCCTCAGGGTCGCCCAGTCGAGCACGTCCTCGTCGCCCGGACTCTCGGCATCGTGAAGTTCGACGTAGCGCTTCTCCTCGTCGACCCGTCCCCAGCGGTGCGCCCCCGGAGCCACGAACAGGGTATTCACCCGACCGTCCATCGCGGCGGCAAGGACGTCCTTTAAGTCACGGGTCGCCTTGCCCTGAGCGAGAGCGGTGCCGAACGTCTCTTTTTCCGCGTCCAGCTCCTTGTGCCAGAAAGGCTCGAGGATCTCTAGAGCCCGATCGTGCAGGCTGCCGTCGGAGGCGACGTCCTGGTTGCCGCGAATCGTTTCCTCCACGATGTTCTTCAGCTTGGAAACTTCGCGGAACACCGGGGTGACGTGGATATCGCCCGCCAGAACGAAGGGCGTATCGGTCGAACCGACCGTTCGTCGAATTCCTTCGTCGACCTGCCGGAAGGTGAACCTCATATCTTCGCTGAGACGCCGCTCGACTTCCATGCCGCCGCCGTGGAACTCGCCTGCCGAGCCCGGACCGGCGTTGCCGCCAAGGCCTCCGGCGTGACGCGTCGTATCTGTGGAATGTTCGCCCTTGTCGTCCCGGACCTTCTCGACGTTCGTCTCGACGTCCTCGGGCAACGACACTCGCTCGCACGTGGTGCGGGTGCAACGGAGCAGGTGGGTGTCGTGCTTGCTGACCGCGACGACGTAGAATTCCCGGTCGGCGAGGATCGGAAGAAGAGCCTTGACGTGGAAGCGGTCGTTGACCTGCACCAGCGGTTCCGGCGCGAAGGGAAGGTGGTAGGCATGGAAGATCGTCGGTGCGACGAAAACCGCCATCCCGTCCGTGCTGGCCTTGCTCCATACGATGGGGTCGTCAAGGAGGTCCCAAGCGGGTTTTAGCATATCGTGGGCCTCGGTCGGGCGCATCCCGCCTTCGGCGAGCCTGTTTTCGGCGACGCGCAGGAGGTTCTTGAACTCGATCGGGTCCTGACGCTCGCCGCTGCCCTTGCGGTGGGTGGGCAGAAAGATGGAGACGGAGGGGGGCGCGCCGGACTCGGCCAGAGCGCGGAGTTGAGCATGGGTGATGGTGTCCATAGTCCTCCTTTCGGTGAGGCTTATAGACCACCCATCCTCAAAAAGGGTTCAGGCGAGCCGGGACAAAGCTTCCGCCACCGTCGGATTTTCGATCTCGAACGTCTTGTCGCGCGAGGTTTCGCCCCGGACGAGACTCAGCCGTGAAGGGGCGAGGCCGAGCCGCTTGGCAAGGGCTTTGCGGACCGCCTCGTTCGCCTGACCGTCGGTCGGGGCGGCGGTCGTCCGAACGCGAACCGTCTCGCCATCCAGCTCGACCCGCTCCCGAGAGGCGCGGGGCGTGACACGGATTTCGACACGGCAGGCCACGGGCCATTATGGGACCGGTACCTTTGCCGGGGCTGGTCTTTGTACCAAAGCGGGAACCCCCTTGCCATGTCCAACTCTTGGTTCAACGATCTTTTCGCCCTGATCTTCGGCGGTCGAACCTCCCGGCCGTTTTGACGGTCAACTAAAGGCTATGAAAGGCCGAGCCCTCATCGCCTTGGTGATCGCCGTCATGTCGGTGATCGGCTACTTCGGCGCGACGCAGGTCAACCCCGTGACCGGCGAGAAACAGCACATCGCGATATCCTCGCAGGACGAGCGGGCGATGGGCCTTCAGGAAGCCCCGAAGATGGCCCAGCAGTTCGGTGGCCTCGACCCTGACGAGAGCGCCCAGAAGCTCGTCCAGTCGGTCGGCGCGGAGATCCAGGCGAAAAGCGACGCCTCCCGGACCGGCTTCAAGATCGATTACTATCTGCTTGCCGACAAGAAGACGATCAACGCGTTCGCCCTTCCGGGCGGACCGGTGTTCGTCACCCGGGCTCTGCTCGATAAGCTTCAGTCGCGTGGTCAGCTTGCGGGCGTTCTGGGCCATGAGACGGGCCACGTCGCGGGGCGACACACGGCGGAGCAGTTGGCGAAGCAACGATTGACCCAAGGCATCGCGGGAGCCGCCGCCGTCGGAACGACCGACCCCAACAACCCAAGAAGCTACGCCAACGGCGCCCTGATCTCGGGCGCGGCCCAACTCCTCAACGTCAAGTACACGCGCGACGACGAGAAGGAGGCCGACCGTCTCGGCGTGAGATTCATGAGCGAGGCGGGATACGACCCGAACGCGATGGTCGGCGTCATGCAGATCCTCGACCAAGCCGCCGGCGGCAGTCCGCGCGGCCCCGACTTCCTTCAGACCCACCCCGCCCCTGCCAACCGTATCCCTCTCATCAAGCAGGAGATCGCCCGCGAGTTCCCGCAGGGCGTTCCTTCCGGCCTCCAGCGCTAGGCGTCGCCTTCCGGCCCTGTCGAGGCGTGGGCCGCCGGTCGTTCTTTCGCCTTGTCCGACTCCGCCGCGAGCTTCCGCCGTTCCTCGGCGGTCGCTTCCATCTCCCTGACCGTCTTGGTAGGCAGCCGCGCCGCGCCGTCGTAGTTCCGGGTCGGTACCCCGGTCTCCGTTTCCAAGCGGGTGCGGGCTAGGGGAACCTCTTCCGCCCATTGCGGGAGCCACTCCGCAAGCGCGACCAGCATCTCGTCCGCCATCTGCCACACCTCCGGCGGGTTGCACACGGCGGCGGTGAGCGGGTCGAGCAACATCGCCTGCTTGAGCTTGCGAACGTCCCCCTCGATCGACGCCTCGACTGCCAGCCGCTGGACCGCCACCGACGCGTTGCAGATCGCCGCGCAACCCAGGGGAAGGTCGTCGACGGTCGGCGTCGAGATGCCGTTGCGGTCCACGTAGCCGGGGGCTTCCACGATGCAGTCGTCCGGAAGGTTGCGGATCGTGCCGTTATTGACCCGGTTGAAGTGTCCCCGGTAGACGCGTCCCGTCTCCAGGCTCTCGATGATATACGACCCGTGTTCCTCGCCCCGCTTTTCGGGCGCGTAGGAGAACGGCTCCCCCGCCATCCAGTTGGGAAAGTCGTGCTCGAACCACCGTCGTCCTTCGGTACAGACCCGCAGGTAGCCGCCCGTCTCGCCGTTGATCCACGAGCCCAGGTCGATCCAATCCATGATCTCGGAGGGCCGCTTGCGGTACCAAGGCAGGTATTCGCTGAGGTGGCCGTTCGACTCCGTGGAGTAGTAGCCGAAGCGGCGGAGCACGTCGATCCGCACCTTTTCCGTCTTGACGTACTCCTCGTCCATCTCGAACGCTTCGAGCAAGTGCGGGACCATGTCGATCCCGTTCCAGCGGACCTGCGTGTACCACGTCTGGTGGTTGATTCCTGCGCAGACGATGTCGACGTCCCGCTTGCTCAGCTTCGCCTCGGAGTCGAGCAGTCCCTTCGCCTTCGCCCATCGCTCGGTCACGCGCGCGATCTGCCCATGCCCGCCCATGACCCCGTGGCAAAGCCCCACCGTCTCGACCCCGCCGTAGTGGTTGCACGCCCAGGTGAGCATCGCCATCGGGTTCGAGTAGTTCAGGAACAGCGCGTCGTTCGACACCTCCCGGATGTCCTGGCAGAAGTCGAGTAGGACGGGAATGCCGCGCTGGGCGTACAGGATCCCGCCCGGCCCGAGCGTGTCGCCGACGCATTGGTCCACCCCGTAGCGCAGGGGAACGTCGATGTCGTGTGCGAACGCCTCCAGCCCACCGACGCGAACGAACGACAGCACGTAGTCCGCTCCGTCGAGGGCGCGACGGCGGTCGGTCGTCGCCTCGACGGTCGCACCGACGCCGTTGGCGGCGATGTCCTTGCGCATCAGTCGCGCGACCATGTCGAGGTTATGCTCGCTGACGTCGGTGAAGGCGAACCGCGTCTCCCTTAGTTCGGGGACGGTGAGGATATCGCGGCAGATACCCCGGGTAAACCCGACGCTCCCGGCTCCGATGACGGCGATCTTGATCGGCATGCCCCCGTGTTACCCCTTCCTTCTCGAGGAAGGGGCAACACGAAGAGGCTACGCGAACCGAAGTTCGGAGAACGCAAGGGCGTACGTCGCCTCGTTGAGGTAGCGAAGCTCGACGCGCGGCGCGAACGTCGTCTTTACGTCGCCGCCCTCGCCTGCCCACACGAAGCCCGAGAACCCGCCGAAGCTGGGCACGAGAGCCTGATAGGAGCCGACCCGAGGGAAAACGCGGGCGAACATCGCGCCGATCTCTTCCATGGAGTAGGGGCAGAACACGTTGTTGTCCGCCTGGGTCACCACGAAGCCGCCGGGGGCGAGGATGCGGCGCAGGTCGCGGTAGAACTCGTCCGTGAACAGGGCCTCGGAGATCTCGCCTTCCTCGTCCTCGTAGGTGTCGGTCGAATCGACCACGATCAGGTCGTACTTTTCTTGAGACTCTTTGACGAAAGGGAAGGCGTCGGCGAGGTGGAGATGGACGCGCGGATCGTCGAACGCCCCTGCGCTGAGGCTCGGCATATGCTCCCGGCACACGCGGACCACGCCTTCATCGATCTCCACCATGTCGATCCTCTCCATTCCCGGATGACGGGCCAGTTCGCGGATCACGCCGCCGTCGCCCCCGCCCACGACGAGGGCGGCCTTCGCGTTCGGCAGGGCCATCAGAGGGATCTGTACGAGGGCCTCGTGGTAGGCCCGCTCGTCCATCTCCGTGAGTTGGATGTGGCCGTCGAGCAGGAGGGCGCGTCCGAACACGTCCGTGTCGACCACGTCGATCGTCTGGAAGGCGGTCCGCTCGTGGTGGACGACGTCGCGGACCGAGGCGGTCATGCTCAGCCGGTCGCTGCGGATGGGGAAGACGAGGGGTTCGTGCGCCACCGCTCTATTGTGGCGCCGCAACCGGTTCACGTCCTTTCGCGTACCCTTCTGCGGTCGATGAACGTCAGCCGCAGCGTCCGTCTCGCCGTCTTGGGCGCGCTCGCGGGCCTCCTCACCTGGCTCGTCTCCGAGCCCTTCGCCCGCACCGCCGCGAACCACGGCGTCCGGGCCGGGTCGGTGGTCTTCTCCGTCGGCTCCTTCTACGGCTGGTTCGCCCACGCGACCCTCGGCGCCGCTATCGTCGGCCTGATCGTCCTCTCGGTCTCGTGGGAACGGACCCGTCCGGCGCGGGCGCTCCTCACGGGATTGGCGGGACTCGTCTTGGGCGCCTTCCTCGGCTGGGCCTCGGACGCGGGTTCCGACCGCCTCGGGATCCATCTGATGCGCGGCGGCGCCGCCCCGAGCCTCGCCGTGAGCCTGCTCTGGAACTTCGCGGTGTCGCTCAGCCTTGCCCTCGGCATCGCCGTCTGCGCTCAGCCCACCCTCGCGCGGGTCGGGCGCATCATGGTCGGTGGCGTCGCCGCCGGCTTCGCGAGCTTCGTGGCCCGGACCGTCGTCTCCCCTCTCGCGGCGGTGGCGGTCCTGGTGCGGGGTGGGCAGAGCGGCTGGGAGCCGTTCGACGTCACCCGGCTCTGCGACCACGTCGTGATGGGTCTCGTGCTTGGGCTCTGCGTCGGCCTGGGCGAGACGCTCCTCACGAGCGCGCGGGTGCGGCTCGTCCTGGGGCGAAACGAGGGCCGCGAGTTCCTCGTGGGCGGAGCGGTCAACCGGATCGGCTCGGCGGAGGGCGTCGAGATCCCCCTCTTCGGCGATCCCGCCGTCGCCTCGATCCACGCGCACCTTTGGCAGCGGGACGGCCGCTGGTGGATCCAGGACCTCGGCGCGCCCGCCGGAACCCTCGTGAACGGCCAAAGGGTCGTCCAGGCGTGGCTCGGCGGCGGCGAAACGATTCAGGTTGGCCCTTTCCTCCTTCAGTTCCTGCTCAAAGGCCAACCAAGTAGCCCGCTCCCAGCGCCCGTCGTACCCACGCCGAGCGTTCCGCCCGCCGTTCCTGTTCGCGTTCCGACCGTCGCCCACCGCCTGATCGACCCCTTCGGCGCGATCCTCGATCTACCGGAGGGACCGACTACCCTCGGCCGCGACCCGTCCGCCTCGATCCGCTTGGCCCACGACGGCCTGATCTCGCGACTTCACGCACGGGTGGTCGTGAAAGGCTCCCAGGCCGTCGTCGAAGACCTCGGCAGCCGCAACGGAACCCTCGTGAACGACGTCCCGATCGTTGCGCCGACCGCGCTGAGCGACGGCGACCGGCTCAAGTTCGGCGCGACCTCGATGACCTACCGCGTGGGCTAGGTCGTCGTGTGCCGGTACAGCTCGTCCAAGTCGAGCACAAGGTCGACCGACGGCAGAGCCGCCTTACCGACCTCGTAGGTTCTGACCATCCACGTGCCCTCTTCGAGGCTGAAGACCTCCACCCGTCTCTGCTCGCTGTCGATCAGGACGTAGTCCTTCAGCGTCGGAAGCGTCCGGTAGTCTGCGAACTTCGGCCCCCGATCTAGAATCCGCGTTCCGGGAGAGAGAACCTCGATGACGATCGTCGGATTGTCGATCACGCCGTTCGCCTCGTCGATGTAGTGGGGTGGACAGGAGATCGTCGCGTCGGGATAGTAGTAGGAGCCTGCCGACGCGACCCAGAGCTTGGTGTCTGCCCCTAGAAGGCGACAAGGCTTTCCCCTGAGCGCGGTTCCAACCTCCGTGCTGAGGCTGGACTGAATCTCGACGTGGTTGCGGCTCGCCCCCGCCATCTCGCAGACGGCTCCCGCCACGTACTCGTGGCGGGACTTCGCCCCCGCCTCGCGGCGGAGGTACTCCAGCGGCGAGATCAGGGCGGGCAGGACGGCTTGCGCGACCATATCCGTATTCTACGCCGTCGGGTAGGTCATCTCCAGCGGTACCACCCACTTCGCGAACTCCTCCTCGGTAACGCCGTGCGCCAGCGCCGACTCCTTGAGGGTTAGGCCCTCCTTATGGGCCTTCTTCGCGATCGCCGCCGCCATGTCGTAGCCCTTGTGGCGGTTGAGGGCGGTGACCTGCATCAGGTTCGTCCGCAGGTTCTCCTCGATGCGCGGCACGTTCGGCTCGATGCCCATCGCGCAGTTGTCGTTGAACGCGACGCAGGTGTCGCCGAGGAGCCCGATCGACGAGAGCACGTTGTGGACCATCACCGGTTTGAACACGTTGAGCTGGAAGTTGCCCTGCGAGCCGCCGAACGCCACCGCCGCGTCGTTGCCGAACACCTGCACCGCCACCATCGTCATCGCCTCGCTCTGCGTGGGATTGACCTTGCCCGGCATGATCGAGGAGCCCGGCTCGTTTTCGGGGATCGTGATCTCGCCGATGCCGTTGCGCGGCCCCGAGGCGAGCCAGCGCACGTCGTTCGCCATCTTCATCAGGGCTCCCGCGAGGGTCCGCAGGGCGGCGGAGACCGTCACCAGCGCGTCGTGCGCCGAAAGGGCGGCGAACTTGTTCGGGGCCGACACGAAGGCAAAGCCCGTCTCCTGCGCGAAATACTTCGCCGCGAGATCGCCGAACTTGGGGTGTGCGTTCAGCCCGGTGCCCACCGCCGTGCCGCCGATCGCAAGCTCGTACAGACCCTTCTCCGCATGACGCACCTCCGCGAGGCAGTAATCGATCTGCGCGACCCAGCCGCCGATCTCCTGGCCGAGCGTGATCGGGGTCGCGTCCTGGAGGTGGGTCCGCCCGACCTTCACGAGGTCCTTGAACGCCTCCGCCTTGGAGGCGAGGGTGTCCCGCAGGACCTCGACCTTGGGATAGAGCTGACGGTGGAGTTCCTCCACCGTCGCGATGTGCATCGCGGTGGGGAAGGTGTCGTTGCTGCTCTGGCCCCGGTTGACGTGGTCGTTGGGGTGGACGGGCTTCTTCGAGCCCATCGTGCCCCCCGCCATCTCGATCGCGCGGTTCGAGATCACCTCGTTGGCGTTCATGTTGCTCTGCGTCCCCGAGCCGGTCTGGAAAGCGACGAGCGGAAAGTGCTCGTCGAGTTTGCCCTCCAAAACCTCCTGCGCCGCCGCCACGATGAGATCGGCTACGTCGACGGGAAGCTCGCCCAACTCCTTGTTCGCGAGAGCGGCTCCCTTCTTCAGGATGCCCATCGCCCGCACGATGGACGGAAGCATCCGGTAGCGGTCCTGCCCGATGGGGAAGTTCTGGATGGAGCGCTGCGTCTGCGCGCCCCAATACCGCGAGGCGTCGACCTCGACGGGGCCCATCGTGTCGGACTCGGTTCGGAAGTTCATGCCTCTATTGTGGCGCCCACGTCTGACGACGTATCCTAGAAGCATGGCCGACGTCGCCAACCCCGCCGTTACTGAAGCCGAGTATCTCGCCCTCGCGGAAGCCTCCGAGGAGAAGCTGGAGTTCGTCGACGGCGAGATTCGCATGATGGCGGGCGGGAGCGAAAGCCACGGTGCGCTCCAGTACCGACTCGCCCGTTCTTTGGGGCCTCTGATCGATGCGCGCGGGTGTCGCGGCTACGCTTCCGACACCCGCATCAAGGTCCGTGAGAGCGGCCAGTACGTCTACCCCGACCTCAGTGCCGCCTGCCCTAAAGGTGAGTTCGAAGGCACGTCGCTCCTCAACCCGACGTTGGTCGTCGAGGCGCTCTCACCAGGGACCGCCGCCTACGACCGGGGGCGCAGGCTCGAACTCTACCTCTCGATCCCCACGATCAAGAGGTTCTGCTCGTGGGCTCCGAGGAGCCCCGCGTCGAGCGCTACCGGCGCCACGGCGACGTCTGGCTCTACGAGACCGTTCGCGGTCTCGACGGAACGATCGACGTCCTCGAGGGCGCGCTACGGCTTGCCGATCTGTACCAGGACGTCGAGTTCGAAAACTCCTAGCCTGCTTTAAGCGGCCGCTGGAGAGGGATCATCCTTTAGACACGACGCCGACTTTCCCCGCCTGGCCCGTTAGCTCCGCCTTGGCCTTCAGGAGAACCGCCCTGTAGCCGGGATTCTCGCCCACGCGCCCAGTGGGGAAGTAGGTGAGCAGCTTCCGCACGACCTCCAGCGCCTGGGGATAGTCCTTCGTCTGCCGATAGACGCTCAGCGCGCCCGTCAGCGCGTCGAACCCTCGGGGCTCCGCCGCGAGGGCGAGCGACACCGCGCGACGGGCCAGCGATGCGGAAGACGGTTTCGCCGACGCCTCCTGGGCGTACGCCATCAAGGCCCGCATGTCCACCGACCGGCCGCTCCGCGCCAGGGTCCGCGCCCGCAGGTCCCACGCCTTCGCGTCCTCCCGCGCGAGCCAGCCGAGCCGGGTCGCGTTGGCCCCTTCCGCCAGGTCCGGGTCCTCCTTCACCGCCCTCGCCAGCGCGATCTTCGCCCCGGCACGGTCGCCGTTGTCGTACTGGGCCTTCGCCGCCTGCACCTCCGGCGCGACGGCCTCCGCGTCCCCGCCGGCCAGCGCGGCCCGCTCGTACGCCGCCTTGTAGGCGGCCAGGTCGAAGGTGCCGTCGAGGATCTCCCCCAGGGGCCGCTCCAGCTCCATCGGGTGGCCGATCCACACGATCTTGGCCTCCTGCACCACGAAAGCGGTCGGGATGCCGTTCTGCCCGGCGGCCTCCATCCAGGTCTTCGCCATCCCCTGCTCGTTCCCGCCGTAGCCGACGTTGTAGTTCATCTTGTCGCCCATCTTCTGGACGAAGCTCTTGATGGCGCCGCCCTTGTCGTCCTCCAGGATGCTGACCCCGATAAACGTCGCGTCGGGGTTGCGCCGCGCGATCTGGGAGAGGTGCGGGATCGACTCTCGGCACGGGCCGCACCACGTCGCCCAGAACTCGACCACGTAGGTCTTCGAAGGGTCGAGCTCCTTGATCGGCGTCCCCTTGTACCAGGTCCGGACCGCCAGCTTCGGGGCGGGCGAACCCGGCCCCAAGGCGCCCGGTCCCAAGGGACTTCGCGGCGCGAAAAGGGCGAAGGCGAGGGCGGCGAGCGGCATGCTCTAGGCTACGTCGCGGAGGGGGCTTGAGGTTGCGGGCTGCCTCCTTCGCCTATAATCGATGGACCTTGGACGACCGTTTCCGTCTCGATCTTCCGACCGCCGAGGCTCTCGCCAGGGAGTTTGGAACGCCCCTCTACGTTTTGGACGAGGCGCATCTGCGCGCCCGGATGCGCGCCTACCGCGAGGCGGCGTTCGCGGCCTACCCGAAGAGCGAGGTCACCTTCGCCAGCAAGGCGAACTCCACCCTCGCCGTCCTACGGATCGCCTACCAGGAAGGGTTCCGCATCGACGCGGCGAGCGAAGGCGAGCTGCGCGCCGCCCTCGCGGCGGGCGTCCCCGCGTCGGCCTGCCACCTCCACGGCAACAACAAGTCCGAGGAGGAGTTGCGCTTCGCCTTCGAACAGGGCGTCGGCCACGTCGTGGCGGACAACCTCCCCGAGCTCGACCGCCTTCCGGCGGGGACCAAGGTCGTCCTCCGCCTCGCGCCGGGCGTCGATCCCGTGACCCACGCGAAGATCTCGACCGGCCAGGACGACACCAAATTTGGCTTCAACGTCGCGGACGGCGCGGCGGAAGCGGCGGTCCTCCGCTGTATCGAGCGCGGCCTGGAGCTTCACGGCTACCACTGCCACGTCGGCTCCCAACTCGTCGATCCCGAGGCCCAGCGCGGCGGCGGCGAGGCCCTCGCCCGCTTCGCGGTCGCGATGCTCCACCGCCACGGCGTCCGGGCCGCGTACCTCAACGTCGGCGGCGGCCTGGGCGTCCGCTACACCGACGAGCGGCCGATGCCGATGGCGGAATACTGCCGCCTCGTCACCAACGCCGTGCTCGACGCCCTGGGCGGAGAGTTGGACCCCATCATCGGCCAGGAGCCGGGGCGCGCCCTCGTCGCGGAGAGCGGCGTCACCCTCTACCGGGTCGGCGTCGTGAAGGAGGTTCCCTCGCCCACCGTCGGACGGCGTACCTACGCCTGCGTGGACGGTGGCCTCTCGGACAATCCCCGCCCCGCGCTCTACGGCGCGCGCTACACCGTCGACGCCTTCCGCCCCGCCGGAGCGACCTTCACCGTCAGCGGCAAGCACTGCGAGACGGACCTCCTCTTCCCGGACGTCCGCCTCCCCGCCGATCTCGCCCCCGGCGACCTGCTCCAGGTTCTCACCACCGGCGCCTACAACGCGACGATGGCGAACAACTACAACCGCTTCCGCCGCCCCGCGAGCGTTCTTATCCGCTCCGACGGCTCGTTCGCCCCCATCGGGCGACGAGAGACCTGGGAGGAGCTTTTGGAGCGGGAAACGATCCCTGGGGATCTATGACCCTTGCTTCACCACCACGAAGACGTCGGCTCCCGGCAGGGTGATTCGCCCGGCCTTGCCGCCCCTCACGACCACGGGAACCGTCGTGTCGCCCCCGTCCAGGTCGGAAAGCGCCGCCGTGTAGCGTCCGTCTTTGAGCCCAAGGCCGTCAAGGGCGACGGACAGTCCCTTTTCGCCCTTGACCCGCAGGGCCGCGCGCGAACCGTTGGAGATCGCGCGGGCGGTCGCCCTTGGGGCGATGCCGGGGATCGTGACGCGCCCGATCTGCAGCCAGTCGGGCCCATCGTTGCGTAGAGTCAGGGTGTGCGTTCCCGCCGGGACGTCGAGCCTGAGACTGGCGCGCCCATCCTTCGCCACGGCCTGACGCGCGGCGTTCGCTCCATCGAGATCGACGAGGAGCGTGCCGCCCGAGTCGGAGGCCCCTGTCGCCTCGACCGTGACCGTCGCCGCCTTCGGCAGGGTGAACGTGAAGGCCACCGGCTGCGGCTGCATCTCGGGGTGGGCCTTCCCCTGGAGGAAGCTTGACAAGCGTCCGAGATTCGCCGCGTCCTGCGGCAGCCGGAAGGCGAACTGAGCCGATTTTCCCCACCCCATGCCGGGAACCGCGACCGTGTCGCCTCCCACGCCCGCGCCAAGCGCGGCCTCGCGCGGCGTGAAGCCCTTGTCGCCCACCACGCCGCTCGCCTTGACGAGCCGCGCCGCCCGCACGAACTCGGGCTCCAGCTTCTGGGTCGGGATCAGGTCCCACGTCCAGAACTGTCCCGCCCCAGCTTGGCCCGTCAGGAGCGCCGTGTAGATGCCGTCCCGGATCGCTGCCACCTGCGTGGCCCGCCCCCCGTCGAGCTGACCGGGACCGAACTCGCCGAAAAACAGGGGCTTCGCCGTCTTGGGCGCCGCCGCGACCGCCGCCTCGACGCTCGGCGGGTAGGTGTGCGGCTGGAGGAAATCCATCTTGCCGTAGATCGGTAGGTCGAGATCGGACGAGGTCGCGACGAGGTGCCGATAGGGGTCGGCCGACCGGACATAGTCCGCCATCGCGTCGTGCCACCGGCCGAGAACCGCGTCGCCCCCCTCGTAATGGGGATCGCACCACTGCACCTCGTTGAACAGCTCCCAGGCCATGATCGATGGCGAGTGGCCCCAGCGGGCGACCGCGTAGCGGAGCCACGCGCGAGAAAGGGCCATCGCCTTCGGGTTGGTGAAGAACTCAGACGGGGTCTTCAGCCAGCCCCCGTTCTTCACGTTCCAGGGATTCTCCCCCCAGTTCGAGTTGACCCGCGTGGACCAAGGCCCGTGGTGGAACATCGTCATCTGGAACCGCACGCCCGACGTTTCGGCGGCGGCCACGATCGCGTCCCACTTCCGCAGCACGGCGGGCGACATCTCGCCTTCCTTCGGCTTGGCGGCCTGTGTCGGCCAGTAGGGGTTCTTGTCGTCCCAATGGTTCGCCCAGATGCGGGACCAGTTCAGCCCTTCCGAACCCATCGTCTTCAAATAGGCGGGAAGATCCTCGACAGGGCCGCTCGCCCAGGCGAGATTGTGCCCGAGCGGCCAGTAGGGCGTTCCGTCGTCGTAGGCGAACCCTTTCCCGACGGCCCGTACGAAGCCATGGGGCTGGATACGACTGAGGCTTACGGGAGCGAGGGTCTGCGCCGCACGGCCGTTCCGCGTGACCGTCGGACGGAAGGCGCCCTTCGTGCGCGAAAGGAGGGTCGCCTTCCAAACGCCCTCGTCGTAGTAGGCCAATCGACGCTCCACGACGCCTTTCGGCCCGCGGAACTCGACCCGTACGTCGTTCTCCGCCGGATCGTAGGGGTTGCCGGAGACGGACAGGGGGAAGGAGACGGTCTGGGGACCGTACCACACGATCGGAGCGGTGAGAGCGACGTCGATCACGGTCCTTTTCTACCCGTTATGACCGTGATATATCGGTTGATTCCCTTTGAGATCCCTTTAAAGCACGACGGCCCCGTCCCGAATCTCGGGACGGGGCCGTCGAAGGCGCGGGGCCTTAGTTGACGGTCAGGGTGGCCGTCGAGCTGGTCGTGGCGGCCGTCGTCACGCCACCGTTGTAGACGATGACGTAGTAAGATCCCGCGTCCGTCGTGGCGGCTGCCGCGATCGTGTAGGTCGCGCTCGTCGCCCCGTTGATGGCGACGCCGTTCTTGTACCACTGGTAGGTCGGCGTGAGCGAACTGGTCGCGACCACCGTGAACGAGGCCGACTGTCCGGCGGTTACGGTCAGGCTCTGCGGCTGGGAGGTGATCGTGGGCGGCTGGAGCACCGTGAGGGTGACCGTGTCGCTCTGCGTCGTGCCCGCTTGGTTCATCACCCGGACGTAGTACGTCGCGTTGTTGTCGCCCGCAACCGTGGCGGGCGTCGTATAGCTCGCCCCGGTGGCCCCGCTGATCTCGGCCCCGTTCTTGTACCACTGATAGGTCAGCGAACCGGCGGTCGTGGTGGCGGTGACGGTGAACGTCGCCGTCGCTCCGGCCCCGACCGTCACGCTCGTCGGCTGGGCGGTGATGGTGGGCGGCCCAACGACCGTCACCACCACCGTCGTGCTCTGGACGGTGACGCCCTTGACGTTCGTTACCCGCACGAAGTACTGGCCCGCCGAATCCGCCCTCGCCGTCGCCGTGTACGTCGAGGAGACGGCCCCAGAGATCGGGGCGTTGTTCTTGTACCACTGGTAGCTCAGACCCGTACCCGTCGCGGTCACGCTGAGGGTTAACGTGTCACCGATGTTAACCGTCTTCGCCGTCGGCTGCGTCACGATGACGGGTGGCGAGATCACGGAGAGAACGGAGTTGGAACTCGTCACGCTTCCCAGCGAGTTGCTCACCGTAACGGTGTAGGTCCCGGCGTCGGAACTGGTCGCGGGGCTGATCGTGTAGCTCGAACCCGTCGCGCCGCTGATGGGGGCGCCGTTCTTGAACCACTGGTAGCTCAGCGGAGCCTGACCCGAAGCGACGACGCTGAACTTGTAGTTCGCGCCCTGGTTGATTTCGACGTTGGCGGCGGGCTGCGTCGTGATCACCGGAACGGTGGAGGAGACGAGCGACAGCGTCGCCCCGGTGCTCGTCACGAAGCCGTTGGCGTTCGTGACGCGGACGGTGTACGTTCCCGAGTTGTTCGAACCGGCCGTCGAGATCGTGTAGGTCGCGTTCGTGGCCCCGTCGATCGGGTTGCCGTTGAAGAACCACTGATAGCTCAGGTCGTCGCCCGTCGCGGTTACGCTGAAGGAGGTTTGGGCGCCCGCCGTCACGGTGACCGACTGGGGTTGGGCCGTGATCTTCGGAGCTCCGACTTCAGGCACGGAGAGGGTCGCGATGCCGCTCGTCGTGGTCGTGGCCGCGTTCGAGACCTGCACCGTGTAGGAGCCATAGTCCGCGTTGGTCACCGAGGCGATCGTGTAGGTCGCGCTCGTCGCCCCGGAGATGGCCGACGTGCCCTTGTACCACTGATAGGTCAGCCCGCCGGCGCCCGAGGTGCTGGCGGAGACGGTGAACGTCGCGGACGCGCCCAAGGCGGCGGTCGTCGACTGGGGCTGGGTCTTGATCCGGGGAGCCGTCGTCGAGACGCCCTCCTGTCCATGACCGCCGCAACCGGCGAGAACCGCGGCGGCGAGCGCGGCGAGAAGAGAGGTGCGGGGCACGAGGTGCGTTTTCATGGACTTCGCTTATGGTTCGCCGCTTTGCGGGCGTCTAGAGTTGGAGACGGGCCGAAGCGAGGCGTTCGTTGCGTGGTTCTACCCGGTCTTGGTCCGCAGAGTTGCGAGACCCCGTAAAAAACGCGTTCGTCATTCGGTTTCGAGAGGTTAGCCGACGCCTTTCCACCTTCATCCGATCTTCACGCCTTTCTCTGAATCTTCAAGGGTGCGAGAGGAACCCCCTCTTCGCCCGCCCCCAGTCGCCCCCCAACGACTCGCACCCGTCGCAAAGCTTGTCCTTCTTCGCCCGAGCGATCAAGAGCTCGAGCGCGGCCTCGACGCGTTCGCCCAGAACGAGGCGAGTCTCCGCGCAGCTCCGGTTCTCCCAAGCCGACGTCGGAACCCCGAGATCGATCGAGCGGGGGCTTCTCGATCGATCTCTCTTCGAATTCTCCGCCTTTGCACGGTGGTCGACGACCAGTGGCCCATCGACCCAGAAGACCAGATGCACGCTCTCGACCTCGGAGACCCGCGTCACCCTCATGTTGCTCTCTAAGATTCGCTTGAGGAGGGGGATGTCGTCAAACCCCGTATGGGGCCGCCGAACCCTGCCGCGATCACAAAGCCCTTGAACGTGTCCACCCTCTAGCCTAGATCCTTGCCTGGGGGCGGTTCAGCGCTGAGGAACGGGCGGAAGCTCGGTCATGCGGCTGCGCATCCAGCTTCGCGCCCGCACGAGCTGCGCCCGTACGGTCGTGACTTCCGCCCCCGTCTTGTGGGCGATCTCGCGCGGCGTCAGGCCTTGGATCGTGAGGTCTAGGGACCGGCGGAGCGTGGGCGGCATCTCCCACATCGAGCGTCGAAGATCGGCGAGCTGTTCTCCGGCGAGAATCTCGTCGAGCGCGCTGGGACGATCCGAGGGGACGTGGTCGAAGAGCGTCGTGCCGTCTTCGCGCTCGGGTGCGTCGACGAGCATCACGCGCCGCTCGCGGACCGAGGCGCGCAGGCTGTCGAGACAGGTGCGGGTCGCGATCCGGGCGATCCAGCGGTCGAAGGAAGCGATCTGATTCGGGTCGAAGGAGTGGCGCGCCTTCCAGGCGCGGAGGTGGATCTGCTGGAGCATGTCCTCCTTATCTTCACGGCGCAGGGAGAAGCCGCATCGACGGGCGATGCGCCAAGCGACGCGCTCGGACTCCGCCCAAAGGCGCTCGAAGGCCTCGTCGGTGAGAATGGGTTCGTACGAAGTGGCCATAACAGGGAAGCCGAGAGCCACGGCGCGCTCGGCGCCCCTCATCATGACGCATCGAAATGAACGGAAGATTAATCTCGCCGAAAAATATGATCTAGGTCACAGCGACCCCTCCTTCGAGGGGGAGGATTTTCGACGTACACTAGACCATGCCCGCCGTGCTCCTCGCCGCCTTGCTGCTCCAGGTCGGAGCCGGATCGAACGGCGCGCAAGGCGATCCCCGCCTCGCTTCCGCCCGACGCACGGAACAGAACGGCTGGATCGCCGTCACGCTCGCGGGATCCCCCAAGGAGATGGGCTACCAGCACGGCGCCCTTCTCTCGCCTGAGATCAAGGACACCCTCGAGGCCCTGAAACACTCGATGCGGAACTCCACCGGCAAGGACTGGACTTGGTTCCGGGACACGGCGCGGCGGCTCTACTGGGACAAGGTCGGCCCCGAACTCCAGGACGAGATGGGCGGCATCGCGGAGGGGCTTCAGAGCAGAGGGCTGAAGTACGACGTGTGGGACGTTCTCGCGGAGAACGCGCACATCGAGATCGAGGGCTACTACCTGCCGTGGACCCAGGGCAAGGCGAGCGACAAGCAGGCCTGCAGCGCGATGGTCGCCACGGGCTCCCAGACCGCCGACGGGCGGCCGGTGATCGCCCACAACATGTGGTGGGACTACTGTATCGGCGAGCGTTTCCGGGTGCTGCTGGACCTCCATCCCGACAAAGGGCAGCGGATCGTGATGGACGCCCTGCCCGGCTTCGTCCACTCCGGCACCGACTTCGCCGTTAACGGCGCGGGCCTGATGGTGACGGAGACCACGATCTCCGGCTTTGCGGGCTACGATCCCGAGGGGATTCCTGAGTTCGTCCGGATGCGCCGTGCCACCCAGAACGCGACCACGCTCGACGAGTGGGCCGACGCGATGCGCAAGGGCAACAACGGCGGCTACGCGAACACCTGGCTCATGGCCGACGCCAAGACCGGCGAGATCGGACGCCTGGAGCTCGGTCTGAAGGTGGTGCGCTACGAGAAGAAGAAGGACGGCGCCTTCGTCGGCAGCAACTTCCCCCAGGATCCCGACCTGATCGCCCAGGAGGTTCCTGGCGGCTGGGACAAGGACCCCGCGACCAACGGCTGCGAGCAGCGTCGCCGCCGCTGGGGAACCCTCCTCGGCCAGAACGCGGGCAAGGTGGACGCGGAGAAGGCGAAGACGTTCCTCGCCGACACCTACGACGAGAACCTGGGCCGCGTCGCCGCCTCCGGCAACACGCTCTGCGGCATCTCCGACTGGGGCGGGGCGGTGAACGGCAAGGTCTGCACCGCCGACATGGCGGGTCGCATGGAGATCTGGGGCCGGATGGGCGCGAGTAACGGCGCCCCCCTTAAGCTCGCGAAGGCCGAAGACCCGTTCCTGCGCGATCTCCCGACCCAGCCCTGGACGAAGTTCACGTTCGGCAAGTAAGGCCGGGAAGCCCTCCCTCGTTCGTCGCGCGGCGCTTAGACCGCTTCGGTGGGCTGGCTTCTCAGGTTGGCCGCGTCGCGGGCGGGCGGATCGCCGAACAGGCGGCGGTACTCGCGGCTGAACTGGGACGGGCTACCGTAGCCCACTCGGAACGCCGCGCTCGCCGCGTCCTCGCCTTCGCCGAGCATGAGGCGGCGGGCCTCCTGGAGCCGGAGCCGCTTCTGGAACTGGAGCGGGCTCATCGCGGTGAGCTCTTTGAAGTGGTGGTGAAGCCCCGACTCGCTCATGCCGACTTCCCGGGCGAGGTCCGCGACCCGGAGCGGACGGGCGTAATCCTGGCGCAGCCGCTCCACGGCCCGGGCGACCAGCCCCGCCGCTCCGCCGCCCAGGGTGACCGCCCGAAGCCGGGGCCCTTGCGAGCCGACCAGAAGCCGGTAGACGATCTCTCGGTGGACGAGCGGCGCGAGCGCCGGGACGTGCGAGGGGTCATCCAGGAGCCGCATGAGGCGTTCGAGCGCGTCGCGCAGGGATGGGTCCAAGGGGTTGACCGACAGTCCAAGCCCCGGTGCGGAGGCTCCGGGGCCTTCGGCCGCCCACTCCGCGACCATCGTGGGGTCGATGGCGAGGCGGAGCGCGAGGTACGGAGCCCCCGGCGACGCCTCCAACACCTCGCCCGTCAGGGGAAGTTCGAGCGAGGCCAGCAGGAAGCGATCGGCGTCGTACACGAGCGTCGCGTCCCCGACGAGGATTCGCTTGCGGCCCTGGGCGATAACGCAGAGCGCGGGCTCCTGAACGATGGGGGTCGGTTCGGAGGTCGTCGCCGACCGAAGCAGCGTGAGAGGCGGGTAGGTCGTCGCATGGATTCCGTCAACGCCGGTGTGCCGCTCGACAAGCGAGGCCAGGGTCTGATTTGCGGAATCAGGCAAGACTCCTCCAGGATCGTTCTACCGATTCAGGCTCCATCCCACGCAGACTTTACCCAAGGAGCGCGAAGGCTCTGGAGAAAAGGACAATGGCAGAGAACGGAAAGATCTTCTTCATCACGGGTGCGAGCCGCGGCCTCGGGGCCACCCTGGCGCGGGCGGCCCTGGCGGCGGGCCATCGGGTGGTCGCGACCGGACGCGACGTCGCGGCGATCGAACGCGCCCTCGGCGGGCCTCGCGACGGCCTGCTCGCCTTGCGCCTCGACGTGACTCGGGAAGCGGAGGCGCAGGCGGCGGTCCGGGCGGCGGTCGAGCGGTTCGGCAGGATCGACGTTCTGGTGAACAACGCGGGCTACGCCCTGATGGGCAACGTCGAGGAGACCTCCGCGGACGAGGTCCAGGCGCAGTACGCGACCAACGTGTTCGGCCTGCTCAACGTGACCCGCGCGGCGTTGCCGACCTTGCGGGCGCAGGGCTCCGGCCACATCCTCAATCTCTCCTCGGTGGGGGGCTACCGGGGCGTGCAGGGGGCCGGGATCTACTGCTCGACGAAGTTCGCGATCGAAGGGATCAGCGAGGCGCTTGCGGCGGAGGCGGCGCCGCTGGGGATCAAGGTGACGATCATCGAGCCCGGCTACTTCCGCACGGAGTTCCTCGCGGACAGCTCGGTGCGTTACGCGGCGAACGAGATCGGCGCCTACGCGAACGGGATGCGCGAGTTCTTCGAGGAGCGCAACGGCAAGCAGGAGGGCGACCCTGAGAAGCTCGCCCAGGCGGTTCTGCGGATCGTGGGCGAGGCGAACCCGCCCTTGCGCCTTCCTCTGGGCCAGGACGCGGTGTCTCTGCTCGAGGAGAAGCTCGTTTCGCTCCGCCAGGAGTTGGACGCCTGGCGGGATCTGTCCGTGTCCACGGGCTTCGCGGCCTAGGCCGCTTCGGCCATCGCGCCGCGCAGGATCGCGTCGTAGCCGCCGGCGAGGACCCAGCGTTCCAGCTCCTGGGCGCGGTGGACGGGCATCGGATGGGTGAACTCCTTACCCCAGAGCATGAACATCACCGCCTTTCCGATGTTGTCCAGCGTGTCCGCGTCCTGGTAGGCGCGGGCCTGGTCCATAAACGCCTCGCGGCTCGCCTCGTGCGAGAAGCGGCTCGGGCCGGCCGTCAAGGCGATCTCCGCGTCCAAGGACACGTCGAGCGACTGGGTCACGAGAAGTCCCGCTCGGTCGGCGGAGAACTCCGCCTGCCGCATCCACTCGTAGAACGCGAGGACCAAGGCGTACGAGGCGACGCGCGAACCGCCGAGGGTGCTTTGGCCTAGGATATCGAGCAAGGCGAAGAGAACGGCGCCCACGTTGAAGTACAGCACGTGCTCCGCCTTGATGTGGCCCAGCTCGTGCCCGATGATGTGGTAGAGCTGCTCGTCCGTCATGTTGTTGACGATGCCCGAACGCAGGGTGATGAAGGGACGCTCCACGCCGCCCGCGAAAGCGTTGGGCACCGGGTGGTTCGACAGGTAGAGCTCCGGCTCGGGCATGTCGAGTACCTTGCACGACTCCTGAAGCATCCGGTGGAGCGTCGGATACTGCTTCGGCCCGCAGCGCACCGACATGCTCATGTTCATGCAGTAGAACCACCGGTCGAAGCCGACCTCGTAGAACTTGCGCATGACCAGGGGAAGAAGAGGGACCTTCTTCAGCTTTTCGAGGGCCCAGCGGTCGGCGTCCGAAACGAACGCGTCGGCGGTGAGGCCGGTAAGGATCTTGCGCTCTGCCATGTCTAAGTACAGGATACGCCAGCCGCGCGGAGGGGTTGCGCGGGACCTGCCGCACGGTCTCTCCCTAGGCCCTTCGGTCGTTCCTCTCGCCGCATCGAGGATCGCGACTCTAGGGTAACGTCGCCCCATGCTCAAGGCGGAGCAAGTCGAGACGTTCAGAAAGCAAGGGTTCCTCCTTGGGCCGCAGCTCCTCTCGGAAGACGAGGTAGCGGCCTTGCAGGAGGAGACCCTGCGCGTTATCGCGGACCGGGACGACGCGTCGAAGCCCCAGCCCGTGCTGTGCCACAACATGAACGGCGACCCCGAGGGCGCGGTGTGGCAGATCGTGGACATCTTCCGTGCGAGCCCCGCCTTCCGGGGCTTGGTCGAGAACCCGACGATCGGCGAGGAGATCGCCCAGCTTACGGGCGGCAGGACGATCCGGCTGTGGCACGACCAGATCCAGTACAAGCCCGCCGCCGTCGGCGGCGCGAACCACTGGCACCAGGACTCGCCCTATTGGCCGCCCCTCACGCCCAAGGACGAGCAGGTCACCGCCTGGGTCGCCCTGGACGACGCGGACGAGGACAACGGCTGCATGCGGATGGTCCCCGGTTCCCACCGGTGGGGCGTCCACATCCGCTGGCTTGAAGGGCTAGGCGACTTCGACGCGATGCCGAAGGCGTTCGGCGGAACCCCGATCGAGGTCCGGTCGTGTCCCGTGCGAAAAGGGCAGGTTCACTACCACCACGCGCTCACTTGGCACGGCTCCGGCCCCAACCGGAGCGGGCGGCCCCGCCGCGCCATCGCGCTCCACATGATGACGGAACGGACCCGCTACGCCTCCGGCGAGGCGGCGCACGTCCTCTCGCCGTTCATGGAGCTGGAACCGGGCGCCGTCGTTCAAGGCGAACTGTTTCCCCAGACATGGCCTCGATCCGCGTAGAGACCCTCGTCCCGGCCAAGCCCGAGAGGGTCTACGCGGCCCTTCTCGACCCGGCGACCCACGCCCGGACCGCCTCCGGCCACGAGCGGGTCGTCTCGGGCTTATCTCCCTTGGAGCTAGGAGACGAGGTGACGTTCGAGGCGACCCACTTCCTCGTCCGCCAGCGGCTGACCGCCCGCGTCACCCTCGTCGATCCGCCCCGCTCCTTCGAGGACACGATGGTTCGCGGTTTCTTCCGGAGCCTCTGGCACCGCCACGAGTTCTACCTTGTGGAAGGCGGAACGCGGATGGTCGACCACATGGTCTTCCGCTCACCCTTGGGGGAGCCCTTCGACCGCCTGATCCTCGCGCCCTACCTCCGGCGCTTTCTCCAGCAACGAGGAGCCGCGTTGGCGCATCTCTTGCGGGAGGAGGCTTGATTTGTCTCGCCCAAAGCGCACCGCGCCATTCATCGATCCGAGCCGATTTGAAAACCCTCGGGCCGATGCCGCGCCCATGTGACGCGGAGGACGCCGGGTGGAGGCCGGAGGACTACGGTTTCTTCACCTTGAGGTGGGCGACCATGCGGTGAGCGGCGTGCCCGTCCGTCGCGGTCAGGCCGAACGGTAGGTTGACGTCCGCGAGGAGGTCCACCGCTCCGCACTCGAGACCGGGGCAGGCGACCGATCTGACGGCGTCGGTTGCCGCACTCTCGACGGGTCGATCGGCTTTCTGCGGACGGCGCCTCCCGCGTTGCTCCGAAAATCGCCGTGCGGGTTCTCATCGCTGAGAGATCGTAGGCGGTAGCCTCCCGTGCGGTGACCGATCGATCCAATCCGTTCGACGAATGGCTGCCCAAAGTAGTCGCCGACCCGATCCTCGTGGACGACGGCGAGGACGGCCTGATGGCCGAGGCGCGAGCGAATCTCTGGGGCTTCGGCTTCTCGGACGAGGAGCTGCGCGACGTCTCGGAGGATGACGTCGTGCGCTTCGTGCGCGCAGTGGAGGATGCTCGCGAGCGGCAGATTCTGGAGCGGTTTGGTGAGACGCGTCCGATGACCCTCTACTGCTGGGTGGACGAGCAGGCGGGCGAGCTGCGCCTCAGCATGGTGTCGGCCTCGAATGGACGGACAGGCTTCGGCGGTCCCGTGGACGAGGTGGACCTCAGCGAGGTCGCCCGCCAGTACCTCGCCTGCCGCTACCACGACGGCATCCCCATGGAGGAGCTCAGGCCCATGACCCAGGAGGACGTCGATGCCTACGAGGAGCCATCCGCGATCGTGCCGTGGGTCTGGGTAAACGCGCTTCCCAGGACCGCCTAATTAAGGTCGGACGCTCGGCGTTTCGCCTTTCGCGCGCCGCATACCCGCCGCGCCATCTCGCGTATCGGCATCTCGACCGCCCCCGCCCGGAGCGCGAGGACGCGGCCCTCGGGGCGGAGGTCGTAGTGGTCGCCCTGGTACCACTCCCGCCGCATCCCGATGCGCTCCGCCATCGCGTGCAGCTCCGCCTCGGTGTCCGCGATCATGTGGCACCACGTCGTCCATCCATGGAACGGCGGGTGCTCGCGCAGGGGATCGACGTAGACGGCCACCCTTCTAAGACGCCCCGCCGGCACGAAGCTGCGCCGACTCCACAAGGCCCCACAAAACGAGAAAGAGACCTGCCGGGACGAGAAAGAGGAGCCACCCAGACTGGAGTCGAAGGGCCGCGAACGAGCCGATAAGCGCGCTCATAAGGCCCCCGCTGATCATGAGTTAGGCCGTTGCGAACACGTTCGGCAGGGCGGAGGAAGGCGGTAGAAGGGACTCACCCGTCGGATGCCTCGCCTCCTTGTGCCATCTGTCCAAAGCTTGGTGAACGTCGATCCGTCCTCCAAAGGACGCTACCCCGGTGGACCCAGCGGGCGCGACGAAACTCACGAAAGATCCATCGCGCAACGTCAACGATGTCAAGCTCTCTTGGCGTGTGGTCCATCGGATATCGGCGCGACGCAGATCGAAGCCCGTGCGCTGGCCTTCGAAATGGAGCCATCCGTCGACGAAGCTCACCGTTCCATGGTCGATCCCCCGAACGAAGGAACCCTGTCCGACCTCGATCCGAACAGAAAAGTGATGGATAGCCGAGGGCACGGGGACCGTCGCTTTCAGATCCGGGGGAGAGAGGGGGTCTTCGACCTCCTTGCGCATCCAGCCGAGCTTGGTGCGGGGATCGCCCGGCAAGCTGCGCCACGCCGCCCGATTCTCCATCCGATTCACGGCACACCAAAGGTTGGGGAGTCCCAGAACCCTCGGAAAACTAAAGGGCCCGCTCCGATTCACCGGAGCGGGCCTATCTAGCTTTGTCGAGCGGTCGGTTTAGCTTTCCTGGCCGACGAGCTCTTTCTCGGGCTCGGCGTCGCCCTCTTCTTGGCGCTTGAAGACGACGGTCTTGCCATCTTCGGTGTCCGCGAGGATGCGGTCGCCCTTCTGGAACCGGCCGAGGAGCATCTCCTCGCTGAGCGGGTCCTCGATGAAGCGCTGCACCGCGCGTCGCAGGGGTCGCGCGCCGAGGTTCGGGTCGTAGCCTTCCGCGACGAGCAGGTCCTTCACCGCGTCGGATAGCTCGATGGTGATCTCCATCTGCTTGGCCGACTCGTTGACCCGCTTCAGGTAGAGGTCCGCGATCTGCAGGATCTCCTCCTTCTTCAGGTGCGAGAAGACGATGGTCTCATCGACGCGGTTCAGGAACTCCGGCCGGAACATCTTCTTCATCTCGTCGATCATCTTGTTCTTCATCGCCTCGTACAGCTTCGGATCGTTGAAATCCTGCGTCGCGGTCTTGAAGCCCAGGCCCTTGTCCAGCTCGATCGGGCGAACGCCCACGTTGCTGGTCATGATGATGATCGTGTTGCGGAAGTCGACCGTTCGACCCTGGCTGTCGGTGAGCTGACCGTCCTCCATGACCTGGAGGAGCAGGTTGAACACCTCGGGGTGCGCCTTCTCGATCTCGTCCAGCAGGACCACGCAGTACGGGTTGCGCCGCACCTGCTCGGTGAGCTGGCCGCCCTCATCGTAACCCACGTATCCGGGAGGGGCGCCGACGAGACGGGAGACGGCGAACCGCTCCATGTACTCGCTCATGTCGATCCGGACCATGTTGGACTCCTTCTCGTAGAGGTAGCCCGCGAGGGTCTTCGCCAGCTCCGTCTTGCCGACGCCGGTCGGCCCGAGGAAGATGAACGAACCCATCGGCCGCTTCGGATCCTTGAGGCCCGAGCGCGAGCGCCGGATGGCGCGGCTGACCGCCGAGACCGCGTCCGCCTGGCCGATGATCCGCTGGTGCAGATCGCTCTCCATGCGTAGGAGCTTCTGGCTCTCGGCCTCGACGAGCTTGGTCACCGGGATTCCGGTCCAAGCCTGGACGATGGCCGCGATCTCGCTCTCGCCCACGATGGGCTCGGGCTTCTCCTGGTTCTGCCATGCCTCTTCGCGCTCCGCGATGGAGTGTTCGAGCTCGTCGAGCTCGGTCTGCCGGGCCGTCATGTCCTCCTCGTCGCCGCTCCGCTTGCGGGTGTGCTCGAGGTCGGCCTTGAGCTTGGTCAGGCGGGCGCGGTCGGTGCGGACGTCGGCGGGCGGCAGGCTCATCTGGAGCCGGACGCGGCTGGCGGCCTCGTCGATCAGGTCGATCGCCTTGTCGGGCAGGCTGCGGTCGGAGATGTAGCGCTGGCTGAGGGTCACCGATGCCTGGAGGGCGTCGTCGGTGATCTCGACCTGGTGGTGCGCCTCGTAGCGCTCGCGCAGGCCCTTCAGGATGTCCACCGCCTCCTCCTCGGAAGGCTGCTTGACCTTGACGGCCTGGAAGCGTCGCTCCAGAGCGGCGTCGCGCTCGATGTACTTGCGGAACTCGTCCTGGGTCGTCGCGCCGATGCACTGCAGCTCGCCGCGCGCCAAGGCGGGCTTCATGATGTTGGAGGCGTCGATCGCGCCTTCGGCGGCGCCGGCGCCCACAAGGGTGTGAAGCTCGTCGATGAACAGGATGACGGCGCCCTCGGCCTTGCGGACCTCCTCCATCACCTTCTTCATGCGCTCCTCGAACTCGCCTCGGTACTTGGTGCCCGCGACGAGGCCCGCGAGATCCAACGACACGATGCGCTTGTTGCGCAGGATGTCGGGGATGTCGCCCTGGACGATGCGAAGGGCGAGGCCTTCGGCGATGGCGGTCTTACCGACGCCGGGGTCTCCGATGAGGCAGGGGTTGTTCTTCGTGCGGCGGCAGAGGATCTGCATCACGCGCTCGATCTCACCCTGGCGGCCCACGACGGGGTCCAGCTTGCCTTCGCGGGCGAGATCGGTCAGGTCGCGACCGAACTCGTCGAGGGTCGCGGTCTTCGCCGCGGTGGCGTTCGTCTGCCCGCGGTTTCCGCCCCCGGCGGAGTTCGAGGCTCCGGAACCGGACTTCTGCTGGCTCTCGTTGTCCTGGAGGGCCATCACCTCGCGGCGGGCGCGCTCGAGTTCGACGCCCAGCTTCGCCAGGACGCGCCCAGCGAGGCCGTCGCCCTCGCGGATGAGGCCGAGCAGCAGATGCTCGGTGCCGATGTAGTTGTTGTTGAGGTTTCGAGCCTCATCGTAGGCGAGGTCGATCACCCGCTTGGCGCGGGGCGTGAGCGTCATGTCCTGCGAGGGGCGCGCGTCCCCTCTCGGGAGCTGCTTCTCCACCTCGACCCGGATGCGGTTCAGGCTGACGCCCAGCTTCTCCAGCACCCGCGCGGCCACGCTGTCCGACTCCCGCACGAGCCCGAGGAGAAGGTGCTCCGTCGAGACGTAGCCCTCCCCGAACTTCTGGGCCTCTTCCTGCGCGTAGAAGACGACCTTCCGCGCGCGTTCTGTAAAGCGTTGCCACATGTCTTTGTTTTCTCTCTGTCGGTGCGGGCTCTCGCCCGCGTACCTTTATCTACGACTCTTCCGCCCGCGCCGTTAGGGCCGCTTCACGGTTTATAGCGCCGCTTTGCATCTTCGGACGATCGACGCCTACTTTCGAGACTACCCGGAGGCTTATTTCGTTCTCTCGACGTAAGGTTGGGGAACCGGTCGTCGCATAAGGCTAAACTTACGACGTATGAAGGCCGCCGCGCAGGTCGGTTTGTTCGTGGTCGTCGCGGTGATCCTCCTTTTGGCGGGCGCGGTGACGCTCGGCGGCCACTTCTTCGGCAGCAAGCGCGACACCTACGTCGTCACGATGCCCGATGCCGGGGGGCTCGCGAAAGGCTCGCGGGTGCTGATGGCGGGCGTCCAGGTCGGTGAGGTCACGAAGGTCGCCGTCGCCAGCCCGACGGAAGCGCGGCTGGAGATCGGCATCGATCCCAAGACCCGCATCCCCCACAGCACGCGCGCCCTCATCGCGGGCTCGATCGTCGGTCTCGGCGACACGCCCCTCTCGCTCGTGCAGGATCCCGTCTACAGAGGGCCGGGAGGGGATTACGAGCCCGGAGAGACGATCCCCGGCAGCAAGGCCGGGCCGCTCGACAGCATCCTTCCGGGCGGCGGCTCGGCGCTGTACGACGAACTCACCGCGACGCTCGGCTCGGTCCGGAAGCTCCTTGACGACAACAGCCTCAAGGGCGACGTGCGCGGCATCCTCGGCACGACCCAGAACACCCTGCGGGCCAGCGCCGACACCCTGCGGGCTTTCACCCGGGTCGCGAACCGCACGAGCCTGATCCTCAACGACAACCAGGCCGAGATCGCTCAGATCCTGCGGACCAGCGAAGGCACCCTCTCCTCGGTTCAGGAGACCGCCCTCTCGATCGAGCGGTTCGCCAAGAGCAACAAGCTCCAGAACGGCGCCGACACCCTCCTCGCCGACGCCCACCGCATCGCCGTCGAGTCCCAAGGACTCTTGGCGGATATCCACAAGACGCTGAACGATCCGGCGATCAACCGCGACCTGCGCGCCACCTTGACGAACGTCAAGGACGCCAGCGCCAAGCTTCCCGAACTGACGGACAACGCGAACAAGGTGGCGGCGAACGTCGCCGACCTTACCGCCAAAAGCCAGGACCTGCCCGGAAAGCTCGGTACGGTGCTGGACAACGCCGTCGACCTCGAGAAGCGGCTCGGCGGCCTCTCGGACAAGGTAGGCGGCGTACTGGGCGGCGGCAAGCGCCCGAGCTTCCCCCCCATTACCGCCCAGATCGACCTGATCCGCGAGAGCGACCCGAACTACTATCGCACGGACCTGAACCTCTCGGTCCCGCTCAGCGACGGCTTCGTCACGGCCGGGCTGTGGGACGCTTTCGGGCGCAACCGGGTGAACCTCCAGATCGGCAAGGCGGTGAGCCCGCGGTTCGACTACCGCTACGGCATCTACGCCGCCCGGCCCGGCGTCGGGGTAGACTACGCTCTCACGTCGAAGCTCGGCTTCCGCGGCGATCTGTGGGACATCAACAATCCCCGGTTCGACGCGCGACTCCGGTACGAGTTCGGCGGCGGCCTGATCGGCTGGCTCGGGGTGGATCGGATTTTCCAGAACCCTGGGGTGACGATCGGGTTGGGCGTGAGGCGGTAGGTCTTCAGGGACCTGGCGGCCTCGCCCCAAAGCGTGGCTAGGCATGCCTGGCCGTGCCCGACGACAACGAGGCAACACCATGAAAGTCATCCTGCTCAAGACCGTGCCCAAGGTGGGTAAAGAAGGAACGGTCGCCAACGTCGCGGACGGATATGCCCGCAACTACCTCTTCCCGCGTGGCCTCGCCATCGTGGCCGAGAAGAACCAGCTCGCCGCGCTCGAGCGGAAGAACGCGCACCTCGCCGCCAAGACGGCCGGTCTGAAGACCGCCGCCGAGGGCGTCTCCGCCGGACTGAACGGCAAGACGATCCGCATCGCGGGCGAGGTCGGCGGCCAGGGCAAGCTGTTCGGCGCCATCACCAGCGAGCGCATCGCCCAGGAGATCGCGAGCCAGCTCGGCGCGACGGTCGACCGCAAGGCGATCGCCCTCCACGACCCCATCCGAAAGCTCGGGACCTACCCGATCGAGCTGGATCTGCACCGCGAGGTCTCCGCCGCGATCACGCTCGTCGTGTTCGACCCCAACGCCCCCGTCGCGCCGACCCCGGCTCCCGTCGAAGAGACGGACGAAGACGAGGCGTAGGCCCCTCGCTTCCCTCGGGAAGGCCCGCCGCTGAGTTCCAGCGGCGGGCCTTTCCGCTTTATGACGGATAGCGGAAACGAAGCCAAGCCCGCCAGACGTGGTCCATAACAGAGATCCGCTCGGGCTCGTAGGCCACGACGTACCCCGTCGTTCCGGGCGGTCCGGGTTGCGAAAGCTCAGGCGGGGTCTTCGCCGTTAGTCGGACCGAAAGCGTTCGGTCGAGCTTCATCCAGGTTCGATCGCTATTATCGAGAATGTAAGCCATCCCGTGACTCTCAGCCTCTTGATCCATTCGCGACCGAACCGCCTCGACCGGCCCCTTGATCGCGTAGATTCGGCATAGGAGTTGCGGCGACGCGGTGGCGTCACCCTCGAAAGCGGTGAGCGATTCGAGGGGGTAGTTGTCTAAAAAGGCGAGCGGCTGGGGAGTAGGCTGGCGCTCGAGGTAGACGCACCCCCGACGAAGGCGGCGCCAAGAACCGAGAGAACGGGTTTTCGTCTCATCGAGGATCAAGCTTTCGGAAGCAGATCCGTCACCGCAACGGGCCGGTCGTTGACCGTCGCCGTTTCCCCTTCCCGGTACACCAGCGTCTCGAAGTAGTCCTCGGACTCGGCGCGCGGTCCGCGCCGAACCTCCAACGTCCGGTCGCGCAGGTTCACGATCCAGTACTCGGGGATGCCGTGCTTGGCGTAGAGTCTCGCCTTTCGCCCTCGATCCTCGGTGAGGGTGGTGTCGCTGACCTCGACGAGGAGCGGAACGTCCTTCAACAGGTCGGGACGACGCCCATCGTAATCGCGCCAGGCGCCACGAAGAACGGTGATGTCGGGCGCGGGAGCGCTCGCGTTTCCAAGCTTGAGCGGGGTCTGCATCGACAGGTTGAAGCCCGCTCCGAAGGTCTCCTGGAAGGCGGCGAAAACCGCGCGCAGGGCCGTGATGTGTGGATCGTTCTGCCCCGTTTTCGTGTAGATCAGTCCTTCGATCAGTTCGACCCGTTCGCCTTCCGGAAAGACGTGGTTGGGGATCGCCTCGTACTCCGCGATGGTCAGGCGGCGGGGACCGCTCTCGACGGATGCCGAAGCGTCGGGGTTGACGAGCGCCGTAGCCATGGTTTTAATATACGTCAGCCCACCAGAGGCAGGCGCACGTCCGCCCGCTCCAGGACGCCGCGCTCCACAAGGGTCCGCTTGTGTCCCATCGGCTGGGGCGTGGACCGGATCTCTCGGAGACGTGGAAGGAGGAGTTCCAGCTTGACGCCGCGCGACTCGCCGTTCTCGTCCGTGAGCGCGCCCGCCAGTTCGCGGCACAGGACGTTCGCGGCTCCGCTGATCGTGCCCGTCCACCCTAATGCGATAGCCTCCGCGAGCAGCGTCTCGTCGCCGACGAACAGTCGCTTGCCGGGCAGGGCGGCGGCGAAGCGGGTGAGGTTGGCCCGCTCTCCCGAGCTGTCCTTGAGTCCCGCGAGGCGCGGGTGGTCGGCGAGCGCGGCGGCGACGTCGAGCAGGGAAGGGGCGAAGCGGGGGAAGTGGTAGAGGAGGACGTCGCCGGGAGCGCGATCGAGGAAGGCGCGCAGCCAGGGCGTGGGATCGAGATCGCGGTGGAAGAAGGGCGGCATCGCGAGCACGCCCGCCACCCCCGCCTTGTGCGCCTCGCGGGCGAGCCAGACCGCCTCCTCCAGGGAAGGCGTGGCGATCCCCAGCCAGACCGGAAGGCCGTGGGCGAGTGGGACCGCGGTGCGGACGAGTTCGCGCCGTTCGAACGAGGTGAGCGACGGCCCTTCGCCCGTGGTGCCGCCGACGACGACGCCCGTCGCGCCTTCGGCGCGGAAGTGGGCGAGGAGGCGGGCGATCCCCGCCCGGTCGACCGCTCCTTGGGCGTCGAAGGGGGTGACGGCAGCGGGCATGACGTCCATAAGGATGAGATTAGCCGACCCGACCGCCCGGACGAGGCGTCAGTATGGGTATGAGCCTGATTTTCGCCCTCGTCGCCTTCCAGGCGGCGACGTTCGACCCTGCCAAAGATCCCGCTTACGCCAAGCCGGTCACCGTCCATCTCGCGATGGTTCCGCTCAAGACGCTGGTCGCCAGCCTCGAGAAGAGTTCAGGACAGCCTTTGACGGCCTCGGGGGTCGTGAGCGATTGGAAGGCGACGATGCTGGTGAAGAACCTTCCCGCCGGTCGCGCGATGGAGTCCCTCGCCGACACGATGGGGCTGGTCTGGAAGCACGAGGGCTCGTCGACGATCCTTGGCCGTCCGGAAGGCGCCTCGTCGGAGTCCGACTACCTCAAGTCGGAGCGCGCCGATCGGGAGCGAGGGGCGCCTCCCGCGCCGTCGGGGATCCCGGTCGCTCCCGGCATGATCCGCCGCCCGGGTCGCGGCGCCCCGGCACGGCGGGTCGATACGGGGGGCGCGGGCGCGGTCCGGCCGGGCTACAGTCGGTTCGATCCGACGTTGCTCGCGGTGGAGACCATGGACTCCGCGCCGCCAAGCCGCTTGGACCCGGCCCTGCCGAGCGGCGACGGCGCCTTCGCCAAGGCTGCTCTGAGCTGGCCGAGCGTCCCGGAGAAGGTCGACGCCGCTTGGTCGAAGTCTATCGCTCCTGCGAACCTGGGCCGTTCGGAGTGGGCGGGCGGCCAGTTCGCGCTGAGCGACCTGCTCGTCGCTTGGCACGACGCCACCGGGCTGCCCGTCGTGGCCGACGCGTTTCGGGTGCCGATGGCCGAGGTGAACCTCAACATCGGCCCGGCCCTCACGACCCTTCAGAGCGTGGCCGCCAACAACCGCGTCTCCCTGCGTCTCGCCGACGGCGTCGCCCGCCTGCGTCACCCCGGCTTCTGGCGTCTCCGGGAGCAGGAGATCCCCGACACGACCTGGAACTCCGTCGAGCGCTCGAAGAAGGTCGGCCTGGACGACTACGCGACGTTCGCCGCGCGCCTGACCCCCGCCCAGGCGGCGGCTTTCCGTTCGGCGGAGCCGCCGCTGTCTCGCGTCCCGACGGACGTCCTGCGCGAGTCCTACCCGGGGCTGAGGCTTTGGGCCGCCCTTCCGACGAACGTTCGTCGCGCCCTTCAGGCGGGAACGCCCGTCGGCCTCGCGGGCTTCCCGAACCTGACGAACGCCTACCTGTTCGCCTTGCGGGAGGCCCCGTACTACCATGCGGGCGATCCCCGGACGGTCCTGGCGCTGCCGCCGGCCCGTCTTGGACTCTTCGGCGCCCCGTCGGAGAGCGGTTTGGCCCTGCGTCTGTCGGGCGAGGGTGGTGGCGGCGTGACGTACGCGTTGCCGAAGTAGTCACGCGAATTCCCGGCGAAGCCGCTCCGTCAGGAGCGGCTTCGCCTCCGCCACCCCGAGCGGGCGTCCAAGCTCCTGAGAGAGCGAGGTCACACCGTAGTCGCCCCGGATGCCGCACGGCACGATGGTCGCGTAGGGCGCGAGATCCACGTCGCAGTTGAGGGCGAGGCCGTGCATCGTGACCCAGCGACGCACCTTGATCCCCATCGCGCACACCTTCCGGTTGCCGACCCACACTCCGGTGTTCACGGGGTTCCGCTCGCCCGAGAGGCCGAGGTCTCCGAGCGTGCCGATCACCGACTCCTCCAGGGTTCGCAGGTAGCGATGGAGATCGCGGCCCCGCTTCGAGAGGTCGAGCAGGGGATAGACGACGAGTTGGCCGGGACCGTGGTAGGTCACGTCGCCGCCCCGGTCCGTGCGGACGATCGTCGTTCCGCGCTCCTCGTAGGCCGATTCGGGCAAGAGGAGATTCTCCGCGTGGAACGCCGCGCCGAGGGTCAGGGTCGGCGGGTGTTCGACGAGGAGGATCGTCTCCTCGCCGCCGTTCAGAATCCCTTCGACGAGCGCGCGCTGGAGCGTCCAGGCCTCGTCGTAGGCCATCGAGCCAAGGTCGCGAAAGGTCATCGGAGTTCGGGAGCGCAGACGCCTTAAGGTCCTTACGGATTAAAGGCGTAACGCGTCGTCCTCCTTGAGCTTAGTGCTTTCCGGCGGTAATCTACCGTCACGCCCGCAGTGCGGCGGACGTCTGTAGACGATAGAGATGCTGGCCGCCACCCTGTTCGGAATCGCGCTCCTGGCCCCACAGGAACCCCAGAAGGCCGATCCGCCGCAGAAGGAGACCAAGGAGCAGAAGGCGGAGCGCCAGCACCGCGAGGATCTCAAGGGCGATACCGAGAAAGGGGCGAAGTACGCCGCCGAAGCCGACAAGGAGCTGAAGGCCAGCACGAACGCGGAGTACAACGACCGGGTGCAGCGGGTCGGTAAGGTCCTCGCCGAGATCGCGAACAAGACCCCGATCGAGGTGAGCTGGGGCGACAAGCGGCTCAACCCTTTCCAGTACAGCTTCAAGGTGATCCAGGGGGACGACGTGAACGCGTTCTCCCTGCCGGGCGGCTACATCTACGTCTACGAGGGGCTTCTCAAACAGTCCGAGAGCGACGACGAACTGGCGGGCGTCCTCGCCCACGAGATCGCCCACGCCTCCGAGCGGCACGTTTCGACGCTCCAGCGCGAGCAGTCGAAGATGCAGAACATCTCCCTGCCTCTCGTCCTGCTCGCCATCCTGACGGGCGGGGCGGGGGCGGCGGCGGGCGCCTTGGGCGTGGGGAACCTCGTGATGCAGGCCACGGGAAGCGGCTGGAGCGTCAAAGCGGAGGAGGCGGCGGACTACGGCGGCTTCCAGTACCTGCTCAAGAGCCCCTACGATCCCACCGGGATGCTGACCTTCATGGAGAAGCTCGCCCGGCGAAACATGCTGACGGACAACATCGACTGGGGCATCTACAAGAGCCACCCGCCGAGCCGCGAGCGCGCCCAGACCCTCATCGCCTACATGGACAAGGCCCACGTCCCGATCCGCCGGAGCCACGTCGCGGCGTCCTACCGTGCGACGGTCCAGGACGCGGTCGGCGGCGGCGTGGATCTGCGTTACAGCGGTCGTACGATGGTGACCCTGAACGGTGCGGACGCCAAGACGCGGGGCACGGCGGCGATCGAGCGGATCAACGTCTTCTTCGACTCCTCGCCCCAGCTTTTCGAGCTTCGGAAGGGCAAGGACGGCGCGATCCTCGGCGGCAACACGGTTCTCTTCACCCTCACTCCCGCCGATGTGCCCGGCGATAATCTGGACGACGGCCAGGCGAAGACGATGAAGGCGATGCAGCTCGCGATGTACGCGATCGGTAGCCGCGTGTGGGACCGGAACTGAGCCTAAAGGCTCGATAGGGCGAAAGTGCGGTATCACGTAGCGTAGCGATGACAAGGCTCCTCCTGCGTTGGGTCCTGATGGCGTTTTCCGTTTACGCGGCCTCGCTGATCTGCAACGCTCTGCGCCTTGGCTTCGACGTGAACGTGCGGAACGGCGAGGACGCCGTCAAGCTCCTCGTCGGCGTCCTCGTCCTGGGCCTGCTTAACGCCACCCTGGGCAAGATCCTCAAGCTGCTCACGCTCCCGCTGAGCTGCCTCACCCTCGGCCTCTTCGCCCTCGTGGTGAACGCGGTCGTGCTCTGGGTCGCCGCCAGCCTCCAGCTCGGCTTTCGCATCACCCAGGGCGGTCTGCGAGGTTTTCTCGCCGCCCTCGTCGCCAGCCTCCTGATCGCCTTCATCAACGGCGTTCTCGGCGTCTTCCTGCCCGACGATCGAGACGACTGACCTATGATCCGCCCCCGGCGGCTTCGTCGCCTTCTCGCCCCGACGGCGGACCTCGTCAAGGCCGTCGCCCTGTTGCTGCTGGGTCTCGTCGCGCTTTTCTTCGGGGTCGGGCTCTCGTTCCGGCGCATCGTCCTGCCCTTTCTGGACCGAACCTACCTCGCGGCGCGCGGCGTGGTCCAGGGGATCGTCGCGCCGGGCAGCGTCGACGACGCGCTTTGGATCGGCGGCGGCGTCTCTCTCGTACTGGGCGTGTTCCTCACCGCGTGGGCGGTCCGCTCGGCGGTCAACCACTTTCTCGAGACGCTGAGCCCCGGTCTCAAGGGAGGGGGCAAGGTCGACGTCTACCTGCGCCGCCAGCAGCTCGCCCAAGGGCCGCGCCTCGTCGCGATCGGCGGCGGAACGGGCCTTTCCACGCTGCTCCGGGGCCTGAAGCAGCACTCTTCCAACATCACCGCCATCGTCACCGTCACCGACGATGGGGGCAGCAGCGGCCAGCTCATGCGCGACAAGGGCATGATCCCGCCGGGCGACATCCGCAACTGCCTCGTCGCCCTGGCCGACGCGGAAAAGTCGATGACCGACCTTTTCCAGCACCGCTTCGCCCGGGAGAGCGGCTCCCTGAGCGGCCACTCGATGGGCAACCTGCTGATCGCCGCCCTCGTGGACCAGGCGCACGGCGACTTCGAGCGCGCCATCGAGATCGCCAGCGACGTTCTCGCCATCCGGGGCCGCGTCGTCCCCAGCACCCTGGAGCGGGTCGGTCTCTGCGCCACGTTCGCGGACGGCTCGCGGGTCTGCGGCGAGACCGCCATCGTGGAGGTCGGGGCGCGGATCGGGAAGATCGAACTCGACCCTCCCGGCCCCCGCGCCACACGCGAGGCCCTGGAGGCGATCGCCCAGGCCGACCTGATCGTCCTCGGCCCCGGCTCGGTGTTCACGTCGATCGTGCCGAACCTGATCGTGCCGGAGCTGGCGGAGGCCCTGCGCGCCGCCCACGCCCCGAAGGTCTACGTGTGCAACGTGATGACCCAGCCGGGCGAGACGGACGAGTTCGCCGCCTCCGAGCACGTCGCCGCCCTGCTGGACCACGTCGGCCCCGGAGTGGTCGACTACGCGATGGTCAACACCGCCGTACCGAGCGAGGAGGCCCGCCGCCGCTACGCCCACGCGAACCAGAGCTTCGTGGACCCCGACATCGACCGGATCCGTGCCCTGGGCGTCCGCGTCCTCGCGGGCGACTACGTGAGCGAGACCGACGTCGTGCGGCACGACCCGATGAAGGTGGCGGGACGGCTGGCCTCGCTCGTGGCGCGACAAAGGGCGTAGAAGAAGAGCGCTCCCCGCGCCCATACGATCGAAATGCCCCACGAGTGGCTCAACACCGTCCAATACCCTTTCGTCCCGCGCGAGTTCGACACCGGCGAGGGCACGATGCGCTATCTGGACGAAGGCCAGGGCCGCCCCCTGGTGTTCCTCCACGGCAACCCCACCTGGAGCTACCTCTACCGCCACCTCGTCCACGCCCTGAGCGATGGCTACCGCTGCATCGCTCCCGACCTCCTGGGTTTCGGCCTCTCCGACAAGCCCGCCCGCGTGGACTACCGGCCCCAGGCCCAGGCCCGGCGGCTCGCGGGCCTGATGGACGTGCTCGCCCTCGACGACGTGACCCTCGTCGTCAACTGCGCGGGCGGTCCCCTGGGCCTCTCCTGGGCGATGCGCAACCCCGAGCGGGTTCACTCGCTCGTCCTCTTCAACACCTGGCTGTGGCCCCTGCTCGAGAACCGCTACGCCATGCGGCTTTCCCGGCTCGTGGGCAACCCCCTCAACCGCTTCTACTATCGGGCGCTCAACGCCTCGCCGAGCTTTATCCTCCCCGCCCTCTTCGCCGACCGGCACCGCATCCAGCGGCCTTCCCGGACCCAGTACCTGGAGCCTTTCCGCTCGCATCGCGAGCGCGGCGCGCTCTACACGATGATCGAGAGCCTGGAGCGGGACGCGGGGTGGCATGAGGAGCTGTGGGCTCGGCGCGAGGCGATCCAGGACAAGCCGACGCTGCTCCTCTGGGGCACGAAAGACCCGATCTTCGGCGAGGACGCGCTCGCCCGCTTCGAGGAGGCGTTCCCCGACCACGAGACCCGCCGCTTCCCCCAGTCGGGCCGATTCGTCCCGGAGGAGTCGCCCACCGCCGCCTTCGAGGAGATCCGCTGGTTCCTGATGAACCGCTAGTCTCGCTACAATGAGGGCGGTGGAACCCGACCTGTTGCGCCGCCTTGACCGTGCCCGCGACCGTCTCGCGGTCGAGCCCCTGCTTTTGACCGAAGTCGCCTCCGAGGCTTGCCTCTCGCCTTTCCATTTCCACCGCCAGTTCGTACGCGCCTTCGGCCAGACGCCCCACGCGTTCGCGACCGCCCGCCGCCTGGAGCGCGCCAAGCTCCTCCTTCTGACTTCCGACCTGACGGTCTCCGAGGTTTGCGCCAGCGTCGGTTACGAAAGCCTCGGCTCGTTCTCGGCTCGCTTCGCAAGGGAGTTCGGCCGCTCGCCCACCGGGTTCCGCGAGGGCTCGCGCCGCCTTTGGCGTCTCGGCGGCATCCGTTCGCCCCGGTTCGTGCCCCTTTGCTTCGTCCAAAACGGCAAGATTCGAGAAGGGGTTCCGTCCGCTTAGGGATTACGCTTAGAGGCGATGATCACCCGCATGAACCACGTCTCCGTCCTGGTCCTCGATCACGAGGTGGCGTACGAATTCTATGTGAACAAGCTCGGCTTCGAAGTGCGGACCGACGCCGCGTTCGGCGAAGGGAACCGCTGGCTGACCGTCGGTCCCAAGTCCCAGCCCGACCTCGAGATCATCCTCGCCTTGCCGGAGATGACGATGAAGCCCGAGATCGCCGCTCAGGTTCGCGAGTTGGTCAAGGGGGGCGCGTTCGGCTCCGGAGTGTTCGAGTCTTCGGATATCCACGCCGACTACGCCGAGCTGAAGGCCAAGGGCGTCGAGTTCAAGGGGCCGCCCGAGGAGCAGTTCTACGGCACCGAGGCCCTGATGTCCGATCCGTTCGGCAACTGGTTCAGCGTCACGCAACGAAAGTAGGCGATGGCCCCCTGGGATCGCCGGCGATCACTCGGCGCCCTGAAAGGGAATCCCCGCATCCCAACGATGACGTGAGATGCCTCCGCCGTAGAATAGAGCCATGAAGGTCCTCTCGAAGCGCATCCTCTCGGATGAGAACGGTCGTCCCGTCGCAGTCCAGAGGGATCACGACGAGTTCCTGCGCTTCGAGAAGGCCGTGGAGAAGGTCGAGATGGAAAGCGCCTACCAACGAATGATGTCGTTCGTGGGGAAGGTCAAATGGGACGAGGAGCCCGTTGAGTACCAGCGGCGGCTCCGGGACGAGTGGGATCGAGCGACTAAAGCCCCTTCCAAAGTTCGTCAGGCTCTCGACCTCACCCCAACCCCTCCCTAGGGGAGGGAACCTTCTCACGACTTGGGTGGCATGGCCGCTCTTCCCGCTTCCGTATCATGGTCTTCCCCTTGGGAGGGGCCACCGAAGGGGGGGCGACGATAGACCGTTCCGAAGGATTCTCTGGATTCGCCTCCCAGGTGGAGGGTAGGGTGGGGTGGCCCGGCCCCGACGTCTGCTCCTAAAGTACGGAGCAGACGTCGGGGCTTGCGATCACCTCGCTCGCGGTCGATCTCTGAGGCCCGCGTACTCCGCGTAGCGCCGGTACAGGTTCTGGGCCGAGGGCCAGCAGGCGTGGGGCGACATGAAGTGGGGGAACTCGAAGGTGACGATCTTGTCGGCGGTCTCCGCCGCCGCCTCGATCTTGAACCGGAGCCGCCGCCAGTCCGCAGGGGGGAACTTGATCGGCATGTCGCGGTCGAACGTCTCCACGTTCGACCAGATCGTCACCCCGTTCCGGTCGCCCAGGTCGCGGATACCGCGCAGGAAGCGGGGAAGCTCCGAGTAGTGGATCTGCCCATCCTGGAACGCGCACACGTCGAACGCGCCTTTCGTCGCGGCGAAGATGCGTTCCCAGTGGTCGAACGACTCGTCGAGGGACATCACGTTCCCGCCCGAGAACTGCTTCGCGCCCTGCGGAAAGGGCGAGATCAGCACCGGCACGTCCTTCGCCGCCTTGCAGGCCGCTCCGATCTCGTTGAACAGCTCGACGATGTTGGCGTCGTTGCGGCTCGTCTCGTGGCACAGGTACCAGCCCTTGAAGCTGGGATGGTGGCCGTAGCGCTCCGCCGCCTCCCGCACGAAGTCGCGGTTGATCCGCACCTCCTCCCACCATGCCCCTCGCATCCAGTGGAAGCCGGAGTCGTACGTCCCAAGCCAAAGTCCGAGCCCGTACTCGTCGGCGAGCGAGAAGAACGTCTCGCCGAGGTCGTCGTACCCGGGGAGCAGGTCGCCCAGGACCTTCGAGGGGTAGATGCACTTGTCCCGGTAGCCCGCGCGGATAACGACGAGGGTGTCGAGCCCGATCTTCGCGTACAGCTCGAACTCCCGCCGCCAGTCGTCCACGCCCCAGTTCTGGCTGGGGATGTCGTGGGTGATCTCGTCCAGAAACGTCCCCGTGATGCGCGGCGCGGTGGGCATACGGGATTAAACCCCTCGCAACCCGGATCGTTGGGCCGACGTCTCCCTGACGTGGTCCGATGCCTTCGTTGCGATGAACGACTCGAGTTCCAAGGAACGACCGAGTTTCAGCAGGCGAACAAGTGGCCGCTTCTCGGCGGCATCGGGGAGATGCTGGTGAAGGATTTCAAGGTGAGCGTCTACATCTGCCCGCACTGCGGCCACATGGAGCTCTTCCATCCCTCGGTCGGACTTGAACGACGCCAGAAGGAGGACGTCTAGCCCCTACGGAGGGCTCGCCCCTCCGTTCGGAGCCTCGGCCTCGATCGACTCCTCCGCTTTCGGGATCGCCACCTCGACCGTCCCGTCCGCGACCCGCGTGACGTACTTGGGCTGGGCGTAGACGCTCGGGCCGGCGATCGATTTGCCCGTCGCGAGGCCGAAGCGCGAGCCGTGCCACGGGCACTCGATGCAGCCGTCGACGACGCGGCCTTCGCTCAGGGGACCGCCCTGGTGGGCGCACCGGTTCGCGAGGGCGTCGACCACCTCGCCCTGCCGGACCAGCACGAGCGCGAGTTCGCCCGCGGTCGCCCGGTAGGCGACGCCCTCGGGGAGATCGGCGACCCGCGCGACGGGGAGCCACGTCTCGGCGGCGTCCGCCTCGTCCTCGAGCGGCGCGCGGTTCACCCCGAGCCGCTTCTCGTAGACCATCAGGCCTCCCAGGTAGCCCGAGGCGCCCACCGCCGCGAAGCCGAGGTAGGAGAGGACGCGCGCCGAGTCGCGGCCGCCCCGCGCCCGCTCGATCCACGAGAGGACGTAGAGCAGGATCGCCGCCCCGTTGAGGATCGCGTGGAGCCCGCCGATCCGGCGGACCGCCGTGCCCGAGAAGCGGGCGTAGTCCGTGGCGCCCGCGAGCGACGCGCCCACGGCGCCGACGACGCCGAGCGCCACCGCGAGATCGGCCCCCGACCGCGCGGCGAGGCTTCCGCCCCAGGGATCGAGCAGGGCGGCCAGAATCCAGGCTCCGATGGGGAGGTGGACCATCACCGGATGAAGGGGGTGGCCGAGGAACTCGCCGTGCATCGCGCGTTCCACCTTCTCGCCCACCGGGCCCATCGCCCGGTAGGCGCGTTCGACCCCTTCCTGCAGGGGCGTGGCGACCGTGTCGATCCATGCCATCCGGGCGATGCGGTCGGAGACGATGCGGGAGTCCATGACGCCCTTTGGGCCGGGCGCCCTCGTCTCGGGTTCCCGACAGAAGGGCCATAATGGACCCATGAACGAGGTCCGAGGGACGATGGACGCGACGGGCAAGCGGGTCGCCCTCGTGGTGAGCCGCTGGAACGAGCTGGTGACGAAGGAGCTGCTCGCGGGCGCGCTGGACGAGCTGAGGCGCTACGGCGACCCGGAGGTCACGGTCGTCCACGTTCCGGGCACCTGGGAGATGCCGCCCGTTGTGGCCCAACTGCTCGCCGGGGACGCGAAGCCCGACGCGATCATCGCCCTCGGCTGCATCCTTCAGGGACAGACGCCCCACGCCGCCCTGCTCGGCGGCGACGTGGGCGGGGCCCTGATGTCGCTCCAGGTCCAGCACCGGACGCCCATCGCCTGGGGCGTCCTGACCCCCGACACCCAGGAGCAGGCCCTCGACCGCGCCGGGATGAAGATGGGCAACAAGGGCCGCGAGGCCGCCCTCGCGGCGATCGAGACGCTGAGCGTCCTCGGCAGGTTGTGACCCCCTTCCAGGGGGCGGGCCTCGTCCTCGTCGGGGCGGCCGCCAGCGGCATCAACGCCGTGGCCGGCGGCGGCTCGCTCCTGTCGTACCCGTACCTTAACGTCCTTCTCGGCGTCGCCGCGATCCCGGCGAACGCCACCAACTCCGTCGGCCTCTGGCCCGGCTCGCTGACGGGCGGCCTCGGCTTCGTCAAGCGGCTCGGCGCGACGCGGCGGTATCTCCCGGCGATGATCCCGCCGACCGTCGTCGGTTCCGTCCTGGGCGCCCTTCTGCTCCTGAACACGAGCGACCGGGCGTTCCGCCGGGCGATCCCGTTCCTCGTTCTGCTCGCGGCCCTGCTCCTGCTGGCCCAGCCCCGGGTGAAGGCGCTGGTCGGGAAGCGGGCCCTTCCACCCTGGGCGGCCCCGGGGCTCCAGCTTCTGGTCGCCCTCTACGGCGGCTTCTTCGGGGCGGGCATGGGCATCATGATGCTCGCCTGCTTCGCCCTGACGATGGAGGGCGACCTGCACGAGCTGAACGCGGTGAAGAACTGGCTCAGCCTGATCATCAACTTCGTCTGCTCGGGCGTGTTCGTCCTCCAAGGCTTCCTCACCGGACGCGTCCTCGTGCTTCCCCCCGAAGCGGGCCTGCTCGTGCTGGGCGGCCTCTTGGGCGGCTACGGCGCGGCCCACCTCTCCCAGCGCGTCGATCCCAACCGGCTTCGCACCGTCATCGCGGTGTACGGCCTCGGGATGGCGGCCTACTTCAGCGTCCAGGCGTTCGGCCGGTAGTCCCCTTCGGTCGAGGAATCGCGGATCGACCTGTCACAATAGGGGTCTGAGCCAACTTCGCGTCGTCGAGATTTTCGCGAGCGTCCAGGGCGAGGGGATCTGGACCGGGGTTCCTTCCACCTTCGTCCGCGCCAGCGGCTGCAACCTGCGGTGCGTCTGGTGCGACACGCCCTACGCGTCGTGGGCGCCGGAGGGGCCCGTCCTGACCGTCGAGGCGGTTCTCGCCGAGATCGAGCGGCTAGGGATGCCCCACGCCGTCCTGACCGGCGGCGAGCCGATGCTGTTCGACGCGATGGTCGAGATCGCCGAGGGCTGCCGCGCGATGGGCAGGACGATCACCGTCGAGACGGCGGGCACGATCCACCGGGACCTGCCCTGCGACCTCATGTCGATCTCACCCAAGCTCGCCCACTCCACTCCCGACGATCCCGTCTGGGGCCCGCGCCACGAACGCGAGCGGCTGAAGCCCGACGTCCTGCGCCGCCTCGTCGCGGAGTACCCCTACCAGCTCAAGTTCGTCGTGAACCCCGAGGCGGGCGACGACCTGGGGGAGATCGAGGCTCTCCTGCGGGAGCTTCCCGGCGTCGACCCGCAGCGCGTCCTCCTCATGCCGGAAGGCGTCGACTCCGCGACCCTCCACCGCCGCGCCCGCCTTCTCGTCGAGCCCTGCATGGCGCGCGGCTGGCGGCTCAGCCCGCGCCTCCACATCGACCTGTTCGGCGACACGCGCGGCACCTGATCGGCTTTCCCGAAGGTGCGGGACCCTCGCTCTGCCCTGGACCGTCCATACTCCACCTTGGCGAAACTCGACGCGGTCCTCTTCGACATCGACGGCACCCTGCTGGACACCAACGACGCCAACGCCTTCGCCTGGCGCAAGACGTTCCTGGAGTTCGGCAAGGACGTGCCCCAGCCCGAGATCCGGGGCGCCATCGGCAAGGGTGGGGACAACCTCCTGCCCGACTTCTGGTCCAATGAGGAACTGGAACGGCTTGAAAAACCCTTGGGCGAGCGGCGGGGCGAGATCTACCAGAAGGAGCTTCTGCCCAAGATGAAGCCGTTCACCATGGCGCGAGAGCTGATCGAGCGGCTCAAGGCGGACGGAGTGAAGGTCGCGGTGGCCTCCTCCGCCAAGGCCGTGGAGCTGGACGTCGCCACGGACCTGATCGGCATCACGGAGCTTCTCGACGGGAAGACCTCCAGCGACGACGCGGAAAGCTCGAAGCCCAACCCCGACATCTTTCTCGCCGCCCTCGACCGCTTGGGCAAGCCCGACCCGGCGCGGGTGATCGTGGTCGGCGACACGCCCTACGACGTCGAGGCGGCGGCGAAGGCGGGGATGCGGACGGTCGCCGTGCTCTGCGGCGGTTTCTCGAGGGAATCGCTCGAAGAGGCGGGGGCGCTCGCGATCTTCCAGAGCCCGTCGGAGATCCTGTTGCGCTACGACGAGACGCCATTCGCCCAGAAGGAGTAATTTAAAGGCATGGCACGCCCCTCGAAAAAGGAAATCAAAGCCTCGCTCGACAAGCTGAAGGCTCCGGCGGAGGGGACGGCGGACGCCCCGCCTCCTGCCTCCAACATCCACCTGGAACCGAAGAAGACCAGCCAGCGCATCCGGAAGAAGGGCGTCTAGGCCTTTACTCGTCGTCCTGGTTCCGGGGCGGCGGACCCACGGTGGCCTTCCGCTTCAGCAGATAGACGCCGCCGAAGATGGCCGCCATCGCGAACACGGCCTTGAGCCCGAGCGGCTCGCCCCAGAGCGCGCCGAGGACGACCGCGACGGCGGGGTTGACGTAGGCGGTCGTCCCGGCGGCGGTCGCGGAGACCTCGCGGAGCAGCCACGCGTAGACGGTGTAGGCGAGGAGCGCGCCGAAGACGATCAGGTAGGCCAGGGCGAGGCCCGACGCCAGGGTTACGCCCTCAGGCCGGAACGTCTCGCCCCGGAGGAGCCCCACGGCGAGCATCGTGGCTCCGCCAAGGAGCATCTGCACCGCGTTCGAGCGCAGGTTCGAGACGGGCAGCTCGCGCGCCTGGCTGACCAGGACCCCGCAGGACCAGGCGAACGTCGCCGCGACGATCAGGCCCGCGCCCAAGGGATCGACCCCGCCGCCCTCGCCCCCGAGCATCAGCGTGCCGACGCCCGCGAGGCCCAGCGCGAGCCCGGCCACCGTCGAGGGGCCGGGGCGCTCCTGCGTCCCGCGCGCCCACAGGAGCAGGACGGTGAAGACGGGGCCGATCGCGACGATCAGGGCGGCGATCCCCGAGGGCACGCTCGCCTCCCCAAGCGTCACGAGGCCGTTGCCCAGGGTGACGAGAAGCAGACCGGCGAGGCCCGCGTTCCGGACCTGCGGGAAGGTCGGACGCGGCTCCCGCCGGATTCCGCACCAGGCCCAGAGCAGGCCGCCCGCGGTTACGAAGCGGACGCCCGCCATGAGGAACGGCGGCATCGACTCTAGGCCCACGCGGATCGCGAGGTAGGTCGAGCCCCAGACGACGTACACGATCGCGAAGGCGAGGGCGATCTTCGTCTTAAGGCTCATGGGCCTCTAGAGGGTACGGCCCTGAGGCGGGTCAAAGGGGCGCGACGGACGAGAAGCGACGGATCGTCGGCGTCGAAAAGGCCGCCCCGAAACCCGGGGCGGCCTTTTCACGAAGATCCTTCGGGGCTTTTACGCCTCGGTCGGCGTCTCGGCCTCGTCGGTCTTGGACGCGAGACCCTTGACCTCGATCTTCCGGCTGAGCGGCTTGGTCTCCGCCAGCTTGGGGATGCGGACGGTGGCGACGCCGTGCTCGACCGTCGCCTCGATCGCGTCGAGGTTCAGGTTCTTCGGCAGGCGGACGGAGCGGGTGAAGGCGCCGTAGCGGTGCTCGCGATGGTAGACCTTCGCGTCTTCCTTCTGCCACTCGGCCTTGGCCTCGCCCTTGATCGTGAGGACGTTGCCGTCCAAAGCGATCTCGACGTCCTCGGGCCGCAGACCGGGAACGCCCGCGCGCAGGTACAGCGCGTCGTCCTGCTCGACGAGGTCGAGGGGAAGGGTGTTGCCGCTCGCGGGGTTGCCGACGCCGCGGTTCCAAAGGGTGTCGAACGCACGCTCGATCTCGGTGAAGGGGTCTTTTCGGTAGAGGGTGTTCATGTTCGTGTTTTGAGAAGCCTTTCGGCTCCGTTGATCTTTCTAACGCCCTATGAACGCCTTGGGTTCCACAATCTTTAGCCCTAGGGACTCACATAAGCTTAATCTCTTTCAGGGGGTAGATCTTCCTCCAGGCGACTTGGCCGTCGGATCTCATCTTCCAGCTTCTCTCAATGGGCTATAACGGAAAAGAGAGCCATGTCCAATGACGCGCTCATCGACCAAATAGCCTGCGGAGACGCCTTCGTCGCGTGGGCGGCGGCGGAGCGGTACGCGGAGAACGCCCGCCCTGAAGACGCGCCGCGACTGATGGTCGCGTACGACGTGTGTCCTTCCGAGGACGTGGGGCTCCGGATGGAGATCGTCGACCTGATCGGCCGCTTCGACTCCCCCGAGGCGCACGCGTTCCTGAAGCGGGCCGCCCATGCGCGGGCACACATCTGGGTTCGGTACAGCGCGATCCGGAACATGATCGAGCTCGGTTACGACGACTGGCGCCCCGGCGGTCTCCGGGAGCTTCGGTCGGAGTTCTACCGGTCGCTGCTCGCTTTCGAGCGGTACTGGCGACGCGAGATCGGCTTCGACGAGTTCCGCGCGCTCGGTCTCGCCCGCACCAAGGGGCGCGGCGACTTCTGGGAGTGGGTCGCCCATCTCGAACCTAGGGCGGGAGAGGCGAGCCCCGCGTAGAACCGGCCTAAAGGGCTCAGATCACGAAGTCGAGGGGGGCGGGGATGCCGTCTGCGGTGCGCTGCAGCTCGACGATCTCGGCGAAGGTCGTGCGGTCGAGGATCTCTGCCATCGCGTCGCGGACCTCCTTGAACTTGGCGCGCAGGGCGCAGGTCTCGGGGCGGGGGCAGCCGCACTCGGCGGGGGCGTTCACGCTCACGCAGGAGATCGGGGCGACGGAGCCGTCCATCGCTCGGATCACCGCCCCGAGGGTGATGCGAGAGGGGGTCTGGGCGAGGATATACCCGCCGCCCGGCCCCTTGCGGCTCCCCACGAAGCCCGCACCCTTGAGGGAGACGAGGATCTGCTGGAGAAACTTGAGGGGGATGTTCTGGCGATCCGCGATGTCCTGGATAAGGACGGTCTCGCCGGGCCGCTGGCTCAGGTCCAGGATCGCCCGGGTGGCGTACCGCGCACGGCTGGAGAGCATCGGTTTAGTCTACCTTTTAGGGGGTTTTCTCATTCGCGCGGCGAGGGTGAGGGTCTGCGCCTCACGATCTTCCGCGATCCGAAGCCTTGGCGTTCGAAGCGTCGGAGATCTCCCGCGCCGTGGCAATTTGGCCTAGTAGAGTATTAGACTATTTGGTATGACGCTTGAAGCGGGACCGGAAGTTCGTCCCGCGTCCCTGGACGAACTGGAATCGGAGGCGATCCACACTCTGCGTGAGGTCGCGGGCCAGTTCGAACGGCCCCATATCCTGTTCTCCGGCGGCAAGGACTCGATCGTCCTGACGTGGCTGGCACGCAAGGCGTTCCTGCCGGGGTCGATTCCCTTTCCGCTGCTCCACATCGACACGGGCCACAACTTCCCCGAGGCCCTGACCTACCGCGACCGGTTCGCGGCCGATATGGGCGCGCGCCTGATCGTCCGATACGTCCAGGACTCCATCGACCAGGGGCGCGTCACGGAGGAGACGGGGCCGTACGCCTCGCGCAACGGCCTCCAGACCACGACCCTGCTCGACGCGGTCGGCGAACTGAAGATCGACGCCGCCCTCGGCGGGGCCCGGCGCGACGAGGAGAAGGCCCGCGCCAAGGAACGCGTCTTCTCCCATCGCGACGTGTTCGGCCAATGGGACCCGAAAAACCAGCGGCCCGAGCTCTGGCGCCTCTACAACGGCCTGCACCGGCCCGGCGAACACTTCCGCGTGTTCCCGCTGAGCAACTGGACCGAGCTCGACATCTGGCGCTACATCGTCGCGGAAGGCATCCCCCTCCCGAGCCTCTACTTCGCCCACGAGCGCGCGGTCGTCGAGCGCGGCGGGGTGCTCCTGGCCTACTCCGACCTGATCACCCTCCTTCCCGGCGAGGTTCCCACGACCCGGCGCATCCGCTTCCGGACCGTGGGCGACGCCACCATCACCGGCGCGATCCCCTCGGACGCGACGGAGCTGGACGACGTCCTGCGCGAGGTGGTCGCCGCCCGCACCACCGAGCGAAGCGGGCGCGCCGACGACCGCCGCTCCGACGCCGCCATGGAAGACCGCAAGCGGCAGGGGTACTTCTAGTGGAAGAGCGGATCCTGCGCTTCGCCACCGCCGGGTCGGTGGACGACGGCAAGAGCTCCCTCATCGGGCGCCTCCTCTACGACTCCAAGTCGATCATGGAGGACCAGCTTCGCGCCGTCGAGGACGCCAGCCGCCAGCGGGGAAGCGAAGGCGTCGAGCTGGCCCTGCTGACCGACGGCCTGCGCGCCGAGCGCGAGCAGAACATCACCATCGACGTCGCCTACCGCTACTTCTCCACCCCGAAGCGCAAGTTCATCATCGCCGACACTCCGGGCCACCTCCAGTACACGCGCAACATGGTGACCGGAGCGAGCACCGCCGACATTGCGGTGATCCTGATCGACGCGCGCAAGGGCGTCCTGGAGCAGAGCCGGCGCCACGCCGCGATCTCACACCTGCTGGGCATCCAGAAGCTCGTCGTCGCGGTGAACAAGATGGACCTGATGAGCTTCTCCCAGATGGTCTTCGAGCGGATCGAGCGCGAGTTCCGGGAGTTCACCGACCGGCTCGGCGCGGCCGACGTGCGCTTCATCCCGATCTCCGCCCTCCTGGGCGACAACGTCGTGGACCGCAGCGCGCACACGCCCTGGTACGAGGGACCCGCCCTGTTGGAGTACCTGGAGGACGTCGAGATCCCCTCGCGGGCGAAGGACGGCTTCCGGCTTCCGGTTCAGTACGTGATCCGGCCCGACCAGGACTTCCGGGGCTTCGCGGGCCGGGTCGAGGGCGGTTCGGTGCGGGTGGGCGACCGGGTGACGATCGCCGCCTCCGGCATCGCGAGCCGCGTCGCGTCGCTCCACGTCGCGGGGGCTCCCGCCGAGACGGCCCACGAAGGCCAGGCGGTGGTGCTCGCCATCGAGGACGAGGTGGACGCGAGCCGGGGCGACCTGATCGTCGCCGACCTTGCGCCGCCCATCGAGTCCGACCGGATCGAGGCGGTCGTCTGCTGGCTGGGCGAGACGCCGCTCCAGACCGGGCGCCGCTACCTGATGCTCCACGCCGCGCGCCGCGTCTCGGCGGTCGTCGAGACGCTTCTGCACCGGGTCGACGTGGATACCCTGGAGCCGCTTCCCGCCGCCGAGCTCGGGCTGAACGAGATCGGCCGCCTCGCCCTGCGCGCCGCCTCGCCCCTCTTCTTCGATCCGTACGACGGGAACCCCGCGCTGGGGTCGTTCGTGCTGGTCGATCCGGGGACGAACGCGACGGTGGGCGCGGGCATGATCCAGGCCCCGGCGGCGGAAGGCGAGGCGGAGCGCCGCGCGGGTCGCACCCTCGCCACCGAGGGCGACGCCCGCGCGCTGGGCGCGGCCCTGCGGCGCTTCGGTCGCCCGGTCCTGATCGTGGACGTCTCGCGGCCCGACTTCGCCCGGGAGGCGGTCGCACAGGGCTTCGACGTTCTGTACGCGGGAATACCGGCAGACCCTTCGGCGTTCCGCGCCGAAGGGGAGGACGCTTTGGAGCGGGCGCTGGCGTACTTGGAAGAGGAGACCGTATGAGCGACACGCAAAGACCCGGCCAACACGAGGAGCTTTCGGGATTCGTCGGCTGCGAGCCCATGAGCCTCGACGAGGCCCTGCCGCAGCTCGCGGACGCGAGCGCCGAGGAGACGGTGCGCTGGGCCCTGGCGCGGTTCGGGCGCGACGTGACCTTCGCCTGCTCCTTCGGCGCGGAGGACGTCGTCCTCGTCGACCTGATCGCCAAGGTCGATCCCGCCGCGCGGATGTTCGTGCTCGACACGGGCCGCCTGCATCAGGAGACCTACGACACGATGGAGCGGTGCCGCGAGAAGTACGGCGTCGAGTTCGAGACCTACCATCCCCGGATGGAGGAGGCCCAGCGGCTGCTCTCCACCAAGGGGCCGAACTCGATGTACGCCTCGATCGAGAACCGTAAGGAGTGCTGCGGCATCCGCAAGGTGGAGCCGCTCCGCCGCGCCCTGGAAGGGAAGCGGGCCTGGATCACCGGCCTGCGCCGCGCCCAGGCGGTCACCCGCTCGGAGCTTCCGAAGATCGAGCTGGACGACATGCACGAGGGGCTTTTCAAGATCAACCCCCTCGCGGAGTGGAGCGTCGAGGACGTCTGGGCCTACATCAAGGCGAACGGCGTGCCGTACAATCCCCTGCACGACCACGGTTTTCCCAGCATCGGCTGCGCCCCCTGCACCCGCGCCATCGCCCCCGGCGAGGACATCCGCGCGGGCCGCTGGTGGTGGGAGAACCCCGATCAGAAGGAGTGCGGCCTCCACGTACGCCGCAACGCGCCCCCGGCGGGCGCCCGACCTCCCAGCGAGGGACGAGCATGAACGAGAACGAAAGAATCAAGCAAGAGAAGCCCGCCCTCGAGGTCTTCCCCGATTTCGAGCGGTACGCCCAGACGGGCTTCGAGAGCATCCACCCGGACGACTTCCTGCGCTTCCGCTGGTACGGCCTGTATCAGCAGAAGCCCAACGTCGGCCACTTCATGCTCCGCATCAAGGTGCCGGGCGGCCTCCTGACGGCGGCCCAGATGCGCGTCGTCGCCGACGTGTCGCGGCTCTACGCCCGCGGCTTCTGCGACATCACGACCCGCCAGAACTTCCAGTTCCACTGGCTGACGATCCACGACATCCCGGACATCCTGAGCCGCTTCGAGGCGGTCGGGATCGCGACCGCCGGCGCCTGCGGCGACATCCCGCGCAACGTGACCGGCTGCCCCGTCGCGGGCATCGCGCCTGACGAGATCTTCGACGCCCAGCCCTTCGCCGAGTCGATCCACCGGCTCTGGCTGGAGCGCGGCGACGAGTACGGCGACCTGCCGCGCAAGTTCAAGGTCACCGTCGCGGGCTGCTGCCAGCACTGCTCCCAGCCGGAGATCAACGACATCGGCGCGACCGCCGTGCGGCGCACCCTGGCCGACGGCACGGTGGAGGAAGGCTTCAACGTCCGCGTCGGCGGCGGCCTCTCGGCCCGTCCTTTCCTCGCCCAGTTCCTGAACATGTTCGTGCCGAAGGACGAGGAGAAGCTGCGAAGCGTCTGCCACGCCATCGTCACGATCTTCCGCGACTTCGGCAACCGCGAGAACCGCAAGGCGGCCCGCATGAAGTTCCTCGTGAACGAGTGGGGCATCGAGAAGTTCGAGGCGGAGGTCCGCGCGCGGCTCGACTGGACGCCGGATCCCATGGCCGAATGGCCCGAGCCGAAGAAGGCGTTCCGCGACCACATGGGCATCCACGCCCAGAAGCAGGAGGGCCTCTCCTGGATCGGCGCCGTGGTCCTGAGCGGCCGGCTGACCGCCGACCAGGTCTACGAGGCGGCCCGGATCGCCGAGGAGTACGGCGACGGCACGGTGCGCACCACCAACCAGCAGAACTTCCTCTTCGCGGGCATCCCGAACGAGCGGGTGCAGGAGGCGGCCAGCCTGCTCGCGGGGCAGGGCTATCAGGTCCGCGACCTCTCGCCTATCCGCCGCGCGGCGGTGGCCTGCACGGGCAACGAGTTCTGCAACCTCGCCCTCACGGAGACGAAGCGGCTCATCGTCGACATCGTCGAGCACCTGGAGAAGACGGTCGCCCTCGACGAGCTGGTCCGGATCAACCTCAACGGCTGCCCCAACTCCTGCGGGCAGCACCACATCGGCGACATCGGCCTCCAAGGCTGCCTCGTCAAGGTCGGCAAGGGCCAGACGGTGGACGGCTACGACATCTCGCTCGGCGGGCGGTTGGGCGACGACGCGAAGTTCGTCCGGCCGATCTGGCGCAAGGTCCCCGCGACCGAGGTCGCGACCGCGATCGAGCACCTGCTCAACAACTACGCGGAGCGCAAGGAGACGGACGAGTTCTTCGGGGATTTTGTGGACCGCCATTCGAACGACGAGCTTGCCGCCCTCATGCAGACCCGCTTCGCCGAAGGCGCCCCCGACCCGGTGGGAACCGGCCTGAACTCCGACCCTCGGGAGCTTTCGTAAAGCGGAACGCGAAGCGTGTAGTCGGAGGCGAAGCCTTCGGAGAGCGTGACGCTCTCGTCCCCCTGGATTGAATAGACCTTGCCCTACACCAACTACCATCCCGTTTGCCTCGACCTGAACGGACGCCGCGTGCTCATCGTCGGCGGGGGCGCGATCGCGCTGGAGAAGCTGGAGTCGCTCCTGCCCTTCTCCGGCGCGCGGATCGACGTCGTGTCGCCCGAGGCCCGCCGGGAGATCCGCGAGTGGCACGACGAGGGCAAGCTGACCTGGCTCCGCCGGGACTTCGAGGTGGCGGACGTCGCGCCCTACTTCATGGTGATCGCGGCGACCGACGATCCCGAGCTGAACGCGCTCGTCTACAAGACGGGGAACGACGGGAACAAGCTGTCCAACTCCGTCGACGACCCGGTGAACTGCAACTTCATCATGGCCGCCCTCGTCCGGCGCGGGCCGATGCAGGTCGCCGTCTCCAGCGCGGGAGCGAGCCCCGCCCTCGCCCAGCGGATCCGAAACCGCGTCCGGAGCGAGATCCTCACCGAAGAGCTGGGCGTTCTGGGCGAGTTCCTGGGCGACCGCCGCCCCCTCGTCAAGTCGCGCCTCCCCGGCTACAAGATCCGGCAGGCCTTCTGGGAGGGGATCATCGACTCCGACCTGCCCGCGATCCTCGTCCGCGACCCCGAGGCGGCGGACGCCCGCTTCCTCCAGGCGCTGGACGAGGCCTGCTCGAAGGCTCCGGGGCGGTTCGGCTTCCGCAAGGGCAAGGCCTGGATCGTCGGGGCGGGGCCGGGCGACCCGGAGCTGCTCACCCTCAAGGCGGTCCGCGCCCTCCAGAAGGCGGACGTGGTCCTCTACGACCGTCTCGTCAACCCCGCGATCCTTGAGAACGCCCCCAAGAAGGCGAAGTGCATCTACGTCGGCAAGGAGGTCGGCCATCCGGGCCGGAAGGCGAGCGGCAAAGGGCGCCAGCGCAGCATCAACAAGGCGGTGATCGCGATCGCCCGCGCCGGGCTGACCGTCGTGCGCCTCAAGGGCGGCGACCCGTTCGTGTTCGGTCGGGGCGGGGAGGAGGCCCTCGCGCTCCACGCGGCGGGGGTGGACTACGAGGTCGTGCCCGGCATCTCCTCGTCGGTCGCCGGTCCGGCGGCGGCGGGCATCCCGGTCACCCACCGCGGCGTCTCCATCGCCTTCGGCGTGTTCGCCGCCCACGAGGCGGAGGGGCGGGACGCCATCCCGTGGGACGCCGCCGCCCGGATGCCGACCGCCGTGTTCCTGATGGGCGTCGACCGCCTTCCGCACATCGTCGAGCGGCTGATGGACCATGGGCGCGATCCCAAGACCCCCGTCGCCGTCGTCTCGAAGGCGACCCACGACGACCAGCGGGTCGCCGTCGGCACGCTTCGGGACATCGCCCAGCGTGCGGCCGGTCTGCCTGCCCCGGCGGTGATCGTCGTGGGCGAGGTCGTTCACGTCGCCGCCGAGCTGTCGCAGGTCGTCGGGGAGGCCCTCGCCGCGTGACGACCGAACCCACGCGGCCTCACATCGACGGGCCGCACGTCGCGGCGCCCTTCGCCGAGCGGCTCGCCCAGGCGCGGCGCTCGCATCCCTACCCGCCGGGCTTCCGCGACTGGGCCGCGCGCTTCGCCAACGCGTCGCTCGGACTTCTCTTCCCCCACTACGCGGGCGTGTGCCTGTCGGGCGCGGGAGCCGTGCTCGTCGAGATCGACCGGCTGAGGGCGCTCCTGAAGGAGGGTCTCCTCGCGCTTCCCGCCGCGCCGTCGGTGGACGCGATCGCGGACCGGTACATCGAGGGGCTCGAGGCGACCTACGAGTCGCTCCAGCGCGACGCCCAGGCCCTCTTCGAGAACGATCCCGCCGCCGACAGCGTGGACGAGATCCTGTTCGCCTACCCCGGCTTCTACGCCACCGCCGTCTACCGGCTCGCCCACTCGCTCCACACGCTCGGCGTCCCGCTGCTGGCCCGGATGCTGGGCGAGGAGGCCCACTCCCGCGCCGGGGTCGACATCCATCCCGGCGCGCGGATCGGCGCGTCGTTCTTTATCGACCACGGCACCGGGATCGTCGTGGGCGGCACCTGCGTCCTCGGCGACCGGGTGAAGCTCTACCAGGGCGTGACCCTCGGCGCGCTCCAGGTCCACAAGCGGCTCGCGGGCGTCAAGCGGCACCCCACCATCGAGGACGACGTGGTGATCTACGCCAACGCCACGATCCTGGGGGACGTCGTGATCGGAAAGGGAAGCACCGTCGGCGGCAACGTCTGGATCACGTCCTCCGTCCCGCCGCATTCCGTCGTCACCAACCGGACCACCGTTCGCCCCTCGGTCGAAGTGCCGGACTACTCGATCTGAAACCCCCGTAGAAAAACAAAGATGAAGTTTGACAGCATCCTGGAAGCCATCGGCAACACGCCGCACGTCCGCATCACCAAGCTGTTCCCGAACACGCACGAGATCTGGCAGAAGCTCGAGCGGCAGAATCCCGGCGGAAGCATCAAGGACCGCATCGGCATCGCGATGATCGACGCCGCCGAGAAGGAGGGCAAGATCGACAAGGACACCGTATTGGTGGAGCCGACCTCCGGCAACACCGGCATCGGCCTCGCCCTCGCGGCGGCGGTCAAGGGCTACCAGCTTATCCTCTGCATGCCCGAGTCGATGTCCATCGAGCGGCGGCGCATCCTCGCCGCCTACGGCGCGAAGCTGGAGCTGACCCCCAAGGAGAAGGGCATGAAGGGCGCCATCGAACGGGCGGGCGAGCTGGCCCAGAGCCTGCCCAAGGCCTGGATCCCGAGCCAGTTCGACAACCCTGCGAACGTGGAGGTCCACAAGCGGACCACCGTCCCGGAGATCCTGAACGACTTTCCCGAGGGCATCGACGTCATCATCACGGGCGTCGGTACCGGCGGCCACATCACCGCCATCGGCGAGGTCCTCAAGCCCCAATGGCCGAACCTCAAGGTGTACGCGGTCGAGCCGGAGAAGTCGCCCGTCATCTCCGGCGGCGCCCCCGGCCCCCACCGCCTCCAGGGCCTCGCGGCGGGCTTCATTCCGGGCAACCTCCACACCGACGTTCTCGACGGCGTGATCAAGGTCTCGGAGGAGGAGGCGTTCCACTACGCCCGCCGCTCCGCGAAGGAGGAGGGCGTCCTCGTCGGCATCTCGTCCGGCGCGTCGCTCGCCGCCGTCGCCCAGAAGTTGCCGGAGATCCCCGAGGGCTCGCGCATCCTGACCTTCTGCTACGACACGGGCGAGCGCTACCTGTCGATCGACGACCTGTTCTAAGCTCGGCGCCTGCGCCGAAACGATCCGGAAGGCCGAGGCGTTATAGTGAGACGGTGGAGACCATCGTCGATCTCGCGCCCGAGGCCTTCCGCCTAGCGCAAACCGTGGCGTCTCAGCGCCACCAAAGCGTGGGCGAAGTTCTCAGCGAGGCGGTCATCGGACACTTCAAGGATCTTTCGCGACCTGCCGCTCGGTTCTCGATCGATGAGCAAGGCTTTCCCCAAGTCCACGTGGGAAGACCCATCTCGCCTGAGGAAGTCGCCGATGCGGTCGAGGAAGAGTGACCTTCCTGTGGGACGCGAACTTTCTGCTCGCCCGCACCTCCTCTGACGTTCGACGACCTGTACTGAACTGCGCTGGTTCCGGTTTACTTTAAGGCCGGAGCCCAGGCGACGATGCCGGGCGCTTGCAGGAGCTTCGCGTCGTGCGTCAGCAACTCGGCTCCGTGGATGAGGGCGGTCGCGGCCACGACCGCGTCCGGGAGCCGAAGTCCTGATAGACGCATTCGGATCGCCTCTCCTTTTATCGAGCAATCGAGATCGATGATCGTCATGCCCGAAAGAAGGGCGTTGATCGCGCTCCGTTCCGATGCGGTCAGCGATTTGAAGGCGAGCAACTCGATCTCGGTCACGATCGACACGAGCAAAGGACCCGAAGGCAACGGGTCAGCGAGCTTGCCGGAAAGATGGTAGAGCGCGACGTTCGTATCGAGAACGTGGCTCAATCCCACTCCCGACGCATCCGTTCTTGAATCGCCATCGGGTCCTCGTCGAGCGAAAGCGTGCCCGCAAGCGCATTGACATCGACCTTTGGAGCCGATGCCATGTTGCGAGCCCGCTCAATCAGCCGCTGAGCCGCCTCCAGCAACTCGTCCGCGCTGAGCGGATCGGCCGAACGCAAGACCTGCTCGATGTTCTGCGTGACCACAGTTCGATTATACGACGGGCGCGCCTCGGCTAATCTACGAACAGGAACTCGTCCGTCATCAGCAGCGCCTGGGCGTACAGGGTCAGCCGCGAGAGGGGCGGCGCGGGCGGCGGGCCGAATCCGGCGGACGCGTCCCACGTCTTCCCGCCCGCCCGGATCGTGGGCGACCAGTTGAAGCTGTCCGAGTCGTCGCCGCCGATGGGGTCGAGCACGAAGTCGAGCGTATCGCCCCGGCGGAGCCTGACCGCGTCGAACTCGGTCCGCGCCTCGCCGTGGTGAACCTTCCACTCGCCCAGAAGCCGCCCGTTCAGGACGACCCGCCCCCGGACGCCGTCGCCCGCCTCCTGGCCGTGTCGGAGGGCGCCCCGCACGTCGACCGTCCCGTCCTCCGGCGCGGTCCAGCGGCGGATCGCGGCGTGCGCGCCGTCGCGGCCGGGATGGCCGCCCCCCGCGTTCAGGCTGACGTAGCCGAACTCCGCCTCGGGAAAGGCGGGCTTCACCCGGTAGGCGCCGTCCGCGAACGTCGCGAACGGCGTGAAGGCGACCGCCTTCCCGTCGAACGCGCCGTAGCCGTACGACCACGGCCCGCGCGGCGCCACGACCTTGCCCTCGCCAAGGTACTTCATGCCCGCCGCGAGTTCTTCCGCGTCGGGCAGACGGTCGTAGAGGAGGCGGTAGAGCCGCCGCACCCGGCTCGCGTCGTCGGGAGCGCCTTGGACGTAGGGTCGCGCGGCCAGCCCCTGCGCCGCCTCGACCGCGAAGGGCGAGTTGAGGAAGAACAGGGCCTGCTGGGGAACGGTCGTGTAGAACCGCCGGGCGCTCGTGGCGTCGGGCGAGGCGAAGTCGAACGTCCGGAAGATGCCCGGCAGGTTCTGGCGCTCGACGAAGCCGTACACCGCGCGGCGGGGCGTGAAGGGGCGCGACCAGAGGTCCACCGAAGGGCCGCCGACCTCGCGCACGTCGAGTCGCCCCGCCGCCGCCATGAGGGTGTCGCGGGTCTCCTCCAGGTCGAGGCGCCGCCGGTTCATCACGCTCAGGAGACGGTTCTCGGCGTCGCGGGCGGGCGGGACCCCCGCCGCCTGGCGGTAGGTCGCGGAGGTCACGATCAGGCGGTGGAGCCGCTTCATGGACCAGCCCTGGTCCATGAAGCGCGTCGCGAGCCAGTCGAGCAGTTCGGGGTGGGTCGGCTTCTCCCCCTGGTGGCCGAAGTCGGAGGGCGTCCGCACCAGCCCCTGGCCGAAGTGGCCCTGCCACACGCGGTTGACGAACACCCGCGCGGTGAGGGGATTGGCGCGCGAGGCGATCGACCTTGCCAGCTCGAGCCGCCCGCTGCCCTCGGTCCAACGGGCGCGCTCGCCCTTCGGGGAGAGGGAGAGGAGGAACCGGCGGGGGGCGGGATCGCCGTGGGCGCCGGGATTCCCGCGCTTGAACACGACGCCGTCGTGGGCGTCCTTCCGGTCGCCCATCGCCATCGCGAACTCGGGCGTGGGCGGGGCGTCGCGGCGCAGGTCGTCGCGCTCCTTCTCCAGCGCCGCGAGCCGTTCGCGGGCGGCGGGCTCGAAGCCGGGCGCGATCCGGCGGAGCGTGTCGCCCTCCGCGACCGCCTCCTCGCGCAAACCCTGGAGGGCCGCCTTGACGTCGCCCGTGGTCTCCCGCCCTCGCAGGGCCTTCGTCTGGGCGACGACCAGCTCTCGGACGGCGGTCTCCCGGGCGGCGACCTGGGCGTTGTTCGCGGTCCAGGGATCGCGAACCTTGGGCGGCGAGATGGGGGCCAGCCGCTCCTCGGACGAGTCGAACACGGCGTAGAGCGAGTAGTAGTCCTGCGTCGGGATCGGGTCGAACTTGTGGTCGTGGCACCGCGCGCAGGCCACCGTGAAGCCCTGGAAGCCACGCATGGTGACGTCGATCCGGTCGTCGATGATGGAGGGCGCGTCGTTCAGAAACCGCCGCCCGAGGGTAAGGAAGCCGAGCGCGGCCAGGGCCTCCTTGTCGTCGCCCTGCGTCTCCGGCATCCGGTCGGCGGCGAGCTGGTCCATCACGAAGCGGTCGTAGGGCAGATCGTCGTTCAGGGCCTGGATGACCCACCGGCGGTAGGTGTAGGCGCTGGGGTAGTTCCGGTCCTCGCCGAAGGCGTAGCCCTTCGTGTCGGCGTAGCGCGCGACGTCGAGCCACTGGCGGCCCCATCGCTCGCCGTAGCGGGGCGAGGCGAGCAGCCGGTCGACGACCCGCTCGTAGGCGCCGGGGGCCTTGTCCGCGAGGAACGCGTCCGCCTCCTCCGGCGTCGGCGGCAGACCGGTCAGGTCGTAGGTCGCGCGCCGCAGGAGCGAGCGGCGGTCGGCGGGGGCGGCGGGCGCCAGGCCGCGCCCCTCCAGCTTCGCCAGCACGAACGCGTCGATGGGGTTCGCGCCCCATTTCGCCTTCGTCTTGGGGACGGCGGGCTTCGTCAAGGGCTTGAGCGACCAGAGCGGCAGGTCCTGCCGCCGGGGCGCCGGGGCGCCCTTGGGCCACGGCGCGCCCATCCTCACCCACGCCTCCAGGTCGGCGATCTGGGCCGCCGGGAGCCGGTGGGTCGGCGGCATCTTGACCCCGCCCGCGTAGCGCACCGCCTGGATCAGGGGGCTCCGGTCGGGATCGCCCTTCACGAGGGCCTTCGCCGCTCCTTCCCGCGCGTCCAGGCGGATGCCCGCCATCTGCGCGCCCGCGCCGTGGCAGCCGGTGCACTCCTTCGCCAGCACGGGCCGGATCTTCGTCTCGAAGAACGTCGCCTCCTCGGACGTCGGCTCCTTGACGGGCTCTTGGGCCGGCGTCGCCAGGGCGAGCCCGCACGACGCGACGCCCACGGCGGCGAAAAAGGCCAGGCCAGGATGTCCGGGGGAGGTCGTGCGCGTCGTTGCCACTCTAAAGGGGAATATACACGAAAGAGGCCGGACGCCTACCGAAATCCCGAGGGCGGCGCGTCCTGCGGCGCCGCGCCCCACGCCTTGTTCGGCCGGTCGCCCATCGTCAGTTCCAGCGTTCCCCCCGCGAGGGCCGCCGCGTAGGGGAACCAGGGCTTGTTCCACGGGAAACCGTTCAGCCGCGCCGAGCGCACGTACTTCGCGTCGTGCGAGGCGCCGCGCGCCTCGATCGTGAACCGCTTGCCGTTCTCCAGGCGGATCGTCACGCGCCGGAAGATCGGGCTCCCGATGTTGTAGGCGTCCGTTCCCGGCGTGACCGGATAGAAGCCCATCGACGAGAACACCACGAACGCCGAGAGGCCGCCCCCGTCCTCGTCGCCCGGAATCCCCATCAGGTCGTTGCGGAACCACGCTTCCAAGAGGGATCGAACCCGCTTCTGCGTCTTCCAGGGCGCGCCGGCGTAGTTGTAGAGGTACGGGATGTGCAGGCTCGGCTCGTTGCCCATCGAGAACTGCCCGACGTTGCCCGTCTGGTCGGGCAGCTGCGAGTAGAACTCGTAGCGCGAGCGGCCCAGGGGCTCTTCGAAGGTCTGGTCGAGGTTCGCCACGAACCGCTCCGGCCCGCCCATCAGGCGGACGAGCCCCGCCACGTCGTGCTGCACGTCCCAGCGGTAGGTCCAGCCGTTGTTCTCGTCGTAGTAGTCCCGCGCCCCGATCCCCCCCGAGAACCGGTAGTCGAACGGCGCGATGAACGCCCCCGCCTCGTCCTTCGGGTGGAAGAAGCCCGTCGCGGGGTTGTAGAGGTTCCGGTAGTTCCGGGCCCAGCCCGCGAAGAGGGCGGCGTCCTCCGTCCGACCGAGGGCCTTCGCGATCTGCGCCAGGCACCACGCGTCGTAGCTCGCCGCGAGGCTGACCGGCACCGCCTGCCGCTTCTCGAAGCCGTGGACGGCGGGCTCCGTCTCCCTTTCGCCCGGCCGCAGGGCGGGGAAGTAGCCGCGCTCTTTGTAGAACGCGTCCAGCCGGTTCGCGGGTCCCCGGGTCCAGGGCAGCATCGTCGAGTCCGTCATCGCCCGGCGGCACGCCTCGTAGCCCGCCGCGAGGTCGAAGCCGCGCAGCCCTTTCTGGTACGCGTCCCATAGGATCGACACCCCGTGCGCCCCGTTCATCAGGTGCTCGTCGCCGTGGACGCTGGGGAAGGTCGGCATCCAGCCCTCGCGCGACTGCTGCGCCATGCGGACGTACGACGCGACCTTCGCCGACTCCGCCTTCGGGTTCAGCAGCACGCCCAGCGGGTGGGCGGCGCGGAAAGTGTCCCAGCTCCAGTCGTCGGTGTAGAACGGCACGCCGCCGTCCTCATGGACCTTCCCGTCGAAGCCGCTGAAGTAGCGCCCGTCTTCCGAGACGTCCACCATCCGCTCGTAGGTCCGGTAGAGGGCGGTGTAGAAGGCGGACCGCTCGTCGTCGCTCCCACCCTCCACCTCGACCTTTCCGAGGGCCGCGTTCCAGGCGTCCCGCCCCGCGCGAGCGACCCGCTCCAGGTCGAAGCCGGGAATCTCCGCGTCGAGGTTCTTTCGCGCCTGTTCGACGCTGATAAACGACACGCCGTAGCGGGCGGAGAGGCTCTTGAGGTCTTTCGGGAAGGTCAGGCTGAGCGCCGGTCCGCTTCCCGAAGCCTGGGGCGGCGCGTCGAACGCCATCGCGAGGTAGACCCGCGTTCCGTTCCCTAAAGGACGCGAACCGCTCGCGACCCCGTCTTTGAGGCTCAACTCGCCACCGTTCAGGACCAGCGTGCGGGGACCGTCGGCTTCGAACGCGAAGCGGTAGACCGCCGCCCGCCGAGTGGGCGCGAAATCGACGTCGATCGCGTCGTCCTCCAGCCGGACCGAGTACCGGTAGGGACAAACGTGCTCCGCGTCGTAGGCGAACCGGCCCACCGCCAGCGGCGCCGCGCCCGCGAAGGGGCTGAGGCTGAACGCCGACCCGCCCCGGTGGCCCGTCACCACGAGGGGCAGGCCGGAAAGGCGCGAGGCGACGAAGGAGTCCCGGTTGGGATAGACCCGAAGCATCCCGTTCGGGAGCGAGACCGTCGGGTAGGTCGGCACCAGGAGGTGGCTGATCCCGCCCACGTTCGGGTTCACCCAATCGACGGGAGACTTGGCGGCGAGGGCGAGGCCCAGGGCGACGGCGGCGAGCATCGCCTTCAGTGTAGCGGCATCGGCGCTACGCCTTCGGCAGCACGCCCGACACCGCCACCCCTCAAGGGACTGAAGATGGGCGGACCTCCACCGATGGGCGTTGAGCCCATGCTTATCACGATACGCCCGCCTCGGAACGCCGAACGAACCGTCCGCCAGCGGGGACGCGGCTTTCGGAAAATAAGGCGGAAGGAGCCCGGCGCCGCCGGAAGGGGGAAACGAACGAGAACGCGCCGCGAACCCTGTCATAATCGGGTTAACATGAGCGCGACCCTTCCGAACCCTGCCGACGACCGGAGTCCTTTGAAGAAGACCTGGCGCGAAAAGGTGGGCCTCGCCGAGATGCTCAAGGGCGGCGTGATCATGGACGTCGTCAACGTCGAGCAGGCCCGGATCGCCGAGGACGCGGGCGCCGTCGCGGTGATGGCCCTGGAGCGCGTGCCCGCCGACATCCGCAAGGACGGCGGCGTGTCTCGCATGAGCGACCCCGCGATGATCCAGGAGATCCAAGCGGCGGTCAGCGTCCCCGTGATGGCGAAGTGCCGCATCGGCCACTTCGTCGAGGCCGAGATCCTGGAGGCCCTGGAGGTCGACTTTATCGACGAGAGCGAGGTCCTCACCCCCGCCGACGAGGAGAACCACGTCGACAAGCACGCCTTCACCGTCCCGTTCGTCTGCGGCGCCCGCAACCTCGGCGAGGCCCTGCGCCGCTGCGCCGAGGGCGCCGCGATGATCCGCACCAAGGGCGAGGCGGGCACCGGCGACGTGGTCGAGGCGGTGCGCCACATGCGCACCATCCAGCGCGAGATCCGCCAGGTGCAGAACGCCCGCGAGGACGAGCTTTTCGTGCTCGCCCGCGACCACAAGGCCAGCATCGACCTCCTGCGCCTCGTCCACGAGACGGGCAAGCTCCCCGTTCCGAACTTCAGCGCGGGCGGCATCGCCACCCCCGCCGACGCCGCCCTGATGATGAAGCTCGGCGCGGAGACCGTCTTCGTCGGCTCGGGCATCTTCAAGTCGGGCGACCCGGCGAAGCGCGCCACCGCCATCGTGAACTCCGTCCTCTTCCACAAGGACCCCAAGCGGCTCGCCGAGATCAGCAAGGGCCTGGGCGAGCCGATGGTCGGCATCAACTGCTCCGACCTGCCCGAGTTCAAGCGCATGGCCGACCGCGGCTGGTAAACCGAAGGCGGGCGACGTCCGCGAGATCGCGCGACGTCGCCCGCCTTTCCTTCGATCTGGAAACTACGCGACGCTCTCGGCCAAAAGCCGCGCGAGGTCGGTGAAGCCGTTCTCCTCCGCGATCTCCAGGGCCGTCTTGCCCCCGTTGTTCGTGTAGCCGCTCCGGGCGCCCGCCTTGACCAGCAGCTGGGCCGTCTCGTAGTCGCCCGAGGTGGCGACGTAGTGGAGGGGCGTCCAGTCGGCTCCGGAGGGCTCGTCGGGCTCGGCTCCTCGGGCCAGCAGGAAGGCGGCGATCTCCTTATGACCGCCCGCGAGGGCGGAGTGGAGAGGCATGGTCGCTAGGTCGTTCGATGCGATCACGTTGGGGTCGGCCCCTCGGTCGACGAGCAGCTGAACCTCCTCCAGGTGCCCGAAATGGGCGGCGATGTTCAGGGGCGGGTGGCCGTCGGCGTTCGGCGCGTCGATGGAAGCGCCGCCGTCGAGCAGCTCGACGGTCCGATGGAGGTCTCCGAGGGCGGCGGCCTCCCAGAGGTCGACGCCGGGATGGGCGTCCGCAAGCTCGCGGGCGAAGTCGTTGTGGCCGAGGTAGCGCGCGATCAGCACCGCCGAGACGCCGTTCTCCTCGCGGAACTGGGCGAGACCGGGCTCGGCCTGGAGGATCGTGCGCGCGTCGGCCAACTCGCCCGAGCGAAGCTTGTCGATAAAGGACATACCCGTAGGACAGGGGGAAGGGGGCGCGAGGGTTCCCAAACGACGACGGCAGCCCAGCGCCCCAGGCTCCGGGCCCCCGCCGATCCTATCCTAGGGGCGTGAAGGTTCTACTGGGGCTTCTGAGCTTTGAAGATGTAGTAGTCGTTGTCCTTGATCTTGCCCCATGGCAGGATTTTGGTGTGTCCGTCCGCGAAGGCGATGATCGTGCCGCCCGTGTGTCCCTTGGCGTGGACGGGCGAGCTTGAACCGCAGGTCGGAGGCAGATCGTTGTTCGCGGTACGACCCGGAATCTCCTGCATATCGCAGTTCAGGAACCCGCCGCCGTCCATGCGACCGACCCACGAGTCGGCGACGTTGTCCGAATTGACCCAGTTCTCAAGGTAGGCCGCCGTGTTGGACGATTGATCGAGTTCGGTCGTGGTACGGCCCCGGAAGCACTGCGTCGGATCGCCGCTGAACCACCCGTAGGTGATGCCCGTGTTCTTGTCCAGTCCGTAAACGTAGAAGTTGTCCGGACCGTAGGCGCCGTCCGATGCGGCGGTCGCGATATTGCCCACGATCCCATAGGAGCGTTTGACGCGCTTGCCCGCATCGACATAGCCGCCATCGTAGAAGTCGCCTTTGTTGTAGTTGGGCCAGGATTGGCTGTCGGAAGGGCAGGTGAAGAGCTTGTCCGTTTTGATGTAGGGAGATAGAAGCAGGTCATACGACTTCCATCCGCTTCCGCCGCCGTTGACGCCGTTTCCGGCCTCACCCGCCTGACCGTCCATGTTGACGCAGAAAGGAGTATACGTATCGTCGGCGTCGGTGGCGTACATGACGCCGGCGAGGCCGATCTGCTTCATGTTGCTGAGGCACTGGGTCTTCTTCGCGGCCTCCTTGGCCTGGGCGAAGACGGGGAACAGGATAGCGGCGAGGATCGCGATGATGGCGATCACGACGAGAAGCTCGATGAGAGTGAATGCGTGACGTCGCACGCGGCCCATTGTATGACGGTTTTCGACCTATGCCGAAATCCTGCCACTGAATTCGCTCAAGGAGAGACGTGTAAAGAGAGCGCGGATATCGGCTGCGGATAAAGATTTATCCTTTGCAAGCTTTTATTCTCGCGCAAGAGGCGGGGCGGGGCGGTAGGGTCGGTTCGATCGACGCTCCTGTCGAACCTTTAGGGAGGACCGTTCCTGACCGAGCGCGGCGGTCCTGCGCCGTGGCCTAGAAAGGCAGCGCATTTGCGGGGAGGCGCAACTCGGCGCCGTGGAACGAAAGGGGCAACGCACCGGCCTCCGGCCCTTCGCGAACCTCCACCATGAAGAAGGCCTTCACGCTTATCGAACTGCTCGTCGTCATCGCGATCATCGCCATCCTGGCCGCGATCCTCTTCCCCGTGTTCGCGCAGGCCAAGATGATGGCCAAGGGCGCGGCCGCGATCTCCAACGTGAACCAGATCGGCCACGCGGGGCTCCTCTACTCGAGCGACTCGGACGACGCGAACGTGCTCAACGGCAACACCGACTCGGACGCGCCCTTCAAGCTCAAAGGGATCACCCCCTACAAGTCGTGGGGCTACCTGCTCCAGCCCTACGCGAAGAACGGCGCGATCTTCCAGGACCCGCTCACCCAGACCGAAAAGGCGACGCCCGAGCTCAACGAGACGCTGACCCCGGAGTACAAGACCCAGTTCGGCTACGCCTTCACGATCCATTCGCCCGCGATCTTCTACCCGCAGACCGGCCGCTACGTGTACACCAGCCATTCGAACGCCGCCCTCGCCGCGCCGGCGGACACCGTCATGTACGTGGAGAAGAAGGCGCGCGAGGGCAACCCCGACTGGTACTGGGAGCAGTCGGCGATCTGGGGCGCGAACGTCGTGAACCCGCCCGGCTGTCAGAACACGTACGTCGCCACCAACACGCTCCCGATGAGCCTCTGTATGCCCGTCAACTTCTGGGGAAGCGACGCGCCGTCGTACGCGGGGCAGACCTTCGAGAACGGGGCCACGACGGGCGGCGTCGCGATCCGTCGGGCGGGACGCACCATCGTCACGTGGGCGGACGGCCACACCTCGGCGGTGCCGATCGGGCGGCTGGCGGCGGGCACGAACTGGACCCCCAAGACGCCCGCCGCGAAGGTCAAGGTGATCGACAAGTCCGCTTACGTCTGGGACGCGGAATAATCTTGGGGTTCCTCGAAGATGAGGAACCCTAAGCATCGCCACCCTTGCCGTAACCTCATGTCGGCCCGCGCGTCCTGAGGAAGCCGCCCTTCTAGCCGGGCAGCCGCTCGTGCGGGCCGAGGAAGCGAGGGCCGCGTCCGACCGCGACGTCGACCATCATCAGCGCGCGGGCGGCCAGCTCCCGCGTCGCGGGCCAGGGCGCGACCCGCGTCGAGACCGGGACGCTGCCGAAACCCACCGCGTCGATGCCGTTCGCTCCGGCGAGATAGAGGGCGCGCGGCAGGTGGAACCCGTCGGTCACCACCACCGCGTCCGTCACCCCGAACACCTTGCGGGCGCGCACGAGCGAGTCCAGGGTGCGAAAGCCCGCGTGGTCGAGGGCGATCCGGTCCCTCGGGACGCCGCGCCGAATGAGGCCCGCGCGCATCGCCTTGACCTCGTTGTAGTAGGGCGTGCCGTGGTCGCCGGAGACGAGCAGGCACCGGACCTTGTGGGCGCGGTACAGCGCGGCGGCGGCGTCGAGCCGCCGCTCGAAGAACGGGTTCGGTCCCCGCTTCGTCCGGGGCGCGGTGCCGAGGACCACGCCGACGCGGCGGGCGGGAACCCGGTCCACGCTCTCGTAGATCCGGGAGGCGGTGGTCCGCTCCACGGACCAGTTGGCCCATGCGCCGCCCACGAGGACGGCGGCGACGACGAACAGCGACGCACGGAGGATCCTTCTCCCTTTCTTCATAGCCCTTCCCTGGCTTTGCGCCGCCAGCGTACCGCCTACGCGCCGGAAAGGATCACGCGAGGCGTTGGGGCCGCCCCCTCCATGGGGGCGGGAGAGGCTTTCGCCCTAGGCGAGTTCCCGAAGATCGCGCGTGTCGTTCCAGGGCGAACGGCGCCGCCGACCCGTCGCTGCGAACGTCTTGGCCGGCTCCTCGGCCGGGTCTTCGAAGACCCGGCCCTGCGCCGTGGCCTACTCTACGCCGTCCTACTCGGTGACGGGCTCGCCGCCGCCGATCCCGAGCTCCTTCACGTCGTTCGGGTTCAGCACGCCCTGCTGGGCGTATCCCAGGAGCTTCTCGCGGGTATCCAGGATGTCCAGGTTGCGCATCGAGAGCTGGCCGATGCGGTCCTCGGGCGTGAACTCGCCCGCGCCCGACTCCATCGACAGCCGCTCGGGATGGTAGGCGAGGTTCGGACCTTGAGTGTCGAGGATCGTGTAGTCGTCGCCGCGCCGCAGCTCGAGCGTCACCGAGCCGGTGATCGCGCTCGCGATCCACTTCTGGACGGAGTCGCGCATCATCAGCGCCTGCGGGTCGAACCAGCGGCCCTCGTAGAGCAGGCGCCCGAGCCGCCGCCCGAAGGTGCGGTAGTTCTCGACCGTCCCCTCGTTGTGGATCGCGTTGACGAGCCGCTCGTAGGCGGCGAAGAGGAGGGCCATGCCCGGAGCCTCGTAGATGCCGCGGCTTTTCGCCTCGATGATCCGGTTCTCGATCTGGTCGCTCATGCCCAGGCCGTGCCGCCCGCCGATGGCGTTCGCCTTGTAGACGAGCTCCACGTCGTTCTCGAACCGCTCGCCGTTCAGGGCGACGGGCCAGCCCTCGCGGAACTCGACCGTCACCCGCTCGGCGGGGATTTCGACCGCCGGGTCCCAGAACTTCGCCCCCATGATGGGCTCGACGATGTCGAGTCCCCGGTCGAGGAACTCCAGGTCCTTCGCCTCGTGGGTCGCCCCCCAGATGTTGGCGTCGGTGCTGTACGCCTTCTCCTTGCTCGCGCGGTAGGGCAGGTTCCGGCTCTGGAGGAACTCGCTCATCTCCGCGCGCCCGCCCAGCTCGTTCACGAAATCCTTGTCGAGCCACGGCTTGTAGATACGCAGCTTCTCGTTGGCGAGAAGGCCGTAGCGGTAGAACCGCTCGATGTCGTTGCCCTTGTAGGTGCTGCCGTCGCCCCAGATGTCGACCCCGTCCCCCGCCATCGACTTGACGAGCAGGGTGCCCGTCACCGCGCGCCCGATCGGCGTGGTGTTGAAGTAGGTCTTGCCGCCGCTCGTGATGTGGAACGCCCCGCACTGGAGTGCCGCCAGCCCCTCGCGCACCATCTCCGGACGGCAGTCCACGATCCGCGCCTCCTCGGCCCCGTACTGCTTCGCCCGACCCGGGATCCCCTCGACGTCGTCCTCGTCGTACTGCCCCAGCACGCCGGTGTAGCAGTAGGGGATCGCCCCCTTCTCGCGCATCCAGGCGACGGCCACGGAGGTGTCGAGCCCCCCGGAGAACGCGATGCCGACGCGCTCGCCGACGGGAATCTGGGTAAGGATGCGGGAGGACATTCGATGAGGAGGGTACCCGTGGGGCCTCTGACGGCGAGACGGCCCTCCGATCCTCGCCCCGAAGACGGCGATCCCATCCGAAAAACCAGGAAAAACGCCGGTCGATGTATTTATGCGGGGTTTGCCGACATTAATAAGGCAAGCCTGCCTCTAGAGCGGGATAACCATTCGAGGACTCGGCCCGACGACGCGAGAGCGATCGGGCCTTTTTTCCGCCTTCCTCAGGCGGTGGAACGGGCGATTTTCCGGTCCAGCCAAGGGACGCCCGTTCCCTGGGCGTGCGGATTCGACTCGTCCACGAAGAGAACGAACCAAACGAACGCGAAGACGGCCAAGACCGCCGCGACCATGAACATCGCCCGTAGGCCGTAGGCGTCCGCGACCGAACCCATGAGCGCGGGGCCGATCGCCCCGGCGGTCGCGGTGACGAGCGAGAGCTGCGCCTGGAGCGCCCCGCGCGTGCGGTGGTCCGCCTGGTCGTTCACGAACGCGATCGCGACCGCCCCGACGATGCCGAAGTTCAGGCCGTGCAGGGACTGGACGCCCAGCACCCACCACGGCCCCGTCGCGGCGGCGTAGAGCCCCAGCCGAAAGGGAAGGAGCAGGTAGGAGACGGCGAGCACGGGACGCCGCCCGTAGCGGTCGGAGAACGCTCCCGAACGGCGCATCACGATCGCCTCCGCGACCACCCCCGGCAGGAAGACGCAGCTCAGGAGGGGACCCTGCCCGCCCAGCTTCTGCATGAACAGGGAGATAAAGTTCGTCGCCCCGTAGAGCGAGACGATGTAGAGGAAGTCGACCGCGAGGAAGCGGCGCAGGTTGGGATGCATCCGCACTCTCGCGGGCTCGTCGTCGGAGGCGGGCGGCCGCTTGGGATCGGGAAGCCAGTAGGCGAGCGCCGCGATGGCGAAGAAGAGCAACGGTCCCGTGCGGAAGATGGCGTCGAGCGGGGCCCGGCCGTGCCCCCCCTCGGGTCGGAGGATAAAGCCGGTGGCGAGGGCGACGAGCACGTAGCCCACGGAACCCCACACCCGGTAGGCGGCGTACGTCGCCCCGCCGCTTCCGGCGGCGGCGAGGCGCCCCACCAGGACGCCGCCGAACCCCTGCATCACCATGTTCGCGTTCGCCCCGAGGGCGACCGCGATCAGGAACGCCCCCGCGCCGTGCAGCAGGGGAAAGGCGAGGTAGGCGAACCCCGCGAGCAGGGCCATCGCCGCGACGAAGGGCCGCCGCGTGTCCCAACGGTCGGAAAGCCGCCCGACCAAAGGCTGGATCAGCAGGGCCCCCGCCGCCCCCGCCCCCGCGACGTAGCCGATCTGGGTCTTGGTCAGCCCCGCCTCCGAAAGGTAGATCGGCACGAACGGCTGCAGAAACCCCGTCGTCGAGGTGACCAGACCGAGGTACAGGGAAAGCAGGCGGCCTTCGCGGGTCACGGGGGATTATAACGTCCCCCGCGCCCGGCGCGGGCTACTCCTTCGGACAGTCGCCCGCGCCGCCGTTGTTGAAGGTGAAGCCGCCGTACTGGTTCGTGTCCGGCATCGTCGGGACCGTCCACATGCCGCGCGACTTCCAGGTGTAGATCGTGCAGCGCGGACCGTTGCCCGAACCCGCGCGTCCCGAGGCGCCGTTGTTCGCGGCGTCCGCCTCGTTCATCCGGAAGTACTTCGCGTGGCCGTCGGCGAAGCCGAGGTTGGCGCCCTCGTTGTGGATCGCGCGCAGGCGGATCTTGTTGATAAAGTCGGACGACTCCAGCGTGGTGTAGACGCAGCCCCAGGTCTTGCCGTAGGGCGGCAGGGAGTTGCTCAGCTCGATCATGACCACGTTCGCGGGGGCGGTGAGGGCGGTCTGCGAGAGCGGGCTCTTCGTGGCGCCGTAGTCGCCCGAGGGGTAGGTTCCGTCGCCGTTCAACAGGTAGTTGAAGCTGTAGTTGTTCGTGAGCTGCATCCCGGCGGACGAGGCGCAGCTTCCGGTGAAGGCCCCCGTCTTGTCCATCATCGGCGAGCGGAAGATGTCCCGGCTCTTCGCGTAGGTCAGGAGCCGCAGGCCCCAGCCGTTCCACTCGTAGGGGGCGGGCGGCGTCGGCGTCGTCATCGGCGTCTTGTTGCCGCCGTTCCAGGGGTCGGAGGAGCCGCAGGCGACGAACGTGTCGTCGTAGTCGGAGCCGTACAGCATGACCGTGGTGGAGATCTGCTTGTTGTTGCTCAGGTCGGCGGTGTTCTTCGCGGCGGCCTTGGCCTGGGCGAACACGGGGAACAGGATGGCGGCGAGGATCGCGATGATGGCGATGACGACCAAGAGTTCGATAAGCGTGAAAGCGCGCTTCATAGGCGCATGAAACCGCCAAAGGATTAAGGGAGCGTCAGCCCCGCGTTAACGGACGGATAAGGTGGGCTAACCTTTGAAGCGATGCGTCCGCGCCCGCCCCTTCTGCTGATCCCCGTCGCCCTGCTGGGGCTCGCCGCCCCCACCCTCTGGCGGCTGGGCGAGGCGCGGGACGGGCGGCGGCTCCTCGCGACGGGCCAGACGCTGAGCCTCGACGCCACCGCGATCCCCCTGCCCGCGCGGGGGCTGGACCTCGTCCTCTCGCCCGACGGCGCGTCGGCCTACGCGAAGACGACGCGCGGCGCGGTGCGCATCGACCTGACGACGGGAAGGACCGCCGCCGAGTGGCGCTCGCGGGCCGGGGCCTCGATGGTGGGCGTCGCGCTCGCCGACGCGGGCCTCCTCGTGACCGACGCCGCGGAGTCGCTCGCGATCCTCGACCCGATGACGATGGCGCCCCGGCGCACCGTCAAGCTGGGCGCGGCGAAGGTCGGCGGCCCCTGCTACCCCTGCGGCGTGGCGGCGGCGGGCGGCAGGGCGTTCGTCGCCCTGAACCGGGACGACGCCGTCGCGATCGTCGATCTCGCGGACGGGACCTTCCGCAAGGTCCCGGTAGGCGTCGCCCCCTACGGGGCGACGGTCGCGGGCGACCGCGTCTTCGTGACCTGCTGGGGACGACCGCCCGCCCAGGGGAAGCCCCACGCGCCCAGCGCGGGCGTCGAGGTGGAGACGGACGAGCGCGGGGCGGCGGCGGGCGGCGCGGTCGTCGAGCTCGACCTCGATGGCAGGGAGCTTCGCCGCTGGAGCGTCGGCGCCCAGCCCACGGAGGTCGCGGTGGCCGCCGACGCCCTCTACGTCGCCTGCGCGAACGCCGACGCCGTCGTGCGGATCGCCCGCGCGGACGGAACGACGCGCACGACGCGGCTGGACGGCCTGCCCGGCGCCGCCCCCTCCTCGCTTCTCCTCGACGGCGAACGCCTGTGGGTGGCCCTCTCCGGCGAAAACCGCGTGCTGGCGCTCGACCTCAAGACGGGCCGCTCGCTCGGCTCCCTGGAGACGGGCTGGTACCCGGTGGCGGTGCGGCGGGGCCGGAACGGGCTCGTGGTCGCCGACGCGAAAGGGGAGGGCGCCCCGACGCGCGGCGTGGGCGAGATCGTCGGCGCCGTCCGGCGGCTCGATCCCGCGAAGCTCGCCCCCGCCCCCAAGACCGCCGACCCCAAAACCGCCGTCCCCGAGGTCGCGGTCGCGAAGGCGAAGCGCCCGCCGGTGCGGCGCGCGGTCTACATCATCAAGGAGAACCGCACCTACGACCAAGTCTTCGGCGACCTGCCCCAGGGCAAGGGCGACCCGTCCCTCGCGATGTACGGGCGCGAGGTCACCCCGAACCACCACGCCCTGGCCGAGGAGTTCCTCCTGCTCGACGACTTCGCGGACAACGGCTCGATCTCGACCGACGGCCACGCGTGGGCGATCGAAGGACAGGCGACCGCCTTCTACGAGCGCTCGTTCGGCGGCTGGACGCGCGCCTACCCGTTCGGGGGCGACGAGCCCCTCGCCGTCTCGCGCGGCGGCCACCTCTGGGACGCCGCCCTCGCGAAGGGCAAGACTTTCCGCAACTACGGCGAGTTCATGTACGCCAACGACGCGCCCGGCTTCAAGGCGAACTTCGCGACCTGGAAGGCGGGCGGGACGATCCCGTTCAAGTCGGCGATCGGGGTGAAGCGGGTCGTCCCCTACACCGCGCCCGGCTTCCCCGGCTGGAACATGGCGATCCCCGACGGCTACCGCGCGGACGCGTTCCTGCGGGAGTTCGCCGAGATGGAGCGGACGGGCAAGATGCCCGACCTCGTCACGATCTACCTGCCGCAGGACCACACCTCCGGCGACGCCCCCGGCGCTCCGACCCCCCGCGCCCACGTCGCGGACAACGACCTCGCCGTCGGCCGGATCGTCGAGGCGATCTCCCGCTCCCGCTTCTGGAAGGACACCGCGATCTTCGCCCTGGAGGACGACCCCCAGGCCGGGCTCGACAGCGTGGACGGCCACCGCAGCCTCTGCCTCGTCGCCAGCCCCTACACGCGCCGGGGAACCGTCGTCTCCGCGTTCTACAACCAGACCTCCGTCCTGCGCACGATCTGCGAGATCCTGGGCGTGAAGCCCTACACCCGGTTTATCGCCGAAAGCCCCTCGATGAGCGACCTCTTCGTGGGCCGGCCGGACCTCACCCCCTACGCCGCCCGTCCCGCCCGGATCCCGCTCGACGAGCTGAACCCGCCCAAGAGGAACGCCGCGCGGCTCGATCTCACCGGACCCGACGCCACGGACGAGGAGACCATGGACCACCTGCTCTGGAGCATGGCCTACCCCCGCCGCCCCTACCCCCACCGGAAAGACGAATAAGGGAACGCGAAGCGTGTCGCCGGAGGCGAAGGCTTCGCTTGCCCTCCCTTAAGGCGTCGCCCCTGGGGCGCGGGCTATAGTGGTTATCGATGGTCGCGAAGGGGCGATGGCTTGGACTGGCGGCGCTGGGCGCCCTCTCGGCCTGCGCGCCCGAGGAGACCGGAACCGTCGTCCGCTACATGGCCTGGGGCACTCCCCAGCAGCTCGCGCTGGAAAAGCGGCTCTGCGAGGCGTTCTCCGCCGCGCATCCGGGCGTCACCGTCCGTTTTATCCAGACCCCGTCGTCGGCCTACCACAACAAGATGGTGCTGATGCTCGCGTCGCGCACCGCGCCCGACGTGATGCGGGTCGACCACTACGACTTTCCCGCGATGGCGGCGAAAGACTACTTCCACCCCCTCGACGCCCTGATCGCGAAAGACCCGACCTACCGCCTCGAGGACTACTTTCCGGGTGCGACCGAAGAGGGAAGGGCCAAGGGCGGCCTCTACGGGCTGAACGTGCTGTTCGGCTCGCCGATCATCTACTACAACAAGGACATCCTGAAAAAGGCCGGGCTGGGGGAGCCCTACGCGCTCTGGCGAAGGGGCGAGTGGACCTGGGACGCCTACCGCCGCTACGCGAAGGCGATGACCACGAAGGACGCGCGGGGCCGGCCGCTCACCTACGGCTCGTTCGTCAACGACCCGACCGCGCGGCTCGCGGTGGTCTACTCGCTCGGGGGCGACATCATGCGGGACGGGCGGGTGGTCCTCGCCCAGGGCAAGGCCCTGGAGGCGTTCCGGCTGCTCTACGCGCTGCGCTTCAAGGACCGGGTCGAGCCCACGGCGGCCCAGTCGGCCAACTCGATGTTCGCCTTCGACGGGGGGAAGCTGGGGATGGCGGTCGACTGGATGGGCGTCACGCCCCGGCTTTGCGAGGCGGCGCGGTTCGACTGGGACGTGTGCCCCCTGCCCGTCGCGCCGGGCGGGACGACGCTGGTCAAGGGCAACCAGCTCGTGATGTCCGCCGCCACCCGCCACCCGCAGGCGGCGTGGGAGTTCATGAGGTTTATGACGGGCAAGACGGTGGAGCGCCGCCTCTACGTCGAGCTTCGCCGCTCGTTCCCGACGCGGATCGACGTCGCGAAGAGCCCGGACTACCTGCGCTCGGGCGACCGGCCGCCGCACCATCTCGACGCGTTCGTCTCGTCCATCGAGCGCGGGCGCGTCCTCCCGATCACCAGTCGCTGGGCGGAGTGGACGACGGAGTTCAACTCGGCCCTGGAGCCCCTGTTCAACGGCACGGCCTCGAACGTGGACGGCACGCTGCACGAGGCCCAGCGGCGCGCGAACGACGCCCTCGCGGTCCAGGAGGGGCTTTGAGGCGCCAAGCGCGCTGGGGCTGGCTTTTCGTCTCGCCCTGGCTCTTGGGCTTCCTCGTCTTCACCGCGGGCCCGATGCTCGCCTCGCTTTTCCTCTCGTTCCACGTCTACGACCTCCACTCGATGCGGTACGTGGGCGCGGAGAACTACCGGCGCCTGTTCACCGTCGACCCGGTCTTCCTCAAGTCTTTGCGGATCACCGTGGTCTACGCCCTCCTCGCGGTGCCCCTGGGCGTCGCCGGGTCGCTCGCCCTCGCCGTGCTCCTGAACCAGCGGGTGCGGGGCTTGCCCCTGTTCCGGACGCTGTTCTACCTGCCCTCGCTCGTGCCCAGCGTGGCCACCGGCATCGTGTGGCAGTGGGTCTTCAACACCGACAACGGGGCCCTGAACCAGGGCCTCGGCCTCCTCGGCGTCCCCCCGATCGCCTGGCTCCAGGACGAGCGCTGGACCCTGCCCGCCTTCGTCCTGATGTCGCTCTGGGGCGTGGGCGGCACCCGCATGATCATCTTCCTGGCCGGCCTCCAGGGCATCCCCGAGAGCCTGACCGAGGCCGCCGCCCTCGACGGGGCGACCCCCTGGCGCCGCTTCCGCAACGTGACCCTGCCGCTCCTCTCCCCCGTCTTGTTCTTCAACGTCGTGATGGGCGTGATCGGCGCGTTCCAGATCTTCGCGACCGCCTACGTCATGACGGGCGGCGGGCCGAACGACGCGTCGCGGTTCTACGCGCTCTACCTGTTCCAGACCGCGTTCGAACAGTTCAAGCTGGGCAAGGCGAGCGCGATGGCGTGGGTGCTGTTCCTGATCCTGATGGCGATCACCGGCCTCCAGTTCTACGGCTCGCGCCGCTGGGTCTACTACGAGAAGGCGGGGACGTGAGGAACCGCGTCCCCCAGATCGTGACCTTCGCGCTCCTCGTCCTCGGGGCGCTCGCCTTCTGCGTCCCTTTCCTCTGGACCGTCTCGGCCTCCCTCAAGACCGCCTCCGAGTACCATGCCGCCCCCGAGCGGCTCTGGCCCGAGCGCCCCACCCTGGGCAACTTCGCCAAGGCCTGGACCGCCCTGCCGTTCAACCTGTTCGTCCGCAACACGAGCTTCGTGACCGCCCTCTGCACGGTGGGCCAGGCCCTCTCCTCGTCGCTCGTGGCCTACGGCTTCTCTCGCTTCGAGTTCAAGGGACGCGACCTGCTGTTCGGATCGCTGCTCGCGAGCATGATGCTGCCGGGGCAGGTCACCCAGATCCCCGTGTTCATGATCTGGCGCGAGCTGCACGCGATCGACACCTTCGTGCCCCTCGTCCTCCCCTCGTTCCTCGGCGGCGCGTTCAACGTCTTCCTGCTGCGCCAGTTCCTCCTGAACGTGCCCCGCGAGCTGGACGAGGCGGCGATGGTCGACGGCGCGGGGCCGGTGCGCATCTGGTGGAGCGTGCTGATGCCCGTCATGGGCCCGGCCCTCGCGACCGTCGCCGTCTTCACGTTCCTCGGCGAGTGGCAGAGCTTCGACGGCCCGCTGATCTACCTGAACTCCCCGGAGCGCTACACGGTGGCGATCGGCCTGCGGATGTTCCAGGACACCTTCGGGGGCGACTTCGAGCAGGTGATGGCGGCGACCCTGATCCACATCGTGCCCACCATCGTCGTCTTCTTCCTGGCCCAGCGCTACTTCATCCGGGGCATCGCCACCAGCGGCCTCGGCGGCCGTTAGGAATCGAACGGACGAACCCGAAGGGTGTAGCCGCAGGTTCGGCGCCCGCGCGAGAGCCCCCGGCTTCGATGCCCTTCCCCCATGCTCTAATGCCCGTCCCGAGTCTTATCCTCCGGGAGCCGACTTTCCCGACCCTTCGAGCGTCTTCTCTCCAAGCTCCCGGAGTGCCCGCAAGGGCAGGGCCGAGCGCCTTCTGCAGAAGGCGCTCGGCCCTGCCCCACAGACCCTCTGAACCCCTCTCGTCGGCATGGTGGTTGGCGACGGTAGGAAGGGGTAGAGATCGAGTGCGGCATGCCGGTGACGCCCGTAGGATAAGGCTAGACCTCCGACCTTAGAAGGTAGAATAAACTATTATAAATATATAGATATTCATGGCGAAAGGGCTGGCCTCGAAGAGATCCGTGATGGTTACGGGCGGCTCTACACGCAGCACGGGAACGACCTTGATCTTTTGCGGTAGGCGATGCTGCTGATCGAGTCGGGGTATTACCGGGAATCGCTGGAACTAACGTCCAGAGTCCAACCGGGAGGAAGCGCCCTTGAGGCCGTCCCGGACGACGTCGACCAAGCCACCGCCCAAGCGGCCTTCATCGCCGCCTTCGAACGCGCTCGCCCGCTGTACGAGCAGGCTGCCTTCGAGATCGAAGGCGAAATCGAGGGCTCGAGCACGATGGCGCGTTACAACCTTGGGCTGGAAATGCTTCGGGAAAATCCGGATTGGTAGCGCTGGGCGGATGGCGTCTCTCGCTTTCGAAGGTTCGCCGTCCGCTACTAAAGATAAAGACGCCCCCGCGTCCACGGGGCCTCACGATCCTCTCCGGGCTTTGGGAGCGCCCGCGAAGGCGAGGTCGGCGCCTACGCGTGGTGGATCGTGCAGCGGCCCCGGGGGGCGCGGCCCTTGGGGAAGCTGCGGGTGACCGTCTCGGGGCAGTACATCCCGGCGCGAAGGCCGGTGTCGACGCAGATCATCACGTCCTCCGTCTGCTCGACAGGCCGTGGCTTGGGTGGATCGCTCCTCCGGGTCGTGGGCTTGGTCGAAACCGGGCGGACAGGGACGGGCGTCGCCTCGACGGGAGGGGGCGACGTGGCGGGCGGCTCCGTGGGGGGAGGCGTTTTGTCGGGATCGTCGCCGCCCGCGTCGCTTACCGGGGGCGGCTCGACGCTGGCCGGGTCGGGCGCGCCGCCGTCCACCGGATCGACGGGATTGGGCTCGACGGGCGTGATCGGGTTCTTGATCGCGTCGTCGTCCGTGTGGCGCTCGCGGTAGGGGTGAGGCGCCTCGTCGGGGGCGGCGGCGACGGTGATCCGTGCCCCGGGCGAGGCTTTGACGCCGTTCGCGAGGCCGAGCTGGTGGGCCGCCTGCATCACGTCGATCCAGATCTTGACCGCGACGGTGCCGCCGAAGACGCGGCTCCCCATGCTGAGCTGCCCGCCGGACTTCGACTTGAAGTTCGTGTTGCCCGTCCAGGCGACGGCGGTCAGGCCGTCGGAGTAGCCGCAGAACCACGCGTCCTTGTGATCGTTCGTCGTGCCCGTCTTGCCGCGGGCGTTGGGCACGACCGAGGCGCCGACCGCCGTGCCGCCGCGCGACACCGGACCCTTGAGAAGCTCGTCCATCTGCTGGGCGACCTTGGGATCGAGCGCGGCGGTGTGGACGACCGGGCCGTACTCGCGCAGGACGTTGCCGTCCGGACCGATAACGCGCGCGATGGGCTGGGGCTCGGCGCGGTTCCCGCCCAGGGTGAAGACGGAGTAGGCCTCCAGCATCTCCAGGGGCTTGACGGCGGTCGAGCCGAGCGCGAGCGACGCGACGGGCATCAGGTCGGTCTTGATCCCGAACGCCTCCTTGGCCTCCTTGGCCACGACGTGCGGGGTGAGCTCGTCGATCGTGTGGATCGCGGGGAGGTTGATCGACGCCGCCAGGGCGGTGTACATGCTGTAGCTTCGCGCGTTCTCCCGGCGGCTGGCGTTTTGGGGATTCCACCACTTGCGCCCGTCCTTGCGGTGGATCGGCGCGTTCGACAGGGTGCTGTACGGCGTGTAGCGACCGGACTTCAGGGCCGTCGCGTAGACGATCGGCTTGAAGGCGGAGCCGGGCTGACGACCCAGGCCCTGGGTCACGACGTTGTACTGGCGCCGGGCGTAGTCCGGACCGCCGACTTCCGAGAGGATGCGCCCCTCGGGGTCCATCAGGACGATCGCGCCGTCGTTGACCTGCTGACCCTTGAATTGGGCGAGGGTGTCGTCCACCGCCTGGATCGTGCGCTGCTGCAGCGCCCAGTTGAGGTTGGTCTCGATGCGGTAGCCGCCCTCCTTGAAGTCGATGTCGGGAAAGTCGTGGGCGAGCTGGGCGAGGACGTGGTCCACGAAGTAGCCCGCGTCCTTGGAAACGAGGGGCGCGCTGTACGACGGTCGCTTGTTGACCTTGGGGACCTCGCGGATCCCCGCGTCGTACTCGCCCGGGGTGATCCAGTTCTCCTCCCGCATGACGCCCAGCACGTAGTCGCGCAGATTGAGCATCTTGTCGGGCGTCTTGATGGGGTTGACGCGGCCGGGAAGGCGGACGGAGCGGGCGAGCATCGCCGACTCGCCGAGGGTGAGCTTCTCGGCGGGCTTGCCGAAGTAGACCTGGGCGGCGCGCTCGATCCCGTAGGCGTGCTCGCCGTAGTAGGCGTAGTTCGCGTACAGGTTGAGAATCTCGTCCTTGCTCTTGAGGGTCTCGATCTGCTGGGCGGTCGCGATGTCCTTGAGCTTGCGCAGGGGGGTGCGGGCGTCGCCGTTGATCATCAGCTTGGCGAGCTGCATCGAGATCGTAGAGCCGCCGGATCCCACGTGGCGGTCCCGCACCGCGGTGAAGAGCACCCGCCCCAGCCCGATCGGATCGACGCCCTTATGGTCGTAGAACCGCCGGTCTTCGGCGGCCACGATCGCGTACCGCAGGTACTTCGGGTACTTGGGATCGTTGAGATCGATGACCTTCCGGCGGATGGCGGCCACCCGGTAGAGAATCTTGTGGGTCTTGTCCCCCGAATAGATGATTGTGGGATTCTCGTCGCTGACCGTCAGCTTTCGATCGATGTTCTGGGCGTCGTCGACCGCCTCCTGGTAGATGGGGATGTAGACCACCAACCCGGCGGACAAGGCCACGCCGAAGACGATCCCCAAGGTCACCAGGGATCTTTTGATGCGCCGAACCCAAGGGTTGCGCGCTCGCCGATGCAGGGGGCGCTTCGCGGCCACGTTGCATTATAACGTCCGATAGGGACGGGTAGTTTCATCTCGGACCGGGGGAACCGTGCGTCGAGGGGCCGGAAGGCGAATCCTGGTAGGCGGAAAGACCCCCCCGGGAAGCCGTCCTCAGGGCTGTCGTCCGACCGATTCTTTCAGCCGGGCCAGCGTCGCGTCGTCCTGGGGGCCGAGCAGGACGAAGGTGAGATCGCCGGAGCTCCAGCTGAGGCTGTGGAGGCGGGCGGCGCGCTTCTGAAGCTGGGCGGAGTCCACCGCGTTCCGGAGCTGGTAGAGGAAGAGGCGGCGGTTGTTGGGCCCGACGTACTGCTGGAGCAGCAACGGTCCGCGGGCGATACGGACCCCGTCGAGCCGGTAACCGGTGGACTCGGCAAGGCCGACCGCCTGGTAGTCGCCGCTTTTCGCCAGACGGCGCAGGGTATCCCAGGGGGTGGTCGTCTGGACGCCCTTGCGGTCGATGCGGAACAGCGCCGGATCGAAGGGGGCGGGGGCGAGGTCGATCCGCGTGTAGACGAAGCCGCCGATCTCGACGCCCGTGGCGTCGTAGAGGCGACGGCGGAGCAGCATGCCGCTCACCGGGTCGATCGCGAGCCGCTGGAGCGGGTTGCCCGCCGCGTCGGCCACCGTGACCTCGATCGTAGCGACCCCCGCGACGCGGTCGCCCGGGGCGGTGGCGACGCGGCCCTGCTTGGCGAGGGCGCGGAGCCGCTGGATCCCTTCCTCGCGGCGGGGCGGCAGGACGCGCACCTCGTTCGCGGCGGGAAGGAAGTGGCGCCGCTCGGCGGCGTTCTCGACGATCACCTGCCCCGCGTAGTCGCCGTCCGCCGGGAACTCGACCCGGGTGCGCGGCCCGTCCCGCATCACGATCTCCTCGTGCCGCCGGGGCTGACCGTCCCGGAGGACCGTCACCGTGCGGCGACCCGCGAATCGGAGCTTCGCGGACGCCTGGATCGCGCGGGCGAGAACGGGCGGCAACGCGGACCGAAGCGGCTTGAGCGGGCGGAGGACGGAGGGGCGCCGAACCTGCGCGACCGAGGCGGCGCAGCTCAAGCCGATCACGAGGGCGAAAGCCGCCCTCCGCCCTCCGCCCTCCGCCCTCACAAGGCCTCCAGGTCGAGCGCGGGGTCGGACGGGACGTCCGGGGTTGCGGGAGCCTCCCAGGGGCGGGGGCCGGAACCCACGATGTCGTCCGTCCGGACGGACTCCTCGTAGAGGGCGACGAGATTGGCCTCGACGTGGCCGACGGACGCGGGCGCCTTGGCGGGCTTCGTGGGCATGAACACGAGGAGCGCGAAGGCGGTGGCGGTCGCGAGGCCCGCGAACGGGCTCGCGAAAAGCCACGTCCGGCGGCGCCGCGTCCGACGCGCCGCCTCGGCCCGCACCCGCTCGTTCAGGGCGGAGCGCCAGGCGAGGCTCGGCTCCTCTGGCGAAAGATCCCGCACCCACTCGGCGGCCTGCCGCTGGGCTCCAGACTCAAGATCGACGTTCACACTTCCTCCAAATACGATTTTACTGCCGTCTGCAGATGCGCGCGGGCCAGGAAGAGGCGGCTCTTCACGGTCCCGACCGGGATACCCAAGGCTTTACCGATCTCCTCGTAAGGGAGTTCCTCACGGTCGTGCAAAAGCAGGACCGCGCGGAGCTTCTCGCTCATCGAAGCGATCCCCCGCTCGACCGCGTCCCGCAGCTCGCCGTCGAGCACGAGCCGCTCCGGCTGCCAGCGCTCGTCCGCGACGTCCATCGCCGAGTCGTCTTCCGAATCGACGAGCGCGGCCTCCTCGACGCGGCGATCGAGTCGGCGCGCCCGGTCGATGCACAGGTTGTGGGCGATGCGGAACAACCACGTGCGGACCGAGCTTCGGCCGTCGAAGCGACCGAAGCTCTGGTAGGCCCGCAGGAAAGTGTCCTGCGCGACGTCCGCCGCGTCGTCGGGGTTGCTCACCATGCGACGCACGAAACCGGTGACGCGGGCTTGGTAGAGGTCGACGAACTGCCCGAACGCCTCGGCGTCGCCCCGGCGACACCGGTCGACCAGACTCGATTCGGCGGCTTCCGGGCTTTTCGTTCGAAACAATCGTGGCGCTCCGAGGGCGAGTTCCATGGCTCTAAAGGCCAGGACGCGCACCGAGAGGAAAAGTTCAATCGAGGGGAAGGGGCGCTAGGCCCTCGGGAGAAGACTGGAATCCCACCCGAGGCCCAACGACCGAACGCCCCAAAAAGCCCGATCCGCTAGAACTTGATGCCGGCGTAGAGGCCGACGCCGTTCAGGCGGTTGTTCTCGCTGCCGAAGTACTTGGCGGAGAGGAAGATCGGGAGGCTGCCGGTGGTCGGCAGGTCGTACTCGACGCCCACCTGATAGGCGAACTTGACGTCGCTGTCGCTGCCGCTGGGCAGGGTGGTGAAACCGACGCCGACGCCCGCCGAGAAGGCGAAGCGGTTCTTCGCCAGAATGTAGTTGGCGAGGATCGGGATGTTGCCGTAGTCGTCGCGGCGGTAGTAGTCCACCGAGACGCTCAGACCGCTCGTCGCGCCGTTGATAAGGAAGGTCGGCGGCTTGTAGGTCAGCAGGTACTCCGCGCCGAAGGCGAAGAATCCGGTGCCCGCGACGTCGGCGGTGCCGCTGTTGGTCGGGAGGAAGACGCCCGCACGAAGGCTCAGGCCGATCGGCTTGACGTTGTCCTGGGCGCCGGCGACGGCGCTGACGGCGAGAGCGGCGGAAATCGCGCCAAGGGTAGTTAGCTTCATCCTCATGTACTCCTCGAAGGGAACCGACCGGAAGGATAGCATAGAGGGAACGGGGAAAAGGGAAGCGAAAGGCCTCAGCTCCTCCGCTCCGGCCATTCCCTCACCAATTTCCGTCGAAGACCGTCGAAGCCGGACCGGTCATCGTCACCCTTCGGCTCTCGTCGACCTCGATCGTCAGCGGGCCGCCCGGAAGCCGGACGATGGCGCGGCGCGCGAGGCGGCCCGTCTCGACCCCCGCGACCGCGACCGCGCAGGCGCCCGTGCCGCAGGCGAGGGTCGCCCCCGCGCCGCGCTCCCACACCCGGACGCGAACCTCGTCGGGGGACAGGATCTGGGCGAAGTGGACGTTCGTCCGCTGGGGGAAGTCGGGATGCCCCTCCAGGCGCGAGCCGTCGGCGGCGAGGTCCACCGCATCGGCGTCCTCGACGAACAGGACGAGGTGGGGATTGCCCATCGAGACGCCGATCCCGGCGTCCTTGCCTTCGTCCAGCAGGCGCGCGAACCCCATGTCGACCGCGACCCCGCCCTCCCGGAAGTCGGCCCGTAGCACGCCCGCGCCCGTCTCGATCTCCACGGGCCCCTCGACGTGTCCGCGATCCCGGAGCAGGGCGGCGGCGCAACGAAGGCCGTTGCCGCACATCTCGCTCTCCGAACCGTCCGGGTTCCACATCCGCATCCGGAACGGAGCGGCGTCCCCCTTCTCGACGAGGAGAACCCCGTCGCCGCCGACGCCCCGGCGCCGGTCGCAGAGGGCGGGGACGAGCGCGGGGTCGAAGGTCAGGGCGTCACGCAGGGCGTCGAGAACGACGAAGTCGTTCCCGATTCCCTGCATCTTGGTGAAAGGGAGCATCCTTGGGCGGAAACCCGCTCGCTTACTCCTCGTCGCGGCGCCGCTGGTCCGCCTCGTGCTCGGCGGCCGGTCGGTAGGAGCCGACGGGCTTGGCGGGAACGATGCTGGCGACCGCGTGCTTGTAGACGAGCTGGGTCGGCTTGCCAGGGGTGTCCAGAAGGACGGTGAAGGCGTCGAAGCCCCGGACCTGGCCGCGAAGCTGGACGCTGTTCGTCAGGTAGATCGTGACGGCGATCCCTTCCTTCCTCACCTGGTTGAGGAACATGTCTTGCAGATTGATTGCCTTGCCCATCTTAACTTTCCAAAGAGAATTCGCGAACGATCTCCCAGGCCTTTTCCAGACCGGAGGGATCGCCCGCGACGTGAGTGTGGAGCCCCGGCTCAGAGCGCAGCCACGTGCGCTGCCGCTTCGCGTAGGCGGTCGTCTCCCTGACGATCGCCCGCTCCGCTTCCTCCGTCGCGAGGTCTCCGTCGAGGAAGGCGGCCATCTCGCGGTAGCCGATAGCCCGAAAGCCGGGATCGCCCGGCCCAAAACCATCGGCGCGCAAGCGGCGCACCTCCTCGACCCATCCATTGTGCATCATTTGCCGGGTTCTCTGGGCGATTCGCGCCTCGATCTCCTCTTTCGTCAGGGACGTCGCGATTTTGAGCCGTTGGGTGTACGGTACACGGAACGAGAGGGGGCTCTCGCCGCCTTCGATCCGTTCGAGGGCGCGCGTCACCCGGATGGGATTCTGGAGCGCCGTGCGCGCGGCGAGGGTCGGGTCCTTCGCCGTCAGCTCCCGGACGAGCGCTTCCAGCCCCTCGCTCTCCAGACGCGCCGCGAAGTGGGCGCGCAGGGCGGGGTCGGGCTCGGGCATCAGGTCGCGGTACTCCTCGAACAGCGCCCGAACGTACTGCCCCGTGCCGCCGACCACGATCGCCGAGCGGCCCGCCGCGAAGATCGTCGCCAGCTCGGCGGCGGCCCGGAGGCAGAACTCGCCCGCGCCGTAGGCCTCGTTCGGCTCCTTGACGTCCAGGAGGCGGTATCGATCGCGGGCCTCGGGCTTGGCGGTCCCCACGTCCATGCCGCGATACGCCTGGAACGCGTCGGCGTTGATCAGGACCGCCCCCAGACGGTCGGCGAGCCCTTCCGCCAGGGCGGTCTTGCCCGAGGCGGTCGTCCCCATGACGGCGAGAAGCAGGGGGCTGGGCAAGCCCCGCTCGCCGCCCACGATCACTCTTCGACGCCGAACGTCTCGCCGAGACGCGTCGAGACGCCGATCCCGCCGCACCGGACGGTCCTGGGCGCGAGCCGGACGAAGAGGGCGAGGGCGGACGCGGTCATCAGAACGTCATCAGCGCGTCCACGGGGGCGCCGTCCAGCGCCTTGCGGCCGTCGAGGAAGCCGAGCTCGATCAGGAAGCCGTAGCCCGCGACCTCGCCGCCGAGCCGCCCGACCAGCCGCGCCGCGGCGGCGGCGGTCCCGCCGGTGGCGAGCAGGTCGTCCACGAGGTACGCCTTCTGGCCCGGCTTGATCGCGTCCGTGTGCATCTCGATCGTGTTGGTGCCGTACTCCAGATCGTACTCCTCGCGGATCTTCTCGGCGGGCAGCTTGCCCAGCTTCCGGGCCAGCGCGAACGGCAGGTCCAGCTCGAGCGCGACCGGCACGCCGAACAGGAAGCCGCGACTCTCGATCCCGACGATCACGTCCGCGCCGACCTTGCGCGCGTCCGCCGCCATCAGCTGGACGACCTCGCGCAGGGCTTTCGGGTCCTCGAGGACGGGTGTGATGTCCTTGAAGAGGATGCCGGGCTTGGGAAAGTCCGGAACGTCGCGCACGAGCGCGCGGGCGAGAAGGTCGGCCATCGGAGGGAGAGGATACCGGACGGCGCCCGAAGCCGGAGAGATAAGCCCGCAGGGCTTGTAGCCGCACCCTCCGTGGGTGCGCGAGAACCTTGCGAGTCTCGGGTTCCTCCGTTCGGCGGGACGACCACGACGGCCCTGGGGCGAGACTGGCGTAAGCTAGCCCTATGATCGATAGCGAACGGCTCCTTCGCCGCTTCCGCGACCTCGTCCGGATCGACAGCCCCGCCCTGGGCGAGGCGGCCTGCGTCGCCCGGGTCCGGGCGGAGCTCGAAAGCATGGGGCTGGAGGTCCGTGAGGACGACGCGGGCGCGCGGCTCGGCGGGAACGGCAACAACCTCGTCGCGTGGAAGCGCGGGACCCTGAAGGACGCCCCCAAGGTGTTCCTCAGCGCCCACATGGACACCGTCGAGCCGACCCCCGGCCTCGTCCTGGTCGAGGAGGACGGCGTGATCCGGACCGACGGGACGACCATCCTCGGCGCGGACTGCAAGGGCGGCCTCGCCCCCGCCGTCGAGGCGGTCCAGGCCCTGATCGACTCGGGGGAGGACCACGGCGACGTGTGCCTGCTGTTCTCCGTCCAGGAGGAGATCGGGCTTCGGGGCGCGGACGTCCTCGAACTCGACGGCCTCGATCTCGACTTCGGCTTCGTGCTCGACACCGGACCGCCCGTGGGCTCCCTCGTCACCCGCACCGCCACCCACGACAAGCTCGACGTCACGATCCACGGCCGCCCCGCCCACGCGGGCAAGGACCCCGAAAAGGGGATCAACGCCCTCCAGGTGGCCGCCGACGCGATCCACGGGATGCGGCTGGGACGCATCGGCCCCGAGACGACGGCGAACCTCGGCATCGTCGAGGGCGGCACGGCGGCGAACGTCGTGATGGCCGAGCTGAGGATCAAGGCCGAGGCCCGCTCGACCTCGGTCGAGGAGCTCGACGCGCAGATCGCCCACATGGTGGGCCGCTTCGAGGAGGCCGCCGCGGCGTGGGGCACGACCCTGGAGATCGTCCACCAGCGCCACTACCAGAGCTTCCACGTCCCGGACGACGCGCCCGTCGTCCGGGTGGCCCAGGCGGCGAGCCGCGCCCTCGGCTTCGAGCCGACCCTGCGCACCACCCTCGGCGGCAGCGACGCGAACGTGTACAACGCCAAAGGCCTCCCCAGCGTCGTCGTGGCGACCGGCATGGACAAGATCCACACCCACGACGAACTCATCCGGGTGAAGGACCTCGTGGACACGGCCCGGATCGCCCTGGAACTGGTCCGGCAGGCGGCGAAGGAAACGCGGTGAGGGCAGGGCTGTGAGAACACGGCGGTGGGCGCGGTGGCTTCCGCTCCTGCCCGTCGCTCTCCTCGTCGGCGTGGTCCTCACGCCCCCGCCGGACGACGACGCGTTTCTGGGCGAAGGCGCGACGCCCGTCCCGCTCGCGTCGGTCGAGGAACACGTCGCCGAGTGGCGGACGGTCTACCGGATGCGCGACGAGCGCGACCGGGCGTGGCGGTTCCAGCCCTCGTTCGCCGAGATGAAGCGACGCATCCAGGCGCGTTTTCCCGAATGCGACTTTTCGGGCACAACCACCTCCGAGGAGTCTTACCCCGGCCACAAACCTCGACTCCTCGCCCAAACGATGCTCTACCGCAACCGGGACACCGGGGCGACCGTGATCCTCGCCGAAAACTTGAGAAACGACGCGCGGACGGTCGTCGTCCGCGAGCCGCGCGGCGCGTCCGCCCTGCCGGGCCGGTTCCGAAGCCTCGTGCGGCGCACGTTCGGGCGATAAGGGAACCCTCATAAAGCGGCGTCGTTCCCCGGAAGAGGATTTCAGGACTAACCGCGAAGCGGTTGTAGCCGCACCCTCCGGTGGGTGCGCTTGTAGCGGTCATCCCGCGACTCGCGTTCAAGGGACTCGCCGAGTGTTGTGCCGGAGTGCGGTGTACGCCGGGACGCGCGTCCACGAGGATGCGGCTACAGCCCTGCGGGCTAGGATGTCCGACTTTTAACCGGATGACGTAAGACTCCGGTGGGGAACATGGAACGCCGCAGATTGCCGAAAGACGAAATCCCATCGCACCCTCCAACAACCCGAACGCCTCCCCTTTATCCCGGCGAGAAACCCGACGCCGAGGACATGAAGTATAAATGCGATAAGAGGTTTCCGGGCCTTTTCCACACCTTTTTCTGGTGGACTTTCCTCTGAAAGTCCACCAAAAGGGGGTTCGGCTAGGTTCAACTGGTGGACTGGTGGACTTTGTCCTATATAGCTCCCGCCTGAGCGCCGGCGAGGAGAGGTGTGAAGACCGGGGGAAAGTCCACCAGTCCACCAGTTGAACCTGGAAATCCCTCTGAGGCCGCGGAAAGTCCACCAGAGTCCACCGGGAAGGGAGGCGCGAAAAAACTCCGAAAATTCTCGTCGGGCCGCGCGGGCTCCTCGACCCTCGAACGACCCCGAAAGGCCGAGCGCGAGGGCGGTTTTTACCCTCATGGGATAACCCGCGACGGTGGCCGCTGTTAGACCGTCTGTTCCATGTCCGCCGCGCCGCCCTCCTCCGCTCCGACCCTGCCGGGATTCTCGTCGCCCTCCCGACGCGGTCTAAAAACGCGTCTATCCCGACGTTTTTCTCGTGAGAAGGGCCGATCGCCGGAGGGACGATCGTCGCTCGCCCCTTCGACGATCGGGGGCCGGACGGGTGTCCGGTCGCGAGCCGGGTTCCTGAGGATCGCCGAAGGCGCGGGCGCCTTTTCTCCCGAAAAACGCGGCCACCTGGACCAGTGGTACAGGTAGGCTAGCGGGCGTTCTTATGCACTCCGTCCGAAGCCTCGCCGTCGCGGTCACGATGGCCGCCCTCCTTCCCGTGCTCGCCCAAGGCCAGGCCGCGCCCGAGAAGCGCGACCTGAGCCAGGGCAACACGATGTACGTCGTCCCCTACGCCCACCTCGATACCCAGTGGCGCTGGGCCTACCCGCAGGTGATCCGCGAGTACATCTGGAACACGATGGCGGACAACCTCAAGCTCATCGACAAGTACCCGCACTACGTGTTCAACTTCTCGGGCTCGCGCCGCTACGAGATGATGCGGGAGTACTACCCCGACGAGTACGCGAAGGTCGTCGCGGCGGTGAAGGCGGGACGCTGGTTCCCGTGCGGCTCCTCCGTCGACGAGGGCGACGCGAACGTGCCCTCCTCGGAGGCGATCATTCGCCACGTCCTCTACGGCAACCGCTGGTTCCGCAAGAACCTCGGTGTCGCCTCGCAGGAGTTCATGCTGCCGGACTGCTTCGGCTTCCCCTACGCCCTGCCGACGATCCTGAAGCACTGCGGCCTCGACGGCTTCTCCACCCAGAAGCTCACCTGGGGCTCCCCCATCGGCATCCCGTTCAAGGTGGGCAACTGGGAAGGGCCGGACGGCACGAGCATCGTCGCCGCCCTCGACCCGGGCTCCTACGGCGGCACCGTGAACGAGGACCTCAGCACGAACACGAGCTGGCTCGCGCGCATCCAGAACACGGGCAAGCAGTCGGGCGCCTACGTCGACTACCACTACTACGGCACGGGCGACCGGGGCGGCGCGCCGGGCGAGAGCTCGGTCGACTGGATCGAGCGGAGCATCGCGGGCAAGGGCCCGATCTCCGTCGTCTCGACGCGGGCCGACGCGATGTTCGAGTCGCTCACCCCCGGTCAGATCGCCAAGCTGCCGAGCTACAAGGGTGAGCTGCTGCTCACCGAGCACTCCGCGGGCTCCATCACCTCGCAGGCCCACATGAAGCGGTGGAACCGCAAGAACGAGCTTCTCGCCGACGCGGCGGAGCGCGCCTCCGTCGCCGCCTCGCTCTGGGCGCAGACCCCCTATCCCCAGGACCGGCTCTACACCTCGTGGGACCTCGCCCTCGGCTCGCAGATGCACGACATGCTGCCCGGCACGTCGCTCCCCAAGGCGTACGAGTTCTGCTACAACGACGAGCTGCTGGCCGCCAACGGCTTCGCCGCCGTCGAGCGCGACGCGGTCGGCTCGGTCGTCTCGCAGATGGACACCCGCGCCCAGGGGACGCCGGTCGTGGTCTACAACCCGCTCTCCATCGCCCGCGAGGACGTCGTCGAGGCGTGGGTGCCCATGAAGGGACCGGTCACCGTCTTCGCCAACGGCCAGCCCGTGCCGACCCAGATCGTCGAGCGGGAGGCCAACCGCACCAAGGTGATCTTCCTCGCCAAGGTCCCCTCGAGCGGCTTCGCCACCTTCGACGCCCGCCCGGTGGCCCTCAAGCCCGTGGTGACGGTCAAGGCCGAGGGCCGCGTCATCGACAGCCCCCGCTTCCGGGTGACCCTCAACGCGGCGGGCGACGTCGCCTCCGTCTACGACAAGGTCAATCGGAAAGAGTCGCTCAAGGCTCCCGCGCGCTTCGACTTCCAGTACCACAACCCCTCCGCCTTCCCGGCCTGGAACATGGACTGGGAGGACTACCAGAAGCCCGCCTTCGCCCACGTCGACGGTCCCGCGAAGATCCGGGTGGTCGAGAGCGGCCCCGTGCGCGCCACGATCGAGGTGACCCGCGAGTCGCAGGGCTCTAAGTTCGTCCAGCGCGTCAGCCTGGCCGCCGGCGGCGCGGGCGACCGCGTCGAGGTGAACAACACCGTCGATTGGGCGACCCGCGAGAGCGCGCTCAAGGCCGCCTTCCCCCTGACCACCGCCAACCCGAAGGCCACCTATGATCTCCAGGCGGGCGCCATCGAGCGGACCAACGCCAACTCGGGCCGCTTCGAGGTGCCGCAGCACCAGTGGTTCGATCTCACCCAGCCCGACGGCAAGTTCGGCGTCGCGATCCTGAACGACTCCAAGTTCGGCTCCGACAAGCCGACCGACGACACGATGCGCCTCACCCTGCTCTACACGCCGGGCGTGCGCGCGGGCTACCAGGACGAGGCGGTCCAGGACTTCGGCCGCCACGAGATCCTCTACGCCATCGCGCCCCACGCGGGCGACTGGCGAAGCGGCGGCGTGGCCTGGAACGCGAAGCGGCTGAACCAGCCCCTTCGCGCCTTCGTCGCCCCTTCGCATGAGGGGCGGCTCGGCAAGTCTCAGTCGCTCGTCTCGACCTCCTCTCCGCAGGTCGAGGTCCAGGCGGTCAAGCGGGCGGAGGACGGCGACGGCTACATCGTCCGCCTGCGCGAGCTGACCGGCAAGCCCGCCTCGAACGTGCTCGTCCGGATGTCCAGCTCCGTGGTGAGCGTGGAGGAGGTCGATGGCCAGGAGCGCCCGATCGCCAAGGGAACCGCGCAGAACGGCGCCCTCGTCGCGAGCGTCCGCGGCTTCGGCCTCAGGGCCTACCGCGTCGGCCTCGCGACCACGCGGATCGCCCTCCCGCAGCCCGTCTCGAAGCCCGTCGCCCTGAAGTACGACCTGGACGTGGTCAGCACGGACAAGAAGGACGACGACGGCGCGTTCGCGCCCGGCCTGAGCTACCCGGCGGAGCAGTTCCCGGCGAAGGTCGAGCGGGGCGGCGTCGCCTTCTCGCTCGGCTCCACGAAGGACGGCGCGAAGAACGCCGTCGCCGCGAGGGGCCAGACGATCGCCCTCCCGGCAGGCTACGACCGCGTCTACGTCCTCGCCGCCGCGACGAAGGACACCGACGCGAGCTTTAGGATCGGCCCCAAGGCCGCGACCGCGATGATCCCCGCGTGGGACGGCTTCGTCGGCCAGTGGGACCTGCGCCTCTGGGGCGGCCCCCAGCCCGAGGAGGCCTTCAACTGGTCCCTCCCGTTCGTCGGCGTCAAGCCGGGCTACGTGAAGCCCGCCGAGGTCGCCTGGTACGCCTCGCACAACCACCGCGCGGGCAAGGGCAACGGCCACTACGAGTACACCTACCTCTTCAAGCAGGGCTTCGACGTGCCGAAGGGCGCGACGAGCCTGACCCTGCCGAACGACCCGAACGTGCGTATCTTCGCGGTCAGCGTCGCCAAGGGCACCCCCGACGCCACACGCCCCGCCGCTCCCCTGTTCGACACGCTTGAAGACCACCGCGCCGGCGGGTCGCCCACGATCTCGTCGGTCGTCGATCCTAAAGGCAACGGCGCGACGGTGACGATCCAGCCGCCGCTCTACGGACGGGTGGACCAGATCCGCTACACGCTCGACGGCAGCGAGCCGACCGCCGCCTCGCCGCTCTACACCGGGCCGTTCGCGCTCGGGAAGCCCACCACGGTGCGGGCGACGCTGAACGGCGCCTCGGTTTCGACGCGCGTCGCGGCGAGCGACGACGTCGCGCCGAGCGTCGAGACGGCGATGGTCTCGCGGGAACTCGGGATCGGCATGGTCCGGTTCTCCGAGCCCGTCGACCGCGCGAGCGCGGAGCGGCTCGAAAGCTACGAAGGACTGAAGCTCGCCACGGCGACGCTCTCGCCTGACGGACGCACCGTCCAGCTCACCTTCGCGAGCGCCCCCGGAAACGACGCCCAGCTCGTCGCTTCCGGCGTGACCGACCGCGCGGGCAACCGGGCCGCCGCGACTCCGGTCTCTCTCCCCGAGTTGGCGCCGCTCTTCACCGCCCCCGCGATGGAGCCGTCGAAGACGGTGGGCTTCGACTCGAAGGCGCCGCGCGGCGGCAAGGATCCCTGGACCCTTAACTTCTGGCTTCTGGTGGACGCCCAGCCGGCGGACCGCACCGTCATCGCGGGATTCGGCCGCGCGCGCGACGGCGAGTCGGGCACCGGACGCTACCTGACGAAGTTCGGGACCGGCATCCAGTTCTGGAGCGCGAACGAGGACGTCTCGACGAACGTGCCGCTCGACGTGCGCAAGTGGCAGATGCTGACTGCGACCTACGACGGGACGACGGTGCGGGTCTACAAGAACGGCGCCCCCATCGGCTCGGGAGCGGCGAACCTCCAGAACGACTCCGCGCGGGTGAACGTCCTGCCGCTCGACGCCTGGGAGCGCCAGCGCAAGGTCGACGGTGAGGTCCAGGCCCTCACGATCTGGGGACAGGCCCTGCCGCCCCAGGCCGTCGCGCGGCTGTTCTCGAAGGGTCGCGGATGATCCGGAGGGCAGGGAAGGGAGGCCAGGGGATTCGTCTCGCCTTCCTCCTCTTCGCCTGCCTCCTGACCTCTTGGGCCTTCGCCCACCCCGCCAACGTCGCCGTCGCGCAGATCAAGGTCCAGCCGGACGGGACGTTCGTGGCGCGGGTCCGCTTCGACGTCGCCGCGTTCGCGACGAACGCGACGCCGACGCGGGCGGACGACGACGCGATGAACGGCCTTCTCGACGGCCCCGACGAGGCCCTGAAGGCGGCCCTCGCCGAATCGGAAACCCGCTTCCGCCGGGGCTTCGCCGCCCGGAGCGGCGGCACGGTCGACCGGCTCGCCTACCCGACGGTCGAGGACGTGCGCCGCTACCTCGCCTCCAACCCCGAGCCCCGCATCCCCGCGATGCTGACGACCGTCGTGGAAGGCCACCTGCCCAAGGGCGCGCGCACCGTCGCTTTCCGGTACCCCGACGTCATCGACACGGTGATCCAGACCGTCGAGTTCCCCTACAAGGAGCCCGCCTCCGAGCCCGTCGAGGCGGGTCGCTTCTCCTCGACCCTGACGATCCCCACCCCCGAAGAGGTCGCGCGCCTGGCCGCCGCCATGAGCGCCCCGCGCCCGCCCGCGGCGAGCGTCGTGCCGAAAGTCGCCGCCAAGCCGAAGCCTGCGGCTAAGCCGAAGCCCCTCGCCGCCGTAAAAACTTCGACCAAGCTGGCGCCGTCCAAGCAGGCCGCCTCCCCCTCTCCGGAGGGGGAGGGCAGGGTGGGGGTGGCTCCCCATAAGGCCCCTGGCCTCGCCCCCAAGGTCGAGGACAAAGCCGAGGAGAGACCCGCCAAGAACGCGGCCGTCGCGCCGGCCAAAGCCCCGCCCACCCCGAAGCCGGCGATTCCGTCGAAGACTCCGGTAACGGGACCCAAGGCCCAAGAGCCGGAGATTCCGCCCTCGGCCCTCGAACCTCCGCCCTCGAGACCTTCGCTCCTGAGCCCCATCCTCACGTACCTGAAGATGGGCTACACCCACATCCTCCCCGAGGGGCTGGACCACATCCTGTTCGTGCTCGGTCTGTTCCTGCTCGGCTCGACCACGAAGGCGCTCCTGAAGCAGATCACCGCGTTCACGGTGGCCCACTCGATCACCCTCGCCCTGGCGACCCTGAACGTGGTGCGCCTGCCGGGGCGGGTCATCGAGCCCCTCATCGCCCTCTCGATCGCGTTCGTGGCGATCGAGAACCTGACGACCAAGGAGGTCCGCCCCTGGCGGACGGCGGTCGTGTTCCTGTTCGGCCTCGTGCACGGCATGGGCTTCGCCGAGGTCTTCCGGGACGCGGGCCTGAGCGGCGGCGGCCTGCTCACGGCTCTCCTGAGCTTCAACGTGGGCGTCGAGCTGGGCCAGCTCTCGGTCGTCGCGATGGCCCTGCTCGCCATCGGCTGGTTCCGCAAGGACGCCCGCTACCGCGCCTACGTCGTCGTCCCCGCCTCGCTCCTCATCGCCGCCGTCGCCCTCTTCTGGACCGCCGAGCGCGTCGTCGGCTAGGTCCCGGAACACGCCCTAGCTTTCCGCGAAGCCTTGAGGTATAGTCTTTGACGGTCGGCGGGGCGTGGCGCAGTTTGGTAGCGCGCTTCCATGGGGTGGAAGAGGTCGCACGTTCGAATCGTGTCGCCCCGACCAAAATCTAGGTTCAAAACCGAGGGTCTCCCTTCGTTCCCTAGGCTGTCGCGCCTTCCGTCTCTCGAATAATTTGAGAGACAACCGAGAGACGAAGACGCCGAACGCCCGAGTCCTAGGCTCAAGCGAGCCTAACGCCCTTTTCTCCAGCGTGGAAGAGGTCGTTGTCTGCCGACAAAGATCGAGACTTGGTTACGCTATCGTTCCCGGCCGAGTTGGCTTATTCGGCAAGAACGAACGTTCGATGGCCGTGCGCGCCAAGCCGAATGAGAGCGTCATCCCCGCGCCGCCAACGCCGGTGGCGGCGGTCACGCCCTTTGCCAACTCCTCGACCACATAGCCTTTGTGCGGATGCTTGGCGTAAACTCCTTGCCAGCGCTCGACGACCTCGAAGTCCTCTAAGGGCAGGAACGTGTTCAGATAGTCCAGGATCAGGCGGTCGATCGACTCGCGCAGGAACGGATCGGGCGAGGGGCCGTACTCGTGCGAGTCCCCGATCGTGAGGTCGCCGTTCTCGTGCTGGCTCACCAGGAGATGGACGCCCCACCAGACGTGTTCCGGCAACTCTCGAGCGAATCGTTCGAGAAGCGGTTCCAACGTGGCGCAGTCGCGAAAGTTCGCGTAATGGCCCAGGGTGAGGCCCGCGCACAGGTGGGCTCCGATTCGGTAGTCCGCCCGACGGGGCCGGGCCCTGAGCATCTGCAGCTTCGTGCGGACGAGTCCCATCGCGGCGAACCGCGCGGGGAAAAGCGTCTCGAGATCGTCGCCAGTGGAGAGGAGGATATGGTCAGCCTGAATCCTTTCGCCGCCGGCGAGCAGGATTCCCGTCTCCACATGGCTGGCGGCGGCGGCGAAACGGAACTCGACGCCGAGCGACCGGAGATAGTCCGGCAGGCGCGACACGACCTCGCGTGGATCGACGCAAAGCTCCTGTGGGCTCCACATCGCGCCCAGCAAGCCGTCCGGACGCACGACGGGCGAGCGCTGGAGCGTCTCCGAAGGTCCGACGATGCGGGCGCCGTACTCCGGATGGCGCCCGACGAACTCGGTCAGAACGGCAAGCTCGTCCTCGTGGTAGGCAAGGTGTAAGGAGCCGACGCGCGCGTGCCAGATTCCGGCGGCGGCGAGCACGTCGAGCCACGTCTCACGGCTTCGGAGGGCCATCTCGCGCATCTCGCCCGGCGGTTGCCCGATCGGCCAGATCATGCCGAAGTTGCGCACCGAGGCCCCAAGGGCCCGGTGTCCGCGCTCGACGACGACCACCTTCAAGCCCTCTTGGGCCAGCAGCGTCGCGTGGGCCAAGCCGACGATGCCCGCCCCGACCACCGCGACGTCGTACCGATCCCCCATAGCCTTGAGCATGGCGCCGATAGGGGCGGAAAGGGCGTTCCACTTTCACGCAAGCGGGGCATGCCACAACCGGCTTTCGGTAGAACGACGGAGTGATTCAGCTTGCCGTCTTCGACATGGCCGGGACGACGGTGTACGATCCGGACGGCGTGGGCCGTTGTCTCAAGGCGGCGCTCACGGCGGCGGGCGTCCCGTGGACCTATGAGGCGGTGAACTCGCGGATGGGCATTCCGAAGCCCGTCGTCATCCGCGAGCTTCTGGACGAGGCGGGCATGGAGGACGACGTGGACGCGATCCACGCCGATTTCCGAACCCGGATGCTGGAGTACTACGCGAGCGATCCTGAGGTACGGGAGATCGAGGGCGCCCGCGCGGCGTTCGACCGGCTTCGGGCGGCCGGAATCAAGGTCGCCCTCGACACCGGCTTCGACCGGCCGATTCTGGACGCGATCCTCGACCGTCTTGGCTGGCGCGGGAAACTCGACGCGACGGTCGCCAGCGACGAGGTTCCGCGCGGCCGTCCTTACCCCGACCTCGTCTTCCAGGCCATGCGTCTCGTGGGAGTGGACGATTCGACCCAGGTGGCGAAGGTCGGTGACACTCCGTCCGACCTGGACGAAGGGATGGCCGCCGGTTGTGGCCTCGTCGTGGGCGTGACCTACGGTACCCACACGCGTGAACAGCTACAGTCCCATCCCCATACTCATCTCGCGGGTTCGTTGGACGAGGTGGTGCGGATTTTGGAAGCCGCCTAATCGATCGCCACGGCAAGCGCCCGCCGCTCTCTCGCCCAGTAGGCGAGGGAGACAAGGCACGAGAGTCCGGCGGTGAGGGCGAGAAGACGGAAGGCGGGGTTCCAGCCGGATTTTTCCGCGACGGAGCCGATCAGGTTGCCCGAGAGGATGCCACCGACGTAACCGACGCCATCGATCCAACCTGCCGCCGACGCGCTCGCCCGCTTACCGCCGAACCCCAGCGAGATCGCCCCCGCGAGGAGCGAATAGGGCCCGATCAGGACGAAGCCGATCGCCGCGACGAGCGCGACCACCACGTTCGTCTGCCCCCGCAGGTCGCCGTAGCCCAGAAGGAGGAGGCCGACCGTTCCGAGAGCCAACCCACCCGCGATGAGGAGCGCGCGACCCGAGCGCCCGAAACGGTCGCTTAGGTAACCCACCGCGAGCACGCTGAAGCCGCCGAACAAGGGGAACAGAGAGCTGGCGCGTCCCGCCGCCGCCTCGCTCATCCCCGTCGATTCGTGCAGGTAGGTCGGCGTCCAATCGTTGAACGTCTCGCGCATGAAGGTGAAGCCGAAGGAAAGGACGCACACGGTCCAGAAGCTCGGGCTGGTGAGGAGGGGGCGGAGGAGCCCGGCGAGTCCTTCGGGCTTGTCGTCGCCCGCGAACAGCGACGTGGGGTCGTCCTCCGGCTCGGGAAGCCCTCGGTCGGCGGGACGGTCCCGGATGACGATCCAGGTGGGGACCAGGATCAGCGCGAGGGTCGCCGCCGAGACGGTGAAGACGCCCCGCCAGCCGACGCCGCGCGCGATCAGCTCGCTGAGGAACAGCCGCGAGAGGAAGTCGCCGAACAGGAAGCTCAGGCTGATCAGCCCCATGACGCGTCCGTAAACGCTGTGGGCGAACCAGCGGGAGGTGACCTTCACCATGCCGACCCAGCCGGAGGATTGGATGAAGCGGTTGCCGATCCAGGCGGCGAGGAACAGCGGCGGTCCGCCGGCGCCGAAGACCAGGGTGAAGACGATGGCCCCCATCATTCCGAGGAGGAACATCCGCCGCCCGCCGAGGACGTCGGCGAGCGAGCCGAACAGGAACTTGCCCGCCGCGTAGAACGCGGTGCCCCATGCCGCGACCATGCCGAGCGTGGCCTTCGTGACGCCTTGGTCGTGGAATGCCCCAGCAGCAGCGGCTTGGCGACGCTGAAGTGCGACCGGCAGAGATAGTAGCCCGCGTAGCCGACGACCATCATGACGACGGAGAGCGAAGGCCAGGACGAGCGGGCGGTGGGGGCTTCGACGGTCGCGGATTTCATGTCAGCGGGTTCCCTCCGCCTCGCCGACCGCGCCGTCCAGGGCGGCGACGGCGAGATCGAGCTCGGCCTCGGAGATGGTGAGGGGCGGGGTCAGCGTCAGCACCGTGCCCGCCGAGACCTTGAAGCTGAGTCCTCGATCCAAGGCGGCGTACATCGTCGCCTCGGCCACGTGGCGGTCGCGCATCTCGACGCCGACGAGCAGACCCATGCCGCGCACCTCGACGATGGAGGATCGCCGCCCGGCGACGCCCCGAAGGGCCTCGGCGAAACGCGCGCCGAGATGGCGGCTTCGTTCGACGAGATCCTCGTCGCGGATCACATCGAGCGTCGCGAGCGCCGCCGCCGCGCCGAGCGGGCTTTTCTCGTGGGTGTAGTGGCCCAGGGACACGTCGTCCGCGACGTCGAGATCCTCGTGGGCGACGACCGCCGCCATCGGAAACACCCCGCCTCCCAGACCCTTGCCCATAACGACGATGTCCGGCACGACGCCGGTCATCTCGCTGGCGAACATGAATCCCGTCCGCCCGAGCCCCACGGGAATCTCGTCGAAGATCAGGAGCGCGCCGTGGCGGTCGCACGCTTCGCGCACCTGCTTCCAATAGCCGGGGGGCGGGGCGACGGCGGTGGTGGCGCGCAAAGGCTCGGCGACCACCGCCGCCACGTCGCCCTCGTGGTCCATCACGTACGACAGATAGTTGGCGCAGGCGAGCGAACAGCGGCTCCCGCATCCAAGAGGGCAGCGGCGCGGGTCGGGGGGCGGGACGTGCTCGGCGCCCGAGAGGAGCGGGCCGACTCCGCGCCGGAACTGCTCCTCGCCCCCGACGGAGATCGTGTCGAGCGACGCGCCGTGGAAGGAGTCCCACATCGAGACGGTCTTGTGGCGGCCCGTCGCGTAGCGCGCGAGCTTCAGGGCGATGCCGACCGCCGCCGCCCCGCCCGGCGCGAACAGGACCTTGTTCAGCTTCCCGGGCGCCATCTCGGCCAGTCGACGCGCCAACTCGATCGCGGGCGCGTTCGTGTAGCGGCGAGGGCAGAACGGCAAGGTATCCAGCGCGTCCTTCACCGCCTGGACCACGCGAGGGTGGCCGTAACCGACCTGATGCGCCGAATTGCCGTGGAAGTCGAGATAGCGCCGCCCCTGGACGTCCTCGATCCACGCGCCCTGCGCGCGGACGAGGGCGTTCAGGCAGGGCGTCGAGAGGGCCTGGTGGAGAAACGCGTCGGCGTCGTCCACGAGCAGGGCCTTCGTCGTCTCGTCCAGGCTTCGCGCCTGCCAGCGACCGCGCGCGTCGGAGACGTTGACGTCGCCTTCGGCGCTCATTCCTCGTCCTCGTCCGCATCGGCCTGACCCGGCCGCTCGTTCGCGCGCGCGGGGTAGGCGGTTCCGTCCGGGTGAAGGCTGGCCCAGGTGATCCGGTTGAGCCAGTAAGGATCGGGCGCGTCAGGATGGCTCCAGTCGAGCGCGCGGGTCTTCTGCGCCCAGAACCGCTCGGTCGGGCTCATCCGCGCCGTCCGACCGGGATTCGGCGCGTCGAGCGGGATGTTCGCGGGCTTGGACGTGTAGGTCGAAAGATCCATCGTGTCGGTAAAGGGGGAGAGAATCGGTTCCGAAAGCGCGTCGAAGCGGTTCATGGGGTCGAGTCCGATCATGAGTTCCATGGAGCGGATCAGGCTCGTCGTGGTGATGAACTCGTGGCTGACCGCGTGGCGGCGGTTGTAGGGCGAGATCACATGGACGCTCGTCCGGTGCCCGTCGACGTGGTCCGGTCCCGACTGCGCGTCGTCCTCGATCACGAAGATGCAGGTCTCCTTCCAGAGCGGCCCCTTCGTGATCGCTTCGACCACCCGACCGAGGGCGAGATCGTTATCCGCCATCATCGATTCCGGCTTGGGGTACTTCGGGTCGCTGCCTTCCGTGTGGTCACAGGGCAGGCTCATGATCGTGAGCGTGGGGACCGCGCCTTTCGACAGCCGTTCGTCGTAGTCTTTGATAAACTCGTCCGCCCGCGCTTGGTCGCTCTGGATCAGGGGCCAGTAGTGGACGGTCGGATGGACGTACGGCTGGAGGCCCGCGACGCGGCAGTGGGGAACGTAGGTGAACCGGTGAGTCCCCTTCTGGCGATCGTCCCACGCCTCGAACCAATCGACCGGAGGCCGGGGCCGGAACTCCGCGTCGCTCGCGACCACGAACTCGCCGTAGTCGCGCAGACTGATCCCCTTCTTGCGGGCCGCGTCCCACAGCGCGCCCCCTGTGGAGAGCGACATGGAGCAGTTCCCGTCGTCGTTGTAGGTCCGCGAGTACCCGACGTAGAAGTGCTCCTGGTAGTCGTTGGCGAGAGCCTGGGTGCTCCAAGCGTGGCCGTCGTTGGAGTTGGTCCCGCTGACGTAGGCGTTGTCGAACAGGCCGAACTCGCGCGCGAGAGCGCGGTGGTTGGGCATGATCCGCTCGCCGATCTGACAGAGCTTCGGGTCCCCGTCGCCTTCCGGCATGTCGCCGTAGATCTCGTCGTAGGTCCGGTTCTCCTTGATGATGTACACGACGTGCTTGATCGCGCCGTTGTAGACCTTGAGCTTGGGCCGGGGGAACGACTCGCCCCAGCGGTTGTTCAGGGCGACCCGCGCGCTGTCGGTCTTCAGGTCCTTCGCGAGGTCGATGACCGAGACGGAGCCCTCGAAGTCGTGCGCGTTGCCGACTCGTCCGTAGGCGGTGTTCGCCACCGAACCGTTGCCCTTCGAGTTCAGGACGACCGCCTTGCCGTTCTGGAGAAAGAGGGCGATGGGATAGAAGCCCGCCGGTCGGAAGCCTTTGACCTTGCCGCGCTTCAGATCGATCTCCGCTAGGGCGTTGTCGCCGCCGTCGCAGACGTAGAGCGTGTCCCCGGCGACGGCCATCGCGGTCGGCATGGCGCCGAGGACGCTCAGCTTCCCCCAGAGGATGGGGATTTTTCGCACGACCCGCTTCGCGGCCAGATCGATCTCCGAAATCTGATCCGCCATCGTGTCCGCCACGTAGACACGATCGCCGTCTACGCAGAGATCCGAGGGATGGACTCCGACGGGGACGTTCGTCACCCCGCCGGTCGCGAGGTCGATCAGGCTAACCGAACCGGTGCTCGGCACGCCGCGCGCGTCCACGACGATGTCCTTGTCCTCGCTTTTGGATGTGCGATCGCCCGGCTTCGCGAGGCGGCCGCCCCAATTGGAGACGATCAGGGTCCGCTCGTCCGCGCTCAGGCGACAACCGAAGGCGACGTTCTCGACGGGAAAGCGCCGCCGAACCTTTCCACTCGGGAGTTCGACCTCGACCGCCTGTTCCATGTCGGCGGCGGTGACGTACAGCCGCGTCCCGTCCTTGTTGATCGCCATGCCGCCGGGCACGGGGTTGCGCTTGCCGTCGCCGACCTCGATCTTGGGTCCCGGCGCGAGCTTCGCGCCGTCGTAGTCGAAGGTCGCGAGCGGGCCGTCGGCGGTGGTCGCGATCAGTCGCTTGCCGTCCGGCGTCCAGACGATGCCCCGAAAGCCCGCCTCGGCTCCGAGCTTCACCGCCGAACCTTCGACGATGCCTCCCGGCCGGGCGAGGAACACCTCCGTGTGGTTCAGGACGGCGAACACGTCGCCCTGCGGGCGAAGCGCCAGATCGCTGGGCCGCCCTTTGAAGCGCATCGCCGGGGCGACGATCCGCTGTCCGGTGGCGACGACGAACGTGCCGTCGGGCTGCTTACCCATCCGAACGTTCGCGAGCGTACGAGCTCCACCGTAGGAGAGCCACGCGATGGCGAAGAGGCCGAGAAGGGCGTGGTGGGTTCGCATGCGGCTTGGTTCAGGTTCGCGCGGGATCGTTAAGAGAGCGTTAGCCTTTCTCTAGCTTGCGAGCGTTCGCCTTCTGAACGTCGGGAGCGGCGACGTCCGTCGAGCCGCCGGAACATCCGGCGGCGAGGAGGGCGGTGGCGAGTGCGAGAAGGACGAGGGATCTCACTTGAGCGGCACCCGGTCCGTCACCAGCTTGTGGGCGGTGTCGGCGCAGGAGAGCGCGTCCTCCCAATTTCCGAAA
>CAZEWR010000007.1:141454-154749 GCA_964516175.1 uncultured Fimbriimonas sp. | reverse complement strand
TCTCCGCGCCGTCCTCGGTGACGAACACCTCGCCGTGCTGGAACGGGTTCATCGTGCCCGCGTCGACGTTGATGTACGGGTCGAGCTTGACGGGGGCGACGGTGTAGCCCCGGTTGCGGAGCAACCGTCCGAGGCTGGCGGTCGTGATGCCCTTTCCGATCGAAGAGACGACGCCGCCGGTGACGAAGATGAACTTGGCCAAAGCTTTTCCCCCAAAACCGCCCGGCTCAGACGCACGGAGACCGTACGCTTTCCGTCGGGGGGTTTTACGGATTATACGCGATCCACCTATAATGGCCGCATGGCCTTTGCGCTCTTTGCCTGCGCCGCGCTCCTCGCGCCAAAGCCCGTCGTCCTCACGCCCGCCCTGAAGCACGCGATCCTGGAGGGTATCGGAACGACCCTGCGAAGCAAGGCGTTCGTGCCGGGGGTGGATTTCACGACCTGGCCGAAGATCGCGCACCGGCACGCCTCGGCGTTCGCTTCCGCCAAGGGTCCCGATGCCTTCGCCCTGGAAATCGACCGCGCGCTTTTCGAGTATGGCGTCAGCCACCTCTCGGTCATTCCACCGGGACGCCGGCCGGGCGCCAAGATGCGGGCGTTCGGCTTCGTCTCGAACGTGTACAAGGGCAAGGTCGTCGTGTCGCACGTGTTCCCCGGCACCCAGGCCGCCCGGGAAGGGCTGTACCCAGGACTGATCCTCTCGACGTTCGATTTCCCAGACTATCCCGACACCGACCGCATCGAGATCGGCTACGAGAAAGGGGGAGCCGCGTGGACCACGACGATCGCCAAGGAAAGCTTCGTTCCCCGACAGGAAGTCGACCTCGTGTGGGGCGATACGGACACCTGCGTTCTGAAGGTCCCGACGTTCAGCGCGGACTACGACGAGAAGACGCTGGAGAAGCTCGTCGCCAACGCGGCGCGCTTTCCCAACCTTATTCTCGATCTGCGGGGCAACGGGGGCGGCCTTCCTCAACACGCCACGCATCTCCTCGGCGCGTTTCTACCGCCCGGAACGCGCATCGGCGCCGCCATTTCGCCAGGGACGCTCCGGGCGTACGCGAAGTCGGTGGGCCGCCCCGCCGCCGGCCAGCGCGCCGTGGGCCAGAGCGCCGCCGACCGAGCGGAGATGGCCCGCCGCGCCCCGACGGACGACGCGCTGATCGTGCGGCGCATTCCGAAGCCCTATACGGGCCACGTCGCCGTCCTGATCGACGGAGGTTCGGCCAGCGCGGCCGAGGTGGTCGCTACCGCCTTGCGCGACTACGCCCAAATAGCGATCTTCGGAACCCGTTCGGCAGGCATGGTCCTGTTCTCCGATCCAGCCCCGCTCCCGGGCGGCTACCTCTTGGCCTTTCCCTACAGCGACTATTGGACCGCGAAGGGAGAGCGCCTGGAAGGGCGCCCCGTGACGCCCGACGTCGAGGCGGCAGAAGGCTCTGACGAGACGAGCGTACTGCCGTACCCTCTGCGACTCAAAGCGATCGAGTGGCTTCGCGCGAAATATCCCGCCAAGTCCCACGTTTAGGCGCTACGTGGGGATCTACGCGCCCAAGCGCTCCGCGTGCAGACCGCGCACCAGCGTTTCCAGGGCGGGGAGGGGGGTTTCGGCGACGTGGCGCCAGAAAGGGAGGAGGGCGACGAGGGTCTCCTCCGCGTGCTTGAGGTTCGGCGGCGGGTTCTCCAGGGGGGCGAGGCGGTCGAGGTTCAGGACGACCTCGGCCCGGACGCGAAACCGGTCGGCGTGAGACGAAGCGGCGGCGTCGCAGACGTAGCCGCCCGCCCGGGGGGAGAGGAAAGGCTCGCCCTCCCGAAGGGTCTGGCCGGTCACGACGCAGGCGCCGAAGTCCGGCATGAACCCGGCGTGGGCGAGGAGGGCGACCTGGGCCCAGGCGGCGGCGGCGAGAGGCTTCGGGTGCTTCTCCAGGCTTCGCAGGCACTTCGTCAGGAGTTCGTACGCCTCGGGGTCGGGCTCCTCGTAAGGGAGAATCGCCGCGAACAGCTCGACCGTGGCGAGGGCGTAGGTCAGACGGTCGAAGTCGGTACGGAGGCCCGGAAAGGAGGTTTGCGGCTGGACCTGGGTGACGTAGCGGTTCCGCTTACCCTCCGCGAGGGCGATCTTGCCGACGCTCAGAGGGTCGCTCACCCCCGCGAGCCGGGACGCCCCCTTGCGGGCGCCCTTGGCGAACACGTCGATCTTGCCCAGCTCCGGCGTCAGGACGGTCAGCCGACGGTCGGTCTCGCCCGCGTCGCGGCGACGGAGGACGACAGCCTGCACGGTGGTTTCGGGCACCCTTCTTCTACGCTCCGGAAGGCCGCGCGGTCAACGATGGAAGTCCGATTTAGAGGCGCAAAGGCCCGGATTCCAAACGGTCGATCCGACGAGAGGACCGATACGGAAAGCTTTCTCCGAGCGACGACCTCCGGTACCCTTAGGGCGTGGGAGCTTTCAACGGGCCGAAGGACTGGGGACGTCTGCTGACCGCCATGGTCACCCCTTTCACCGCCGACGGACGGGTAGACCTGGACGAGGCGGCGCGGATCGCGACGTACCTCGTGGACGTGCAGAAGAACGACGGCCTCGTGGTGAACGGCACCACCGGCGAGTCGCCCACGGTGAAGCACGCGGAGAAGTTCGAGCTCCTGCGGGCGGTCCTAGGAGCCGTCGGCGACCGGGCGGCGGTCCTGTTCGGGGCGGGCACCTACGACACCCAGGAGAGCGTCGACTACACCCGAGAGGCGGAGGCGGCGGGGGCGCACGGCATCATGCTCGTGAACCCGTACTACAACCGACCCGGCCAAGCGGGGCTCTACGCCCACTTCTCCACCGTCGCGCGGGAGACGGGCCTGCCCGTCCTGCTCTACAACATCCAGCCCCGAAGCGCGATCAACCTGGAGACGCCGACCCTGTTGCGGCTCGCGGAGATCGACAACGTCGTAGGCGTCAAGGAGGCGAGCGGCAACCTGCCCCAGATCGCGGACGTCTGCCGAGAGGCGCCGGAAGGCTTCCGCGTCTACAGCGGCGACGACGCCCTCACCCTGCCCGTGCTGTCGGTCGGCGGCTACGGCATCGTGAGCGTGACCGGCCACGTCGTGGGCGCCCGGATCAAGCGGATGGTCGAGCTTTTCCCCACCGCGCCCGCCGAGGCGGCCGAGATCGGCAAGGAGCTGATCCCCGTTACCAAGGCGATGTTCTCCGCCCCGAACCCGGTGCCGGTGAAGTACGCCCTCGCCCGCCTGGGCTACGGTCGCGCGGACGTCCGGCTTCCGCTCGTCGAGCTTTCGGATGCGGAGCGCGCGGAGATCGACCTCGCTCTCGAGCGTGCGGGCGTGTTCCAGCCGGTGGCGTAACCCCTTAACGTCGAGTCACCGCCGGAGCCGTTTCCCCATACGGTTTCAGCGGAGACCATTGGGGCTCGGCGCTCGAGCTCTCCTCGCGGAGGACGAATCGCCTCAGGCGCTCGTCCTCCGTTCCGGGTCCGCCGTGCGCGAACCCTCGAAACCGCCGACGGTCGGACCGCCCATGGCCGAGCAAGGGAGTCACGACGACATCGCTCGCCTTCGGGAAGCCCATCAGGTCGTCCACGAACCATACGACGCCCCGATCCGTGCCGATCCGCCGGTTCTCCACGACCACGGTCACTTCGACGGAACACTGCTCGCCAAGGGCGCCGTCCATGAGGGCGTGGCCCGCGTGGCCTTTCGGCGGACGAAGAGCTCGCGAGCGGCGAAGAGCAGGCCGAAAGCCCCAGCCACCGCGACGAGCGTCGTCCAAACAAGCTTGGCTCCTTGAAACCGTTCGCTCAACCGGTGGCCAAAGGGATTGGGAAACCGAACGAGGTAAGAGGAAGCCGGTGACGATCGAAACACGGGTCGCGGCTTACGCGGCTTGGCGATCCAGCGACTCTCGCGCGGCTTGGTTCCTCCGTCTCCCACCTTCCCCTCAGGATAGCGCGGCGTTCGCCGTCGCCAGAGCCTCGTAGGCTTCGAGCGGCGGCCAGTGCCGCTCGGCGTCCGGGGCGGCGGTCTCGTTCTCGAAAAGGCGAAGCCGCTCGCGAAGCGCCTTCGTGTGGTCTCCGAGCGGACTGATCGCGACGTAGGCGGGGACGGGCGCGTCCACCAGAACGAGGGAGCCGATCGGGGCCGGGCCCACCGGAGTGTTCGCCGCCCGCGCGGTCCAAGGCACCGCCACGTCCCGCGCGGCGAGCACGAACGAGGCGCTCCGTCCGCTGAAGCCGATCAGGCCGTCCGCGAACCAGATCACGCCCCGGTCGGAGCCGAGGGGTTTCTTCCCGGCCACGATCGTGATCTCAGCCGGAAACTGCTCTCCGAACGCGCCGTCGAGCAGGGTGGCGTCGGTCTTCCCAAGTCGGTCTCGCAGTCGGCTTCGAACCATCGCCCCGATGCCGATCGCGAGCGCCAGGAGAACGATCGCCCCGACCGCGTAGCGCAACGCAGGAACGTGCCGCCCGGGATTCGTGAAGAGGTTGATCCAGCTCGGCGCCTGGGAAAGCAGGATGGTCAAGGTCGCCGCCGGCAGAATCCAGCGCGGCTTTTGGGGTCGCCCGATCCAGCGTCCCGGCATCGGGGCGGGCGTTCGGCCGCCGATCCGCGTTCCCGTGGGCATAGCCTATTGTAAGCGATGCCCAGCGGCGAGCAAGGCCTACAATAGGGCCATGTTCCCACTCGTGACGCCGGAGTCCGCCGGACTGCCCTCGGCGGCGGTTCTGGACTTGATCGACCGACTGGAGCGCGAGGACCACGATCCGCACAGCCTGATCCTCCTGCGGGACGGGCGGACGCTCGCCGAAGGCTGGTGGGCGCCCTACCGGCGGGATCGCGTCCACCGCCTCTACTCCCTCAGCAAGAGCTTCACCTCCATGGCGGTCGGGCTGGCGATCCACGAGGGGCGGTTGGGACTGGACGATCCCGTTTTAGGCTTCTTCCCGGACGAGGCTCCGCCCGAACCGAGCGACCATCTCCAGGCGATGCGGGTGCGCGACCTGCTCACGATGAGCTGCGGCCAGGACGCGGACGACATACGCGAGCTTCGGGAGAGCGACGACTGGCCCCGCGTCTTCCTGAGCCGCCCCGTGCCGCACCCGCCCGGAACCTACTTCCTCTACAACAGCTCCGCGACCTACATGCTGGCCGCGATCCTGGCGCGGATCACCGGCGAGGGTCTGCTGGACTACCTGCGGCCCCGCCTCCTCGATCCGCTCGGCGTCGGTCCGGCGCGGTGGGAGACCGATCCGCAGGGCATCGCGACCGGCGGTTGGGGGCTGTCCCTTACGACCGACGCGATCGCCCGCTTCGGCCAGCTTCTGCTGCAGAAAGGCCGCTGGGGCGACCGCCAGCTCGTCCCGGAGGGCTGGGTCGAGGCGGCCACGTCGAAGCAGGTCGACAACGCGCGCAACGCGAGCCCCGACTGGCGGCAGGGCTACGGATTCCAGTTCTGGCGCTCGCGCCACGACGCCTTTCGGGGCGACGGCGCGTTCGGGCAGTTCTGCGTCGTCGTGCCCGACCGCCGGGTCGTCGTCGCGATCACGTCGGCCTCGGACAACCTGCAAGGCGTCCTCGACGCGGTGTGGTCGCTTTTGGAAGCGCTCTCCGACGCGCCGTTAGGGGACAACCCGGACGCCACCGAGAAGCTTCGCGGGCGTCTTGCGGGACTGCACGCGCCGGGCTTCGAACACGGCTGGGAGGAGCGGGCGGAAGGCGTGGAACCCGTTCCCGGTCCGATCGGAACGGCGAACGGGCGGATCGTCGCCCTGGAGTCGACGGAGTCGATGGTCGTCGAAGGAACCCGGTATTCCGCGCGGGGCACCTGGGGGCTGCGAGAGGGAACGATCGGGACGGCGTAGAGCGGCCCGATCGCGGGACGCGGCGCAACAACGGACCCCGAATGGATTTTCTTATGGCGCGTCAGCCGATCATGGACCGGGAGGGAAAGGTCCACGCCTACGAGCTGCTCTACCGCAAGGGCGGGGGCGCGTCGGCCGGGCCGCTCGACGAGGCGGACGAGCACCGCTCTCTTCTCAACTCGATGGTCGAGGTCGGCCTCGCCCGGCTGGTCGGCGAGAAACCCGCCTTCTTCAACCTTTCGCCCAAGATGCTCGGGAGCGTCTGCACGAATCTCCTTCCGCCCGGGCGGGTCGTGCTGGAGCTTCTGGAGGACACGGTGATGGATGAGGCGACGTCACGCCGCATCGACGAGCTCAAAGGGGAGGGCTACACCCTCGCCTACGACGACTTCACGTTCCAGCCCCACCAGATCCCCTTCGTCGGCCGGGTCGGCCTGATCAAGGTCGACGTGATGGACACGCCGTGGTGCATGATCCAAAAGGGCCTGCCCGCGTTGCGACGGGCGGGCGTTCGGCTTCTCGCGGAGAAGGTCGAAGACCGGGAGACCTACGAGCGCTGCCTGGGCGCGGGGTTCGAGCTTTTCCAAGGCTACTACTTCGCGCGGCCCGAGACGCTCGCCGCCAAGGGCGTCGAGACGCGGCAGCGCGCGCTGCTGAAGCTTCTGAGCACGCTCAACCGCCCGAACGCCACCGCCGCCCAGCTGGAAACGGCCGTCGCCCAGGACGCGGCGCTCGCGGCGCGCCTGCTCAAACTCGTGAACAGCGCCGGCTTCGGCGTCTCGCGCCGGGTCGAGTCGATCCGGGTCGCGATCCAGATGCTCGGCACGGCGCGGCTCCAGGCCTTCGCCACCGTCCTCGCCGCCTCCGGCGCGACGGGAACGGACGACCGCGCGCTGAGCGACCTGGGCCTCGTTCGGGCGCGCCTCTGCGAACGGATCGCGACGCAACTGGGGCACGGGGACGCCCACAAGCATTTCACCATCGGGCTGCTCTCCGTGCTCGACGCGCTGATGAGACTGCCGATGGCCCAGATCGTCGGCGAACTTTCCCTGACGGAGGACGTGAGCGCCGCCCTTCTCGATCCGAATCTCTGCGACGAGCTTCGGATCGTGACCGCGCTGGAGCGGGGCGACTGGTCGGTTCTCGCGGGCTACGCGCTGGACGAGGGCGACCTGTCGCGGAGCTACGCGGCGGCGGTGGCCGACACCGCCGCCCTCGATTGACAGGCGCGGCGCTCGACCGACGGGCGCCACAATAGTCCCCAATGGGCCTCCTGCGCCACGTCAACCCTCTCCAGGGCACCGACTCTCACCACGGCTTCTCGAAGGGCAACACGCTCCCCCTCGCCGCCCTCCCCTTCGGCATGAACCACTGGTCGGCGCAGACCTCGGAAGGGCGTTGGTTTTTCTCTCCCCACGACAAGAAGCTCCAGGGCGTGCGCTGCACCCACCAGCCTTCGCCCTGGATGGCCGACTACGGCCATTTCGTGGTGATGGCGAACACCGGAGTGGAGCGACACCTCTCGCCTACCCGCCGGTCGCGGGCGTACCGGGGCGAGTTCTCGCCCGCCGGCTTCAGGGCTACGTTCCTCAACGACGGCACGACGATGGAGATGGCCCCCACGACGCGGGGCGCGATCTTCCGCTTCCGCTTTCCCGAGGGCACGACGGGGCGGGTGGTCTTCGAGCCCTGCGCGGGCGACTCTCTGGTCGAGTGGGAGTTTGGGGGCAAGCAGGGGGTTGCGGGCCTCGTACGCGGCAACTCCGGCGGCGTGACCGAAGACTTCGCCCACTACTTCCGGGCCGAGTTCGACCGCGAGGCCACATTCGTCTCCAACTTCAAAGGTGAGTCGCTGACCCAAGAGATCGAAGGCGAGCGCCTGGGATTCGTCGCTGAATTCGAGGGCGGCGGCGAGGTGACGATGCGGATCGCGACCTCCTTTATCTCGACGCTCCAGGCCGGTCATAACCTGCACACCGAAATCAAGCCCCACCAAACGGTCGAGGACATCGAGTTGCTCTCCCGTTTCGAGTGGGAGCACAACCTCGCCCGCATCGAGATCGAAAGCGAGGACGAAAGCCGGCTTCAGACCTTCTACTCCTGCCTCTACCGGACCCAGCTTTTCCCCCGCGTGTGGCACGAGGAGACGTCCGAGGGACGGAAGCACCGGAGCCCCTACGACGGAGAGATCCACGACGGTCCGCTCTACACCGACAACGGGTTCTGGGACACCTACCGCACGGAGTACCCGCTTCTCGCCCTGCTCCAGCCGGAGCAGCTCGCGGAGATCCTTCAGGGCTGGACGAACGCCTACAAGGAGGGCGGTTGGTTCCCGCAGTGGGCCACTCCCGGCTACCGGGCCTGCATGGTCGGCACCCACATCGACGCCGTCATGGCGGACGGAGTCGCGCGGGGTGTCACGAACTTCGAGGTCGAGAAGGCGCTCGAAGGGCTTCTCAAGCACGCCGACGAGGTCGGCGACCCCGATGGCGCGTGGGGCCGCATCGGCATCGAAGACTACAAGAGCCTCGGCTACGTGAGCACCGAGCACCACGAGTCGGTCGCCCGCTCGCTCGACTACGCCTACGACGACTGGTGCATCGCCCAGATCGCGGAGGGCGAGCCCCGCGAGCGGCTTCTGAAGCGGGCCGAGAGCTACAAGCATCTGTACGATCCCGAGGTGGGCTTTATGCGCGGCAAGAACCTCGACGGCTCGTGGCTGGAGCCCTGGGACGAGTTCCAGTGGGGCAGCCCCTACGTCGAGGGCGGGCCGTGGCAGTCGTCGTGGTCGGTCCAGCACGACGCGGCGGGACTGATCCGCCTCATGGGGGGTGAGACGACGTTCGTCGCCAAACTCGACCGGATGCTGACCACGCCGCCCTATTTCACCACCGGCGCGTACGGCTTCGAGATCCACGAGATGACGGAGATGGCGCAGGCCGACTTCGGGCAGTACGCCCAGTCGAACCAACCGGTCCACCATGTCCTGTACCTCTACAACGCGGCGGGTCGCCCCTGGCGCACCCAGAAGGAGGTTCGGCGGGTGATGGATCGGCTTTACACGCCGGACGACCTGCCGGGCGACGAGGACAACGGCGAGATGTGCGCCTGGTACGTCCTCTCCGCCCTCGGTCTCTTCCCGCTCACGCCGGGCCGGGCGGAATGGACCCTCGGCTCGCCCCTGTTCAAGCGAGCGACGGTCCACCTTCCGAACGGCAAGGATCTCGTGGTCGAGGCGCCGGAGAACGGCGACGAAACGCCGTACGTTCGGGGCACGAGCCTGAACGGCGACACGCTGAATCGCCTGTTCGTGACGCACGACGAGGTCGCGGCGGGCGGAACGCTCCGCTTCGAGATGGCGGCGGAGCCCCTGGAGACGGTGGTCCCCGCCGAGGGACGCCCTTACTCGATGACGCCGTACGAGACGGCCTAGCATTCGTTGAGAGAAGAGACGCCCGCCTTCCGACTGGGTCGCCGCCCGTCGGCGGCGGCCTTCGCGCTCCTCGCCGCGTTCGTGCTCGCCGGGATCGCGGGGGCGTGGCGCCTCCCTTGGCTCTCGCGGTCCGACCTTGCCCTGAGCCTCTGGCTCCAGCGAAGCCGAACGCCCACGGCGGACACGGCGATGCGCCTCCTAAGCGACGTCGGCACCGACGCCGTCGGCATCCCGCTGATGGTCTTGACGTCCCTCTGGCTCTACCGCCAAGGCCGCCCTCGGGAAGCGGTCGCGGCGTTCGCGTGCCTCGTCGCGACCCCGCTCAACGTCGTTCTCAAGCTGATTGCCAACCGCCCGCGTCCGGGCGGGGCCGTCGCCGTGCTCGCCGGGACGTACGGAACGAGCTTCCCTTCGGGCCACGCGATGGGGTCGGCGGCGGTCTACGGGACGCTGGCGGCGCTTGTCTGGAGCCGCACCGGGCGGGCGGCTCCGACGGCGGCCCTGCTTCTCGTTCCGATCGGGGTGGGCGTCAGCCGCGTCTACCTCGGGGCGCACTACGGCTACGACGTCCTCGCGGGATGGGCGGCAGGAGCCCTCGTGGTCGCGGGGGTGGTCGCGTGGCTCAGAAAGGGCGGCGAAGCCTCTGACCTGTGATCTTTTCCTTAGGGGATGACGGTGCGGATGTCCGGGTCGAGCCCGGCGGCGTCGGTGTCTCCGAGGTCGTCCTTGAGGTTGGCGCCGACGCTATAGACGCGGAACTCGGCCCCGTCGGGCTGGTAGCCGAAGGTGCGTCCGTTGTAGGGGTCGGTGGCCCACGGCGGCTTGACGGCAGTTAGATTGGCAGGCGCGCGTCCCTGCAGCGCGACGAAGCGCCGCAGCTCCGCTTCCATGATCAGGAGCCGGAGACGAGCGACGGAGCGGTCCTCGATATCGAGAAGGGGCGAGCCGATCAGAAAGAAGTGGCGGGCGAACGCCTTCTGCGTCTTATCGCCCTTGAGTTTGATTTTAAGAAGGCCGCCTCGCTCGGCGCGCGGTAGGGCGGCGGCGGCGTGCCAAGCTTTCGAAAGCCGCTGCCGCTCGTCGTTCAGGGCGTCGAAGAAGGCGGCGCGTTTGGGTCCGTCCTTCTCGCGCATGTCCTTAAGGGGGGAGGCGAGGTCGCGGAACTCGCGCCCCATGGCGGCCTCCAGCGGGGCGAAGTCCTCCTTCTGGTAGGCGTCCTGCAGGCTTTGGAGGGCCAGGGCCATGTCCTCGTCCGCGCGATCGAACGTCTGGGTAAGGGGAGGTCGCCGGACCAATCCCGCCTTGACGGCGCCCGAAAGGCGCCGCAGGCTCGCGACCGAGAGCCTTGGAAGCGCGGGAAGGAGCGCCTCGCGCGTCTCGTTCGCGATCTCCACGCCCAAGGTCCGGTCTGCCGGTCCGCCGCCGCAGAGGTCGGCGGCGAAGCGAAAGGCGAGGGCCGCCTGATCGATGGCGGCGTCGTACGATCCGACGGCGAGCGCATCGTCCACCCGCCACCGGAAAGCCCTTCCCAGAAGGCGCCAGGCCGCCCTTCCGGGAAGGGAGGAGCCGGGCCGGGCGGGAACGTAGTGGAACTCGCAGGTTCCGTTCGCCGTCGCGATCCGTCGCAGGGCGGGGGCGAGGGCCTTGATCAGGTTCTCACGCTGTTGGGGCGCGAAGAAGGTGCGGTGAAGAGGGTTGGCCTTCATGCCTGCGACCGCCGTCTCCGCCTCGCCCGCCGCGAGCACGTAGGCGTCGAACGCGTCGTCTCCGGCGGGGTTCGGAACGTACGGGGTCGGTGCGACGGCGTAGGTCGGAAAGGGCGTGGAGCCCGATCCGTGGCAACCGACGAGAGCGAGAGCGAGAGCGACGAGAGCGAAACGGGCGCCTTCCATGGGCCAGGGCAAGGTTACCTTCCGCAGAGGCCCGATCGTCTCGAAACCCACGCGGGCCTCGCATCGGCAGGGCGCCGTAACGATACGATGAAAAGCCCTGCGGCCTCTTTCGAGATCGCAGGGCCCAAGGCGGGAAAGAGGGTTCTCAGTTCCCGTTCAGCCGCTTCTCAAGCTCTTCGAGCTGACGCTCGGCCTCGCTGCGGGCTTTGGCGTCGGCGGAGGCGTCCGGGGTGGCTCCGCCGATCGACACGCTCTGGGTCTCCTGGACCTGGGGAGCGGGAGCGCGCATCCCGAGCCGCTCTTCCAGCCGGTCGAGCTCGCTCTCGGCCTCCATGTCGCGCGCCTGATCTTCCATCTGCATCATGCGCCCTTGGAAGCTGGTGCCCATCATTTCCTGCCGCGCGTTGGCCTCGCCCTGGGCGGTGGCGATGCGGTCGCGGGCCGCGCCGAAGGAGCCGGTCTCGAACTCCGTCTCGAAATTGAGTCCTTCGAGGGCCTTGCTGATGGAGCTCTGGATCTGGGCGTTCTTCCACTGGGCCTTGAGGGCGAGGGCCTCGGCCGCCTTCTTGCGGACCTCCTCCTCCTGGCGCTTGATCCCGACCTTCACCTGCTCGACGGTGCCGACGGCCTGGTCGTACGAGCCTTGAAGCTGCGTGACGAGAGCGTCGTTGTTCATCTTCTCGCGCATGAACACGGTCGCCATCTCGCGGTTGCCCTGCTTGAGCGCGGTGGTCGCCTGCGACTCGAGGGTGGCCGACTTCTTCTTGGCCTCCGTGAGCATCGACTCCAGCTTGTTCTTCTGCGTGATGGCCTGCACGGCCTTCTCGCGGTTGCCGATGAGCGCCTGCTGCATGTCCCGCCGCGCCTGGTCGAGCATGATGTCCGGGTCTTCGACCTTGTCCATCGTGCGATTGAAGACGGCCTTGAGCCAGCTGAAGAAGCGTTTCATGGTCGGAGTTCGCGCCCAGGGCGCGTACGATTGCCTCGATTATACAGGCGTTCCCCGGACGGGTGTTGGACTTTGGGACTTAGGGGGCGCCTGACGAAGCCCCGCGTCCCGCCTTTAGGCTTTCTACGCTCGCTACGAGTCCCGCGTAGACGATGCCCGCACGAATTGCCGCCGGGCGGACGCCGAAGGGTGGAGGCTAAAGATCGCCCTTGAGCGCGCCGCGCATAACGTCCTTCGGATCGTCCATGTCGCCGTCCTTCTTCAGGTCGTCGTACGCCCTGTCGGCTCCGGTCTTCACCGCCGGAGCTTCCGACCCCGCGCCGCCCACGACGCCGCGCCCGACGACGACCATCGCCACCAGGATGATGGCGATCGCCGCCAGCAGACCGATCACGCCGAAAACCCTCATACGGTCCTGTTCTACGAGTTGCGTAATGCCGCCGACGCCCGGTCCAAGGCCTCGGCGACGATCCGAGCCTGGATCTCCGCCTCCTTCCAACGGCGGCCTTCGATCGCCTCGCGGACGCCCGGAAGGGTTTTGGCCCCGTAGCCGGTGAGAAGCCCCGGCGCGGAGAGGACGTGGCGGTACCAGGGTCGGCCCGGCAGGCCGGGGCCAAGGAGCGCGCGTTCGACGGCCATCGTCTGGGCGTCGGTCGGATGGGGGTTCGCGGCGACGGCGGCCCGGAGGCGGGCGGCCGCCTCGACCAGCGGCGACAGGTCGATGGGCGGAACGGCGTCCTTAGGCATGGGAAGGACGTGCGTCTCCTTCGTGTCCAACGACAGGGCGAGGGAGCCGTCGGTCAAGCGCCGGTTGAACTCCTCGGTTTCGGTGCGGGTCGTCTCGACGAGGCGTCCCAGTTCTTTCACGTATTCGTCGAGCGTGTCGGCGAGACTCGCGTGGGCGAAGGGCAGAACGTCGGCTCCTGCCGCGCGCAGGACGATCCGCCCGGCGGTTTTGGCGAGCACGGCCCCGTAGACGAGGCCGGGGTCGGCGAAGCGGGTCTGCCAATCGTAGGAGTCGTAGATCGAGTGGTACTGCGTTCCCTCCCCTTCCCCGCCGAAGTCGAGGTCCACCGACGAGACGCCCGCGTGCTGGATGAAGGGGCTGTAGTCGGAGCCCGAGCCCAGGGGCGAGATCCGCAGGTCCGGGCGCG
>CAZEWR010000007.1:0-141354 GCA_964516175.1 uncultured Fimbriimonas sp. | reverse complement strand
AAGGGGCTGTAGTCGGAGCCCGAGCCCAGGGGCGAGATCCGCAGGTCCGGGCGCGCAGTCGCGCCCCGACGGAGACGCCCTTCTCGGGATCGGACACGTCGTTCGCGACGCCGGTGAGGAACGGCTCCAGGGCGGGCGATCCTTCCAGGTTGAGATAGCCGCGCGAGTTGCCATCGGAGTTCACGTAGAGCGCGGCCTTCTTCGAGAGCTCCTCCAGGTGCGTCTCGACGAACTCGGTCGAGCCGAGCAGGCCGGGCTCCTCGCCGTCCCAGGAGCAGTACACGATCGTTCGCTTAGGTCGCCAGCCCGAACGGGCGAGGGCGCCGATCGCCTTGGCCTCGTCCAGCATCGCGACCTGCCCGGAAAGCGGATCGTTGCCACCGTAGACCCAGGCGTCGTGGTGGTTGCCGCGCAGGATCCACTCGTCAGGCAGACTCGAACCCCGCATGACCGCGATCACGTCGCGGCAGGCGACGGTCTTCCAGTCGAAGCTCAGCCTAAGGTGGGCCTCCTGGCGCGAGGGTCCCATGCGGTAGGCGAAGGGCAGGCCGCCGCGCCACGCGGCGGGGGCGACGGGGCCGGTCAGATCGCGAAGGAAGGGTTCGGCGTCGCCCCAGGAGATCGGGAGGACGGGAATCTTCGTGAGGGTCGGCGCCGCCTCTCGCTTTAGGCGCGGGGTTCCGGGCACCGAGCCCTGTTCGGGGGTCAGCGGGTCGCCGGGGAAGATCGGCATGTCGGCGACGGAGCCGCGCTGGGCGGAGTTCCGGTCTCGCCAGCCGCCGCCGGGGTACTCCGAGCCTTGGGCGTAGCCGTCGTCGCGCGGGTCGGAGTAGATGAGGCAGCCGACCGCTCCGTGCTCGCCGGCGAGCTTGGGCTTCAGGCCGCGCCAGCCGCCGCCGTAGCGCACGATCACGATGCGGCCCCGCACGTCGATGCCGCGCTCGGCGAGGGCCTCGTAGTCGGCGGGCAGGCCGTAGTTCGCGTACACGACCCGTCCCCGAACGTCGCCGTCGCACGAGTAGCAGTTGTAGGTCGGCAGGGCCTCTCGGTTCTTCCCGGAGGTCGCGTCGCCTTTTACCGGCGGCTCGCCGAGCCGCGCGCGGAAGGAGCCTATCTCCAGCCGCCGTTCTTTAGGCTCGGCGAACAGCACGTCGAACGTCTCGATCCGCGCCTCGAAGCCGAACGAGGCGTAGAGGTCGCGCATGAACTCCGCGTTCTTCAGGCCGTACGCCGACCCAACGTGGTGCGCGCCGCCCGAAAGGCGCTTGAGCCAGGCCATCTGGTCCTTCGCGTCGATCGCCGCGTCGAAGCGGGCCTCGACGGCTCGCTGCGCCGCCGAGGTTTCCGTCGAGAAGCCGAGCAGGGGCGTCTGGAGCGGGGGCAGGAAGAGCGGCATGGGGCTTAGGCTACCCAGGCGCGGATTCTTCGAAGAAGCGGGAGAGCGGATGTCGATCTTGCGCCTCGTGGATCGACCTTAGGTCAAACCGGAACGCGGAACGCTTCCCGCTCCGGAAGGGAAAAGACGATGCGATACATGATGCTGGTGATCCTGCCTTCGGGCAACGCCTACGAAAAGGGCGCGATGCCGGACGCGGAGACGGTGGCCCACATGACGAAGTACAACGAAGAGCTCGCCAAGGCGGGCGTCCTCTTGGGCCTCGACGGGCTCCACCCGACCTCGGCGGGAGCGCGGATTCGGAAGGAGGCAGGGCGGACGATCGTGACCGACGGTCCCTTCGCCGAGACGCGGGAGGTCTTGGGCGGTTACTGGCTGATCAGAGTCGGATCGCACGAGGAGGCCCTCGATTGGGCGAAGCGGGCTCCGATCGGCGAGGAGACGATCGAACTGCGGCGGATCTTCGACCTGGAGGATTTTCCGGCAGACGTCCAGACGGCGGCGGCGAGCGAGACCGTCGAGGCCGCGATCGCCACGACGTAGGCGGTATCCTTGCCCGCCATGCGACGAGCGCTCACGACGGTCGAGGCGCTGATCGCTTCGGCGGTCGTGATCGTGTTCCTCGCGATCGGCTATCCGGCGGCGCGCGCCCTTACCGGACGCGCCCACCAGTCGGCCTGCGCGGAGCGGCTGCACACCCTCGGGGCGGGCCTCGCCCTCTACGCCAACGACCACGACGGGGCCTTGCCCGCCGCGACCACCGCCGAATGGGCCTACCAGAGCGTGAAGGACGTTCCGGCGGACGAGCTTAAAGGCTCGCCCGCCCTTCTGCGAGAGCTGATAAAGCCCTACGTTCCGGGCGAGGAGGCTTGGTTCTGTCCCCTGGATCCCCACCGGGGCGAGGACGCGCTGTGGCTGGGCCAGCGGCACCGCCTGACGGGCTTCCGCTACGATCCGAGGTCGTCGGGCGAGGAGGCCGCGTGGCCGCCCCGGTCGCAGCTCGGCAAAGAGTCCGGCCCGCTCCTCAGCGACGCCTACGGCGTCCCGGCGAAGGACTCCGATCCTGCGTTCCGAAGCGTAAAAGCCCCCACCTCGAACCATCCCGACGGCACGGTGAACCTCCTCGGCCAGGACCTGAGCCTCTCACGAAAGCGGGCGAAGGATCTGGTCGGCCTTTAAGCCCGCATCGAACGACGTAAACCTAAGTAGCGGTCTACCGGTTGTGAAACGGCGCGCGTTTACCCTGATCGAGTTTCTGACGGTGACGGCGATCGTCACCGTCCTCGTCGGGATCACGTTCCCGGTCTACGGAGCGGTCCGCCGAAGAGCGGATCACACGGTCTGCGCGGAGAGCCTCCATCAGCTCGGGGTGGCGATGACGCTCTACGCCAACGACCACGAGGGTTGGGTGCCGCCCGCGACGACGGCGGAGTTCCTCTTCAGCCATCTTCCGGGCATCGTTTCCAGCGAGCTCCAGGCATCCCCGTCGGTTCTGCGCCGGTCGATGGAGCCCTACGTGAAGGCGGAGCCGATTTGGTTCTGCCCTGCCGACGCCAAGGCGCACCGGAACGTGCTCTGGCTGGCGCAGCGCCATCAACTCACCAGTTACTTCTTCTATCCCCAGATGCCGGGTCAACTCATGGTCTGGCCGCCCCGGATGCAGTTGGGTCGGGACGCCTCGCCGAACAAACCGAGTGGGACGGAGGACGTTCCGCTGTTCTGCGACGCATCGGGCCTCCCGCGGATCGATTCCGATCCTGCGTTCCCCGACATCGACTACGCTATGTCGAACCATTCCGATCATCTCGTAAACGCCATCCGTCACGACCTGAGCCTTTCCCGCCTCCCGGCGAAGGAATGGGAAGGCTCGGAGAAGTAACGGATTCTAGGGCCTGTCGAGCGCTTCCTACGATCCACAGGACGACGGTCTGATTCGAGAAACCTCTCGACCCCCTCACCCTGCCCCCCTTACCCGGAGGGGAGCAGGGGTTCTGAGAGCTAGTGCGTGACGGCGCCGCGCGAGGCGGGGCCGACGTGGGCGGCGTACTTGGCGAGGACGCCCTTGGCGTAGCGCGGCGCGATGGGCTGCCACTCTTGGCGGCGCCGGGCCATCTCCTCGTCGGAGAGATCGACCGAAAGGCCGCCGTTCTCGGCGTCCACGGTGACCATGTCGCCGTCGCGGAGCAGGGCGATGGGGCCGCCGTCCATGGCCTCGGGGCAGACGTGGCCCACCATGAGGCCCCGCGTCGCGCCGGAGAAGCGGCCGTCGGTGAGGAGGGCGACGTCGTAGCCCAGGCCCTGGCCGACGATGGCGCTGGTGACGCCGAGCATCTCGCGCATGCCGGGACCGCCACGCGGGCCCTCGTAGCGGATCGCGACCACGTCGCCGCGCTGGATCTCGCGCCGCTGGACGGCCGCCATCGCGTCGTCCTCGCAGTCGAAGCAACGGACCGGGCCGGTGTGGACGAGCTTTCGGACGCCCGTCACCTTGACCACGCCGCCGTCCGGGGCGAGGTTGCCGCGCACGATGGCGAGGCCGCCATGGGAGTCGAGATAGTTGTCGCTGGCGCGGATCACGTCCTGCCCCGTCGGGATCACGACGTCCGCGAGCTCCTCCTCCAGGGTGCGTCCGGTCACGGTGAGGCAGTCGCCGTGGAGGGCGCCCGCCTCCAGCATCGCCTTGAGCACCGCCGGGACGCCGCCGACCCGGTGCAGGTCGAGCATCACGTACTTGCCGCCGGGGCGAAGATCGGCGAGGGTGGGGGTTCGCTTGGAGACGCGCTCGATGTCGTCGAGGGTGAGCGTCAGGCCGAGCTCGCGGGCGAGGGCCGGAAGGTGGAGGGCGACGTTCGTCGAGCCGCCGGTGGCGGCGGCGATGGCGATGCCGTTCTCCAGGGCCTTCGGCGTCAGGATGCGGGAGGGCAGAAGACCGTCCTTGAGGCATCGCATGACGGCCTCGCCCGCGAGCGCGAGGTGGGTGGCGCGGGAGCCGTCCGGGTCTTCGGCGGGCGGCGAGGAGGAACCGGGAAGGGCCATGCCGAGCGCCTCCGCCACGCAGGCCATCGTGTTCGCGGTGTACTGGCCGCCGCAGGCGCCGGCTCCGGGACAGACCGCGCACTCGACCGCGTGGAGCTCCTTCGCGTCGATCTTGCCCGCCGCGTAGGCCCCCGCCGCCTCGAAGGCGTCCTGGATGGTCACGTCGCGCCCGCCGTGTCGCCCCGGCAGGATGGTGCCGCCGTAGACGAAGACGCTCGGCACGTCGAGCCGCGCCATCGCCATCAGCATGCCGGGCAGGCTCTTGTCGCACCCGGCGAGACCGACGAGGCCGTCGTAGGCGTGGCCGCGCATCATCAGCTCCACGGAGTCGGCGATCACCTCGCGCGAAACGAGGGAGGCCTTCATCCCCTCGTGGCCCATCGCGATGCCGTCGCTCACCGAGATCGTGTTGAACCGCCGGGGCGTCCCGCCGTGCGCCTTGACCGCCTCGGCCACCGCGATCCCCTGGACGTCGAGGTTCACGTTGCAGGGCGTCGACTCGCTCCAGACGGTGGCGACGCCGACGAACGGCTGGGCGAGGTCCGCGTCCCCAAGGCCCATGGCCCGGAGCATCGCACGGTTGGCGGTCTTGTCCGCGCCCTCGGTGATGACGCGGGATTTGTGGCGAGGATCGAAGGCGGCCATGGGCCTAGAGCTTACTTGGCCTTGTACCGAAGCCGTTCGAGCGCGCTCCGGAGAGATCTCGACAATGCGCCTTCCCTGTGCCGTCCGCGAAGAAGGAATAGCGCTCTCGCACGATCTAGGGTATCATTCTCTTCGTTACGCGCTCGTAGCTCAGTGGATAGAGCATCAGCTTGCGGAGCTGAGGGTCGGAGGTTCGAGTCCTCTCGAGCGCGCCAAAATATAACGATAAAAGGCACCCGCTAACCTGGGTGCTTTTTTGTTTCCTAAATGCGATAAGAACGCGATTTGAACCTGATTACGCTGTTTGTTACGCACCCAAAACCGCTTTGAGACCGGATGGGGCTCGGGTTTGCCCCCCAACCGATCAAGTACCGATGGTGTTTCCACCACCCGTAAGAGGCACCTAGAAGCACCGATAATTACGCACCGTCTTACGCACTCTTACGCTCTTGCGAGGGGTGTAGATGCTGCCCTTGGGTGATGCGCTATCGGGTACGGGTCGATTCGCTATCAAACCGCAATGGCGTTGAGGGCTTGGCTGAAGCTCTTGCGCTCTGCCCAGGCCGTGTATTCACCGAGTCTTAGCGTGACCTTCTGAGAATCGGCAAACACGAGCATGGTGCCCGCGAAGCATCGGCACACGTCGCCCGTGCTTAGGTCTTGGAGGTCGAACGGGTCGAGGGGCAAGGCTGGCGTGACGAACGTAGCCCTTCCCTCTTTGGGCATGAGAAGCCTTAGGTAGTGGTCGTAATCGTCTCTCAGGATCACGAGCTTTGCGCCGTCGCTGAGTTGTACGTCCTCTCTTCTCATCGGCTTCTCAGAAGAGCGTGAGTTGTTCAGGGTCGAACGGCTGGCGCTCGTGTCCTCGGTCGTCAGCTTCGGAGTTGTTTTGCTCTTGGGCTTTGGTGGGTTCTTGGTCGCTGTCGGGGCTTGGATCGGGTGCGCGGAGCATCGGAGTCATTCTAACCCAAACAGTAGACAAACAGGTAGACGATGTTCCGAGGGGTGCCAGCTTGGGAATGAAGATTCCCAAGCTGGCGGGGGATTGACGGGGTAACGTCATCGGGCGGTTTGCATCGTTGGGCGGCTGTTGGCCGTCCTCTTTATCACCGCACGAGCCGAATGCCGATCAACTCTAACAAGCCGCATCTTTGGAACCAAGACACCTATGCCTCGGTGGATATGTTCAACGCTTGGTTTATGCAAGCGGCTCCTAAGGCGTTCCGCGAGACACGCGCGGCGGTGACAGGGCAAGTCGAGCAACACCTAGTTTTGTCGGAGGACGGGCGCAAGATTAGTGGTTCGATGCTCATTGAGCATCCTGTCACGTTGGCAACGCTGAGGATGGCGACGGCTCCGCCTTTGGCTCGGGAGCGGTTGAGCGGATTGGCTGGCGTGAGCCTCACGACGGTCAAGAGCCTTGAGGACGGCAAGATACCGAGGATGCCAAGGTCTATGCTGCTACTTGAGGCCGATAAGCTCTCAGCTATCTTGCTGAGGCTCATGGACGATGACCTATTCCCTTGGCTGAGCGACGGGACAACGCCAAGCGAGGTGCAACGCTACCGAGCGGCAACCATCGTCGCGGATAGGCGTTGCGGAGCAGTGGCCGATCCAATCGTAAAGAACGCTCAAGAGAAGCGGCAAATAGCCCTCATCCAAGCGCACCTAGAGGCAAAGGGCTACCAGCTAGCCAGAGGCATTGCCGAGGCAAAGAAGATGCCGCCAGGTACGTTCAGCTTCCGAATGAACGTACCCGTTCACGGTGGCGAGAAGTCCGTTAACATCCCTGTCGATGTTGTGATTCAGCCGCACAATACGCGTTCTGACCGAATGCCGATCCTCATTGAGTGCAAGAGCGCGGGCGATTACACCAACGTCAACAAGCGGCGCAAGGAAGAGGCGCAAAAGGCGCATCAAATCCGTGCGACTTACGGCGCTGACGTGCCGTTCTACCTCTTCCTCTGCGGCTACTTCAATTCTCAGTATCTCGGCTATTCGGCGGCTGAAGGGATTGATTGGATTTGGGAACACCGCATAGCCGATCTTGACGAGGTAGGACTTTGAACACACTGGATAGGCTGACGATTCAAGACGAGCTTGACTCTCTCAAGACGCCACTTGAGCGCAACATACTTGGGCAGTTCGCAACGCCGCCCTCGCTGGCAAAGGAGATTCTTGAGTGTGCGGTGAGCTACTTGCCCGAACACGAGCGAATCACGTTCCTTGAACCAGCCTTAGGGACTGGCGCTTTTTACGAGGCGCTTACCAACAACGTCAATGGCCGATTGCTCAGCGCAACGGGCGTTGAGATTGACCCGCCGTTTGCCGAGGCTTCTAAGCGGCTTTGGGCGGGTACGCGGCTCACGGTGGTCAACGAGGACTTTACGAAGCTCAAGCCAGGGGCAAAGGTGAATTTGCTCGTCACCAACCCGCCGTACGTGAGACACCATCATATCGAGGCCGAACACAAAAAGGCGCTCGTGCGGCAATCCAAAGCGGCAACGGGAATCGCCGTTAGCGGGTTGTCTGGGCTCTACGTTCACTTTATGATGCTGGCTCACCGCTGGCTTGCCGAGGGTGCCGTAAGTGCTTGGCTCATCCCTTCCGAGTTTATGGACGTAAACTATGGTGAGGGGCTAAAGCGCTACCTCACCGAGCGCGTACAACTGCTCAGGATTCACCGCTTTTGTCCTGAGGACGTGCAATTTGACGACGCGCTCGTTACCTCTACCGTGCTGTTCTTTAGGAACGCGGAGCCGAGCGCAAACGAGAGGGTGAGCTACACCTTTGGCCCGTCAATCGTCGTGCCTTCACGAGCGGATTGCGTCACGGTTGACGAGTTGCGCAACACGCGCAAATGGAGTAGCTTGCCTCGGGTTGACGGGCCAGCGGTTGAGGCGTCAGCCGTCCTTTTGGGCGATGCCTTTACGATTAGGCGAGGGCTGGCGACGGGTGACAACAGCTTCTTTATTCGGCGGCTGAGTGAGTTTGATGCGCTCGGCATTCCGCGCGAATTCCTCAAGCCGATTTTGCCCGCGCCTCGCTCGGTCAAGGTGCCGGTCGTTGTCGGTGACGCGGATGGTTACCCTGAGCTAGAACCGAAGATGGCCTTACTTGATTGCCCGTTGCCAGACGAAGCGATTGAGCGCGACTATCCCGCCCTTTGGAGCTACCTAGAACAAGGCAAGGAGAACAACGTAAGCGAGGGCTACCTCGCCAAGTCGCGCAAGGCTTGGTACTTCCAAGAGAAGCGAGAGCCGCCACCCATTCTCTGTACCTACATGGGTCGGCAGAGAGAAGGCGAGGCACCGTTTAGGTTCATTGAGAATAGAAGCCGAGCCGTTGCGACCAACGTTTACTTGCTCCTTTATCCTAAGCCTTGGGTCGTCGCGGCCAACCATGACGGACTTTTGATAAGTCGAGTCAGCGAGTACCTCAGGACGATTGGCGCAAAGGCGTTCATTGCCGAGGGGCGCGTGTACGGTGGCGGCTTGCACAAGATGGAACCAAAGGAGCTGGCTCGCCTGCCCCTTGAGGTGCCAGAGCTAACCGTATTGCGCCCAACCGCGCAAACCGCATTTGACCTTTATCCGTCCTCTCCAAAGTAAGCCGACGCTTTGGTTTTTAGTTGCTTTTATTTTGTTCATGTAGGGTTGAGAATCTGTCCGCACCCTAAAAACAATTCTACATAACTAGACGCTTCATAATAAAGGGAATGGCAGAGAAGGACATTTTTACCATGTTGGTTAGCACGTTCCCCGACATAAAGGAAGTGCATGACACGCTTGAGGACACGCCAACTGTGTTCTTGCCTGTCGCTGTTGGCGGCTATCTTGAGACACGAGTTAAGGACTTGATCCTAATGCGCTTGGTTGAGCGCGGTGCAACCACGAAGTTCGTAACGAAGAACCTTGACTACGTGCAAGCGGTTGACCTTGCGGCGGCACTCGGTATGTTCGGTGACAAAGACGAGAGCGTAAAAGAGCTTGTTGACGACTTTAAGATTATCGCTGAGCTAAGGAACATTCACGCTCACCGTTGGAGTGTTCCGCTTGACGACGTTAAGGCTCAAGACGCAATGGTCAATGTTGTGCGAAGGCTGTATAAGTGGACGTTCGGCCTACCGCAACCGACGCCCAAGCAAATGCAAGCGAAGCTAGAGGCGTACAAGGAAGAGTCACTTGGCAGGGACGCTCCTTTTAGGGGTGGTTTGTTGGTGTACGCGCTGTTCCTTGCTGTCGCTCTAAACAAGATGGAAGAGGCTGCAAAGGATAAGCGTTTGGACAGCCTCTAGGCGTAAGGAAGCCCGCGACACTTTTTAGAGAGCGCGGGCGAATCTCACCAATCCTCGTTACGCGGCTGTTCTCGCCATCGGCTTAGATTCGTTGTCCAAGGTGAATTCCTTCACGATTGTCGAGCCGTCAGCGGCATAGAGCCTCAAGCTCGTGCCGACCAAAGCCCAAGACCCAAAACCCTGCGCTCTTGCAGCGTTAAGGCTGTCACCAACCGTTTGAGCCATGTTAACGTTGGGAACGGGCTGGGTTAGATCGAGCGTGACCACCGATCCTACAGCAGCAGGGGCAAGAGGAATCCTATCCGTCTGGGTCTTGATCGCCCCTACGTTAGTTAGGAGCATACCAATCTCGGTGTCGATGGCCGAGTAGATGAGGTTGTTGCTCGCCTGAGACGCGGCGGTTTTGGCCGCGTCGTAGTCCGATGTGAGAGCCACCGTGCCGCCCGTGACCATCTTGGTTGGCGATGCCCAAACCGCCGTAGCGATCTGGTCAGCCGTGGGATAGGTGCCCGTGCCTGTGGCCGCATCCGACGCCAGAAGAGGCGCGACGTAGCTACCCACCAGAGAGGCGAGACGCTCAGCGCCGCCCGCTCCGATGTGTCCGATATTATCGGTCGTGTCCTCCCCGCCCAAAGCGCTCATCACGGGCGTAAGGTCAAAAACGGTCGTCTTAGCATCCCCAACCGCCGTGATCGCGGCTTGAATGCTAGCAAGCCGGTTGTAGCCTATCGGAGCCAAGAAGAGGATACGAGCGGTGGGCCTTGCCGCTCTCACCACCTGGAGATAGGTTTGATAGTCTGCCTGTGTCGGGCTTCCGTTGGTACCCTGATTGATAACGACTAAATCAGGCTGTACCGCTGGTGTGTACGTTTGGCCGCTGTAGACATACGGGAAGTTGTCTTTAGACTGAGGTACGCCGCCGCTGCCCGATTGACTTAAGCCCGTCGCCCCAAAGCCTCGGGTGACAGGAACGCGACCTAGAAGGTTCGCGAGCAACTGAGGCCAATGAGCCCCCGCGTTCTGTACCGTCCTATCCGACGTGGTACCCGTGTAGAGAGCCCTAACGGACTGGGTGATAGAGTCGCCCAGGAATTCGATATAGCCGCGTGGCGACGGCAGGGCAAGAAGACTCTTCCCCGCTTGAAGTCTCACACCTACGAATTTCCAACCGCCTGTAGCCGAAGCCCAAAGCCCCGTTGTGTTCTCCTCAACGTTCGCCCAAACCTCTAGGGTGTGGGTCTGAGCCTTGGTGCCCGTGTAGGTCACGGTAAGGGGCATCGTGGCCGCGATAGACGCTCTAAGAAGAGGCCCCGCGTCTATTCGGTACTGGATATCTACCGCCGCGCTGTTAGAGATATCGAACAATAGCGTGATCGCATCGCCTGTAAAGCAAAGATCGAACATGCGGCCCGATGAGATACCCGTGGCGACACCAGAAGCCAGCACCTTAGGAGCCGCCCAACGGATAAGGCTAGACGAGGCCGCGATATCGTTGTTGGCCGATGGGCTGGCGCTTACCTCGTTGCTCGTGACGGTTGCGCTTGCCGAGTCGGTGTAGACGATCTTATAGTAATAGGTGGTGCCAGAGGTTAGGCCCGTGTCGCTAAGGGTAAGCGCCGTGGCTCCAGTAATGAGGGTGCCAGCGCCAGGAGTAAAGCCGCTCGTTGTGCTTCGATACCATTGATAGGTATAGGGTGACGTGCCGCCGCTCGGTGCCGTTGAGGATAGGCTAGCGGTGGTCGCTGTCACACCCGTTAACGAGGTCACACCAGCCGACAAAGCGGCTCCTATGTTGTCGCTGCCCGTGACCGAATCCATAAGTGCTGATGTCGCCGAGTTATCGCGATAAACCCCGAAAAACTTGCCCGCCGTGCCGTCTAGAGACGTGTCGGTTCGTGTGATAACCGTAGTACCGTCGAGCTTGATTACCTGAGAGCCTGAACTAACCTCTAGCCTCAATACTCGGTTGGTGCCCGTGGTGGTACCCGCCCCGATTTGGACGATATTGGTGAGAGTGCCATTGACCTTTTTCCATAAAGATATGTTGCCTAGAGGGCTCAGAAGCGCCATATAGAAGTTAGCGCCGTTGGCCGAAGCGAACGCCAACACACCCACGCCCGATTCAACCGCCGCCGACGCGGTATAGATCGTCTCGATAATGGCTTGGGTACCTGTAGCCGCCGCCGTGGATATAACCCAACCCGCTCCGCTAGAGTTAGCGCCGGTTGTGCTTAGCTGGCCCGATCCGTTGAGTACCGCATATGCGCCACCCGCCCAAGTGTGTCCAGAATCAGAAGTGTGGCCTGTTAACGGCCCTGCCGCGCCGGTAAAATTGTCTAATAGTATCTGCATGGTGAATCACTTATAGTGGGTTTAGACCTTTGTTCGGGACATCGGGTTAGTAGCGTCGTCTAGGGTGAATTCGTTGACGACCGTAACGCCATCCGCCGCATAGAGCTTTAGGTTCGTGCCGATCATTCGCCAGTTGCCGAATCCCTGCGCACGAGCCGCGTTTAGGGAATCACCGAGCGTGTGCGCCGTATTGCTCGTTGGGATCGGCTGGGTTAGGTCTAGCGTGACCACGCCGCTAGCTAGGTGGAACACATCCTCAGCGGTAACCCCGCTCATGCCGGTGATGTCCCATACCACGCGGATACGTCCCCAAGAGGAATCGAAGACAGGCGCGGCTAGATAGGTGCCCGTGTTGGCGGTACCTGCCGCGTCCGTGCGCTCGGTGATGCCGCTTGAAGTACGGGCGATGAGGGTAGAGCCATCGGACGACAGGACGCGATAACCCACGTTGCCGATTTGTCCAGACTTCGCGGCTCCGAAGGATACGCTTATGGGATAGATGTATGTAGCCATTAGATTTTTACCGTCGCTCCTACGTCGGCGCTCGTGTTGTTCGCGGGTGTGGCCGTGCCAGTCACACACTTATAAAGCTCAATCACGCCACCGGACGCGGCATAGATGTTCTTCACACCCGCCTCGTTGTTGCTGAGCGTACAGTTGTAGAGCCTCGCCGTCGATAGCTGCGCGTTGATATTCGTGCCGTCGCCTTGACCAACCGCCACGCCGCAACAACTAGAGTTAGGTCGTCCTGGGTTGGCTGAGTCGCTAGAGCCAGAACGGCTGAATTTGGAGCCGTCGAACGTACAGTTGTAGGCTGTGAAGAGTCCGCCCCCTGAGTGAGCGACGATGGGTGCGGCGGCATTATAAAGGTGGGTGTTCCTCATCGTAAGGTCACCTTGACCGTGGATAGAACAACCGTTTGCCGCGCTGCCAACCTGAGCTAATTCATACTGCTTGGCCGTGCTGCCGAAGCGAGAGCCGAAGCAATTTTCCATCTCATACACCGACGCGCTTTTAGAGTTGCCAGGAGAGAAAAACTTAAAACCGTCGTTAGTGATGCCTGTCGCCGTGCAACCCTTGAGTTGCACGAATCCCACCCCAGCGAACGCGAATCCATCGTAATACGACGCAATGATAGGAGCGTAGTTGTTGTTGTGATCCGCGTTGCCGCCGAGGCAGTCAACCTTACAGGACGATAGAACAACCTCGGTACAGCCGAGGAATGTGAAGCCGCCCCAACCGCTGTAGGAGCCGCTAAAGCCCTTGATATGGATACCGTGCATCTCTACGCGCTTACAGCCAGGGCCGAACACGATGCCCATAGACGGCATACTCACCGTGCCGTATCCCATTAGATTGATCGTCGCGGGTGCCTGTAGCGAATTCGTCTGAGCCCAGAAGAGGGGGCCACTCGCGTTGGTGGGGTCGGCTTGGACGTTGGTAAAGGCTCGGCTATGGGCGCTCACGCCGTTGATCGTGGTGGCTCCAGAGTCGCGGCAGATAAAGCCCGTGGGTGTGGTCGCCGCTTCTAGGGTGGCAAGCGCCGCGTTAGTCGCTGCCGCCGTGGTCGGTGTGGCGAGCCACGTTAACATTGTGTCGGCTCCCTCCGTCTGTTGGTTTGAGAAGATCGCACCCACGTAAGGTGAAGGCCGATCAAAAACGTAGACGTTAGAATAGTTGTAAGTCGTGCTGTTGTACACGTAGGATGAGACCTTAGCCACGGCGGCACGAGCCACGTCTACACCGTGGAAGAACGTTGGGTACGTAGCCGCTGTCGTCGTGTCCGCTCCGATGGGTCTAACAAGCACGTCTGACGCGTTGATATACAATCCTTCAAGCCAACACACGCCGTTTGTGATGTCAGCCGCCGTTATCGAAGTGTCGTAGTCGTGTCGTCCGTATTCCACGCGAATCTCTAGAGGCCCCGTGCCAGCCGCCGTGATCGCTAGTTGCTTCTGGCGATAGGTCATAGCTCGGGTGAGGGTCACGAAGGTGCGTGTTGCGCTCTTGGCGTAAGAGCGGTCGGCTAGAGCCGTGGAGAGCCCTTGTAAGTCTGCGATTTGGGAAGGAATGTATGTTGCCATTAGGACACCGCCCCGATACCAGCGGCAAGAATCCTTACCGGCGCGTCGGGATCGCGCGGACAACTCGCGTTGCCGTTGGAGAGAATGCATTTAATCGAGCTATAGTAGGTGCGCTTAGAATCAAGGCCGTTTAGAGCGCTAGAAGAGATAAAGAACGTGAGTTTGCCTGTGCCGTCGTCCGCGCCTGAATCGCTAATAACACCCTGAGCGTTGGGGCTGCTCGTGATCGTGAGTGTGACTAGAGCGGCTTTGTCGTCGTCCTCTAGGTTTGCCTTGATCATGTAATAAGCCTTGGCTATACTCACACTCTGAGGCGTGGGCACATCGCTAATCGGGTAGTCGAGTTGTTGGGCCGAGCCCTTACGCAATACTTCAAATGCTCTCATCGTTGTTGTCCTTGAATGCTAGGGCTGTCGTGAATGGGGATAGTGTCAAACCTTCCGATGCGTTACCGAACGCTAGGCCGTCGCTGTCGGTAAAGGTCGGCTTAAATGAGCTAACAGGCGTGGCCGAAGCCGTGAGACTCAGTGCCGCCGTAGCACTCGCGAACGTCACGCGCGTTGGGTTTGCCGATGCGCTCACCGTGAGGTTTACAGGAGCCGTGGCGTAGGTGTATCGGGTCGGTGTGGCCGATGTCGATACGGTGAGAACTACCAAACCAGAACCCGACACGAGACGAGCCGACCCGCTCGTTGCTGTGAGGCTCAGGGCTACCGAGGCCGTGCCGTTGATCGTCGCCTTGGCGTTGGCCGCGCTCGTGATCGTCAGAAGAACCGACCCGGAGCCAGCCGCCTTGACGCTTCCGTTGGCCGCGCTCGTGACGGACATGACGACAGAAGCCGCGCCGTATTGAGGCACCTGAGAGTTAGCCGAAGCGCTCAGGGTGAGTGAGGCGCTTGCCGAGCTTCCTGCCGTTCTCAGGCCGCTTGCCTGTGCCGTGAGAGCCAGGTTGAGTGAGCCGTCACCCGCAACGAGCCGCGCCGAGCCAGCCGAAGCGCTCACCGTGAGAAGAGCCGCCGCCGTGCCGTAGCTCGTCTTTGCTCCGCTGGCACTTGACGAGACCGTGAGAGGTACAGAAGCCGTGCCGTAGGTGGTTCGGTTTGGGTTTGCCGATGCACTTGCGGTGAGAGGCACCGAGGCCGCGCCGTAGGTGTATCGCGTGGGGTTGGCCGCTGCCGAGGCCGTGAGGTTGGCCGCTGCCGTGGCCCCTCTGAGGATTCCGCTCGGTGTGGCGCTGGCGTCGAGGTTGAGAAGAGCCGCCGCCGTGCCGAGCTTCACAAACGATGAGGCCGCGATAGCTGAGAGGGTGAGAGCTACCGACCCGGAGCCAGCGACCTTTAACGAGCCGCTTGCCGAAGCGTTTAGGGTGAGCGCACCGAAGGCCGCGCCAGAACTAACGAGGGCTGAGGCCGATAGGGTGAGAAGAGCCGAAGCCGAAGCGTTGACGATCCTTACCCCGATGGCATCCGCCGCAACGGTGAGGTTTGCCGAAGCCGCGCCGTTGATCGCGCCGCCCGTGGTCGCTGAGGCCGTGAGAATAAGTGCGGCGCTGGCGTTCGCGTTCGCCAACACGGAGCCCGAAGCCGATGCGCCTACGGTGAGATTCACCGAGGCCGTGGCCTGAGGGATCGTGTAGGTTATCTCTACCGTGATGGCGTCGATTTGCGGAGCCGATGGGCCGAGAGGGGTGGATATCGGCATTACAAGCCCCCTGGAGTATCAGTACCGCCTGAGGGGCCACCCGTGCCGACGTTGCAAGACACCACAACCCCGAAGTCAGAGCCGTTGAGTTGTTCTCGGGTAGGAGTCAAGCCCCATAGATCGGTAGTGCTGCCATAGGTGGCGTTCGTGTCCGTCGTGGGCCATTGGGTAGACGAGGCTTTGTTGTCGCCTTGGATCGTTCCACCGACCACCAACCTAACCGCGCTATCCGTGGATTGGCCGTTAGAGTCCTTCCGTTCTATCGTGATCTTAATACCGCTCACGACCGCGCCAGAAGGTAGCGCGTCGGTGAGGCCCGTGCATTTGAGATAGTCGGTGTAGGCGCTGGCGTCGGGTGTAGAGCTTAGGGTAGCTCTCGTGTCGTCGCTCGTCTGAGCGTTGGACGGACTAGACCAACCGATACCGTTTGAGCCCATGCGCGTAACGCTGGCGAACGTGGTAAAGGTGGTGGTTAAGGTCGCCATGATCTATCCGTAAAAGAGGCGCTCAAACCTTAGGAGTTTGAACGCCATGCCGCAACGCGTTTTAGGCGAACGTGAGAGTGATGGTGCCGATTGCGAAGCTAAATACGTCGCTAGTGCCCACGACCTTAGAAGCGCCGAGAGCGCCCCACACGAGCATATTGCCGCCTGTGCTGGCGTCGAAGATCGCAAAATGCGTGATCGTGCCCCAAGAGCCCGTAGCGGTCGGGTAGTTGATCGCAACCGCGTTGGTCACCACGCCCGTACCGCCCGTGGGCTGAGTCCAGTTGCTATTAGACGGTGCAAGGTTCTGACGAGCGTAGGCGGTACCGCTCGTGCTGACTTCGGTGCCGCCGCCCGAATCGGACGGAGCCGAAGTGAAGAGCGCGACGTACAAAGCGGTTGGCTTTGTCATAGACGAGGTGCCTGTCAAATGGGCGGCAAACTGACCCTCTAGGTAATCGGACATTGCGGACATAGTTGATTGCTCCTAAGCGCTGAGGGGAAAGCCTCTAGGGTTACGCATACGCTTCGGTGTGCTTAAGACGCTATGACCACTCGCTATGGCCGTTCTTGCTCATCGTGCTTTTGATCGTGCCGCCCTCAACGTAGACCACGGTTATTCTATGCTCACCCTCTGAGCCAAACGACTCGTCACACGCTACACCGTCGCCATCCACGCCCGTTTTTACGGTGAAGGTGTCCTTTACCACGTCGTCTTGCCCTGAGCGGATTTGCCCCTTAATGTCGTAGGCGCTGCCGTTCTTCTCAAGCCAATAGACGTAGCGTAAACTCGTGCGGCTGACTATATAGGTTGGGATTGATCCCGAATGAATGGTAATGGGCATGGTAAATGTTCTCCCCTCGTCAATCGACGTGCGGTAATAGATTTGGCCGTCCTTCGCGTACATAATCGCGATTCCTTCGGCGCGGTCGCGGAGCCAGCGGACACAAAGGGAATCCGTGTCAATGTGAGGGTCTATGGTGTCGCCTAAGGCCGTTGGGTTATCGTTGGTGGCTAGCTTTAGTTTTGCCTTACCCTTATCCACCCAGGCCACGACGTGACGACCGTGACCCGATACGTCGTAGGACACGGAGCCCTTAAGTATCTCGGCAGGGGTCGCAAACGCCACACGATCTATGCGTCTCGGCACTCCACCCACGCCAACCTCAGGGCTATTCACGTCGTCGTCTGAGCCGTTCGGGGCGTCCCAAGTGAGTTGAAGCTTGCCCCATGTGTTAGGATCGCTGAGCGTCGGGCCTATCCAGTAATAGCCCTGAGTCGTCGAAGCTCCTACGATAATCTCCCCGCCGCCGCTCGTGTTCTTCCCGTGGATAATCGCGTTTGGATCGTGGTAGGGCTCAGCCGCCTTACCACCACCACTATTCATACCCGCGCCATAGGCGGCGCTTCTGAACACCTTACGACCAACGAGCTTGAGCGTAGCGCCGCCGCCGAGGTTGAACACGTCCTTAACGTCGCCACTCCAAACCATCGAATCAAAAACGGGTTGAGCCTTGACCGCGCCTGTGAGCGTGTTAAATCCCTTTGTCCAACTGCCGCCGCTCTGCGTGAAGCCTTGACCAAGCCAAAAAGCCGAGCCCGTGGCCGGGTCGTGGTAGTCGTCTAGCTTGCTGCCGAGAGTCGCGGTGTAGCCAGGAATCGTGTTGATTTGTTGCGCGACACTACTAATAGATTGGTGGTAGAAGTCGTCGGCATAAAGGCGGTTGGGCGCGTTGTTCGTGATCTTAAGCACGTCCCATGCTTCAAAGGATTGCCGACCGTCAACGTCACCGATCCCGCAACGCTGTACGTGATATTCAACCGTGTAGGTATCCCCGTCGCTCGTGCTGTATTCGTCGTCGGGAACGTACTGTTGCCAATCGCCAAACGCCTCTAAAAAGTGAGCCCTAGCGAATTCTTTAGTAGTGAGCGTGAGGCCCGTGATATCCCCGCCAATCGCTTTGATCGTGGTTGCCTTTGTGACTCCCCAAAGTGGCCCTTCAACCGTGCTGTATCCCTGTCTGTCGAGCGGCCAACGAGTGTAGGTGCTGTCGGTGGCAACGGTGCTGTCGTCGGGAAAACAAAGGTCTATGAGCCGCGAATCTGGCACGGTGAAGGTCTTGCCGCCAATCCGTAACGAGGTACACGAGCCGTCTACCCTGAGGTAGCGGTAGCCCTCCCATACGAGTGGTGTGCCCCATGTGCCCGTGTATTCGGGTTTGTCGTCGGTGCCCTCGTTGCCTGAGAAGCTCGGCAACACCACGGCTGACGAACCCGCGTGGATGGCGTTGAGCCCCGTGAACGCCTTGCCCCTGAACATCACGCGCCAGTCGTCGGGCGACTCGCCAGGAGGGGGAATACACCAAGCCAGCACGGCCCCTTGCTCGTTACGATAGTGCTGGTATGTCACGTACACGCCGTCTCGTCTGTAGCCCCGAACCTTGATCCAGTTGCCCGTTCGGGCAACGGCGGTATAAGCCTTGCTAAGAGGGCTGACGTTGACGCTCTCGTAAACCTGTTCGATAGTCGCGCCGACGCTCTGACCCTTCAACTCGGTTACGATGGGCTCAGGCGGATCAATAAGGGTGTGGTAGCCCTCTGAGTCCGTCTCGTCGGTGCTGCTCTTGTATTTGAGGATCGCTCGCCAGTCCACCGCGTGAGGGTGGGGAGACTCACCCGCGTACGCGTCGAGAGCAAGCGAAGCCTTACGGGTAATCGCGATGTTGCCACCCACGGATACACCCGCCGTGTTCTCACCGACCACGTTGCCCGTGGCGTCGTCCGTATTGATCGAGGCCGAAGCGTAGCCAGCGCCGACCGTGCCAGAGCAACTAAAGTGGCCGTTCTGGGTGTAGGTGGCCGTGCGTCCTTCGGTGGAAATATCCGCGCCGTCGAATTGCAACGAGGCCGTGAGGGTGCCAAAGGGACGCGTCGATTGGCCGTAGGGCGGGTCGGCTATCGCTGAGCCGCCAACGGGCGAATGCGTGAGGCTGATACCAAAACTTGCGGTGTCGCTAAAACTTGCCGAGTCGCTAGGAGCCGAACAACTAGCCGACACGCCACCGATGGTAACGGTGCCCGTGATCGTGCTTCCTGGGTGCGGCTCCCAAACGAGCCGCCCGTAGGTGCTTGGATACTCCCCAACGACCTTAGGCCCGCCATAGCTCGGGTAGTTGTCGGATGGCTCGTCTACGTCGCTCTCACCATCGGTGTATAGGCAAAGATCGGACATGCAATCAAAGCTAAACGAGCCGTCTACGGTGTCGCCCGTGATTCCGCGTCCAGGCGACCACGTTTGATGCACGATGGTATCAACGCTGGCCGTGGCCTGTGCGCCGCCCCTGCCGTTGCCGAGGCTGACGACGGCGTAGACGAACGGCCCAGGGAACGTAACGTGCGACTCAGGCCCGTAGGTGACGAAGCTAACCCCGCACGAGTCGAGAGCCACGCCGATAGAGCATGATGCCGACCACCCAGGCCCCGTGACGAGTCCACCGTAGGGCGGCTCACGTCCGTAGTCCGTGGCTCCGTTGGGCATCGTGATAGAGCCCGATACGGTGTGCATTCCCGTTTGAAGAACTACGCGGCCCATTAGACGCCAACCGCCTTAAGAACCTTAAGGCCCTTCAATCCTTGGCTCTTTAGGTCTTTGCGTACGGTCGTCTTGCTGATCGCCTTTGCCTCATACATCGCGATAAGTTGAGGGAGTGAGAAGCCGCCATGATGCGAGAGCCCCGCGCTCGGGTCACCGATCAACTCGGCAACGTATTTGGTGGGACGCCAGTACCAACCGCTTCCGTTGTCGTAGTCCTTCTTAACCTCGGTGCTAAAGCTCTTAATCCTATAGTCGCCGTGCCCGTCCAACGTAATCACATCCCCACGCCAAACGGGCACACCGTTCTCACGAACCATAAATTCGGTTGTGAATTCGGCTATGTACCGTGTCGGTGTGAGTCTCTTATACAGGATGTCCACCGCTCTACCAAGTGCCTCATAGGAGCTGATAGACGAGTCGATGAGGCCGTATTTACGCGGCTCGCCTAGCCAGTTATCAGGCGCGTCGGCAGGATCAATCGTAGGGTCTTGGCTTACCGCGTCCTCACGGAATGCAAGAATCGGCTTGCCCGTTCGTGGATCGCGTCCCATTACCCACACGCTATTAGCCTCGGGCTCTAGCTGGGTGTCGTTGTAATCGCGGTAGGTGTAGGCGTGACGATCTAGGAGCGTGGCACCTGCTAGATAGGCGTCATCGGTGTTGTCGTAGAGCGTAAAGACGCTCGTGCTGCCGAGCTTCTCAGGACTCCAAAGCCTAAACTTGGTGCCCGCTGGCGTGGGCACGAATCCCATAAACCAATTCGCACAATAATTCTCGTGCAATCGGTTTAGCCAATCCGCCGCCGAATCGCCTGCCTCTATTTGGCAAGCGAAGTCACCCTTAGTGATTCCTTCGGCTGTGGGTAGGTCAAAGTCGATATCTTCTAAATCCATTTGCTCAATGGGGATTCCCGCCGTGCGAAGGATAAAACGGATAGCCTCAATCAGATTCACACCGTCTAGCGGTGTTGGATCGGAGAATAGATAATGTTCTAGGGCCTTCCATTTATCGCGAACGTCGATGCTGAGCCGTCGCCCCATGTCTAGCAACGCCTCGTTGTACTTAGCTGGCTCTGTGGCTCCAGTAAGCACGGAGACACTACCGAGCTTCAATGCAAAAGCGCGGTTGGAAACACTAAGGATTCTAGGAGCAATCGTGTTGCTGACTAGCTCAGGCTCACGAATCTCAAAGTTAACTCTCACGTCGCTTGGGCTGTCACTTACCTCAATGCTCGCCTTTACAACGTACTCGTCAAGGATTCGATTGGCGGCTACGGTCTGAGCCGTTCGGGTCTCAAACCAAGCCGTTGCGCCGTAGATGTTCGGTGTTCTTACACCGTTGCCGTTGAGCGCGATCTTGACCCGACACACGGTAGATGAGCCGTCGGGATTCCAATTGGTATTAGGGTCGTCGGCTTCACAGAGAGCGACGAGGCCGCTACCGCCGTGGGTCTCACCGTAGACGTGGTTGCTCAGGGGTAGGCCGCTAGCCGGTGGCTTGGGCCAAAAGGTCTTTATGCCGTAGAGTGCGCCCGATGTCTTGAATTTGCATTGAGCGCAAGCGGCCTGAGCCAATCCTTTAGGAACCCGCCACCAGAACGGATGGGCTGGCGTTATCTCGGCATCGGTAGCGTCTGGCTCAATATCCTCATAGACGTGAGAGAAGCCGCCGCCCCGATTGCTAATCACGAGTACCTCACGGGTGCGGTAGGGCATGATTAGCACGTACACGTATTGGTGTGCCGTGGCCGACGGGAACCCGTCAGCGTCCGCGCCTGAGCCCGTGTAGTCGTAGGTTGCTTCTAGTGTGCCGTTGCGCCAGACTTCGCACTTGCCAGAGGCGTAGAACCTAAAGCTAAGTGGGTCTGTCGAGTGATCGCCCCCGCCGTAGCCGCACTCCATTTGGACAAAATCCTGTGCATCGGAATTGGCCCCGTACCAACCGAGCCACATAGCGCCGTTGCGCGGCTGGCTCACCTGGGTCGTCACGGTCGGCGCATCGGTGGTGCCAATCCACTTGATAAAACCGTCATCTTCGCTGTTGTTCTTAACGGGAATCCATTTAACCGTGTCGATGCCAGCGTAATTGGCGAGCTTATAGCGGCTGTAGTTGCCGCTGTAGGTGGTTGACCATTCGGGCGTGAGAGGATACGGCGTGAGCATCCCCACGCCGTTGATCGGCTCTATATAACCGTCACGGAATCGCTTAGACCAATCCTCTCCTGATAAGGTCGTCGCCATCCTGTCACCGCCTGTCGCGATGCGCGTCTGTTGGGTGTCCAACACGAAGCTAAAGGCATTAGGCATAACGAATCAACCCCTGTCGGTGCATCTGAGAGACGATCTTGGTTACCGCCGCGCTGAGCGCCGCGTCTAGAGCCGTGCCCTCAACCTTTACGTTGATGTTCGGGTTAGCCACTCGGCTACCTCTCTTTAGTTCAAGCGGAGATATGCCCATGCGTCCAAGATCGCCACCACCGAAGATGTGCCGCCCCATGTCGGCGCTGTCCTTGGTGTGCTTCGCGGTTTGCTTGGTGTTCTCCGCGATTTGCTGTAGAGGCGTGGCGATGGGGCTAGCGTTTGGCTCAGGTTCCTTAGCGTCGTGAGGCTTGGAGTTGTACCGCTCCATTTGATTTAGGTTGCGCTTGTAGCTATTCTCGTAAATCTTCCCAAAGTCTTGATTGTCCATGAGAGCGCCGATACCCACACCCGCGCCAACGTGTAGGAACACCTGCATGAGAGACTTAACGATAGGGCTGTTGAGCAAAGCCCTGATCCCTTCCCATGTGGTGCGGATCACGGCGGCAGTCGTCTCAACGCCAGCTAGCACCGACGCGATGACCTTCGTTAGATTAATCTCACCCGCGCCGTCCGTGAGAATATCCATAAAGGAGCTGAAGGTGTCCTTTATGGCTCCGCTGTTGATGGCCGTGCTTATGGCGTCGGTGATGCCGATGATGCCGCCCTTTAGAGAGTTGAAGATAGACTTGCCCGCCTCACCGAGAGCTAGCCCGAACGACTCGGTAAGGTTGCCTAGAGTGGCCTCAGCGCCGCCATTCATAGCCGCTACAATCGCCTTATTCTCAACGCCAATCTTGCGTATGACCGCAAGGGCCTGTTCCATCGTGCCTTTATAGGTGCCGGATTTGTCAAAGACTAAGCCCATTTGGGTCAGCACGTCACGGCTATAACCGAACTGTCTAAGGTTTTCAAACGCTTCACCGTAGTCACCGCCCTTGATCCTCGTCACGGTAGACGTTGCCATGCCGAGAGCTTCACCCGTGCCGCCGCCTCTGACGGCTAAGCCTTGGATAGCGTCGGAATAGTCACCCCATTTGAGACCCTGTAAGGCTAGAAGCTTTGCGTTCTGCGATAAGTCGCTAAACAAGAAGTTGCTCTTTTGAGCTTCACTATTCAAGAAGCTCATCATTTGCTTAGCCTTTGCCGCGCTTCCGTAGATGCCCGTAAAGGTGCGCTCTAGAGTGTCGTAGGGTGCAAAGGCGTCGATAGCCGATTTACCTGCCGCGATGAGCCCCGCGCCCACACCGACGACCGCCGTGACGCCAGCGACGACAGCCGTGAGAGCCGCCGCCGCACTTCCCGCACCGCCCTTGAGCATCGAAAACGCGCCCATGAGCCCACCGCCTTTGCTAGAACTAACCGAGTCCTGTACAGAGTTGATCTGTTGAGCCGCGTGTTGTGAGTTGCGCCCGATCTTAGCAAGGCCCGCGCTGTAGTCGTCCTTAAGGGTGTATTTGGTTATAAGCTCGTCGGCTACGCTTGACATATGTTTATCCCTCTAGTGGGTTCTTCTCTTCTCTCTCTATTAGCTCTAGAGCGATTAGCTCCAGACACCGCATACGCTCGTGCGGCTCCAAGTCGTCAAGGTGCATCCCGTAGGTGCGAGCCGCTACGCCGATCCCCAAGCGCCTAATAGGATCGGCGTTTAGTCGTTTTTTAGCTTCTCAATCTCATCGGCCTCGGCTTCCGATCTAGGTGCGATTTGGTTAGCGTTCCAAGCGTCAACGAGAGCCTTGAAGATATAGCCAGCCTTAGCGGCAAGCGCCAGACAATCGGCCTGTGTCAGCTTCGGTTCTATGCTCGTCTCACTTAGTACGAACGCGCTTACAATCGTCTCGTCATCTTCGGGCACGGCATAAGGTTTGGACTTATCGCCTCGGCAATACTTGACGAACTTAGCCGCGCGTTCTTGCATGGCGCGAATATCGCCATAGCTTCTAACGGCCTTGAAGCGGAGCTTAGACGTACCCAGAACAACCTCAAAGTCGTCCTCAGGTGGTGCAAACTCGGCAATAAGCGAATCCACAAAGGACGGCTTAGAGCCGTCCTCAATCATCGTGTCTATCATTAGCTCACCGTGGGTGCGCCCTGACCCTTAATGGTAATTTTTTGCTTCTGGAGTCCGCGCCCTGTGCTGTGGTTAGCCGATGTGATGAGGCCGGTACCCGCGTAGGTCGCACCGCCTGTCACGTAACTAAACGTCACCTGAGCCGAGCCGCTTGCCGCAAGCGCAACGAGAGCCGCGCTAGGCGATACGAACACGCTTGATTCAACCGTGAAGCTTCGGCCTGTAGCGTAGACGTAAGACCATTGATCCTTGATCGCACGGGCCTCGTCATTCTCAATCTCAAAGCTAATCGAGGCGTCTTCAAGATCGTCTATGTACTGAGCGCCGCCGAGCGTGAACACGCTGACGTTAAGGTTTGTAAGTCGGTTGTTAAGGGCCATGCGCAATTACTCCTAGATGCCAGAGGGGTTGCCTCTAGTGGGGTTCTTCTGTACGCATACGGCACGGTCTAGCTAGGCCGCTGTTGGTCGCTACGGCTTACGTTGTTCTTCTCGCATCTTGACTAGAAGATCGAAGTTTTTACGCCGCCACGACTTTTGAAGATTCGCCCAAAATGGACGCGTGACCATGCGCTTAGTGCCGCCGAGAGCCAGCACGTATTTAGCGTAGGGCGCAAGGTTCTTGGACACTTGAAGCACGTAGGTTTGTGTGTCCCCTACGCCGCGCCGATACAGCTTGAGCGCGTCTCTGAGCTTGCCAGTCTGTACGTTGATCGGCAATGCCGGTAGGCGTACGCGTAGGCCTTTTACCTTGCGCTGCCGTCCGGGTTCGCCGCTCTTAGTCGTGCCGCGTCCAAGAGGGTGCCCCATCTTCTCAAGCGCCTTCTCAGGCACCTTACCGCTCAGGTTTTTGTGAGCTTCCTCGTAAAGCTCGTTGCACATGGCCGCGTGTTCCGTTTTAACCTTGGATCGGAGCGCCCTTGCTCTAGCCAGTTGAGCCCGTGCCAACGCCTCGGGATCGTTGAAGGTGGGCATTAAACGCCCTCGTGTACCGTGACGGAGAACGTGACCGTAAGCTCATACCATCGCTCTTCAACCTCGTAAGACTCGTCAAACTCCACACCCGTCAGGAGCGGCATGAGACCAATGGCCGCGTACGTCGCGCCTTGGCTTATCTGGCTTAAGAACGCGTTGGCCTTATCCTCCTTGGCTAACTCAACGTTCCAACTGTCATCATCGGTCGGCCACGGAGCGCGATAGGTGACGGCAAAGGAATAGCTCTGCTCAACCGTCCTCACGCCTACCCAATCCATAGGGACGGAGCTAAGACGTATCACGGCGTATGGCCCGTTGTTAGGGCCTGAGCGTGGCTTACCGTAATAGATCGTGTCAGACGCGTCAACCAATCCCCACGCGGCAATAACATCGTCGGTGATGGCGTCGTAGAATTCGGAGCCGTGAAGCTGAGCGGCCATTACTGCTCCACCTCTTCTAACATTACTGAGGCGTGATCGGTTGGGAGCCCGTGAACGCTTTGGCGCGGCTCTGTCGTGACCATAAAGAGCCTCGTGCCCCATTTGACCTTATCGCCTTCTCTGACTTTGGGCGCGTCGTCTATATCCATAAGCATTTTATGTGGCCTCTTGTATTCCCTTCCGGTCTCATAGCTCGTAACCTGAGGGTCTTTAGAATTGATACAAACCTTTAGGCTGACGCTCGGTGTATCGGTGATGTTGTTGGCGACTCTCCGCGCCGACTTCTGTTGCTCGTGCGCCAGGATCGTCACCGTGTGAGGCGCGTAGTAGAGCATTTAGACGATCACCCAACGCTTATATCGCATCACACACGCGTCGTATTCGGCCTTTAGCTGTAGCTGTTGGGCTGTGTAATGGCTGCTAGTCGTAGACACGGCTGCAAAGTTAATTTGTAGGTCGTCCTGCTTGATCTGTTGCACCGCGCCAGCGCCGCCGTTGGCTGAGGCTTTTTGCGGCACGAGCATAGAAGCGCCGAGCGACAGAAGAGCTAGGGCAACGTCATCGGGGCAAGACAGCGATAGGCTATATAATCCCCTTAGGTTGGTGTCGCTCTCCCATCGTCTGATAGCCGCCGCCATCACCCTTTGATAGTCTAGGTGATTGTCGGTAGATGCCACAATGCCAGCGGACAAAGCGAACGCCTGTAGGTCGCTATAGCCGGGATACGAATAGGTAACGACGGTCGTAGTGCCGCTCAGGCCGTAGCCCTGGGTTATAACGCCGCCCCCCGCGCCGTAGCCCTGAGTTAGAAGCATGGTTATTTAGCCTCTTTGCTCGTGGGCTTAATGACCTTGGTAGATTCGGGCTTGGTGAGACTCGGCTTGTTCAATCCCCACTTACGGGCCTCATCTTCACTAATCTCGGTGCCAGCGGGGAAGAGAAGCGAATGCGCCAGAGGGTCGGTGTCCCGCACGAGTTTTGTGCCGTCCTGGGTCAAACAATATCGGTAATCGAGTCTCATAGTTAGCCTTTTATACAAATAGGGGCTAGGCTACGGTGCCTAGCCCCCTGGTTGGTCGGTGCCTCTAGCCGTTAGGCGTTGAGGCCGGTGATGGTCACAGCCGCGCTAGGACGGAGCGGAACCATACCCATGCGGATCTGAGCGCGAACGGCGTTAATGCCCTTGACAAAATAGTCAACGTGGCTATTAGTCTGCTGCACGGTAACATCGTCGCCAAGAAGAATCTTGAAGAACTTGGAGTCAAGCGCCAGAGCGGTACCCACGGTGAGAGAGTTATCAAGGATAACCGGCACTCCCCACACGTCGCGCACACCCTGAGCGGCAGGGTCACCGAGCAAGTAGTTGCCCGTGCTGTCCTTAGCCAGTCGGAGCGTAGCCCAGTCGGTAGGATGCATGATGAGCGTATCAACGTTAGCCTTCTCAAGATCGTCGTTGCCCGTGCCAACGTCGGACACCTTCATCATGGCCTTATAGATAGCGTCAAGTACGGTATCGGTGGCCTTAGCCTGAGTGAGAATGCCAGTCACGTTGAGGATGCCCGCAACGTCGTTGGTGCCGCTGCCGCTCATAGCCTTAGCCGCCGCCTTGGAGCGAACCATCGTGCGGAGTCGTCCGTCGATGTACTCCGCTGCTCCGGGAATGTCGCTAAGCTGCTCATCCGTCACGGGAATCCAAGTAGCGACCTTATAGATACCAGCGGTCACTTCGATGAGGCGAAGCGCCGACTCAGGGTAGGTACCAGCCTCAAGAACGGTATCCGCGTTGTTCGTGTAAAGCGATTCCTGATAGAAGCGATAGCCCGTGCCAGGGTTGGCCGGGATCGTCTCAAGAACGTCCAGAAGCGTAGTAGGTGCCGACGGCTTGTAAACGACAACGCCCTGATTGCCAGCGGAGGGATAGGGTACACCCGCCGTGGTCGTCATAAGGGTCTTAACCTCAACGTTTAGCTGTGACTCTACGCCCTTGACCTTACGTGAAGGCGATGCGAAGAACTGTTCACCGAGGCTCTTTACTTCGGTCTTGCTCTTAGCGTCAGCGCCGGGAAGTCGGGTTACCGATCCTTCACGGTCGCCAAAAGCCTTGGCGTCTGCCTTAATGCGCTCAACGTTGTCGGCCTTCTCAAGATCAACCTCAAGCCCCTTACGCTCGGTGTCGAGCGCTACTAGCTTGGCATAGTCGTCGTTGCTGAGCGAATCCAAATTGAAGCCCTTTACCTCTGTCTGAATTGCCGCAATGCGGTTCTTAATTTCGATACTGTTCATGTTTGTGCTTGCCTTGCCGCGTATTAACGAGCGGCTAGAATTCGCGCGGCAATTGCCCGCGCTTGGATGGGATCGACTTTAGGAGCGGTGAGAGCAAAAAGCTCGTCAACGAGTCCCTTTAACTCGGCAAGATCGGCCCGTCTAGCGGCGCTGATGTTGCGGTTGTCTTTGGCGCGAAGCTCTTGGAGAGCCTGTAGCCGCGTGGTGAGTCCCTTTGCTTCGGCAAGCACTAGCTCTGTGTGATCGTCTAGGGATGAGCCAGCAAGCGGCGCACTCTTAGCGGATGTCACACCAGCAAGCGGATTAGCTGGGACGGTAACAAAACTGATTTCGAAAAGCTCTAGGGCTTTGAGAACCCTGCCTTTATCGGTGGCTTCGGAATCGAGAACGCTATAACCGATGCTCAGGCCGACGAACTTGCCCCTAGCCAGACGCTCAGACATCACCTTACGAGCGTCCTGAGCGGCCTGAGTCGAGTGATATTCTGCCTTGATCTTTAACCCGATGCTGTCTGACACGGCCTCTGTGATCGTAGCGATAGGTAGGTTGTCCCATGCGTGGCCGCTGGCGATAAATCCGTTTTTAACGAAGTCATCTATGTTTTTAAACGCGCCAGCTTCTACCGCCTCGTCTACACGGTCGTAATTGCCGTAGATGCTTCCGTAGCCTTCAAACGATCCATTGGGCGATTCGTCGGAACCGTCGTGAATCTTTAGGTCGGCTAGCTCGTAAATCTTGGTTGCCATGCGTCCTCATAGCGAAGCTCTAGGAGCCTCTAGGGGATACGCATACGACATGTCCTAACTAGGCCGCTTAATAGACGGCACACCGTCCGATCTTCTTAGAAAACACTTACAGCCGGTAAGGCATTCCGTGTCGCACGAGCCGGGTGTTGCGAAAAGCTCGTCAGCGCTGTAGGGAGATAAAGCCGCCAACCGTGGGCAGTCGTTACAATGGGCCTCGGTTCCTGACATGACCCAATCATAGGTAGCGTCGTTGGGTGATTCGTCAACAAACGCTTGGTTGGCCGTGCCCCGTAGCTTGTGGGCATACATGCTGGCGCGGTTGTTTATTCTAGAGAGGTTGACCTTGCCCTCATCGTCCGTGTACTTATCGCTCTCAAGATCGGATAGAAAACCGTCAAGCCATTCTTGCTCAGCGTCGGCTTGGGCGCGTCCGTGTTGCTCGGCTAACGTTTGAAGTACCGAGGGTTCTAGCTTCGATCCTGCCTGTTTGGCACCGAGCGTGTAGGCTTCGGTGTGGCCGCGTCGTAGCACGTCGTAGTATTCGTCGCCTAGGTCGTCAATGCTGAGCCGTCCGCTCTTCCATTGCTCAATAAGATTGTGAAGCTCGTTGGATCGTGAGCCAACGAGCTTATTGAACGCGGCCTGTTGGGACATTACGCGGCCTCTCTAAGCTCTCTGTTGGTGCGCTTGCCTAATATGTCAGCCTTGACAATCGACTTGGCTTGACCGTCTGAGAGGTTCGCGGCCTGAGCGTCGAGGTAATACACGTCATCTTCTGGCGTGGTCGGTAATCCTAGCTCCTGTCGCGCTTCGCTTCTCTTACGGATGCCGCCGCCATACTCGGCAATCATCCTGTCGCTTACACCGTACGCCAGGGCTGGCACTTCGGATAGGTCGCGAGACACGCGCATGGTGTCCACGTCGCCACCAAGCTCGGTAAGAAGAGCGTCAGCCGCCGATGAGTCCAGGGCTCGCCAGAGGGGTATTAAGAAGTCCTCATAGGCGCTCTTACGAGCCTCACCGTAGTTGGAGAACGTGCGTACATCGTCGCCACTCGTCATGTTGAGCGCCATGCCAGGGATACCGATGGCTCCTAGGATTCGAGCCTCAGGAATGACCCTGATGCGATCAAGGTTAAGCTGTTCGGGGCTATAGCCGGTGGTGCTTATGTCGATGCCTTGACCGGCAACGAGCGGCTCACCACGATGACGGCCCGTGGTGGATGCTTTGATTTTTGCCTTTACCAACTCGGCTTCTTCTTCGGTGATTGTTCCGTCGCCCTTTGGACTAATTACCAGTCCGGTGATACCGAGATTGCGAAGAATGCTAAGCGTGTAGGTAGTCGCCTCGTTGTCGCTCACAACCTCCTGAATCACGCCCCGAAGCGATGAGAAGCCCCTGAGTTTATTATTAGGGTCTATGCCTCTCTTAGTGTGGATAATGTCGGCAGGGTCGATTTTGACCACGCCCCGATTGGTCGTGTAATCGTAGTGGCTAAGCTCACCGCTGGCGTCAGCCTTTGGCGTGACGGAGTAATGAGGCAAGTACTGTAGCTCGCTCACGCGGCCATTGCCGTTGCGCACCTTGTAACAATAGGCGTTGCCGTCGAGGATGAGCGACACGGCACGGGCTTGGTCAAGCTGCTCACCCGTCATCGACTTGCTAGGACGCCTCAGAAGCTTAGTAAGCGCGTGACCCGCTACGGTCTCATAGCGTGTGCCCGCGTAACGCTGGGTGACAACCTCGCCAGCCGTTACGTTATCCATCGCCCAACGGAGCGCCACGACAACGGCGCTATTATCCTCAAAACAAACCGCTTCACCCTTGGCGTAAACGGCTTTGCCACTAAAAAAGGTGGTGAGTGCGCTAGACACGTCAATCGTGAAGCCCTTACGCTCTGTAGCGTCTGTGTGCTTGCGTGAGATATTTAGACCTAGGATATTCATAAGGATTCACTAATAAAACTTGACTTCGCGGCCTTTGCCTGATAGATTGGTGATGCCGTAAACGAGACCGTCTATGCGGTCGGGTGAGCTTCCCTTGCCCGGAATCCATTTACGCATTTGAGCTTCTAGCGCCTCGTGTGTCCCAATGTGCGATACTTCACCACGGTTATACAAAGCTGAGATAGGCTCGGCGCGTAGCCGCTTCCCTTGCTTCGCGTGTACTCCAACGAGGTTTATCGTCGGGTCAATCGTGTCCACTAGAGCGCGAATCCAATTACCACCTTGGTTGGTCTCGTAAACCATCGCGTCCGCGAAATAATCGTTGTACGCCGCTACCATCGCCTTTGCAACCGCGTCGGGCTGTCCCTGAAGGCTGTAGTCAGCAAGCACGTAGTAGCGACCTTCGGAGCCTTTACCCACGACCACAATGCCAGCCTCGTCACCATCGGAGCCGAAGCCGCCAGGGTCAACACCGACCACCACGCGCACCAACGTCACACCCTCAGGTAGAGCGATAATGCGCTTGCCGCCAATCGTCTCGGCTGTCCAAAGAGCGCCAGCAATGCGCTCATGGATGCGGCCTAGTATCTCTTGGTCGTAGTCTGGGTGTCCAAGGTAGGGCTCTATAAGCGCGGCTAGAGCCTGTTTGCTAAGGGTCGTGTTGTCGTAGGTGCTGGCGTTAATCACCGCCGTGTTGGGGCTACGAAGAATCGACCAAATGAGCGGTGTACTCATCGGTGTTGTGCCGATGAGCGTTAGGGGTTCTTCACCGACGCGCAAACACGCACGAGCAAGCGCGTAACACTCGGGATACTGCCAAGCAACCACCTCGTCTAAAACAAGCGTGTCAAAATTCCACGATCTTATTAGCCTTGGCTTCTCAGCGCTTAATAGCTGAGCCGTCGCGCCGTTGGCCCAAACGATCTTAGATTCATTGGCCCGATAGACAGCCTTACACCAATCGGGTGAAGCGTCTACGATGGGGAGAGCGATGGACTCACGGTAGATGCGCTCGGTAGGGGCAACGATGCCGATGCGCTTATATCTTCCCTGCTCTACCAGCTTACAAACGTTGTGGGTGATGGTCGTGGTTTTGCCCGCGCCACGTCCACAACACCATAGGATCGTGTTGAAGTCCTCGTTACCGACCGCTCCCGCTCCCCACTCGCGAGATACCCAAGGACAATCTGAGAGGTTGTGAGGTAGCCGCTGATAGGGCAGACAATGCCTATCCCAATCGTAGGCGTCTATTTGATCCTGAGCCGCTAACAGAGCGTCTAGCTCTGCTAGCTCCTCAGGGGTTAACAGTTGGATTAGCTCAGCGTCGATGGGTGCGTTAAGACCCATCCTCGCTATCCTCGGTGCGCCTTTGCGCTCGTGACATTAGCTCGGCTACACGCTTGGCTCTGTCGTCAGCCGACATGCCCACGATGCCCTCATTGATTGCGGTCGGCAAGCCCTCTAGTAGCTGTCGCTTGTCTACGACGATGCCAAGGGTGATGGCCTGATCCTTCAATCCTGCCGCGCCAATCTTGTTGGGCATGTCGTCCGCGATTAGATTAGCGACGTTCGCCAACTTCTCTGATAATTCTTGTGCGAAATGTTTAGCCATTACTCTTATCTCGTTTGTGATGCCTCTTCCCTGCCGCCAATCCTGTAGCGTTTGTTGAGGGATCGGTAGCAATTGAGCCGCTTTGCGACTCCCCACCAACGCCGCTATAACGAGCCCGTGGGCTTTGTCCTCGTCGCTGTAAACGTTGTGATTGTGAGTGCGTAGACGCTTGCGCTTATAGCCTTTGCGCCCGTGGTGACTAACGCGCTCGGTTGCCAGCGGCAAGCGCATCGTTAATCCTTCTTAGGCTCCTTCTGAGGCTCTTCTTTGGGCTCTACACTCAAAGGTGCGACGGGTGCGGGTGTTGGCGCTTGGGACGCGTCGAAACCGCCGCCGCCAACGATGAATTCTTTAGGGTCGATGGTTGGAAATCCTGCCATGTTATTTGTTCTCCGTAAGCGATGCGATGGTAACGGCCTGAGCTTTTAGCTTTTTGTCGTCTCGTATGTGATTCGCGGTCGCGGTGCCGATAGCCACCACGACGGTAGCTAGTGCGGTGCTGGTTGGCCCCTTCGCGTCATCGGGGCCATACGCCAGCACGATCAATGCGAGGGCTGCGATAGCGATACCCACACCCACGCGCCTTATAAAATCTCTGATTGTGTCTATGCCGTCCATGCTCTTATCGTCTCTCCTTTGCGGGTATATCGCCGTAGTTGCGCTCATAGAGGCCGCGTAACAATCCCATCTCGTGCGCCGTATCCGCGTCGGCTTTAGCTTTGTCGTCTAGCGTGTGCTGTATGCCGTCCATGCGGTTGAGTACTTTGTCAAAGCCTCGGTCTATTCGGCTGCCGATAGCCGCTGAGCCGCTTATTCTAAGAGCCGCTTCGGTTTTTATGTCGCTGGCGTTGGCCTCAATCCTAGAGTCGATGCCCTTATATGTCGCGCCCGCCGTGAACACGATTATAAAGAGACCCACGACAAAAGCCTTGATCGGCTCAACGCATTCTAGCCAGTCGGCAAAAGCCTTGATTTGATCCCGCATTATGCTACGACCCTCTCTAGGCTTCTAATTGTGTTGGCGTCGTGGCGTGGCGTCATGTGGCTCCGGTAGCGTGAGTGCTATGGAGCTACGCATACGGCATGAGGCACTTAAGCCGCTTGTCTGAGCTTGCGGTGAGCCTTATACCGAGCGTCCGATATGCCACCCACGCAACGAGACAGACGAGCCCCTATCTCGGCGTCCGTGTATCCTTCACTTGTGAGCCGTAGAATATTACGCTCAGCTTCCGTGAGACTATCTATGAGGTCGGCTATCTGTCGTAGCTCTAGCGCCGCGTCTATCTTGCGCTCAGCGGCCTCGTAAAGATCGGGTGCGGACATCTCATAGTCACCGAGACCTAGCCAATCGTTGATATTCGCTCGGCTGTCGCGTCGATGCCTGCGCACCGCGTTGCGGACGACCCGCACGTAATAGCCTTTAGGATCGCCTGTAGGCTTAGCCCAGGCCGCTAATAGGTCGCATAGGGCCTCTTGAGCGGCGTCCTCTGCATCATCGCCCCTGAGACCGATTCCCTTTGCCGCTTTGAGCGCGTAGGCTCGCCAATACATTGCATCGTCATTAGACATGACGGTTGTATTAGGGATTGGTAGCCCCCTCACCTTCTAAGAAGTTACGAATCTTGGTGCGAGCTTTGCCAAGCGCGTTGTCGTATCCTTTAACGCCGTATCCGTCGCGTAGGCTCGCCTGCTTCTGATGCTCACCGAGGTAGTGAGAACGGAGCGCACTACGTTCACAATCCGTTAGCTCATCCGCAATTAGGCTTATCTGCCAAAGCGCATCCACACCCGCGTATTGATCGCGCGAATCGGCAACGTGGTCGTAAGGGTGGCTACCGTCCGCTAGCGGTGCAAGTACATGGATCGTGTGTTTGGGGCGACGGGCGTAGACGCCTTGTTGGATGATCGCGCGGTCGGTCAACGTCCATGCCCAAGCTTCCCAACTACGATCCGGGTCGTAGTCCGGTGCCGACTCTAACAGCCGTATGAGAGCGATTTGCTCTAGGTCTTGCCAATCCTGCTCTACGATGCCCTTGCGTCGGCATAGGCTTCGGCACATCTCCCGCACCCGCTGTATCTGATCCTCGGTAAGCACATAAGCCGCTTATACAGCGATGCTCATTAGGGCCGAATGCGAGAGTCTTGGAGCCGTAGTCGTATGATCGTCGGTGTTGGCGCGGAAATCGATTTACGGGCCACTCTCGCGCCGCTCAAGATCGCGGTCAATGGCTGGGTCACGCGGTATCACGTAAAATGAGATTAGTAACGCTATACTATGACTCGATGGCGAGAATCAAAATCCTAGCCCCGATTGTCCTCTTTATCGTCGCCGTCGCCGGATGCGACGAGCCGCACACAGATCCGTACGACAAGCATCCCGGCTCAAATCCCGGCAAAACCGAGGACTTTACGCCAGTCCTATCCCGGTAAGGCGTGGTGTTGGCCTATCGACTACCCATCGTGGGTGCTGGTGGTATTGACTCTATTCGCCTCTCTTCACCCCCTCCCGATGCAGTTTGGCAAGTTTGTAGGTTCAAACAGGGGAGTCATAGTGTTACCATCGTGGATGATATGGATATTCACGATTTGAAACATCATGGGGAGTTTTTTTGACTAGAGAAGAGACTAATAAATACTAGGCGAGAGCGACGAGAGACGACGTAGGAGTCTCTTAGAGCTATCGGCTACCCATAAGCACGAGAGGCACTCTCGTGCTTATGGGATGTATCACGATTAAGCTCTCTCAAGTCGAGTAGCGATGCCCATACCCTGTGCCTTAGCCTTGACGGCCTCAATCATCCTCTCGATGATTCCCGCTTGGGCATCGGGGCACGAGATACCAAGCCCATCGTGTAGATAGTAGGTGATTTGGACGTTGCGCCCCGCACCTTCTACGATGTCGAGGATTGGGGAGAGTAGGGCAAGCTCGTAACTCTGTGCAACTGCCGCCATGATGGATCGCACGTTGTTCGCGGTGTACGTGTACTTGCGGGTGTCGTCGGTTTCAATCCACTCCATATAATCCCATCGCTTGCCGCTGGCGTCCTCTGCGTAGCCCTGCTCTCTAATGCGCTTCATTGTGGCCGTACGCGCCTTAAAAAGCGCCTGAATCAATGGATGTGTTTTCCATCGCGCGTATTCTTCCGCGTTCGCAAAATAGGTCTTAAGTCGAGCCGCGCCAGCGCCGAAGATCAAGGCATAGAGCGCGGTTTTGAGCCTGTCCTTTTTGGAGTTGTCATAGCCCATGCGGTCTAGCATGACGGGCCAAAACCTTCCGCCATCGCTAAGGAACGTTTGAAGCTCGGGAATGTCCCACACCTTAGCCACGATGGACAATTGAGCGTGGGCTAGGTCTAGGCTGTGCCACCCCATGTACTCAATCAATCGTGTGCGCAGGGCTCTCGGCAATCCTAGTATCGTGGCCTGAGTGGTATAGATACGTGGGCTGTTATCGACAGGCGCGTAAAACGGCTGAGGCTGGTGTTCCACGGCGTTGATCGTGGCGTAAGCGTAGTCTCTAGAGTGTACGTTTTCAATCGCGTCGGCCATGTTACGTAGCTCCGGCAAAATGTCACGCACCGTGGCCCATCTGTGAGGCGCGGACTCGTTTAGATAGCGTAGGAGCCTCATGGCGTCCTCGTTGTGCGCTTCGGCTAGCTTTGCCGTGGCCTCTTCTTTATTCTTTAGTCGTTGTGCCGCCCCTTGCTTACGCGTCCAAGCCTTACCCGAATCGAAACACACGCGCTCGTCAATCGTCGTGGTGGGTCGCTGTACATCACTCATAATCTCGCCTAAATCACCCGGCCATCGTAGACTGTCCAACGTGCGGCATTTGCCCTCATCCCAATCGCTCACACTAAATTCTACGCCCGTGTGTGCCGTGTAATCTTCCATCATTCCGAGAGCCGACCAATTACCATCATAGGCCCTCTCGGCTATCGACGCTAAGACATCGCGGCCAACGATTAGCTTGTGGGTGTCTTTGTCGCGCCATGTGCCAAATAGGAGGTAGGCCGTAAATCCGATCATCCATCTATCGTGTTTGGATGTTTTCGATAAGTGAAGAGCTTGCCAAATCGAGTCGCGATGAGAGGCCGTGCAATATCCGTTTGTAGTCATGTCGGGTGCCTTTGAGTCGTCGCGTCTCTCCCTCTGCAAAAGGTGGGGCGTGTGTTTGCAGCACAACGCCCCTGAGAGGCACTAACTCACATCGGTTCTTATACAATGCCGATGACCAACGCACCTGCAAGACCAACAAATTTTTGTCGAGTCTTTTTTGATCGCTGTGCGTGATGGTTGGTCTACGTTTTTCGAGTCGCTCAGACTGCGTGTAAGACGGTGCAGTCTGAGAAGCCGCCACGACGTAGACCAAATATGATGAGTGCCGTGACCGATGTTGTTTACGCCTCGTCATCGACTTCCGAAGGATGCCGCATACCGTCCAAGATCGCCAGTCGAGCCGCATTAGTTTCGCTGAGCATCCCTGATTGCGCCAACACGGCAAAAGGCGCGATGGAAAAAAGGTCGTTGGCCTCAAGCCAAGCAAACGACGCTCTAGCCCCGTCCTTTGCGTTTTTGCCCTCACGCCAAAGCCGCCCGCTCTTAGCAGTGGCTAGCTTTATCGCGGCCATGTCTAGCAGCATCCAACGATCTAGGCCGCTGCCGTCCTCGTTGAGATACGACACTAGATATAGCTCTGCTCTGATCGTGTGCCAATCGCCCGGAGTTCGGGCACTAGAGTCGTTGTGCAACTCGATTGTCACGCTGTTATAACGGCTCTGATCGTAGCTCAGACACTTTTCGCTAAACGACATTGACATACCGCATGTGCCCATGACCTTAAACGATCCATCTATACCCCTCTCCCTATCGTCAGATAAAGCCTTAAGATAATCCATGCCGTCATAGTCGGCTGTACGCTTGATCCCGTAGGCGTGAGCGTGGTTCGTCAATATCTGATCGTGGTGCGGTACCGCCGTGACCGATTGCTTATAGCGTGGCGTGTCGCAGAATGCCCCCACTAGATCACTCCGTAGAGGCCGCATACCGCCTCGGTGAGCATCACTAGCGTGTCGTCGGTGCCATCGTACGTGGCCGCGATTCGTGCCAACACCGCTAGGGTGTTATGCGTCCATGCGTAGGTGTGTGTGCGTTGGTCGTCGGACTCTTGGCATATCAACCAATGCGTAAGTATTTGGCTTTGTATCTCGTGCCGTTGCCGCTCGCTGAGCCCAACGGCTTCAAACCAAAGCTTGAGCAAGCCCAAAGCAAATCGTGCGCCGTACGCGTGTGTGTCCATGCGGCACTATTCGGCCTGTGATCCGTAACCACCTGCAAAATAATGCAATTAAATCTATAAGCTTCCCACGGGCTGCCAATCATCCTTATGCCCGTGGGTTTATCGCTCATTGCCTGTCGGGCGTTATCTCTGGCCCCGAGACGCTCACACGTCGGAGGGCTTTTACTTTTTTCGATAAATCTTTTTGTCGATGAATGGGTTTGAACCTGAACCAATAAACTTTGCTCGTGTTTCTAATTCGGAAGGTGCTAGATATCGCGTGGAAAACAAACACGCACACAATCAGAACCCATCGCCGCTGCTCCTCACGCTTGACGAGGCAGCTCAATCCTTGGGCGTCAGCCGTCGCACCGTGACGAGCCTAACAACGATCCAACGCCGCACGGGCCGCGCACATATCGGCACCGTCCGCATCGGTCGCTCTGTCCGTGTGCCAGCCACCGAGCTTGCCGCCTATGTGTCTCGCCTTAAGGCCGAGGCAGGGCTCAGGTAGGCAATGATTTCCAAACATGGCTAGTCCTGTCGGGCTAGCCCAATGTGCGCTATGATTGCTGTCTACCTTTGTTATGAATCCCTCATACACCTACACCGTTGACGACCAAATGAACCCGGTGTACTGCATCGGGTGTCGGCAGCACATACCGCAAGCGCTCAGCAATGCGGGTCGCGGCCTGTGTCCCGATTGCCTCGCCAAGATCAACCAAGCTCAACCCGCGCCGCCTCAGCCGAGCCAAGTACCACCGCTACCCAACTACGCCCAGCCACAGTACCAACAGCCGCCTCAATCGCTCTACGCTCACGGCATCCCTACCGCCGTGCCGCCGTCGCTCCAACAGCCACCTAGAACACCTTGGTATCAAAGCCTGTTCGGCTTCGGGGCACCGGCTCAACCTATGCCCGGTCAGTTTGGCCCCTGTCCTCACTGCCACGGGCCTTACGTCATGGAATTCGCCAACTACACCGCAAACGGCTCGTCAACGGGCCTTAGGAGCGGCGGTTGTGGTCTTGTAGTGATCGGCTTTTTAACCATTTGTCTCGGCATCGGCCCGTTCTTCATCGTCCTCGGCTTCGTACTTTGGATCGTGGGGATATGTCTGCCGACTCGGACGCAAACAAGCACGTCGAGGGCGTGTAACGGCTGTGGCTTTAGGTGGCAGGTGTAAGACACAATAGAACCATGAGTAACCCCTACACGACGCCTGAACATCGTAAGAAGGTCTACCATGAGGCCGGTCATGCGGTGGTGGGCTTTCTAAGCGGCGGCACCCTCAAATACATCGTCACCAATCCGGCGAACGGAGGTGATTACTGTGCTTGCGTTAGCTTCGACTCTCTCGCTACTGTCCCTGAACGTTTAACGAGCAAAGCTACGACGCTCATGGCCGGTAGCCTCGGTGATTGGATTGGTACTGGCAACGAGGGGAAGCCCGATTGGTTTGAGGATAAGCCGTTTACGTGGGACGGTGCCATAGGTGATTACAAGGAGCTACGCCAAACCGTCTTGGACAGCTTCGATAACGACCAACAACTATGGATAGATAGTTTAGCTGACCGTGGCAAAGATCAAGCGTGGGAACTGTTGAACACAAACCGTGCCGCTGTGATCGCCCTTGCCGAAGCTCTTATGCCTAACAATCGCATGGAAGGGCAAGACGCGATAGACATCATCAAGCGTCATGTCGTGCTATCCTAGTATCATGGCTAAGCGACCCGCTACCGCTAAGGCGCTCCTCAAAGAGCTAGACGGACACATCGCCGCAAGCAAGGCGCAACTCACCGTTAACTTCGGTGGCGCAACCCTCCCTCTCTACCTGCCTAACGCGGGCATCGTCACGGGCGACGATTACGGCGCGATGGTGATTGACGGTAAGCCCTATCTCCTAGAGCTTGACCGTAAGGGAGCCAACAAGAGCGTCAAGGTCGTCACCGATCCCGACGCGACCAAGCTGGCGGCAATCGTCAAGCAACTCCTACCGGAGCCCGAAGAGCCAGAAGAGGTTAAGGCCGCTCGTGAGGCACTTGAGGCGTTCACGATCCCGAAGGGCTATAAGCTAGAGGTAATCAAGGGCAAACCCACGCTCGTTGCCAGCGGTGGCGAGTCGAGCGCGGGCGGCAGGAGCGCTGGCGGTGGCGAGGTCACCGGGAGCAAGAAGGAGCCAATGCCTAAGCTCACCGTCGGCATGACGCTCACGAGAAGCAAAGACGGTCACACGTACACCGTCACCGGCCTAGACGAGAGGCTTAAGAAGGCTTACTTCGAACCCGTGACCGAGGGTGACGCTGGCCTCGCGGCTGGCTACCCGGCCCCCGTGTTCTGGCGCAACTGGCAGGTTGCGTAGTGGCCGTCTCACCTCCTGGCAGAGGAGACCAAGTCCGAAGAATATCGGATGACCGTTGGTTCATTATCAAGCGCATCATCTACAACGGTCAGGACAACGAGATTACGCTCTATGGCAAAAAGACCGTGAAGCATAAGAAGGGCGAGACTGTCACGGACGTCGGCAGAGGTTTCTGGGATCGTTGGTCGCGTGACTTGTACGGAACTCGCTAGACCAATTAAGGACTAAAAAAACAACAAAAGGCCCTGCCCCAAATGGGACAAGGGCCTTCCTATCGTACTTAGCCTTGGTTACTTGTCTTCGCTGGTGGTCTGCTCTTCACCGCTAGACTCCTCGGCCTTGGAGACGCTCTCCTCGGTCTTGGCACCTTCCACGGTCGCCGCATTGTCAACAGACGAGTCGTGTGTCTCGCTGTAGTTCGGTGCGTTGTGGACGCTCGCGGCATCCACAGGTGCGGTAGCAAGTCCGATAACGCCGAGGGCAACGGCCCCGGCCTTCTGTGCTGCGTTCATTTTGGGGTTCTCCTTCGATCCAAAATTCACCGACCCTATTGCCGGTCACTCATGATGATCGTGGGAATAGGACATTTGTTCCTTTCGGACGCGAACCTTAACAAAGTCACCGATCAATCACTGGGCGGCTTCGGAGCGGGAAGATCACTTTTGTTCCCCGGAACCAATTCCGGGGGCGTGACGCTGACGAGCTTCATCACATGTCCTTTGCTGAGCGCGGCCTTAGCGTAGGCAAGTTCAAGCTTGTGCATCCTCTCGCGCGATAGGGTGCTGACTACGTGCTTGACTACTCCACACACCGCCATACTCACTGGCCCGACCGCTCCGATCCATTCCACCGCGCTCATAACTCCCATTGCCTCTCTCATCCGCGTCGTCAGCGTTCATAACGCGGCCCGTATGTTCGGTGTACACGCGGCAAGGCGGCAAAATCGGTTGCTCTCACGGTTGGTGCCGAAGATTCTTCAAAAAGTAGGCTCTTCGGGGATACCCATGAGGGCGGGGAACCTAAACGACATTCTCATATAAGCTACTGAGAGAATCTGTAATCGGAGCGCTTACATTTTAGGTAGTCCACTTGTCCTAAAATTGTCTCTGGCCGAAGCCCCGGCCTACCCCTACCGGGCTGTTTTTTGGACAAATCGACAATAAGCCCCGATCAAAGACAAAGCCGATGGGTGCCCGTGTGTGAGCGCCTATCGGCTGGGTTGCTATCTTCTCACCCCTAAGGTGCTATCGGTGCTGTGTGTGGCTCTCAGCGCTCGTGAGGGGTCAGGGCATGGACGCCATAGCCATCTTAACGGCGCTGGCATCACCCTTGGTATAGAAGCTCAAGAGCGTCTCAACGTCCTCGTGACCGCTGATAAGGATGAGCGTGGTTGGTGGCACGGGCGTAACCACCACGCCAGGAGCTACGTGACCCGTAGCCAGCCGGGTAAGGCAGGTGCGCCGAAGATCGTGGAACGATGGGCGCGGAACAAAGCGCCGCCCCTCAACCTTATCGCCCAAGCCAGCGCCCTCGGTGAGTTGCTTGATTCGATTCTGTACCCGCGAAGGATCGCGCCTCAGACCTTTACCGTTGCTCACGACGTGAGGGCTCTGACTATCGATCTTCACGGCTCTCAGGTGATCGCTAAGGCTCTTGGGCATCGGGATAACACGGGTACCCGCGATGGATTTAGGATCGCGCGTGACGAGGCCCTTACCCTTCTCACGCTGGGTTTGTTGATCTATCGTGATCGTGTTGGCCGCGAAGTCAACCGCGCTCCAATCAAGGCCGATGGCTTCACCGATGCGAAGCCCCAACCGAAGCCCAAGCAAGATGAGCGTGAGATAGTCGCTATGTTCGGGATGAGTGCGAACGTGAGCCAGCAACGCGGCCTCTTCCCCGAAGCTCAGCACCCGTACCCGTTCGATAATCAGGCCATCGGGTACCGCCGTCTCTGTGACGAGCTTCTTACGTGCGTCCTGAGGGTCTACGGTCGTGGTGACGATCTTCTTGCCCGTGGTGCGGCCTGAGCCCCGTGACGACTGTGAGACACCCTTGAAGGGGTTAGAGTTGGCAGGGCGCTTATCGAGTTCTTCCGCGATAGAGAAGATGACCGTGAGCGTCTTGACGACGTTGGCCTTATTCGCGTCCGTCAACACTTGTGACAGGAGGTTAATACGGTGGGTCTTACCGAACGCCTGTAGCTTGGTGGTGCCAGCGTAGGGGTAAACGCTCGTCTTGAGAACCGAGCGGTAAACCTCAAGAGTCCGAGGGGCATAGGGTCTACCCCTTCGGTTCTGCATCGTGGGCATGACGGTCGTAAGGCAGTACTCACACCATTCTTCTAGCGTGTCGCCAGACGAGATAACGACCGTCTCACCGGCTTTGAGCTTCTCGTATTCGGCTCGTGCCGTGTCGCGGAATGCGATGGCTTCGGCCTGATCGCTTCTGACGGTGGTGCGCCTGAATCGCTGACCGCTCGGCAGGGATCGCACGAAGTCAACGCGCCACTTGCTGTCCTTGGTGGCGACGATGTTAGAGAGGTCAAGAGCGGTCTTGCTTGGCCGAGCCATGTACCGAGTATGCACCCATAATTACGCTGTTTTTTACGCACTTTACGTAATTCAGGTTCAAAAATCGGTTTTATCTTCAGCTTGCGGAGTTGAGGGTCGGAGGTTCGAGTCCTCTCGAGCGCGCCAAAAAAGAAGAGGTCTCCCCTGCAGGGGAGACCTCTTCTTTTTTGGCGCCCGTCAATCGCCGTCGTGCTCCTAACCGGCCCCTTAGGAGCGCACTCAGGCCAAGGTGGGTCGAAGCGTTCGGAGATCGAAAGCCCCGAAGCTTCGGCGCTTATTCGTCTTCCATAACGCCCCGCACAATGGATTCTCAGGCGTCCTTTACCGAGAAAGGGTAAACCCGCCCGATGCATTCGAATCTGTCCCGTCGGCAAGTGTTGGGCGGAGCGACCGTCGTTGGCGTGGCCGCTTGCTTCGGCCTCTCTCCTTCCGCGCTCGCCATCGTCCAGGACGCGACGCCCGCGCTCACTCCGGTCGAGCGGAACGCCATCGACGCCGCGCTGGGCAAGAAAGGGTCTTACAACGAACCGCAGGCGACCCACGTCGTCGCGTTGCCGCGAAACGATCTTAAGGTGACGGTCCGGGGCGAGCCGACGCCGATTCCGCTCGGCTTCGGCGGGTGGGCCGCGTTCAAGCGAACCATGGACGGCAAGGGGGCCGTGTTCATGAGCGACAACGTTCTGCTCGAGGAAGAGATCAACCCTCTGATCGATGCGGCCCAAGCGAACGGCCTGGAGGTTGGGGCGATCCACAACCACTTCCTCTACGAAACTCCCCGAATCTTCTACATGCACCTGCACGGCATGGGAGAGCCGGACGACCTAGCGGTCCGCTACGCCAAGGCGCTCGCCGATTCGAAGATCCTTCCGAAAAACCAACCGGTCACCACGCCGCCCGTCAAGACCGCGAAGGACGTCTTCGATACGGCGGAGCTTGACGCCATCGTGGGAAAGACGGGCGTGGTCAACGGACCTGCGTTCAAGTACACGGTTGGGCGAAGCGACCTGAAGATCATGGAGATGGGCGCGGACATGACGGCGGCGATCGGACTGAACACGTGGTGCACGTTCGTCGGAACGCCCGACGCGGCGGTGGTCGCGGGCGACGTGGCGATGCTGGCGCACGAGGTCAACCCCACGATCAAGACGCTTCGCGCGGCGGGGGTCGAGATCTGCGCCGTCCATTCGCACATGCTGGCGGAGCAACCACGAATCCTCTTCATGCACTATCTCGGTCGCGGGAAGGCGACCGACTTGGCCAGGACCTTTCGGGCGGCGCTGGACGGGCTTGGGAAGACGAAGCCCGCCATGGGCATGCACGGAATGTAGAACCGAGCGAGCCAAGCTCAGCCGTCCGGGTCTCGTTTTCCCCTCCTCGTGATCGTCACCCAGGCGCGTCGTGGTCCATCCTGGGGAGGGATCTCTTGAACGCGCCGAAACATCGGTAGAAATCCAGCAGGACCCTCCGATCTCTCCATTTCCCGCGGGAACCTTTACTACCCCCACGGGGTATAGTAGATCCATGACCCAACGCCGGCGCATCGATTTGGATCGCGTGGGGGCGATGGCGAGCGCGATCTGTGCCGTCCATTGCCTCCTCACGGGGGCGGCGTTCGGGCTCCTGAGCGTGATGGGGCTGGGCTTTATCGGCTCGCCGCCCGCCGAGCTGGCTTTTCTCGTGGTAACCCTCAGCGTCGGGACTCTCGCCGTCGTGCACGGCCGCCGCAAGCACCACAGCGTCGTCCCTTCCCTGTTCTTCGTGGGCGGGCTCGCCTCCTGGCTTACCGGTCACCTCGCGTTCCGCCACGGAACGTACGGCGGCACCGCGTTCGCGGTGATGGGCGGCCTCGGCTTGGTGACGTTCCACGTCCTCAACCAGCGCCTCGCCCACCGGTGCGCCTGCGACCACTGCACCACAGGCGAGTAGGCGCGTCCGGCTCTCGGCCCCGTTCGGGAGCCCACGTCGGTCGGCTCTCAGGGCATAGGATCAAAGCCCTATGCCCGTACGAAGCCTACGCCAGGGCCATCGGCATGATGACGCAGAAGTAGCCGCTCTCGTCGTCCGCCGGGCGGAAGACGGCGGGGCGGGACGACTCCGTCATCTCGACCCGGACACCAGGGCCGTCGATGGGGGCGAGGGCGTCCACGACGTACTTGCCGTTGAACGCGATCTCGACGTCGCCGTTCTTCCCGATCATCAAAACCTCTTCCTTCGCCTCGCCCTTCTCCTCGGAGCGAGCGGCGATCACGACCTGATCGTCCTGGCCGCGGAAGCGGACGCGCGAGGCGTTGTCGCGGGCGAGGATCATGATGCGGTTGACCTTTTCCAAGAGGGCGTCGGTCTCAATGGACCAAGTGCGGGTCGTCTCGGCAGGCACGACGCGTTCCCAGTTGGGGTAGGTCCCGGCGAGGAGTTGGGCCACGACCTTCGCGCTCCCGGCCTCGACGCCGATGCGGCCGCCGCCGAACTTCAGCACGACCTCCGCGTCGTCGGCGACGGGGAGGGCCTTGATCGCCTTGAGGGCCTTCTCGGGCACGACCACGGAGATGTTCGTGCCGATGCCCTCCTGCTCGATCTTGCGCACCGCGAGGCGGTGGGTGTCGGTCGCCACGAGGGTGAGGGTCGTGCCGTCGTAGTTGAACAGCACGCCGGTAAGCACCTGGCGGTGGGTGTCGGTGGAGACCGCGAACAGGACGGAGTCGACGGCGTTTCGCAGGACGCCCATCGGTAGGGTCAGCTCGCCCTCGCCGCCGAAGCCGGGGGGCTCGGGAAAGTCTTCCGCGTCCAGGGTCTGGAGGCGGTACTGGGAGGCGCCCTGCTCCAACATCGCGCCGGAGCCGTCGGTGGTGTAGAGCGAGACGGGCGACTCGCCCAGCTTGCCCACGAGGTCGTTGAGGAGTCGGGCGGGAAGGCAGAGGGCTCCGCCCTCGGCGACCGCTCCGGCCACGTCGCGCTCGACCCACATCTCCCCGTCGCACCCGAGGACGCGGATGCCGCCGTCCATGGCTTCGATCTTCAGGTTCTGAAGGATCGTGACGGACGTTCGGACGGACGCGGCGCTGGTCGCCGCGCTCACGGCCTCGAAAAATTCCTTGCGGGGGACGTCGAGCTTCATGGTCTTCTAGTTGGATTATCCCTGGATGGGAAGCTGATACTGCAGGTGGGCGGGGTCCGGGGTCCGGGCCTCGAAGGCCGCGCCGCGGATCAGGAGCTTGGTAAGGATACGCTGGTAGGACTCCTCGGTGAAAGGCGATCCCTCGGAACGAAGGGTGTCGACGGTCTGGCGAAGGCTCGCCATGTCGACGGCGAGTTCGGCGTCGCCGTGCGCGGCGATCTCCATCTCGGCCTCGATCTCGCTAGGAAGCTCGCGCCCCGCGTACAGGTCGACGAGCTTACGATGGTAATCGTTGTCCATAAGTCCTCTCAAAATGGGTTCCTAGCTTGTCTCGCAGCGCGCGCCTTCCCCGGTAGAGACGGGACTTCAGCGCCGGCACGCTTATTTTCAGGAGTTCGGCCGCCTCCCTCGCGCCCATCTCCTCGAGGTCGCAAAGGATGAGGGGCTCGCGGTACTCCGGAGGGAGCGCGTCGAGCGCCTGCTGGACGGTGACGCGCAGGGTGGAACGATCCTCGTTTCCGGGGTATTGCGCGTCAGGGGGCAGCTCCATAAGCTTGTGCTGCCGCAGCTTGTCGATGCAGAGGTTCCGCGCGATGCGGAAGATCCAAGTTCGGAACGCGCCATCCGCGCGTAGTTCCGCCGACCGCCGCAGGACGCGGAGGAAGGTCTCCGCCGTCGCGTCCTCGGCGTCGGCACGGTTCCCGAGCATCCGGTAGGCGTAGCGGAAGATCCGCTCTCCGTAAAGCTCGTAGAGTCCACCCAGCGCGCTCGGATCACCCTCGGCGAGGGCGACGATCCAGCGGCGCTCGGCCAGCGTGTCGCGCGATGCGTCATTCGGCATAGGATGGGACGGCCCTCGCAACGGAAACGATGCACGACGGGGGATGAAAAGTTTAGCCGATTCTGGAACCTTGAGCGACCTGCCGCCGACGAAGCCGCGCGGTATCGGGATCTCGCCCCGACCGCGCGGGGCCGTGGTCTCGTAGAACCGCCTGTGACCGACATTCCGGCCCTCCTGGGCGACGAGGCCCGATCCCTTCTCGACCACGTCTGCGGAACCATCCCCAAAGAGCGGCTCCACCTTCCCGGCCCGGATTTCGTCGACCGCGTCTGGAGCCTCAGCGATCGTCCGCCTCGCGTTCTGCGGAGTCTCCAGACGCTTTACGGCCACGGACGCCTCGGCGGCACGGGCTACGTGAGTATCCTTCCCGTGGACCAAGGGATCGAGCACAGCGCGGGCGCGTCGTTCGCCCCGAACCCCGAGTACTTCGACCCCGAGGCGATCGTCCGGCTCGCCGTGGAGGGCGGGTGCAACGCGGTCGCCTCCACCTTCGGCGTGCTCGGGGCGGTGGCCCGCAAGTACGCCCACCGCATCCCCTTTATCGTCAAGCTGAACCACAACGAGCTGCTGACCTACCCCAACCGCTTCGACCAGATCCCGTTCGGGACCGTCGAGGAGGCGTGGAACATGGGCGCGGTGGCGGTCGGGGCCACGATCTACTTCGGCAGCGAGGAGAGCGGGCGGCAGATCGTGGAGATCGCCAAGGCGTTCGCCCGCGCCCACGAGCTGGGAATGGCGACCGTCCTCTGGTGCTACCTGCGCAACGACGCGTTCAAGAAGGACAAGGACTACCACCTCTCCGCCGACCTCACCGGGCAGGCGAACCACCTCGGCGTCACGATCCAGGCCGACATCGTCAAGCAGAAGCTTCCGGAGAACAACGGCGGCTACAAGGCCCTCGGCACCAAGGAGAACCCCTACGGCAAGATCGACGAGCGGATCTACACCGAACTGACGAGCGACCACCCCATCGACCTGACCCGCTACCAGGTGGCGAACGCCTACCTGGGCCGCGTCGGGCTCATCAACAGCGGCGGCGCGTCGGGGCAGCACGACCTTGCGGAGGCGGTCCGGACGGCGGTGATCAACAAGCGGGCGGGCGGCACCGGCCTCATCACCGGGCGCAAGGCGTTCCAGCGCCCGATGAAAGACGGCGTCGAGCTGCTCCACGCGGTCCAGGACGTTTACCTGAACGACGCGGTGACCGTGGCGTAACCTCAGGTGTTCTGATCGACGTCGTCCCAGTCCATCTCGTCGTCCAGGGCCCATTCCAGAGCCTTGCGCCGCTCCATCACGACGCCCTCGTCTAGAGGGCCGTCGTGGTCGCCCGCGAGCCGCGCGTCCCGAGCCGACCAGTGCGCGAGGTAGAAGAGATCGAGCATCGCGTAGAGCTCGCCGTAGGGGCGGCGGCGCATCCGATCCGCGTACTTGGACCCGTCCTCGCCAAACTCGATGTCCGGCGATAGATCGACGAGCTCGGGAATAGGCCCTTCGGGCGATAAACCTTCGACCAAGCCACCGATCCACATGAATCCGTAAAGCGTCTCGACCGACCAGCTCAGGTCGATCTTTTCCTGCTTCGTCATCTCCGCGTCCTCTTTGCCGAGGAGTCTTCGCTCATTCGCCGACAGAGCGTCCTGCAAGCCGTTCGCCGCGATCCACGAGCGGATCGCTTCCATGGGCGCCCCGTACGAGAGTTGCAGGAACGCGAGAACGACGAGCGAGCGCCGGATCACCTCAGGCAACGAACGCGGGGTCGTGCCGCCGACGTGGGGCAGGCTGGCGTTGACGCGGACGCCGAGGGCGCGAACCCGCTCCAGGTTCCGCGCGCGCACCTGGAGTTCGTCTAGATCGTCGCTCATCGCGCTCTATTCTGCGATAAACGGAAGAGGGCTGCCCGACGCTAGATCGGGCAGCCCTCTTCCGAGGTTTCACGCAAGATGCGGCTTAGGCCGTCTTGATCTCGATGTCCACGCCGCTGGGAAGGTCGAGCCGCATGAGGGCGTCGATCGTCTTGTTGGTCGGCTCGTGGATGTCGATGAGGCGGTTGTGGGTGCGCAGCTCGAAGTGCTCCATCGACTCCTTGTCGATGTGCGGGCCGCGGATGACGCAGAAGCGGCGGATGTGCGTCGGGAGCGGGATCGGCCCCTTGACGCGGGCGCCGGTGCGCTTCGCCTGGTCGACGATCTTCTCGGCCGATTGGTCGATGATCCGGTGCTCGTAGGCCCGGAGACGGATGCGGATGCGGATGCCAGCCATGATGTCTCTTGGTGTACCGTCGCGAAAAACGGGCGGGCGCCGGCAGCGCCGCCCCAACCTCTCGGCGGAAAGTCCAGTATACCCTTCCATGCTCGAAGCTCTGAGGAAGGCGATCCTGGCCCGCCGCTACGGTCCTCCCAACGCCAGTACGAAGAATGGGCGGAGCCGTTCTTCGAGCGGTAGGGACGCCTTGATCTCACCGTCTAGGAACTATTTAATATTAAAGTATTCAGATCGGAAAAGCTGTTGTACCATGGACGCGACGCCCCCACGACGGAGTACCGGGGCGTCGAGGGATCTGCCTTATGCTTCGCAAACGCGCCTTCACTCTCATCGAACTCCTCGTCGTGATCGCGATCATCGCCATCTTGGCCGCGATCCTCTTCCCCGTCTTCGCCCAGGCCAAGGCCGCCGCGAAGACCACCTCGACGATCTCCAACCTCAAGCAGATCGGCACGTCGGTCCATATGTACGCGGGGGACGTCGACGACATGACGCCCGGCGCCTGGATGTGCGGCAACGGCTCGACCGATCCTTTCTGCGGATCCGCCTGGTGGAGCGCGAAGTCGGACCAGTTCGCGACCTGGAGCACCTTGGTGTGGCCCTACATGAAAAACGGGGATATCACGATGGATGCCACTCAGCGTGCGCCCGTGGCGACCACCTCCCCCGCCACCGACTCCTACAACTGGGGTCGCTACACGACCATCTCCGCCAACCGCCTTGGCTTTTTCGAAGCCGATGGCTATAACGGATCGACGTACTTCGTGAACAAAGGTCGCAGCATCAGCGCTCAGGAGAACCTCTCCTCCCGCGCGATGCTCACCACCGGGCGGGACTACCGCGGTGGGGGATTCGGCGTGTTCTTCTTCGACCCTTGGCTCGCCGCGGACCCCGGCTACACCACCCCCGACTTCTACAAGAACGTCGTCTACGAATCGACCAAGTCGCATCGCAAGATGATCCCGACCGTTCGCGGCGACAGTAGCGCCAAGCTTATCCCTTGGGACAAGGTAAAGAAGCCGACGGCGAACGCTTGGTACGACATCGACGCCACGTACTGGGGCAAGGTCCAGAGTTCGACGGAATAATGCGCAAGGCCCTGTCGACCATCCTTGTCCTCCTCTCGTTGAGCCTCGTCGGGGGTCTCCTGTCGGGCTGTGGCGATCCTGCGCCTCCCAAGGACAACTCGCATGTCGTGGACCCGCCCGCCCCGCCGCCTCCGGGCGGCCCTTCGGCCAAGTAAAGGAGAAGGCCCTCCCCTTCGAAGGGGAGGGCCTTCTCCGCTTTCGCCGTTCTCTAGCCTTCCGTCGCGGGCTTCGGGGTGGAGGCCGTCTTGGCCGCTCCGGGGCCGACGGCGATGATGCGCGGGCCGCCGCCGTAGGTGGACTGGCCGAGAGCCTGTTTCTCTACGAGCACGCCGTCGCGGTAGACGAGACGGTAGGTCTTGACGGAATGGCCCCGGCCGCCCTTCTCAACGACCTTCCGGGTTCCGGGGGCGAGGCTCCGGTCCACGACCGTCTTCGTTCCGACGTCCCAGGAAGAGCCGCCCTCCTGGACGACCCGCACCTTGAGCGACGGGTCCTTCTTGCCTAGGACGCGGAACGTGAGCCGTCCCGGCTCGTAGGTGTTCACCACGGCGATCGGCCCCTTGGTGTCGTTCTGGAACACGAGATCGAGCGAACCGTAGTCCACGGTGGCGTCGCGGCCGAGGGGAACGTAGGCGACGGGGAGCGAGTGGTTCGAACGGCGCACGATCTTCAGGTCCGCGAAGAGGGCCGCGTTGTACATCGTGGTGCTGACCTGGCAGATGCCGCCGCCCACGCCCACGTCGTGCTTGCCCTGGGCGTAGACGCCCGCGAGCTTGAAGCCGCCCTTAAGGGTACGGCGTCCGACCGTCCCGTTGAAGCTGAGCTTCTCGCCGGGCATCAGGACCACGCCATTGAGCTTCGATGCGGCAAGGCGGATGTTCGAGGAGCGTGGACGGTTCGATGCGGGGAAGCTCGTCGTGTACTCCGACACCAGGTCGGTGATCTCCGCGAGGGCCTCGTCGGGGACGCGCTTCGTGCCCTCGGTTACGGGGAGGTCGACCGTTCGGTCGCCCTGAAGGCCGGCGATCACCGCGTCCGGCAGGGCCTTCGCGTCGAGCCGCAGCACGCTCGACTCCGGGGTGGCCTGGATCGCGCCTTCCGTCCAGACCACCCGGGCGGGCTGGGGAGAACCGATCTTGGATTTCAGCATCGACGCCACGGGGACGAGGTTCGCCCCGTTCGGCTTGTACTTCAGCGGCACGTCCAGACGCTCGGCCATTCCGGTCAGGCCGTCGGTCAGCCCCGCGCGCGGCAGATCGGCCACGATGCCCGCGTCGTCCAGCCCCACTCCGAGCTGGCCGGGGGTCATGCTCGGCAGGACCGCCTTCGTGGCGGAGCAGACGAGCTTGAGCGGCTTGATCCGCTCGCTCTCCCACCAACCTCGCAGCCGCTTCGCGGCCTCTTCGGGCTCGATATTTCCCACCGCCACCGGGCCGACGAAGGTGTTCGCCCGGATCGTCGGAACTTGGCGAGCGGCGACGACGGAAAGAGCGGAGCCGGTAGCAGCGGCGGTAACCAGAAAACCAATCAGGATCTTGTTCATACACGTCCGGACCATCGGACCGGGAAGGGGATGACTTATTATGATCGAAGTCCTTCCTTCGGCATCGAAATAAGGAGCTTTTTGCGTAAGGAGACCGCTCTATCGCCCGGGGGACAAGGATGCCTGACCCTTTTCCTGGGGCTCCTTCGCCTGACTTTCCGCCTCCGAACACTCCCCGGCGACGACATGCGCTCGTATGGCGAGAGGCAGGCGAACGCGATCGTTCCAAGCGAGCAGACGCCCAAGCCAGCCAAGCCCCACCCCTTCCCCATCGAAGGATGAACTCCCAACGGTGGAAGGACCGAATCGCCCACCGGGCGATGCTCCTGTCCGACCCACCGCCGCCTCAAGATCGTGGAATACCCCATGGAGCGGACGGCGGTCGATCGCCCAGAGGACGACGCTCGTTCCATCGGGGAACCTAACCTTCAAGCGTCCCTCGTCCCATTCGCTCCGGTCGGCCATCGCTCTAGCACAGGCTGAATCTCGGGCGCGTCATCCACGTAAAGCCAACCGTCGACGAACGACGCGGCGGCCTCGTCGACGCCGGTCAACGAGCCGCGACAGCGCACGGCAAGGTGAACCGGAAACGTCCCTTCGGGCAGTGGGAGTGGGTGAAGCCGCTCAATGACGCTCAAAGGGGGTCGCCACAGCCAGTCGTTCGCTCCTCCTGCGAGCGCCATCACGACGGCCAAGGTGAGGAAACCCGTCCGCCAACCCGTCCAGCCTATCCGCGTCCAACCGTCGAGAAGAACCAGGGCCGGAAAACGGCGACGAAGCCAAGGGCCGCACGCGACGCTTCGACCACGTCTTGGCGGCGCGCCAGCTCCCGAATCCATCGGATGAGAAGGCGAAAGCCGCCCTTCGGATCGTCCGGCGCCGTCCGCCAGCCCCCTAGTCGCATCGCCCATCGTGGCGCGGGAAGGCTTAGTCCGGGCTACAATGGCGCCCATGGCCTCTCACGACGGTATCGCGTCCCTCGTCGCGCTCGGGTTCACCGACCTTGAGGCGCGCGTCTACGCCTACCTCGTCGCGGAGGGCGAGGCCACGGGATACCGGATCGCCCAGGCGACGGGCAAGCCGGTGGCGAACACCTACAAGGCGATCGAAAGCCTGGAGCGCAAAGGGGCGGCCCTCGTGGAGGACGGCCCCACGCGCGTGGTACGCGCCGTCGACCCGGAGCGGGTGCTCGATGGACTCGCGCGACGGTACGAAAGCGACCGGAAGCAGGCCCAGGCGGTCCTCAAGCGGGTCGAAAGAGAGGAGGAGGACGGACGGACGTACACCGTCTCCAGCGAGGCGCAGGCCCTGGAGCGGGCGCGGCAGATGCTGGCCGAGGCGGCCGTCGTGGCGCTCGTTCGCGCCTCGGCCGATGTTCAGGCGACGCTCCATGAGGAGATCGCCGACGCGGAAGGCCGGGGGGTGGACGTGGCCCAGATCGAAGGCTCAGGGCTTACGGTGGCGGTGGACGGCAACCAGTGTCTCGTCGCGCCGGAGGGTATCTGGACCCGTAACCCCATCGTGGCGCGCACCGTGTTCGACGGCCTCGCCGCCGAGGCGACGATCGCCGAGATCGGCGCGCAGCTCGAAGACGGGGCCGGTCCGAAAAAGCTCCAGCGCGCCCTCGCGGCTCGACGGCGGGCTCCGGAAGCGTAGGGGCTACTTGCCTTCGAACAGCTTGCGCAGGCGCTCCCGTTCCTCACGCTCGAGTTCGCGGGCCTTCACGTCGTCGAAGTAGCCGTCGTCGTACTCCTTCGCTCCCCGCACCACGGTGAACTTCTGGCGCCGCGAGCCTCCTCCGCCGTTACCAGCCCGGTAGCCGAGCGGCAGGCGATCCGCCGCGAAGAGCCACGCGAGCCCCAGGGGGAGCAGCATGGCGATCGCCGCCGGGGGGTTCTGAGCCCCGTAGCTCACTACGACGCCGAGGGCGGTGAGTCCAGCGATCCACGTTCCCCTCAAAGGCAGGATGCCGTAGAGCATGATCGTCGCGTTCGGGTTGCGGGCGCACCAGGCGACGATCAGGACCGACGAGGGCAGCCATGGCCCATAGACGGCGACGTGCAGCGCGGCTCCGAGCAGACCGTACATCAGGGCCGCCGCCCCCCAGAACGCCGCGAAACGGCCGGTCCCCATCTCGCCTTCCGTCGTCGAGCCGAACTGGAGGAGCAACACGATCAGGAAGACCAGCGAGATCAGTCCCATCGACGAGCCCCGGAGGTCCATCGCCCACGGGTAGGTGAGGACTCCCCACGGACGGAGCTCCGAGAAGGTCAGGCCGACGAGGGCCTGGGGCGACAACAGAGCCACGAGCGCGGCGACGCCGATCGAGACGGCGAGAAACAGCGTGAACGGAGCCCGCTGCCGGGCGAACCAGCTTCGGAGATCGTTGGCCACGTTCCCATTGTGGCGAGACTCCCCGAACTCTCGCATCGGTAAGACCACGATCTTTGGGAGAACATCGCCCCAACAAGGCGAGGACAGCCGGTGGTCGGCACGTCCCTTCGGTCTTGCGACGCCCGCCCTAGACTTGGACCTCTTGGCGTCTAGAACGCGCGAGGGATGGCCGCTCGCCCCGCTGGCGCCCCTCGCGATTCGACCGGACGCTACAATGGAGGCGTGGCGCGATACGCCGTCTGGCGGGGGCGGCCCGACGATCCCCGGACGCCGCTCGGCTGGTTCCTGGCGGACGCGGCCTCGCGTCGCCTGCCCGTTCACGCCGCCGCCGCGCTGATGGCCCTCGTCGGGGCGCTCGCGGTCGGGGTCACCCTTTGGGCGCTCCTGCTGATCCCGGCGATCATTCTCCACGTCCGTCCCGACGAGCCGCCTAAGGACCTGACGCCTCTCGCCACCGTGCCCCCGCCCGGTCCCTCGTTCGCCGTGTCCCTGGAGATCTGGCGGGAGGACGCGATGTTCGGCCAGGACGAGGGGATCGTGACGTTCGTGGACGGCTGGCTCCACTTCGTGGGCCGACGCACCGAGTTCTCCCTGCGCCGGGCGGGAGCCCAGCGACTGGACGACCGCCGGACGATCGTTTTCGCGGACGAGAGCCTCACCTTCGAAGCCCGCGACGGAGACGCCGAATTCGGGCGGGCCCTGAGCGTCTGGCACCGCGCCACCCCCGTTCCGGTCGGCGAGTCCGTCCTACCGCCGCGCGAGGTCCATCCCAGCGGGCTCGCACGAGCCTGGCGGACTCTCGTCGTTCCTTTCACGATCCTCGTTCCGGCTTTCGTTCTCGTCTCTCTTTTTATACCCATCCACTTCCTTTTCATCGGATTCCTCGGGGCGCCGGGGCTCTCATGGATGCGCCTGCGCACCCTGCGCCGTCGAGCCCGAGAGGAGCGTCGCGCCTTAAGGGCGCGAGAAACGGCGTGAGCGAGCGCGCGGTCTGGCGGCGGGGGCCGGACGAAAGGACGACGTGGCTAGCCTATCTCGACGCCGACCGCGAACGGTATCTAGGCGAGTCTCTCCGAGGGGTCGGGTGCGTCACCGGTCTCGGCGCGCTCTTCATACTCTTCTCGGGACATCCGATTACCGCACTCGGGTTATTAGCGGTCACGCTCCTTCTCCCCATCGTACGACGCCCCCGCCGTCGCGACGTCACTCCGCTCCTCACCCTGCCCGCCCCGGCTCCCGCCCACCCTTGTACGATCGAGGTCGTCGACGGCGACTCGATACTCGGGCGCGACCGAGGCACGGTCACGTTCATCGATGGGTGGCTTCACTACGAGGGTTTCCGCACCGGCTTTTCGCTCTCCAGAGCCGACGTCGTCAAACGTGATCGGAACGCTCTGAGCCTCGACGGATGCCAGGTCGCCTTCTCGCCCGATGGAAGCGGGTTCGACACGGAACTCGACCGCTGGTACCGCATCGCTCCCGCCGCCCAGGGTGTCACCATCCTGCCGCCGCACTCGCTTCACCCTTCGGGCCGGGTCCGCGCCCAAGCCGATCTCGCCGTCCACGCGGTCCTGGGCATCGTGTCGTCGGCCCTATGCGTCGCACTCTTCGTGTACGGAGAGTCTTGGGAGAAGGCGGCGGCGTTTCTCGTAGGGCTGAGGTTCGTGGGCTCCGCTATGGAGGTTCGAAACGCCGCGCGATTTCTCCGAAAGCGCCGTTCTCCGCCGAACGTCGCACAGGATGGGGACGGTCTCCCCTCTAAGACCGGGCGTAGGAACCGCTAAGGCGGTAGGCTTAGTCCGGCCGACGGCTCTTCTTATGTGGCACGTTCTGGAACCTTGGCAGTTCACGCAACTCAGGCGGTTGGCGTCGTTCGATCCCGAGCGGGTGGAGACGACGCTGAACACGGTCTGGAACGCCTACCCCGGCCTTTTCGAGGAAGTCTGCGTGTCGGCGGTGGATCAAGAGCAGCTTACCGTCGCCCGGTGCGCGGAGTTGTTGGACGTTCCCGAAGCCCGCGTCGAGGAGCTTCTGCACGGCTTTCGCTCCCGTCCCGCCCAGCCCCAGGCGGCGGTGGTTCGGGACGAGCGATCCGTCGCCCGGCTCGCCGAGGGGCACGTCGCAGTGTGGGAGATCGTGCGCGAGTACCGGAAGCTAGGGAGCGTCGAGCGCCTCGTCGACTCGTTCACCTCGCTCTCCAAGCGCGACCTCGCGGCGGCGCTCAAGTACGCGGAGCAGAATCCGGCGGAGATCGAGGCCCACATCGCGCGCTACGAAGAGATGCTCGCCAAGCGTCGCGCCGAGTATCCCTTCGCGCGCTAGGCGAAAAAGACGGCCCTGGCCGAAGCGCAGGGCCGATTTGGATCTCTCGTCCGTCCCGGTCAACGCCGGGCTCACCTCTATTGTGACGGCGCCTCGCCAGCGGATGTGTGATGAAGATCACCTAAGGTAAAAAACCGCATTAGGACGAGCCCGGTTCTCTGCGTCCGCCGTCTCGGATCGTACGGGAAAGCGTATGAACCGTGTAGGTCTTACAAGCATTGGAAACCCCGACCCTCCCCGAAACCCACCTGATCACCCTCAAGGACGTCAAAGCCAACCCTAAGGTCCGCAAGCTTATCGACGGCGCGAACGACGTGATGAAGGCGATGGGCTATACCGAACACGGCCACCGCCACGTCGGGATCGTCGCCTCGATCACCCGTTACCTTATGGAGAGGCTGGAGACCACGCCTCGCGAGGTCGAGCTCGCCCAGATCGCGGCCTACCTCCACGACATCGGCAACGTCGTGACCCGCCTCCACCACCCGATGCACGGCGGGGCCATCGCTTTCACCCTCCTGAACGAGATGGGAATGGACTGCGCCGAGATCGCCCCTATCCTCGGCGCGATCGGCAACCACGAGGAGCTGACGGGCGGTCCCGTGTCCGCGATGTCCGCCTGCGTCATTATCGGGGATAAGAGCGACGTCCACTTCTCCCGCGTGCAGAATCCCGTGCCCGAGAGCTACGACATCCACGACCGCGTGAACTCGGCGGTGCGCCGCTCGCGCGTCGAGTTGGACAAGGAGAAGCGCTGCATCGAGCTAGCCTTGGAGATCGACACCACCCAAGCGACCCTGATGCAGTACTTCGAGATCTTCCTCTCCCGCATGGTGATGTGCCGCGCCTCGTCCCAGGTACTGGGGTACAAGTTCGCGCTCAACGTCAATGGGACCTACCTGGAGTAGACGCCCTAGGGCGGTCGTTCGGGACGCGCGGCTGGCGCCCGCTAACCGCCGAGCGTGAAGAAGAACGCTGCGCCCTCGCCCAGTGCGCTCTCGACCCAGACGCGCCCGCCGTGGCGCCGAACGATCCGCTCGACGTTCGCTAGGCCGATGCCCGTGCCCTCGAACTCCTCCTCCGTCACGAGCCGCACGAAGGGCAGGAAAAGCTTGTCGGCGTACTTCATGTCGAAGCCCACGCCCGCGTCGCGAACCCAGAAGGCGCTGTCGGTCTGTCCTACCCGAACGATCGAGGCGTCCGGCGAGAACTTGAAGGCGTTGCCGATCAGGTTCTGGAACACCGTGCGCACCAGTCCCTTGTCGCCGGCGGCCGCCATGCCTTCCTGAACCTCGATGCGCCGGGCGGGATCGAGTTCTTCGGCCACCGAGCGCGCTTTGGCCGTCATGTCGATGGCCTCCCGCCTGACCTCGACCCGCGAGAGCCGAGAAAGGCGGAGCAGCTCGTCGATCAGCCTTCCGAGGCGTCCCGCGTTGAAGGACTGCCGCTCAAGCAGCTCGCGGTCCGCCTCGTCGAGCCGCGTTCCGAGGTCTTGGAGCAGGAGCGAGGCCGTCGAACTGATCGCCCTGAGCGGAGCGCGCAAGTCGTGGGCGATCGAGTAGTTGAAGCCTTCGGCCTCCCGGATGGCTTCCTGAAGCTCGCGCGTGCGCTCGGCGACCTTCGCCTCCAGTTCCTCGTTCATCACGCGAGCCTTTCGCCGGGCCGCGACCTGGTCCGACACGTCGACGCCGTGGGTCAAGACGGCGTCGATCGTTCCGTCCGCCTCCCGCACGGGCTGGTAGACGAAGTCGAGGAACCGCTCCTCGGGCTCCTCGCCCGGCGCGCGCTGCAGACGCACGCCGATCTCACGACCGACGAACGGTTCGCCCGTCGCCACGACGTTCCGCAGCAGATCGAAGAAACCCTGGTTCGCGACCTCGGGCAACGCTTCGAGCAGGGTCTTGCCGATCAGGTCCCTCCCCCCGACCAGCCCTACGTAGGCTTGGTTGGCGTACTCGAACGTAAAATCGTCTCCCCGTAGCAGGGCCATAAAGGCGGGAGCCTGCTCGAAGACGCTCCGGAGCTTCTCCCGCTCCGCGCGCAGCGCGCCGAGCAGGCGCTCGCGCTCCTGCTCGGCGCGCACCCGTACCGTGATGTCGTTGAAGACCACCCCAACCCGGGAGCTTCCCGGCCCTCCGACGCGCGCCGCGCTCACCTCGAACCAGCGGTTCAGGCCCTTGACCTCGCTCGTGGCGCTCTCCGGCCGCCCCGTCCTGGCTACCCGTCCGTAGGTCTCGATCCAGAAATCCTCGTACTCCGGGATCATCTGCCGAACCGTCTTTCCGGAGAGCGCGACCTCGGGCGACAGCCCGGTCAGCCCTTCGAACGCGGGGTTGATCTCGAGGTAGCGGAAATCCTCCGCCTCGCCATCGGCCCCGAAGACCAAGTCGATGACGCAGAACCCTTCGTCGATCGACTCGAACAGCGTCCGGTAGCGCTCCTCGTTCTCCCGCAGCCGTTTCTCCGCCGCGATCCGTTCGGACACGTCGCGGAAGTAGACCGTGATGCCGCCGGGAGTGCCGGGATGGGTGTGGGCCTCGTACCAGCGATCGTGGTCGGGATAGTACTCGGTGATGGAGAGCGGCGCGCGCTCGTCGGCGGTTCGACGGTAGATCGTCTCGAACTCCGAGCCCACGACCCCAGGAAAGGCCTCCCAGACCGTCGTGCCGAGCAGATCGCCGGATCGATGGCCAAGGAGATTCTCGGCGTGGGCGTTGACGTAGGTGAACCGCCAGTCTCGGTCGAGCGCGAAGAAAGCGTCGGTGAAGCTCTCCAAGATCGACGCCTCCCGCCGCTTGAGGGTGACTTGGGCGGTCACCTCCTCGGCATGGTGGACGATCGCCCGGATCTCGCCGTCCGGACCGAGGACGGGCGAGCTGGTGAGGTTCCAGTACCGTTCGTCGAACCCGCCGTCGGGACGCTGGACGTCGTAGCGGAGCGGCCCGACCCGATCGGGCCGTCGCGTCCGAGCGGCGGCCTCGATCGAGGTTCGCACCGCCTGCGGATTCGTGGCGCCGGGTTCGCTGGGCCGCTCCGGGAACACCTCAAGGAGGGAGCGGCCGACGACGGCGGCGCGTTCACGATGGGTCGCTTCGAGGTACGCCTGAGTGGCGTTCAGGACGGTCAGATCGGGGGCGACGACGACCAAAAGCGCGGACGAGGCCATCAGCGCGTCCTGATCGTCGTAACCCGGGCTCATCGGGGCCATCCCTTCTATTTTGGTCCTTTTCGGATTACGTTTGAGTCCGAAAGTCGATCGACGTTCGATGCTTCAGAGACCATAGTTACCTGCCGAACGTAGAAAGGAAAGGACACGGGCAAGGCGGCTCGCGTCCTCTTCACCTCCATGGCCACCACCGCGAATCCCGTTTCCGACAGCGCCTCCACGCTGACCGCTCCCGCCTACGCCGCGACGTCGGCCGAGGCGCCGCTCGCTCCCTTTACCGTCGAGCGGCGCGAGCCCGGCACGAACGACGTGCTGATCGACATCCTTTTCTGCGGCGTCTGCCACTCCGACCTGCACCAGGTGCGCGGCGAATGGGGCAACTCCACCTTTCCGATGGTGCCCGGCCATGAGATCGTGGGCAAGGTCGCGCAGGTCGGCTCGGGCGTCACGAAGTGGGCGGTCGGCGACACCGTGGGTATCGGCTGCTTCGTCGATTCCTGCCGCCGCTGCGAGGCTTGTCTCGCGGGCGAGGAGCAATACTGCGAGGAGGGCATGACCCCGACCTACAACGGATTCGAGCGCGAGACGAAGGCTCCGACCTACGGCGGCTACTCCACCCGGATCGTCGTGGATGAGAACTACGTCGTCCGCGTCCCCGAGTCCCTCCCGCTCCAAGCCGCCGCCCCGCTTCTCTGCGCGGGCATCACCACCTACTCGCCCCTGCGCCACTGGAACGTCAAGGCGGGCGACGAGGTCGCCATCGTCGGCCTCGGCGGTCTCGGCCACATGGGGGTCAAGCTCGCCAAGGCGATGGGCGCGCGGGTCACCGTGCTCTCGCACTCGCCGAGCAAGCGCGACGACGCCCTGCGCCTCGGCGCGGACGACTTCGTCGCGACCAAGGAGGAAGGCGCCTTCGAGCGGAATCGCAAGCGGTTCGACTTTATCCTCGACACCGTGTCCGCCGACCACGCCTACTCGGACTACCTAGGCATGCTCAAGCGCGACGGCGCGATGGTGCTCGTCGGCCTGCCCGACCCTCAGAATCTCGGAGCTTTTCCCCTCGTGGGCGCGCGCCGCACCCTCGCGGGCTCGATGATCGGCGGGATCGCGGAGACGCAGGAGATGCTCGACTTCTGCGCCGAGCACGGGATCGCGTCCGACGTCGAGGTGATCGATATCGCCTCCATCAACGAAGCCTACGAGCGGATGCTGAAGAGCGACGTGCGCTACCGTTTCGTGATCGACATCGCCTCGCTCAAGGGATAATCCTCCTCGCCTCCCCCGATGGCGGGGGAGGTCGAAGACCTTTCCGTGGCTTTCTTCCGCAAGCGCCCTCGCTCCCTCCAGGGAGTTCGCCTCCTGAACGTCACGGGGATCGAAGACTTCGACCTTGAGACCGAGCCGGGACTTTTCGGCTTCTCCGGCGACGAGTTCGACGGTCCCGTCATCGTGACGCTCGACTCCGCCCTCGTGGGCGAGCGCATCGAGATCGGCGCGCTTCGAGAGCTCTTGGACCGGGCGGAAGCGGAGACCCTTCGACACCGCGAGGAACGGCAAGCCGTCGAACGGCCTCAAGAGGACGGAGGGACGGCCCGCCAAGCCCAAAGACCTACGGGAAACTGCGGTTAAAAGGTTCGGTGCGCCGTTCGCGATCCTACGACGAACGACCGCCGAAAGATCGTTGTATCCTGTAAGCGTCGGCGGGATCTCGTCCCGCCTTTGCATCGGAGGTCATCGATGATCGCTCCTTCAGCCGAAAACTTCGCCCAAGACACCTTGCGACACCACGCCCACAAGGGCGCCTTCACCATCGAGCTCCCCGGTTGCGACCAGGAGGGCGAAGCCGTCGCCCGCGCCTTCGAGGCCCTCGGTTGCACCGTCGAGGCCGTGCCGTTCGACCTCGCCCTGCGCGTCACCACCCCGAAGACGGCCTAGGGGTTGATCCGCACCGAGAGCACGCGCGCCGGGCGGTCGTCCGCCGGACCGTACGTGTGCGGCTCGGTGCCCCAGAACTCCATGCTCTCGCCCTCGGTGAGCACGTAGTCGACGCCCGCCACCCCGATCTTCGCGGTCCCCGCCAGTACGTAGACGAACTCCTCTCCCGGATGGGAGCGGGGTTCGCTCGCCGCGTAGAGCTCGAGGACGCTCGGTAGCGCCTTGCCCTGGGCGAGGCGGCTATGGAGCATGAGCAAAGGCGTATGCGCCCCTTTCTGGACGTAGGCGGCGCGCTCTTCCGGGGAGAGCGGACGGTCCTCCCCGCCGAGCGGCCCCGCGCCGAAGTCGACCATGTCGTACCAGCGGTCGTCTTCCCGACGGTGGGTCGCGACGGACTCGTCCCGGTCGGGCGCGGCCAGGCGCTCGATGTGAAGTCCCAAGGCGGCGCACATCTTCAGGATGGTGATCGGGCGCGCCTCCTCGCCCTTCTCGATGCGGACCACCGAGGTCTTGCTCAGGCCCGCCGCCTCGGCGGCGTCGCGCACGGACAGCCGCTGCGCCTCCCGCGCCCGTCGTAGGCGTCCCCCGATCACGGCGGGCGGAAGGCTCGCCAAAACCCCGGCCACCGCACGCTCCTGGTCGCGAAGGCTTTCGCTCATGCCGGAACTATGGCGTAAACACGTCCTCACTTGTACTGGGTACAGTACCTATATGATCTTCGTGCCACTGCTTGTCGGAGCTTTCTCGGCTCCGACGCAGGATGTGCAGACCCGTGCTTGGAGCCTCTTCATGGACTCGCTCCACCTCGCGAGCGACAGCCAGAAGCGGTTCAAGGAAGCGGAGGCGGCGATCGATGAGTCGATCCGCCTTCACCGGTTCCCGAGCCACATGCAGTACGTCTACCAGGCGCACATCCACGCGCGGGCGGGCGACGTCGACGGGGCGGTCGCCGCCTACCGAAAGCTCGCCGGGATCGGGTTCGTGCGCTACCAGTCGGTCGAGAATTACGACGACCAGCCGCTCGCCTTCCGGAAAGACCCGCGCTGGCTTCGCCTTCGCGACGAGCTGAGGCGCAAGCAGGACCGGATGCGGGGCGAGCAGGACCCCCTCGCCTTCGGCCTCTCCTTTACCGCCGCCTCACGGCTCGTCAGGGACTGGGCGGACGATCTCACCGTCTCGGACGCCGAGCTCGCCCGGCGGCTCAAGGGTTTTCGCGCGTACGCCCAACCCAAGCGCACGGGAGCCTGGATGCTCGGGACGCACCGGTTCGCGGCTTCGGGAGCCACGCCGCTCGACGTGGACTACTGGGTCTACGTGCCGAAAGGCTATCGTGCCGACCGGTCGACGCCGACTCTCGTCTACAGCCACCAGGGCTGGTTCTACAACCCCAATCCCCGCCCCTGGAGCTACCAGAACAACCTGTTCGACAATCCGGCGCGCGATGCGGTGGCGAAGGACGGCCTGATCGAGATCATGCCCCTCGGCTCGCGGAAGATCGATGGCAGCACGCCCCAAGGGGTCGAGGCGGTACGCCAGATCCTGGTCGACGTGAAGCGGGTCCTGAACGTGGACGACGACCGCACCTACCTGATGGGCCACTCGAACGGAGGCAGCCTCGCCTACCGCGCCGCAGGGCTCGATCCGACTCCTTACGCCGCCTTCGTTCCCCTCAACGGCTGGCCCGACCCGAGCATCGCGATGGCGAACTTCCAGAACCGGAACCTCTTCGCCCTCAGCGCGGAGGCGGACGACACCTTCCCCAACGCGGACGTGCGGGCCATCCACGACGCGGTCGCCGGGATCGCTCCGAGCTGGGATCTCCAGACCGTTCCCAAAGGCGACCATGCCCTCGAACCCTTCATCGATGCCTGGATGCCCCACCTCTTCGCCCGGATGCGGGAGACGCGCCGCCGGCCCTTCGCGCCGGATCGCTTCTGGGAAGGCCGCGCGCCCGGCGGCGTGGACTGGCTGAGCGCCGTGGCGCTTGATCCCACGCGCCCACGTACCCTTTGGCATCCTCTCGTCGTCACGCCGAACGTGAAGACCCATGGCGACGGGCAAGGCGGTTCTCCCGCCGGGCCGCACGAGCAGAACGCCGACTTCGGAGCGGTGCGCGCCACGTACCGAGCCAACGTCTTTACGCTCGAAACGTCGCGCGTGACGAAGGTCGCCCTGTGGATCAGCCCTGAGATGGTCGATCTGACGCGGCCGGTTCGGGTGATCGTCGACGGCAAGGAGGCGTTCTCCGGCACGGTCAAGATCGACCGCAAGGCGATGACCGAGCGATTCCTCGACACTTTCGACCGATCCGCGCGTCCCGTCGCGCGGCTTGAAATCGCCGTCGATCCGCTTCCGCCTTCCCAAAAGGAACCTAACCATCCATGACCCCTCTCTTGCTAAGCCTCGTCTTCGGGGCCTTCCCCGGCATCGCCAACCCTATCGCGCCTCCTCCCGACAACCCTAAGATCAAAGCCCTGGTCGAAGCGCAGGAAAAGGTGGGCTACCGCGACCACCTCGCGCTCGTCCGCGAGAACGTCCGCGCCGAGCGGGTTCTCAAGACGATGATGGACGCGGACGAACTCAGGACGGCGAACGACTTCCTCGTCGCGAGCGGCCTGATCGACAACGCGCCGGGCTACGAGGCGAAGCTCCTCGAACACGAGTGGGCGGTCTCGGCCCTGGTGTTGGGCCACCCCGACGCCCCGAAGCGGGCGCGGCTTACCTGGGACAGCCTCCAACTCGCGTCGGGGAGGCCCCAGCGGTTCGGCACGTTCACCCGGCGCAACGCGGAAGGCCAGTCGGCGCCGCGCGCGACCGATCCGACGCTCGCGGACATGGCCCCGGCGACCGGGGCGGACGACCCTGAGCTGAAAGCCCTCAAGGACGCCGACCAGGCCGACCGCACCGGCGCCGAAGGGATGGAGGAACGGGACGCCGTTCGACGTGCCCGGGTCCTTGCGATCCTGAAGGCGGGCCGCGCGACGACGGGGGCGGACGCCTACCACGCGGCTCTCGTGTTCCAGCACGGCGACGGTTACGGCGACTTTATGCTCGCCCACGAGCTCTGCCTGAGCGCGCTGGCGAGAGGCTACGGCGAGGCGGCCTGGCTGGTCTCGCGCACCTACGACCGGATGCTGGAACACGGCGGCCGTGCCCAGCGCTTCGCGACGCAGATGAGGCAGAACCGGGTCGACTCGCCGGCGTTCATCATCGAAGGCGACTACCCCGGTCCCAGCGACGCGACCCGGAAGCTCCTCAAGGCGATCACGCGCGCCGAGACCCGCGCGAAGCTCGACGCGTGGCGGAGGTCGGTCAAGTGACGAGCCTCCTGATCGCCCTCGCCCTCGCGGGGCCTTCCCTTCACGAGTCGCGCACCATCGCGCACGTCCTGCCCAAGCCGGACGGGGTAAGCCTCTACGTGAGCGAGCGGTTCGTCCTCGGACGGACGTTCGTCCTGCTGAGCCACTCGGTCGGGGCGGACGGCTCCGTGAACTACTCGAAGCTGACGTACCGGATGGACGGTACGCCGGTCCAGATGACGCAAGAGGGTAACTGGGGCGGCCGCATGAACCGCTTCACGACGGACTACGGCCCCAAGGGCGCGACGCAGAGCATCAATGAGGCGTCTAACCGCTCGGACCTGCCCGACCGGACGTTCCGCGATCCGACCAAGCTCTGGTTCTGGAAGGTCCATCCCAAGAAGGGGGAGAACGTCGTGGTCACCGGCCTCGCCCAGAACGTCGTCGCCACGTCCAGGATCCGCTTCATCTACGAAGGCGACGAGACGATGACGCTGGCCGGGCGGACGGTCGAGGTGCATCGCGTTCGGGAAGAGCCTTTGAGCGCGCCCGGCGTCTACACCCTCTGGTGGTACGACCGGGCGGGCATGGGGGTCAAGCGCTACCACACCGTTGGCGGCAAGGATATCGCCGACGAGCTCGCCTACTGGTACTGAGTCGATGCGAGCGGCGGGATGGTGGAACCCATTTCGCCGCCCGTCGGCCAAAGAGGGCATGATTCTGCCCGCGCTCGCGCTCCTCGCCTCCGGCCTCCAGGTCTTCCTCCGCACCGATCCGAACACGAACGGGGTCACGACGACCCGGAGCGGACGCACCTTCGTCGTGCATCCGAGCGCCAAGCCGGGCCAGCCGCGCGTGACGGAGTGGAAGAACGGCCAAGAGGTTCCCTTCCCCGCCGGGGCCGAGAACCTCTACAAGCCGGGCGACGATCCCGCGAAGGGGTTCGTCATGATCAATTCGATCCGGATCGGGCCGGACGGCTCGCTCTGGCTGGTCGACGTCGGCGCGCCCGCGATCGGCAAGCCCGCCCTCAAAGGCGGGCCCAAGCTCGTCCGGGTCGACCTGAGGACGAACGCCGTCGCCCGCGTGTACCACCTCGAAGGCGGTACGACGGCGCGCACCAACCCGGACGACGTGCGTTTCCGCGGGCGCATGGCCGTCCTTTCCGACGCGGGCGATCCGGGGCTTATCGTGCTGGATCTCGACTCGGGCCGCGCCCGCCGCGTCCTGAGCGGCCATCCGTCCATGGTCGACACGAAGCCCCTGCGCGGACCGGACGGCAAGGCGCTTCGATCGCCCGAGGGCAAGCTCGTCAAGATCCACGCGGACCAGATGGAGTTCTCACCCGACGGGAAGACCTTCTACTACCAGCCGTGCAGCGGTCCGATGTCGAAGATCGAGACGCGTTGGCTAGGGAACGACGTAACCGACGCCCAGCGTGCGGGGCACGTCCGCCTTTTCGCGCGCACCGTCACGACCAGCGGCACCGCGATCGACGCGCAGGGAAACATCTACGTCGGCAACGCGGAACGGAGCCGGATCGAGCGCTACGCCCCCAACGGGCGCATGAGCGTGGTGATCCAGGACCCGCGTCTGGTCTGGCCCGACGCGATGTGGATCGACGACCGAGGCGGGCTCCTGATCCCCGGCTCGCAGATGAACCGCACGGCGGGGCTCAACGGCGGCAAGGAGAGGACCGTCTTCCCGGTCAAGGTCTACCGGCTGCCGCTGGGGCTCAAGCCGATTCGCAGCTAACGTTCTCCGGAGGGTTCTTTTCGGGCTTGTTTTTGCGAGAAACGACGTCGTTTCTCGCGTTAGCACAACGAAACTGTATTTCCAGGCGGCCTCGCCTCCACACTCTCAGAGGAGGCAACGATGCTCGTCAAAACCGCCGATCGATTCGCTCAGACGTCCCTCGCCCTGTACGGCAGAGAGGGTACGTTCGCGACGAGCGTCGACTCCGAAGAGGACATGGAGCTGATCGCCCAGGCGTTCGAGCGTCTGGGCTGTCTCGTCCTGTGCGAGCCCTTGCGGCGGCAGGTGCGAGTGACGGCCTCGATGAGGGCGGAAGGCGTCGGCAGCAGGGGGTAGATCCCCGGGAGAGGGGTGAGGGGAAAGGACGTCCTTTCCCCTCACCCCTGCCTTTACCGTCCTCCGAGGCCGCTGAGGGTCACGCCCTCGATGAAGTAGCGCTGGGCGAAGAAGAACAGGGCCAGCACCGGAACCATCGACAGCGTCGTCAGAGCCATGAGCATGCCCGGCTCGCCGCCTCGGTCGCCCTTGAACAGGTTCAGGGCGTAGGAGATCGGCATGTTCTCCGGGGAGGAGACGTAGATCAGCGGCCCCTGGAAGTCGTTCCAGGACCCCATGAAGGTCCAGATCGCGATGACGGCGAGGGCGGGTTTGATCTGGGGGAGCATGATCTGCCAGAACGCGCGCAGGTAGCCGCAGCCGTCGATCTTCGAGGCGTCCTCCAACTCCATCGGGATCTGCATAAAGAACTGACGCAGGAGGAACACGTTGAACGCGGAGGCGAAGAACGCGGGGATCCAGAGGGGATAGAGCGTGTCGATCCAGCCGAGCCAACGGAAGATGAGGAACTTCGGCATCAGGGTGACCGCACCGGGGAGCATCATCGTCGAGAGCAGGACGGTGAACATCGCGTCCTTGCCGGGGAACCGCATCCGGCTGAAGGCGTAGGCCACGAGGGACGAGGAGAGGACGGTCCCGATCACGCTGAAGATCACGATGATCAGCGTGTTCTTCAGGTAGACGAGGCCGTTGTCCGTTTCCGGGGGGAGGAAGGAGATCGCGTCGGGATAGTTCTGCCAGCGCAGGCCGGTGTGCCGAACCGGCTCGACCTCGGCGGGGGCGAAGGTCTGATCCTTGCCCCGCAGGTCTAGGGGCGCGTCGAACTCGACGCGCCGCGAGCCGTCATCCTCCTCCTTGACGACGTGGCCTTCGAACCGCTTGCCGTTCCAGGAGCCCATGACCTTCGGCGCGTCGCGCGCGATGACCTTCAACTGGGCGGGGAGGGCGTCGGTCGTCGTGCCGCGGATGGCGAGGGGCCGTTGGATGTCGATTCTCGTCCGGCCCTCGGCGGCTCCGGGGATCGCGACGCCCTGCACGGTCTGGCCGTTGTAGGCCGTCTCGTAGAGCGGGTTCTCCTTGTCGAAATACGGAACCGTCTCTTGGACCTTGGGCACCCACACGATGCCGTTGGGCGAACTCATGTCGCGGTCCTCCTTGAACGAGGTGACGATCGCGAACGCGAAGGGGAGGCCGAAGACGAACGAGCCGAGCAGGAGAGCCGCCTGCACCACCGCCGCCTTGGCATAGCCGCGCGTGGCGAGGGATCGGGCGGACAGGACCATCGCGACCACCGCCGCCACGGCGAGGAAGGCCAGGGCGAGGGCCGTGGTCGGCGCGAACGCCACCCCGCCTTTGAGCGTGTCCATCCGGTTGTCGGGATCGCGCGAGTAGAGCCAGGCGAACGCGCTCGCCGCCACGCCCCATCCGGCGGCCGACTTGATCCGCGCGAGGCGCTCTTCGCCGTTGAGGGCGAGGCCCGATTGGGCGAGCCGCGAGACGCCCATCGCGAGGGCGGCGAAGCCCAGCCACGAGGTCCAGGGCATCACGAACCAGACGAGCGGGAGCCGCCAGGTCGCGGGCGGCGTTTCCACCCCGCCCTTCATCGGCAGGACGGCGACGACGAGGAGGCACAGCCCCGCAATGAGGGCAGAGACCGCGAGGCCGCGCGTTCGCTGGGGCCGGTCGAGCATGGCCCCGCCGAGCAGGAGCTGCGCGCCGAGAACGAGGGCGCGCACGGCGGCGATCCACCCGATCCAGGTCAGGAGGGTCCCGATGGAGTAGAGGCCGTTCGCGGTCACTTCTCCACCTCGTAGTGGACCCACCGGGGGGCTAGTCTGAACTGGGTGAAGGTGAGGACGAGGATGATCGCGAAGATCATCCAGGCGAGCGCGGAGGCGTAGCCCATCTTGAAGAAGGTGAAACCGTTCTGGAACAGGTGGTAGACCGGGGTGAGCATCGAGTCGTCGGGGCCGATGGGACCATCGGAGGAGGGACGCATCACGTACTGGCGGTCGAACTCCTGCATCGCGCCGATAAAGCCCATGACGGTGTTGAAGAAGATGATCGGCGAGAGCATCGGGAAGGTGACGCTCCAGAACTGCCGCCAGGGCGAGGCCCCGTCGATGTCCGAAGCCTCGTAGAGCGAGGGCGACACGCCCTTGAGGCCCGCGAGCCACAGGACCATGCCCGAGCCCGCCCCCCAGATGCCCATGACGACGAGCCCGTTCTTCGCCCAGTCCGCCGACTGGATCCAGGCGGGGGCGTCGACCCCGAACCAGGGGGTGATGGTCTGCGCCCAGTACGAGTTGATCAGGCCCTTGTTCTTGTCGGGGGTGAGCACCCAGGTCCAGAGGACCGCCGCCGCCGTGGTGGGGACGATGGCGGGCATGTAGAAGAGGGTCCGGTAGATCCGCATTCCCCGCGCCGCCGTGTTCAGAAGCAGGGCGACCGCGAGGCCGGTCGCGAGGCTCAGCGGAACGCCGAGGCCGCCCATGTAGATGGCGTTGCCCAGGGCCTTCAGGAGCGGCCCTTTGCCCACCCCCGCCATGGTCTGGTAGTTCTGGAGCCCGATGAAGCGCGCGGGGTTCAGGACGTCGTACTGCGCGAAGCTGAACAGGAGCGAGGCCAGCATCGGCCCGAGCGTGAGCAGGAGGAAGCCGACCAGCCAGGGCGAGACGAACAGATAGGCCCACTTCGCCTCGGCGCTCTCCAGCCGTCCGAACTTTCGCGACGCGAACCAGACGCCGAAGGCGAGGAAGCCGAGCACGACGAGGATGCCCGCCGCGACGAGCGGCGTCTTCAGGTCGAGGAGGGGGAAGTTCTCCTTGTCGAAGAAGGCGTCGAGGTCACGCTGCACGTTGGCCTGGGCCTCCAGGAGGGCGTCCTTGGGCGAGGCCTTCTTGTAGAGGGCCGTCTCCATCGCCTTGACGTGCTCGTTCCAGAGCACCTGCCCGGCGAAGGTCGCGGGGCGGATGCGCCCCACGGGCATCATGTCCACGTACTTGCCGAGGACGGCGGCGAACTTGGGATCGGCGGGCCGGAACTTCGCGAAGATCTCCTCGTTCGAGGCGCGGCTGGCGGAGAGGTCGGGGATGAAGGCGCGTCCCCGGAGCTTTTCCCAGGCCCGTTGGGCGGTCGCGTTGATCATGCGGCCCTCCGGACTGGTGGCGAACTTGATGTACTCCCAGCCGCCCTCCCGATTGCGCGCGCCCTTGGGGATCGCGAGGCAGTAGCCGCCGATCCAGGTGATGTACCGGTCCTTCTCGTTCGCGAATCGGCCGACGTGGTTGTAGCGGTCGTCCGGCACGGGCGGATCGGCGGCGATCACCTGCGTCTGCGGCGCGTACCGCGACATGTCGTTCAGGATCCAGTTGCCGTCGGTCTTCATCGCGACCTTGCCGGTCACGAAGGCGTCGTTCTCCTTCCCCAGGAAGCCCGACTCGAACGCCTTGGCCTTCTCGTAGCCGCTGACCTTGGAGTTCGCCATCGGCCCGGTGCCGTCCTTCAGGTACCGCAGCGCGTCTTCGAGCTTGGTGCCTTTGAGGAGCAGATCGTAGCCCGCGATCATGAAGCGCACCGCCTGCTCGGCCTCGGGGGAATCGAGGGTGCAGCGGCGCCGGTCCGCGCTCATGAACTCGGCGTTGTTCTGGAAGCCGTACATGTACAGCCAGGTGTTGCCGAAGTTGGGCATGAAGCCCGCGCGCTTGAGCGTGCCGTCGGGGTTCCACTGGGTGAGGGCGCGCGAGTAGCGCAGGACCTCGCTCCAGGTCCGGGGGGCGCGGTTCGGGTCGAGGCCCGCCGCGCGGAGACTTTCCGCCCCTTCGTTGAAGATCTTCTTGTTCCAGACGAGCACGCGGTCGTCCGCGCCGGTCGGGATGCCGTAGACCTTGCCCTCGTAGGTGGCTTCCTCCCAGGTCGCGGGGTAGTACTGCGCGGCCTTCGGGCTGAGGGGGTCGTTGGCGTCCCGCGCGATCAGGTCGTCGAGCGACTGGAACGCGCCCCGGCTGGCCCAGTCGGAGATCGAGAAGCGGTCCTGGTTGATGACGTCGGGCGCGACGTTTCCGACGATGGACGTGAGCAGCTTCTGCGGGTCCATGTTGCCCGCGCCCATGCTCAGGACCTTGACGTTAAGCTCGGGGTGCCGCTTCTCGAACTCGCGCTTGACCGCGTCCTGGCCCTTGGTCTCCGGGCCGACCGCGATCCCCCAGATCACAAGGTCGCGCTTCTTGGGAACCTGGGCCTGCGCCGCACCCAAAAGGGCGAGGGCGCCGGCAGCAACGACGGCGAGACGAGGTACGTGGGGCATCGCGCGCTTCTAATGTACTCCGTCGCCCCGCCGGTTGCGGCGCGCGAATCGATTCTCCGGCGTGTTTCTGTGGACCAAAAGCGTAGACCAGTGGTCTACGGACGTTTTAAAGCCTGGACGAAGCCTAAGCGGGACGCCCACCGCAGAGAAAAGGGAGACGTCGAGGGCATGGCGGCGAAGGACGGCAAAGGCAAGCTCCAGCGATAAGCCCCCTTCGAATTCTCAAAGCTTTTCGCACGCCGGTCGCTCCAAACCCGAAAAAGAACAGGGAGGCGGCTGTATAGTCGGAACGATGCTTCTTGTCGTTCCTTTCTTTCTCCTCCAGACGCTTCCGAAAGACGAGGCTGTCGAGCGTTTTCTCGCGGGATCGAACGCCGCGATCGTGGGGATCTCCGAGGGTCAATGCCAATTCTCGGAGGAACGAGAGGGCCATCGCTCCCTTACAAGATTCCGATGGCAAAAGAAGGGTTTTCGGATCGAAAGCGCCTTGGACGGCAACGTCCTGACCGAACAGAGCCTGGACGACGCGAGCCGAATCGGTCTGGACGTGGATCACGATGCGCGCACGGTCCGCCGTCAGGTTCTTTCCGACGAGAACCCTGATTTCTCGTTTGGCGCGGCCTCGAGATCGCTTGAGAAAGGCGACCTCCAGTTTTCGCTAGACTCGCGGCGAGGCCTTATCGTCAGGTCCGATCCGCCCCTCGCCCAAGGCAAGGCGTTCCGACGTGGAGACGTCGAGGTCCTTTCCGCCGTGCTGGTCAGGCCGGATGGCTCGAAGGCGGCGTTCGAATTGGAACGCGATCCGAAGACCCTACTGCCGCGCCGCATGGCTCTTCACGCCCCGAGCGGAGATCACGCCTGCACGATCACGTTCGAGCGTCGTCCCGTCTCGATGACGGAACTGACGATTCCCCTAGGCTCTTACGCCGGATACGTCCTCGACGCAGGATCGCTCCGAGACCGGAAAGCCGAGAGCTTCGTCGCCGAATGCGCCCAGGCGATCCTCAAGATCGAAGAGGGAACTTGGACGTCCGAGATGTCCGACGCGTCCGGAGGGAAGAACCGCAACGTGACCACCCTTAAAGGGCAGGTCCGCCGCGTAAAGTTCGAGGTCGAGGGCCGTCTTTATCTGGACGCTCAGTACACTCCGACGTCGGATCTGCTCGTCGTTCCCGATAAGCGCCAATACACCCAAAGGTTCTTCGACTACCTGGATCGAAGAAAGCCCGTTCCAGAGCCGCCTACCGCGATCAATAACCTGAATGTGAACCTAGACCTTCCGCAAGGCTTTACGATCGAGGCGAGTCCCGAACTCACGGACGTCAGGATCGAGGCGCTCGGCGACGTCGAAATCCTCGGCGCGACATGGCTCCGAACCGATGGTAAGAAATGGACGTTGCGCCTCATCCGTGACAAGGCGACGCGTTTGCCGACGCTTCTGGGATTGCACAACGGAATCGGGGAGGTCGTGACGAAGTACGCGTTCGAGGCTCGTAAGGTCTCCGACGCGGAACTCTGGATCGAACCTGAAACCTACGAGGGGTTCCAAAAGACGGGAAGCTGAAGCTCGTCAGAACAAGGGAGTCGTCACCGTCTCAGCAGATAACCTGCGGGAACCGCTGCCACGCGGCAGGGAAACGCCCAAGCGCGAGGCGTCGGTGGTCGCAGGCGAAGCCTTGACGGAGAAAAGCTTACGCGAAGGCTTCGCCTCCGGATTCACGCCTTCGGCGTAGGTACCCTCTAGCGGTGGCCATCGATCCCGCGCTGTTCCTGGAGAACGAGCGCACCGCCCCTTCCGAGGGCGCGCGGCGGATCGAAGTCGGGTCGATGGACCTTGAGGCCGGCGGCCATCTTCCCGCCGTCACCGTCGCCTACGAAACCTGGGGACGCTACACCGGAGACAACGCGGTACTCGTGCCCCACGCCCTCAGCGGCGACAGCCACGTCGTCGGCTGGTGGAGCCGCCTCGTCGGTCCGGGCAAGCCGATCGACACCGACCGCTGGTTCGTGATCGGCACGAACGCCCTCGGCGGATGCCAGGGGACCACCGGCCCTTCGTCGCTTCACGCGGATGGTCGGCCCTACGGATCTCGCTTCCCCATCCTGACGATGCGCGACCTCGTCGCGGCACAGATCCGGCTGCTCGACGCCCTCGGAATCGAGCGGCTCTACGCGGTCGCCGGAGGGAGCATGGGTGGGATGCAGGCGCTCCAATGGACGGTCCAGGCTCCGGGACGGGTCGGGAAGGCGTTCGTCACCGCGAGCACGGGGGCGCACTCCGCGATGCAGATCGGCTTCAACGAGGTCGGTCGCCAAGCGATCATGCGCGACCCCAAATGGCGGGGTGGCGACTATCCCTTGGACGACGCGCCGGTCGACGGCCTGTCGGTGGCGCGCATGCTCGGCCATATCAGCTTTCTGAGCGAACCGGCGTTCGCCCAGAAGTTCGGGCGGCGCCTCCAGGGCAAGGACCGACCGGACTACCGGATGGGGATCGAGTTCGAGGTCGAGAGCTACCTGAGCCATCAGGGCGACAAGTTCACGCGCCGCTTCGACCCCAACTCCCTGCTCGTCCTCACCCGCGCCATCGACTACTTCGACGTCCAGAGCCTGGAGGCCAGCGAGTCGTCGTACCTGTTCGTCTCCTACACGTCGGACTGGATCTATCCCTCCGCCCAGAGCGCCCGGCTCGACCGTCTCGCGCACGACGCGGGTTGCCCCTCGCGCCACGTCGAGATCGATCTCCCCTACGGCCACGACGCGTTCCTTCTGGACGGCGAGGCGCAAGGGGCCTTGGTGCGAGAGTTTTTGGAAGGGCGCTAGGGCTTGGGGAGGGTAGCCCCTCTAACGACTCAAAGCCTCGCGACCTTCCATAATCCCTTCACCTTTTCATGATCCTCGAACTCCCTCGGCTCTCTCTCGTCGTGCTCATCGGCACGAGCGGCAGCGGTAAATCGACTTTTGGACGGAACCACTTCCTCCCGACGGAGGTCGTTTCGTCAGACTTCTGCCGGGGTCTCGTCGCGGACGACGAGAACGACCAGAGCGCGACGGGCGAGGCGTTCGATCTGCTCCACACGATCCTGCGCAAGCGGCTCGCGGCGGGGCGGCTGACCGTGGTGGACGCGACGAACGTCCAGAGCGCCTCCCGCGCCGCCCTGCTGCGGATCGCGAAGGAGCACCACGTCCCGGCGGTCGCCATCGTGTTCAAGGTCGACGAGGCGGTCTGCCAAGCTCGCAACGCCACACGGCCCGACCGGCAGTTCGGTCCTCACGTGATCAAAAACCAGCTCCGCGACCTGCGGGGGAGCATGCGGGGGCTGACGAAGGAGGGCTTCCGGGAGGTCTACTGGCTGAACGGCGTCGAGAACGTGGACGGGGCCACCATCGAGCGGGCGCCGGAGTGGAACGACCGCCGCTCCGACCACGGCCCGTTCGACGTGATCGGCGACGTCCACGGCTGCCTACCGGAGCTTCTCGAACTGCTCGCCAAGCTCGGCTACGCGGTCGAGGCGGGCACGGCGGAGCCCATCGAGGGCGAGCTTCGGCACGGCAAGAAGCTGAGCGACCTTCCCATCGACTACCGGATCACGCATCCCGAGGGTCGGAAGGTCGTGTTCGTGGGCGACCTCGTGGACCGGGGGCCGGACACGCCGGGCGTTCTTCGTCTCGCGATGAGCGCGGTCGCGCAAGGCGCGGTGCTGTGCGTACCGGGCAACCACGACGTGAAGCTGATGCGCGCCCTCAAGGGCCAGAAGGTCGCGCTCACCCACGGCATCAAGGAGTCGTTGGAGCAGCTCGACGCGGAGACCGAGGAGTTCCGCAACGCGGTCAAGCGGTTTATCGACGCTCTCGTAAGCCACTACGTGCTCGACGACGGCAACCTCGTGGTCGCCCACGCGGGCATGAAGGAGACGATGATCGGACGCGCCTCCGCGCGGGTGCGTGACTTCGCGCTCTACGGCGAGACCACGGGCGAGACCGACGAGTTCGGCCTGCCCGTCCGCTATCCCTGGGCGCAGGACTACCGGGGCAAGGCGAAGGTCGTCTACGGCCACACGCCCGTGCCGAGCGCCGAGTGGATCAACGACACGATCGACATCGACACCGGCTGCGTGTTCGGCGGGCGGCTCACCGCCCTGCGGTATCCGTCGCTGGAGATCGTGGACGTGCCTGCGAAGGCGGAGTACGCCGTGCCCGCGCGGCCCCTGCTGCAGGTCGTGCAGGAACTGACCGGCCAGCAGACGCTGGACGACATCCTCGACCTTGCGGACGTGACGGGCAAGCGGATCGTACAGACGCGTCTTCGCCGCACGGTCACGATCCCGGAGGAACACAGCGTCGCCGCCCTGGAGACGATGAGCCGCTTCGCCGCCGATCCCAAGTGGCTCGTCTACCTGCCGCCGACGATGTCGCCTAGCGAGACGACCCGCCGCGAGGGGCTGCTGGAGCACCCCGACGAGGCGATCGGCTACTTCCGCCACCACGGGATTCCGCGCGTGGTGATGGAGGAGAAGCACATGGGCTCGCGCGCCGTCGTGGTCGTGTGCCGCGACGCGGACGCGGCGCGGGCGCGCTTCGGCGTCGTGAACGGCGAGACGGGAGCCGTTCTGACCCGTACCGGGCGGCGGTTCTTCAACGACATGGAGACGGAGGCCACCTTCCTGGGGCGGATCGCCGCCTCCGCCTCACCGCTCTGGGACGAGTTGGAGACGGACTGGCTCCTTCTCGACTGCGAGCTGATGCCCTGGTCGGCCAAGGCGCAGGAGTTGCTGAGGACCCAGTACGCCCCCGTCGGAGCCGCCGCCCTCGCCGCGACGTCCGCCGCCCTCGCGGTCAGCGCGGGCGATCCCGGACTCCACAAGCGGATCGCCGAGCGGCACGAGGACGCGGCCAAGTACGTCGAGGCGTATCGCCGCTACTGCTGGCCCGTCGTCTCGCTCGACGACTACCGACTCGCGCCGTTCCACCTGCTCGCCAGCGAAGGCCGGAGCTTCTTCGACCGGAACCATCGCTGGCACATGGAGACCCTCGCGCGGATGGCGGACGCGGGAGACCCCATCCTCCTAGAGACGGCTTGGCGCGAGGTGGACGCAACCGACCCCGAGGACGTGGCTCGCGCCGCCGCCTGGTGGACGGAGCGCACGGGCGCGGGCGGCGAGGGGATGGTCGTCAAACCCCTGGACTTCATCGCGACGAAGGAGGACGAGCTTCTCCAGCCCGCGGTGAAGTGCCGCGGTCCGGAGTACCTGCGGATCATCTACGGGCCGGAGTACCTGGAGCCGCACAACCTCGAACGCCTTCGGAAGCGCGGACTCAACCGCAAGCGCTCGCTCGCCCTGCGCGAGTTCGCGCTTGGGGTCGAGGCGGTCGAGCGGTTCGTGCGTCGCGAGCCCCTTCGCAGGGTCCACGAGTGCGTTTTCGGGGTGCTCGCACTCGAGAGCGAACCGGTCGATCCCCGCCTTTGACGCGGGACGATCCCTGCTAACGCCGGTAGCCAAACGCCCACGATCCCTGTGGAATAGGGCTTCCAGGCAGACGGTCTTCGTCTGTCTGGACTTTGGCCATGCCCCTCCCTCAAGTCGGACGTCGGGCGACGGCGCGACACGGCATCGAACCCGGCCTGATCGCGACGGCGCTTCCCTTTGCCGCCTACCTGCTCTGGATCCGTTTCGCGGGAGCCAGCGATTTCGTTCGCGCGGCCGTCACCGAGTGTTCCTACACGCTCATGGTTCTCGTGGGCCTCGTATGGAGCCTTTGGGGAGCGCGGACGCGCGGACGTCGAGCGTCCGCAGACCAGCGCGACGCCCGGTCGCCCAACCTGCTGAGCCTCGGTCTGGCCGTCTACTTCGTCGGCGATCTGATTCTCGCCTACTACCGACTTACGAAGGGCGTCAAACCGGCCTCGTCGTGCGCCGATCTTTTCCTTCTCGGGGGCGCCGTCGTCTCCGTCGCCGGTCTCCTGAGCTTTCCGAGCCGTCTCATCTGCGGCGTCGTGCGGGCGCGCGTCTTTCTCGACAGCCTGATGGTGATGGTGGCTCTCGTCACCTTCAGTTGGTTCTTCACCCTCGGCCCGACGGTTCTCGACTCGCAGTCCACGCCCTTGGGGAAGGCGCTCAACGCCGTCTATCCCATGATGGACCTCGTGATGATGTTCTGCGTCGTCGCGAGCTCGTCGCACTCGGGCGACTCGAGGCTTCGACGCAGCCGCAATCTCCTCTGCGGCGCCGTGCTCGCCATCGTCGTGTCGGACGTCGCCTTCCTGTATCTCACGATCCACCAGAAGTACGCGGCGGGAAGCCTCTTCGACGTGGGCTACATCATCGCGCCGCTTCTGTCCGGGAACGGCGTCCAGGCCCTTCGGAACTATCGCGCCGTGCCAGCCGCCACGTTCGAGGACGAAGAGCCCGAAACACAGAGGCCGACCGCGCTCTGGCGCGCCCTCCTTCCCTACGCGCTCGTGCCGGCGGTAGCCCTGCTCGCGTTCCACGTCTGGTCGACCCACGTCCAAGGGGAACTCGCGATCGGAATCTATCTGGCGGGCGCCTCGCTGACTTTCCTGATCCTCGTTCGTCAGGTGATCGCGATCGTTGAGAACAACCGGCTGTACGGCTTTCTCCATGAGGCCTACCGGGAGCTTCAGGCCTCCGCGACGACCGACGGCATGACCGGGCTGTGGAACCACCGGACCTTCCAGGAGCGGTTCCGAGCGGAGCTATCGAAGTCGGAGGTCTCGGGCGAGCCCGTATCCCTGCTTCTCATCGACGTCGACCGGTTCAAAGCGTACAACGATCAGTTTGGACACCCCGCCGGCGACGAGGCGCTGCGGCTCGTGGCGGGCGTGCTGAAGGCGAGCGCTCGCAAAGGGGATCTGCCCGCCCGGTACGGCGGCGAGGAGTTCGCCGCGATCCTTCCCCGAACCGGAGCCGGCGAAGCCACCGCGATCGCCGAGCGAATCCGCGCCGCCTGCGAGGCGCAGGCGTTTCCTTGCCGTGCGGTGACCCTGAGCGTCGGGATCGTCACGCGGGTCGGCGGCGAGGCCGGAAACATGATCGAAGCCGCCGATCAGGCCCTCTACGTCGCGAAGAACCGCGGACGGAACACGGTCTGCCGAGAGGGTGAGACGTGCTCGACGCTCCCCAGCGGCTGGTGCGTGGAGAGCGCGGCCTCAAGCGAGACCTGGCTTGAGGAGATCCTTGCGGGGCCAGCGGCTCCGGCGCTACGGACGATGACGGCTCTGCTCAGCCTGCGGGACGAGTCGGTCGTGTCGCACTCGGATCGGGCGGCGAGAATGTGCCTCCGCCTCGCCGAAGAGTCCGTTCGGCAAGGCAAGATCGGACCGTCGGACGTGACGTTCTCGGACCTCTACCTCGGAGCTCTTCTTCACGATATCGGCAAGGTCGGCGCTCCCGACCACATCATTCACGCGCCGGACGCCTTGGACGACGCGACGAAAAGCATCTTGCGCCTCCATCCGGCCTGGGGCGCCGGGATGCTCGCGGGCCGTCCGGAGTTCACGGGCGCAGTCCCGGTCGTCCGCTCCCACCATGAGCGCTGGGACGGCGCGGGCTATCCCGACGGGTTGGCAGGCGAGGCGATCCCGCTCGGCGCCCGACTCTTCGCGGTGGCCGACGCGGTGGACGCGATGTGGAGCGGGCGCTCCTACCGGGCGGCGCTGGATCCCGCCGAGATCGAGCGGGAAGTCCGCCGCGAGGCGGGACGACGGTTCGATCCCAAGGCGGTCGAGGTTTTTCTCTCGATCCCCTTGGAAGATTGGGAAGCGTTTAGGAGCGCGGTCCCAAAGCCGGTTTCCGGGCTCCGACGGGCCGCTTAGAGCCTCACGCCGATGCTGGCGCCTCCGTCTCGGCGCCGCTCTCCCGCTCCTTGGGAAGGCCCATTCCCGAACGCGACGATTCCCGTCTTTCTACCGGCCTGGAACGTGCTTGGGTTCGCGCGCGATCCGTGGAATAGAACGGTAGGGCGTTCGGCCCTACCGGTCCTATGGCAGAGCAGCAGGAAAGCGTCCCCGGGCCTCCCTTAAGTCGAAGGCGGCAAGATCGGGGGGAGGCCGCAGCCGAGGGGCAGGGGGCGGACAGGGGACTCGTGCCGGTGGCCGTCCTCTTCGTGGCCTATGTCCTCTGGACGCTCCTGAGTCGCGACTACGCGACGCGGAAGGTGGTCTCCGACCTGGCGCAGGCCGCCGCTTCCATTCTCGGCCTCGTCTGGAGTCTGTGGAGCCGACGTCGAGCGACGTCGAACCACGCTCGCTGGTCGGCGGGCTTTATCACCCTCGCAGTCGCGGCGTGGGGCGCGGGACAAGCTTACTGGTGCTACACCGAGCTCCTCCTTCATCGCCGCTCCTTTCCTTCGTGGGCCGATGCGGGATACATCACCGCCTCGCTCTCGATGGTCGCGGGCATCCTGCTCCTGCCCGGACATCGGGCATCCACCTCCCTCCGGATTCGGGCGCTCCTGGACAGTCTGCTCGTCATGTCGGGCGTGATCGCGTTCGGCTGGTTTTTCGTCCTGGGGCCGACGATCCTCAGCGCCAAGGGCACTCCCTTGGCCAAGGGGCTCGGAGCGGCCTATCCCCTACTCGACCTGATGGTGGTGTTCTGCGCCATGGTCGTCGCTTCCCGCTCATCAGGGCCAGGGGCGGCGCGGATTCGGAACCTGCTCTACGCCGCCGCCCTCGCCTACGTCGCTTCCGACGGAGCGTTCGCGGTCGGCAACCTTCAGGCCACTTACCAGTCGGGCGGCCCGCTCGACGTGGGCTGGATGGTGGCGACTTTGCTTATGGGGCGGGCGGCGGCCGCTCTCCGAAGCCTGAAGCCGAGCGAGGATTCCGCGCCCGTCGTCCCGGTCCGCGTACCCGGTCCCGAGCGCATTCTCCTGCCTTACGCCCTCGTGCCGGCGGTCGGCGCGCTCGTCGCCTACGCGTGGCGCGCCCAGGTCGCGAGCGGGCTGGCGAACGGCGTCTACGTGTCGGCAGGCCTGCTCGTCGTCCTGCTTCTCGCGCGGCAGCTCCTTTCTCTCGCCGACACCTCCCGGCTCTACCGAGAGTTGCGCAAGGCGTACGAGGACCTGGAGGCGCTCGCGACCTACGATGGGATGACCGGACTCGCCAACCATCGAACGTTCCAGGAACGGCTTCGCGAGGAGATCGTCCGGAGTCGCGCGGAGAACACCCCTTTGGCGCTGCTTCTCGTGGACGTCGACCACTTCAAGGCGTACAACGATCGGTTCGGCCATCCGGCGGGCGACCAGGCCCTGAAGATCGTGGCTCGTCTTCTCGGGGACAGCCTTCGAGCCTCGGACCTCGCCGCCCGCTACGGCGGAGAGGAGTTCGCCGCCATCCTGCCCGCCACAGGAGCCACCGGAGCGGGCACCGTCGCGGAGCGAGTGCGCGCCGCCTGCGAGGCGATGGTCTTTCCGAACCGCGCGGTCACCCTCAGCATCGGCGTCGCCCTCCTTGAGGGATCCGATGCGGGCGAGGTGATCGAAGCCGCCGACCAAGCCCTTTACGCCGCGAAGCGCGGCGGGCGCAACCGGGTCGTCGTGACGGGCGTCACGCCCGTCCTGTTCGTCGTCGGCGGCGAGGATGAGACGACGGACCAGGATCAGAACCGAGCGGCCTAGGCTTCGAGGCTCGATTCTGATCCTGGAAAGAATAACAGGACCGTCTTCTTGCGCTTTTCGCTCTCTCGAGCGCTGCGACAAACGAGGACACGGAACATATCTACGGGGTCGCACCTGGACGATCCGTTTGAAGATCATGCATAAGCCCGATGTGGTGCGCCCCGTGAGTGTGCGCACGAGAAAAGGAGAAGGCGCAGGGCGTTCTTGGCAAAGGCCGAACGCCAGCGTCATCGTGACCGCGCTGTCTTGCGGCGCCTTCATCCTCTGGACGCAGTTCGGCCACGCGAGCGCGACGAGCAACAAGGCCTTCTCCGACGTCCTGAGCGTCGTCGTGGCCCTCGCCTGCACCGTGTGGAGCCTCTGGGGGATCACCCGAAAGGACGGGGCAAGGTTCCACCGGCGAGGCTTTCTGTCCTCCGTCATGCTGAGCGTCGGGATCGGTGGCTACGCCGTCGGGGGCCTTCTCTGGGCGTATTACGACCTCGCAACTCCCCAGGCGCCGTTTCCCTCTTGGGCGGACGCCGGGTATCTGACGGGGACCGTCGGGACGATCGTGGCGGTCCTGCTGCTGCCCAGTCGCCCGATGCCTGGGGTGATGCGCGTCCGCGTCCTTCTGGACAGCCTGATGGTCGCGACGGCTTTGGTGACGTTCAGCTGGTACTTCGCGCTCGGCCCCACCGTGCTGAACGGCGAGGCGACCCTGTTCGCCAAGGTTCTCGGCGCCGCGTACCCGCTCGCCGACCTGTCGATGCTGTTCTGCGTGCTTGTGCTCGCGTCGCACTCACAGGAGGCGGACATCCGGAAAATCCGAAATCTCGTGACGGTGGGCGTTCTCGGCTACGTCCTCTCGGACACCGTCTACGAGTACCGGACCCTCCACGAGACCTACCAAGCGGGCGGGCCGGTGGACGTCGGCTGGATTCTCGCCAACTTTATGTTCGCGCAGGCTGCCGTCGCCTTACGGGGTCTCCGTTCACGAGACGAAGCGGAAGGCGAGAGAACGGCCGAAGCCGTCGGAGGGCGTCCTTCGGGCTTAGGACGGGCTATCCTTCCCTACGCCTTCGTGCCGGCGGTCGTGGGCCTTCTGGTCTACGTCTACCGAACGCGCGTCGGCGGGGGATTGGAGAGCGGCGTATACGTCGGATCGGCCACCCTCCTGGGTTTGATCATGGTCCGGCAGTTCTTCGCGATCGCAGAGAACTCGCGGCTCTACCGATTCCTGCAGGCGGCCTACAAGGAGCTGGAGGCGCTTGCGACCACGGACAGCATGACGGGCCTTCCGAACCACCGGGTGTTCCAGGAACGTCTGCGCCTCGAAATCGCCCGAAGCGAGGAGACGGGCGCCCCGACGTGCCTGTTGCTCGTCGACGTGGATCGATTCAAGCAGTACAACGACCAGTTCGGCCATCCCGCCGGGGACGAGGCCCTGAAGATCGTGGCGCGGGTCCTGCGGGAGAACCTGCGGGAATCCGATCTCGCGGCCCGCTACGGCGGTGAGGAGTTCGCCGCCGTGCTATCCGCGACAAGCGTCGAGGAAGCCGCAAGCATCGCGGAACGCGTTCGCGCCGCCTGCGAGGCGACGGACTTTCCGCATCGCCCGGTGACGCTGAGCATCGGCGTGGCTATGGCGGCGGGCCGGGAAGCCGGGTCGTTGATCGAGGCGGCGGACCACGCGCTCTACGCCGCGAAACACGCCGGGCGCAATCAGGTCGCCTTGGAGGGAGCCTCCATCGAAAAGCGGAGCCTCACGGTCGAGGAGGGAGGCCGAACGGAGATCCTGTCGCTCGAGTGGTCTCTGGAGACCAGCCGAAAGATCGGGATCGACCGTCTCGCCTCCTCGTCCGAGCTCCTGGAAGGACCGAGCGGTCCGCTGGTTCGGGCTTTGCTCGCGATGCTGGAACTTCGTGATCAGGACGTCGAGCGGCGCTCGGATCGGGTGATGCGGTTCTGCGTCCGTCTCGCGGAAGAGGGGGTGGCGAGGCACATGGTTCCGATCTCGCCCAGCGAGATGAACGACCTGCACCTTGGCGCCCTCTTGCACGACATCGGCAAGGTCGGGGTTCCCGACGCGATCCTCAACAAGCCGGGCGCCCTCGACAAGGCGGAGTGGGAGATCGTCCGTCGGCATCCGGTCGAAGGCGCGGAACTCCTGGCGGACTTTCCCCAGCTCGCCGGAGCGGTCCCGGTCGTCCGCTCGCACCACGAGCGGTGGGACGGCACGGGCTACCCCGACGGACTCGCGGGCGAGGCCATTCCCCTCGGGGCCCGCCTCTTCGCCTTGGCGGACACCATGGACGCGATGGGGAGCGATCGCCCTTACCGCGCCGCCCTTCCCTACTCGGCGGTCCGCGACGAGATCCGCCGCATGGCGGGCACTCAGTTCGACCCATCCCTGGTGGAGGCGTTCTTGAGCGTTCCGCCCGCAGAGTGGGTTTCCCTCGGAAGGAAGGAAGACGATCTACGGCTTGCCGCCTGAGGACTCCTTGATGGGCCAAGGCGGAAGGTCGAGCGTAAGGAAATCCGCCAGACAGGCGACCTCGGGTTCGTAGCGGCGGGTGAGGTCGTGGAAACGATCCTCCGCGTTCTCACCCAGCTCGATCCCCGAACGGGCGAGGCGAGCGGTCAAGGCCTCGATATCGAAATCGCGTCGCTGGGTGATGTCGGGACGTTGATGGAGCGCCCGGGCCAAAGCCTGGACGGCGCGGTGGGCCATCGAAAAGGTCAGTTCCGCCTGGTCGACGAGACGGGGAGGCCACGGCGTCGCCGCCGGAAGCTGAATGATCGTCGTCGCGTCGAGCACCGCCGTGAGGCCACCGATCCACGAGCGATCTTCGCGCTGGGACCGATAGAACGCGATCATCGGGTAGCTCACGGTCGTCTCCAAGAGTTCGGAGATCCAGCTTTCGAAATCCTCCAGCGTCGTCGCGAGCCCCTCGTAGTTGCCGTTGCGAGCGTAGCGGACGATCAGGCCGACGCCATCGATTTTCCCCCCGCAACGGTTCGCCAGCCGCAGGATGGACGCCTCTCGATTGGAGAAGGCCTGGTAGAGCACGGGCAGGTAACCCATCACCGCCGCCAGCATGCCGAAACCCAATCCGGCCTCTAACACCGCGAGGCCCCGGGCGACGGTTCCCTGCGGCGTCAGGTCGCCGTAGCCCAGGGTGAAGAAGGTCGAGCCACTGAAGTAGATCAGGTTGCCGAGGGTAAGCGGCTCGCCCGTCTCCTTGAAATGGGTCCCGAGCCCATGGTGGATCAGGCCGAAACCCACGATGATGAGGGTGGCCCAAAGCCCCACGAGGATCAACAGCGAGAGCGGCCCGTAGACCGCGAGGATCGTTTCCCTAAGCTTGCGACCGGGCGTTCGTCGCACGACGGCCCGCTTCAGCCAGTGGGTCGATCGATAGAAGACGTGGGTGACCCGGCCCGGACGCATGATGGCGCGCGGGAGGATCATCGTTTCGAACGCCTCCCAAAGCGTGACCAGAACGACGATCGTCCCGCCCCAGAAGGCCCAGTGGTTCAACGGGCGTTAGTCTCAAAAGACGGACCAAAGGTTCCATGCGGCCAAGGCATACAGAACACCGGGTGAAGAGCCGACACTTTTACCAGCCCATGTTCACCATTATCGGGATCGTCGTCGTGCTTGTCGCCACCATGGTGGGATACACGATGCACGGGGGAAACGTCGGGGTCCTCATTCAGATCAACGAGTTCGTGATCCTGGGCGGCGCGGGCATCGGCTCCCTGATCGCCGCGAGCGGCATGAAGGGCTTCCAGGGCGCGATCAAGGGCGTGATGGGGCTGCTCAAGCCCGACCCGTACACCAAGCCCGCCTACACGGACCTGCTGAAGATGATGTACCAGCTCTTCAACGTGGCCCGTAAAGAGGGGCTTCTGGGCCTGGAGAAGCACATCGAGGCCCCCGCGCAGAGCGACATCCTCGGCAAGTACCCGGTGTTCCTCGCGAACCACCACGCGAGCGACTTTTTCTGCGACACGCTTAAAGTGATCCTTACCGGCTCGGTCGGCCCGCACGACCTCGCGGAGATGATGGAGCTCGACCTCGAGGTCGCCCACAAGGAGGCCCACGGCCCGGCGGAGGCGATCCAGACGGTCGGCGACGCGATGCCCGGCTTCGGGATCGTCGCGGCGGTTCTCGGCATCATCATCACGATGGGCAAGATCGGCGGCGAGGCGGCGGCGATCGGCGAGGCCGTCGGCGCCTCGCTCGTCGGCACCTTCCTCGGCATCCTTCTGGCCTACGGCGTTCTGGCCCCGATGAGCAAGGCGATGTCGATCCGGCTGGACAGCGAAGGGCAGTACATGAACTGCATCCGCTACGCGCTGTTCTCGTTCGCCCGCGGCGAGTCGCCCATCACCTGCGTCGAGTTCGCGCGCCGCAACATCGAGACGGCGGTCCGCCCCGGCTTCTCCGAGATGGAGGCGGCGGTGAAGGCATGAGCGCGTCGAATCAGCCGATCATCATCAAGAAGAAGAAGATCTCCGGCCACGCCCACCATGGCGGGTCGTGGAAGGTGGCCTACGCCGACTTCGTGACTGCGATGATGGCGTTCTTCATGGTCATGTGGATCATGGGCATGAGCGAGGAGACCCGCAAGGGCATCGCGAGCTACTTCAACAACCCGATCAATATGCTGACGGGCGAGCCCGCGAGCCACTCGATCTTCTCGATCTCCGCCAACGCGGCGGGCAAGAAGAGTTCGACTCCCACGGACAAGGACTACGACCAGGAGCAGAAGGCCATGGAGAGCGCCGCCCAGAAGATCAAGGCGGAGATGTCCCAGGAGTTGAGCGGACTGGGCAAGGACGTCAAGGTGACGGTCACCTCCGAGGGACTTCAGATCGAGCTCGTCGAGACGCGGGGGGCGGTGTTCTTCGAGAGCGGCAGCGCGGTCATTCGGCCTGCCGCCCGCGAGATCGTGGCCCGCCTCGCCCCCTTACTCTCCCGTATGGGCAAGCCGATGGAGATCCAGGGCCACACCGACGCGGCGCCTTGCGGCGGACCGGGCGGCAACTTCGGCCTCTCGACCGCCCGCGCCATCTCGCTGATGCAGAGCCTGCGTGCCGACGGATGCCCGGAGAATCAGTTCCGGGAGGTCGTCGGCTACGGTCCGACGCGTCTTGAACGGCCGGACAAGCCCCTCGACTTCAGCAACCGCCGGGTCACGATCCTCATCCCCCGCGAGGTCGGCGAAGGCGGCGCACCGCCCGTCGCCGCCCTGAAGGACAGGCTCAAGAACGCCAACGAGCCTCAGGCGATCGACCTTGGTCCCAAGGATATCGGTCTCCACCGGGAAGCCGACCGGGCCAAGGCGGATTACGAGCGGAAGGCCGGACACGCCGAGTAGAGTCTCTCGTCCTACCGCCCTACGAGGAGCGACAGGACGAGGATCGTCGTGTTGTGCGCGACGTGCATCGTGATCGACGGCACGAGCGAGCGCGTCGTCTGGGCGAGCGCGCAGGAGAAGAGAGCCACCGTCGCGAGGGCCGCCCATAGCACCGGCCCCTGAGGATGGATGCTCGCGAACAGAAGCGAGGAGAGCAGGGCGGCCGGGATGGGCCCCTTCAACACCTTGCGAAGGGCCGGAAAGAGCAGGCCGCGAAACATCGTCTCCTCCCAGAACGGGGCGACGATCGCCCCGCTGAAAAGAGTGACGAGGATCGTCAGCAGGTCGGGCGACGACTCCAGCGCGGTCGTCGCCGGGTGGGTGGGCGTCGGCAATCCCCGGAGAAGGACGCCGGCGAGCAGGGCCATCGCACCGGTCACCGGAAGCTCAAGCAGGAACGCCCAGAACCCTAGCCCCACGTCCCGCGCGAACGTTCGGCCACCCAGGCCGACCGCCTTCAGGCCGGGGCCTCGCCGCAGGACGACCGGAACCGCGACCAGCATCCCCGCGAAAACCAAGGCGGAACCGACCCGGCCGTTCAGTCCGAGGTTCACCAAGAGAGCGGCCACCAACTGGAAGCCCAGGAACGTCGCGAGAAGGGTCGCCGCCCCCAGGGCGAGTTGATCCGCCTTCGCCTCCGTCGCGACCTCGGTCGCCGGTCCTTGGGGCCGCAACATCCCCGAGAGACCGAAGATCGCCGCCATCACCCAGGCGGCGCCCGATGCCAGGATCAGAAGCCCGCCAAAAACGACCACGGCCCTGTTCCCCTTCGGCGGCGCGATCTTGCGAACGGGAAGTCCGGCCTCTCGGCGGACGATGTTCGCCGTCACCCGCGCCGGAGGCCGACGCGCCTCCAGCGCGGCGACGATCCGTTGGGCTTCCGCCTTCGGGTGCCCGCCAGGCCGGAACGCCTCGGCCAGCGGGCGGTAGATCGGATCGTTCTGGAGCGGCTTCAAATCCGCCGCCGTCACCGGCTCGCCGAGCTGCTTCCGCACGGTGGTCCAGACCGACGCCTCGATCGGGTCCTCTAGGTGGCGAGCGGCGGTCTCCCGCTCCAGCTTGCGAAGGGGCGCGTCGGGCGACTCGTTCGCAAGGATCTTCTGAAAGGGGCCATCCCCCGCCTCGTAGCTCGCCATCGCAGCCTTGAGCTGGGCCGAGTACCGCGCTGCCCGCGCGGCGGGACTGGCGGAGGCCCCGCCCAGGTTGGCGCTGAAGATCATCCAGGAGAACAACACCGCCAGCACGACCCACCCCCAGGGGTTGCGGAGCGCCGGAATCTCCTCCGCAGATTCGTCCGACCGGGGGTAGGTCTCGTTCACCGTGGGTTCTACGCGGGCGCTATCCGATTCGTGGCGAGCGTCCTCGTCACTGGCCCAGAAGGCTCCGGTCGTTGAACGAGATCGTGTAGGTGCTCTGGTGCGTGATGAGGGCCATCGCCATCCAGATCGTCTCCGCCGCGTACTCTGCGAGCAGGATGCCCAGGGCGACCCGCCGCAGCTTGTCGTAGCCCGTAAGGCCGTAGTACCGCTGGACGAAATTCTTGACCAGAAGCGCGATCAACAGGCCGAACCAATAGTAGTCGACCCCGAAGTTCATGCTCAGCACGTACCCCGCCGGATGGAGCGGGAAGCCGGGGAAGCGGAACCTCACGAGGTCCAGGACCATAACGACGGCGAAGCCGAAGATCGTCATCCCCATTCCGACGACGTCCGGTCCGTGGCGGTCGTTCAGGATGCGGTCGAGGAATCCGATGGGCTCGGCCCAGGTGTACTGCCCGAGACGGTACGACTTGAGGATGTTGAAGTAGTAGCAGAGGAAGATACCGAGGATCGCCGCCGCCGCGATGGCGAAGAACATCGATCGTTGGCGGACGTTGTTCAGCTGCCCCATCTTCATCGCCTCGAGCTGGACCGGCATGGGATGGTTCCGGTACATCCGGTTCATGCAGAGCCAGCCGCCGGTGACCCAGCTCGCCTGCCGATCGGTCAGCCAGCGGTTGCCCAGGAAGCGACCGAGGATGGAATTCACCCCCAGGAACGCGAACTCGTGGGTGGGCGGGCCGACCTGGGCGCGGATGCGCGTCAGGACCGTGGAAAGAATGAGGAACAGCGTGACGTAGGCGAGGCTATAGGCCGGATTAAGCTCCCCGAACAGGACGCCGTAGCCCGCCACGATCCCCATGCAGAGGAGAAGCCCGGCGAAGGCGTAGGTGTGCCGAATACCGCCGTCCGTGCTGGGCGCGCGGACCTTGATGTCGCGCCAGACCTCCTTCAGGTACTCGCGCGAAACCCAGATCGCCCCCAGGAACATCGCCAATATCGCGCCCCAGGTCTGCTCGTCGAAGTAGGGCGGGCCGGGATTGATGCCCGATCCGGAGAACGTCTCCTGCGGGATGCCCTGCGACGCGAGCGCGATGTGGGTGACCTTACGGAGCAGAAAGAAGACCACGAACGACAGGAGCATGTCGCTGGGCATGAACAGACCGATCGCCGCCATGAAGGGGTAGATCGAGAGGCGGAAGTCGCCCATCTGGTTTAGCGGCGGCTCGTGGAAGAAGCCGTTGATGAAGAGAAGGTCTTTGACGGGGATGTGGGGCAGGTTCGGGTAGAGGTAGTTCAGCCCGTTCATCATGTCGATCGCGAACATGATCCCAAACGCGATCCACATGGGGCGGCTCTTCCACATGCCGCCGCTTCCGCCGCCTTCGCTCATCGCCATCGGGAGTTGGATCAAGGGGAAGGTCAGTCGCTCCCGCTCGTTCCAGGCGCCGCGCATCAGGCTGTTGACGCACTGCATCGCGAGCGTCAGCGCGCCCATCATGAGAACCCACGGCACGACCTTCGGCAGATAGAACGAGAAGAACTTGGCGGTGACGTAGCCCACGCCCTTGCCGCCGCCCATGATGTCCGCCGTGTCCTTGACGTTGGTGACGATCATGCTCGGAGGCAACTCCTTGAGCAGGTAGTTCTTCGCCGTGTCGTTCGTCTTGGCGATCTCGGGCAGCGTGAACATCGTCATGTGCCCGAGTCCCGTCCACTCGGCGGCGCACACGGCCGCGACGCTGTTGATCGCGAAGATCGCGATCAGGTCGGCCTGGGTGAACGCCAGCTTCGGCGCGAACCATCGCAGGGGCGCGTTCGCCATCACGCAAAGGAGCAGCGCCGAGATCGGCGGCACCATGAGCGAGAACATGTTCGACTGGTTCGCGTTCGAGGCCGCGAAGCAGACGGGCAACGTCAGGAGAAACCCGACGACGAGGGCTCGGAGGCGGATGCCCCGCAGGGTCGGCGGGCCCGTCGCCTCCAGTTCAGGCAGGGGAGTCTCGTCGGGTGCCAGCGTCGCCATCCGGCCCCATTGTAGCCGAAGGTGGCGGGAGTGTCACGAATTCCGCCGTGGCGATGGGCGGGAGACCATCGCCACGGTCGTTAGACCTCCGCCAACTCCCTCGCTTCCGCCGCTTGCACGCGGTACCGCTCCCGCTCGTCCGCGCCGAGGGTGCGCCAAGTGAGGAACTGCCGCCGGACGTTCGCGAGGAACCGCTGGTTGACCACCGGCCAGTTCTCCGGATCGCCCGAAAGGCGCGTCATCACAAGATCGAGGGCGTACACCCCGGACACGCGGCTCGGCGAGAGGATCAGCTCCAGGGTCTGACTCACGCCAAGATCGTAGGGAGCGAGCCAGGTCGTCGCGCGGACGGTGTACGTACGATCCTCCACCTCAAGGCGGGCGTCGGCGGTCACGAAATCGCCGATGGTGTAGCCCTCGTAGGCCTTGAGCCACGTCGTGAGGAACGCCGCCACCGGGGCCGCCTCCGCCGCCGAGATCGAGAAAGGTAGCGGCAGGCGCCACTCGTCGCCCTCGGGCTCCGTCTCGAACGCCTTCTCGTTCATCGCGGGAGCCGCGATCTGCGCCGCCTTGCGGGCGGGGTAGATCGTCGAGAGCAGGACGGTCGCCATCACGATCCCCGCCGACAGCACCGCCGAGGTCGAACTGAAGTTCAAGGTAAGCCCCGGAAGCCAGCCCGTCGCGACGATGATCTTCGCCATGCCTTGCGCCACGTAGTAGCCCAGGACCGAGCCGAGCACACCGTAGACCAACGACTCCGCGAAGAACAGCATCGCGATGTGGTTCGGCGCGAGACCGATGCTGGAGAAGATCGAGATCTCCTTCGTCCGCTCCACCACGCTCGCGACCATCGTGTTCAGCACGAAGGTCGCCGCGATCAGGATCTGTATCGCGACCAGGAGAAGCCCACCCGACGCCTTCGCCTGCTGGACCGAGAACTGCTTCACCGCCAGCCTGCCGCTCTCCGGCACCGCCGCGTACAGGTTCAGCCGCAGACGCGGCATCAGGGACTCCAGGGCAGGTCGGGTCTGGTTGGGATCGGCGAACGCCACCGCCAGCGTCCGCAGGTCGGAGCCGAGGTCCGTCGCGGTCGTGACGGGAACGATGAACACGGTGTCCGGGTCGAGGCGGATGTAGGGGCGGAACGCGTTCTCCGTCGCCTTCTGCTGGACCGCCTGGGTGAACGAGAGCGCGAAATCGGGCGGGAAGATCCCGTCGCCGTCCAGGTCGACCTTCGAACGTAGGATGCCGGGGTCGGCGATGCCGATCACGGTAAGGTTCTCGCCGGCGTAGGTGACCGTCGCCTTCCCGACATCGTTCGGCCCGAGCTTCAGACGGTCGGCCATGCCCTTGGGCAGGATCACGACGTTTCGGTCGCCGGGTCGGAACCACCGCCCGCCGGGAAGAAGGGCATCCTGTGGCCGCGTGACCTTCGCCTCGTCCGGCGAGAGCCCCAGCATCGCCTTCACGTCGATGGCGTCCTGCCCCCGCTGGAGACTGAGCAGACTGCTCTGGTTGATGTCCGCCCCGTAGTAGTACGTCCGTGGCACGACGATCGCCTTGTCTCCGAACTCGTTCGCGATCTGGCGATAGGTGGTGAGTTGGAGCGGGTCCATGTTCGCGTTGCGAATCATGAGGCCGCTGTAGGCCGCGACGTTGTTGGGCGCGGGCGTCTCGTCGAGCCGCAGCTCGTCCACGATCGAAGTGAAGCTCAGGACGATGAACGTCATCACGACGAGGGTAAGCGTCGTGAGGATGGTGCGCGCCTTGCGCCGCCGCATATTCGACACCCCCAGGTTGAACGCCGCCATCGCCACGCTGGACCGCTTAACGTCCACCTCATGGACGCCGCCCTGCGCCGCCTTCACCGCCCGCATGTTCGACTCGAACTTGCCCAGGATGAACGAGGTCACGACGAGGCTCAGCACGCCCATCACGAACGCGATAAAGATCATCGAGGGGTTGCTCACGATCTCGAACGCCGGGTGGATCAGGCGCAGGACGAGGAACGAGACGATGAAGATGCCTACGCCCGCCCCGAGCTGCTTCGTGAGCAGACTGTGTCCGAACATCAGCCGCTCGAGGAAGTAGCTGAACGGGATAAGCAGGAACAGGTAGAAGACCACGCCGTTCACCACGTCGTTCGCGGTGCCCATGATGATCGGGTGGGCGCGCAGCGCGTAGCCCCAGGCCGCTCGCGCCTGCCGATCGGCCTCCGCCCAATTCCGCTTGGCCTCCGCCGCCTCCGCCCGGACGATCGCCGCCTTCGCCTGGTTATGAAGATCGCGTACGTCCTGCGAGACGATCCGGTACTTCGTGAAGCGATCCAGGCGCGTCTCGTTGATGCCGCACAGGTCGCGCGCCGTGTTCAGCGGCAGGTCGGGGAACCGCCCGCCCATCGGGATTCCCGCGCGTCCGACCACCTTGCCGTCGAATCCGGGCGCGTCGTAGCCCTGTCCTTTCTCGTCGCCCACCGAGGAGTTCGTGAGGACCATCCGGTTCCCTTCCCCCGGCGTCATCCCAATGAGCTGGAACCGCTGGCCCTTGAGGAAGAACAGCACCTGCGCGTCCTCGATCTCCGGACTCAGGCGCTGGTCGAAGCCGGGGGAGAACCGCCCGTAGTTGCGCGGCTCGGACCCGCTCGCCGCGTCGAGCACCCACACGCGAGGTAAGGCCTTCAGGGACTGCGGATCGACGAGATCGAAGAGGGAGACCGGGACGCACGGGAACAGCACGATGGGCGACTCGTGCCGCGCCACCGTCTGGGGGAAATCCGTCTTGTAGGCGTCGAAGCCCGGCATGTTCTCCGTGGGCGCGTGGTCGATCGCTCCCGTCTTCGGATCGATGTGGAACGCCGCCGTGCGCGTCCACTTGTCCTGCTGGGTGTTCGAGGAGAAGGACGCGATGCCGGTGAACTCGTACTCCGCTTTCGGCCCGACGGTCGACTGGACCATGTCGCCGCGCACGCCCATCATCGTCTTCTGGGTTCCCAGGACGCAGGCGAGCGAGCCCGGCACCGGGATGTCCGGCACGAAGCTCTGTTGGGGGTCGTACACCACCGTTCGTCCCACCGCCTGGGTGAAGCCGCCCACCAATCCCATACGGATAGGGGTGCGCGGGTCGAGCGGCACTCGGTAGTCGCTCGTCTCGTCCTTGTCGCTCGTGTCGTTCAGGGCGTGATCCAGCATCACCCCCACCGTCTGCGCCTGCCGGAACACGTTCCCGACCTGCACCCGGTCGAGCGTGTCGAGCGGCGTGTCGCACGTCTCGCGTCCATCCTCGACCGTTCGGAAGCTCAGGGCGTTCAGTCCCGCGAGGAGCATCGGCTCGCAGTCGAGCGCGAACTTGCCGGGAACGTTGTTCTTCCACGTTCGGCTATCGCCGTTGTTCGTCGCGTCGATAAGCACGAGCCGCGCGGGCGTGACGCCGGTGACCTTCGAGAGCACGTCCGCGTGGGAGCGGAACAGGCGCGACATCTGTTGGACGTGCTGGCTCGTCTCGGCCCGGTACTCGTAGAACCAGCCGTTTCCGAACGAGCCGACCGACGACGAGCCGCCGGAAAGGTCCAGAGTCAGGGTGAGGAAAGGCGTGGGCGAGCCGTGGAACTGTCGCTCCACCCACTCCCGCGCCCCCCGCAGGCCTAGCGCGTGCGCGCCGGACACCACGATCCATAACGGCCTCCGGTGCGGGCGCGCGGCGGCGACCCGCGCGACCTCCATCGTGGCCGCCAGCCCCGCCGCTCCCTCGCCGCCGGGGGCGAGTCCAGGAACCGCGCTGATCGCATCGGCGGGGGTGAAGAGCGCGATGGGCTCATCGGGCGACGTGCCCGGAAGCTCCGCGATCAGGTTCGCCGATGGCCGGACGACCCAGTCCTGACGGCACGTCAAACGCGCGTCCCCGCCCTTGAACGCCGCCGAGAGCAAGCGCCCCGCGTCCTTCTTCGGAAGGTAGAAGCGCGGCACGTCGAGCGGCACCCCGCTGAACTTGGCCTCCGCCTCCGCCCTCGGCATCGTCTCCGGCTGGAGGAACACCACCGCCTTCGCCCCGAGTTTCGCCGCGTTGCGCCAGCGCGCGCTCGTTCCGAACTCCATCACGACGATGCGCCCGGCGACCGTCTTTCCCGAGAGCGCCTCCAACGAACCGTCGCCGCCGTACAGCAGCGGCCCGCGGACGTCGCAGGTCGACGTCCGCACGAGGTTAGGCCAGAGCGGCCATACCACCGTCGTGCCCCCGGCGAACGCTACCGTTCCTTGCGACGCGGGATCGGGAATCGTGACCTGGAACGTCTCCCGACGCGTCCGCGCTCCGAGACTCTTGAGCTCACCCTCCGCCCGGTCGAGCGCCGCCGCCTCGCCGGGCGAGCCCGCCAAACGCGACCCCAGCGCGGCGAATCCTTGGGCGTCGGTCCGCATCCGGTCCCGCGAGAAGGCCCCAAGAATGCCTCGATAGGTCCCCATCGCCTCAGCCTCGCTGGGCGCTCCCCGACCGAGCGCGCTCAGCGCAAGGATCAGAAAGAAGATGCAGAGGCGACGTTGCCGGGACACACGCCCATTCTATACCGGCCCTAGGGCGTCGCGTACCAAGGGTAGCGTTCGGCGTCGAGGATCGAGCCCTCCCAACGGGGCTTCACGCTACAACCCGCCGCCAGCGCCGAGAGGGCGAGGGTCTTCGCGCTCCCGTCCACCCGCGCGACGTTCAGCCGATCGCCGTGGCGCGTTCCCACGCCGCCCTGGGGCAGGTCGCCCGGCTCGTTCGTGAGCGCCCAGCCCTGGATCGGCGTGTAGACCGGATCGGGATCGTTCCAGGAGACCCGGCGCACATCCGCCTGGAAGGAGTCCACGTAGTAGCCGTGATCCACCACGTAGCGGCAGGGCGGGGCCACCACGTAAGACCCGGCGGTCGGCCCTCGAGACTCGATGAAAAGGAACGTCTGGGAAGGGTTGTTGATCGACCCGAGCGACTTCGGCCGCGCGATCCACTCGGCGCCCTGACGCACGACGGGGGAGAGATAGTAGGCGTTGTAGCCGATATCGACCTTTAGCGAGGCGTCGTAGTAACGCGCCCCGTAGTCGCCGGGAAGCAGATCGGGGTCGAAGCTGCCGCCGAAGTCCATGCTCTGATGATCCGCCGGGCATACGAAGAGCCTGAAGCCTCCGGCGTATGATCGGAGGATCTGAGGCCACACGCGGTCGGACTCGGGATCGGGTGGCCCTCCAGGCCGCTGGTTGACCGGAAAGAGGGCGTCGTCGTAGTCCGACGTGTACAGGATCGCCGCCTGCGTAGCGCTCCGAAAGTTCGAGAGGCAGCTCGTCGTCTGCGCCGCCCGTCGCGCCATCGCGAACACAGGGAAAAGCAACCCTGCGAGGATCGCGATGATCGCAAGAACGATAAGAAGCTCCACAAGCGTGAAGCCACGACGAGAAGCGGCCAAAAAGCGCACTGAACGATATTTATTATAGAGGCTAAATCTTGACGGTGGGGAGCTTTCCACCAAGAACCCGCTCCGCTTCTGCGTCTTTTCCCGCAGAAAGATAGAGTTCCGCCGCCAGCCGCCGGGCGTTCCGCTGGTGGTGCGGCAACGCCGCCTCGAACGCCTTCCCCGCGTCGTTCGAGACGTCGACGTGCACGAGGTCGGACTGCCGGATCGCGTCCTCCAGGAAGCGGGCCAACTCGGCGTCGTGCCCCTGTCCCTTCCCGGCGGGGGCGATCTCCAGATAGGCCGCGTAAAGAATCGGCGCCTTCGCCTCCGGAGGCGCGTCGAACGCTTTGCGCGCCTCCTCGATCGCCTCCGGCGCCTTCCCCTCGTGGGCCATCGCGTTCGCCAGTTGGAGCGTATCGTTCACCCGGCGGTCCTCGTCTTTCGCCGCTTTGACCGCGATCCGGTACGCCGCTTCCGCGCGGCTCCACAGTCGCCCGGTCTTGAACACCTCGCCGTACTCCCACGCGCGGGCCGGGTCGACGCTCTCGATCTGGATTCCCTTCAGAAGGTCGTCCGTGTACTGGGCCAGCAGGTCGCGGTAGCGGCCGTCCGGGATCTCGCCCGCCACCACCCGCGCGAAGAGGGCGTCGCTCGCGCCTTTCACCTGCCGCCGCAGGACTTCCGGTTGCTGCTGACCCGCGCCGCGCGGGTCGTTCGGGTTAGGGAACGTGCCGGTGTGGCATCCCGTTAAGAGGAAACAGGCAAGAGGGAGAAGGATCGAGGGGTTCCGTCTCGGCCCTCTTCCCCCCTTCCCTATTCCCTCACCCGGCAATCGCGTACCTCGAGTCCTCGAAAAGGGCGTCGCGGTAGATCTCGCCGCCGGAGAACGTCAGCACCGCCTTGCCCTTGAGCTTCATCCCGTGGAAAGGCGTGTTCTTGCTCTTGCTGAACGTCTTGTGACGATCGAAGGTCCACTCGCAGTCGGGATCGATCACGCAGACCTGCGCCACCGGCGTTTCCCCGGGCTTGAGGGTCCCGGCATCCAGCCGCAGAATCCGCGCGGGCTTGGTCGAGAGCTTGTTGATCGTCTCCAAGGGCGAGATGATGCCCCGGTGGGTGAGATAGGTCAGCGTGACGCCAACCGCCGATTCGAGCTGTGCCGAGCCGTAGGGCGCCTCCTCGAACGGCACGTCCACCTCGTGGCTCGCGTGCGGGCTGTGGTCGCTCGCGATGCAGTCGATGGTGCCGTCGTTGAGGGCCTGGAGCAGGAGGTCCACGTCGATCTGCGACCGGAGCGGCGGCTGGATCTTGAACCGGGTGTCGAACTCGCCCACGTTCTCGTCCGTGAACGCGAAGTGCATCGGGCAGATCTCGGCGGTGACGGGCGCCCCGAGGAACTTCGCCTGCCGCACCATCTCCACCGCGCCCCAGCTCGAGACCCGCATGATGTGGAGCTGGCAACCGGTATGAAGGCTCAGCAGGCAGTTCCGCATCACCATGATCTCCTCCGCCGAGCGGGGCATCCCCTTGAGGCCGAGCATCGCGCTCATGGCGCCCTCGTTCATGCTGGCTCCGCGCGTGAGGTTCGTGTCCTCGCAGTGGACGAGGATCGGCAGGTCGAGTTGCAGGCAGAACTCCATCGCCTGGGTCATCACCTGCGCGTCCTGGATCGGGAAGCCCTCGTCGCTGGCCGCCACGATGCCCGCGCGCTTCATCGCCCCGAGGTCGGCGAGATTCTTTCCGTCAAGTCCGCGCGTCAGGGCGCCGACCGGGGCCACGAACACGCCGCCCGCCTCGGGCGAGGCCGCGCGGTCGAGGATAAAGTCGACGAGCGCCGGGTTGTCGAGCGGCGGGCTCGTGTTGGGCATGCAGCAGATCGTCGTGTAGCCACCCGCCGCCGCCGCCTGGGTTCCGGTGGCGATCGTCTCTTTGTGCTCGTCGCCCGGCTCCCGCAGGTGGACGTGCGGGTCTACGAGCCCGGGACAGATCCACAGCCCGGTGCAGTCGTAGGTCTCGTCCGGATCGGCCTTGTCGACGTCCACGTCCGGCCCCGCCGCGACGATCTGGTCGTCCTCGAGGATCACCGATCCTAGGGCGTCGATCCCCTGCGAGGGATCGAGAATCCGGCCGTTCTTCAACAGGGTCCGCATGCCTCTAGGAGTATGGCCCATGCTTCGGGACGGAACGCGACTACAATAGCCTCGTGGACGACGCCGACGTCTTCATCGCCGCCTCCGAAGATTGCCGCGGCGAGGGAGCTTTACCGACGAAGCCGGGTTCGGTCGCGGCGGTCCAGTACCGGATGCTGGTGGAGGAGCCTTACCGACACACCCAAGGCGACGTGCTGTTCGCCTCCTCGACGGCGGTTCGCGCCGGGGAGCCCGCCGACCGGGACGCGTTCTTCGCCCGCCCCCAGGCCTGCCTGCGCTGCTCGCCCCTGGTCAAGACCCACGGCTGGGGCATCCACTTCGACGCCCAGGGCCGCGCCGCCGCCTACCCCAAGGGCTCGGAGGCGTACGCGCGCCTCACCGAAGACGGATCGCTCCGGCATACGCGGGGGATGCGAAGCCGGAAGGGCTAAAATGGCTTTGTGCCCGAGGCTTCCTCTCGTGCCGGCGTCAGGGCCAACTACGAGGGCCTGCGCGGCAAGCTTCTCGACCCCTCCCTGCGCAACCGGCTCCTTAACGCGAAGCTCTCGCGGACCGTCGGGATCGAAGTCCACGGAGAGAGCGCCGACGGCGTCTTTCGCGCGCTCGTCGTCGAGCGAAAGCGGCTCGCCTTCACCGGGCCGTCCGAAGGGGCGGGAACCCTCTTCGACCTTCCCGCCGACCCGACCGACCTTCGCCTGAACACCCGCGAGACGCCGAAGAAGCTCGAGGCGCGGCTGCTCGCGACCTGGCGACAGGCGGAGGCGCAGATAGAGGAGCAGGGCCTCAACACCCTCTACCTCGCCCTCGGGACGCTGAACTGGATCGAGAACGACGCTTCGGAGACCGTGCTCCAGGCTCCCCTCCTCCTCGTGCCGGTGCGTCTGGAGCGCACGGCGGGAGCCGACTTTCGCTTGGTCTACGACGAGGCCGACCTCGGACCCAACCTCTCGCTTCTCGCGAAGGCTAAGGACGAGTTCGGCATCGTCCTTCCCGAGCCCGCCCTCGCCGACGAGACGTTCTGCCCTTCGGCTTACGCCGCCGCCGTCGCGGAGGCGGTCGCCCGCCGGCTCCGCTGGACCGTCGAGCCCGACCACATCAGTCTCGGCTTCTTCAGCTTCACGAAGTTCGTCCTGTACGAGGACCTGGACGAGAAACGGTGGCCCGAAGACGCGCATCCCACCGAACACCCCGACCTTGCCGCGTCGCTCGGAAAGGGCTACCCGCCGAGTGAGAGCCCTTTCGGCGAGGAGACTTTCCTCGACGCGGTGCGGACGCCCCAGGAGTGCCGCGAGGTGTTCAACGCCGACAGCTCCCAGCTTCTCGCCATCGTCGAGGCGGCGCGCGGCACCTCGATGGTTATCGAAGGGCCGCCCGGCACGGGCAAGTCGCAGACCATCGCCAACCTCATCGCGGAGGCGGTCTACGCGGGCAAGCGCGTCCTGTTCGTCTCCGAGAAGCTCGCCGCCCTCGACGTCGTCTACCGGCGGCTGGAGGAGGCCCGTCTCGCCGACGCCTGCCTTCAGATCCACAGCCAAAAGGCGAGCCGCCGCGCCTTCTACGACGAGATCGAGCGCGTCTGGACCCTTCGGGGGCGCCTTCAGCCCGCCACGGAGCAGTTGGAACGGCTCCGTGAGGTACGCGACACCCTGAACGCCACCGTCGAGGCCTTGAACGCGTCCCTCCCCGATCGCGGCCTCAGCCCCCGGACCGCCATCGGGGAACTCGTCACCCTCCCCGCCGCCGACGCCGAAGACCTCGCCGCGCGCCACGACTTCGCGGCGATGCGCGGCTGGACCCTGAGCGACCTCAACCGCCGCCTCCCCGCCGTGCGCAACCTCCAGCGCAAGGTCGCCACCATCGGCGTTCCCGCTCAGCATCCGTTCTTCGGGTGCGCCGTGCCCTACGTCGACCAAAACCGGCGGCTGGAACTGACCGAGGCGATCGGACAGGCGACCACGATGCTCACTGAAGCCCGAGAGTCGGCGCGAAGCCTCGCGGAGACCCTGCGTGTCCCGGAACCTACGACCGCCGCCGACGTCGCCGTGCTCGAAGCCTGCGTCGAGATCGCCGTCGCCGCGCCCGAACTCGACGGCGTCGCCCTGCGCGGCGAGGCTTGGACGCGGGACGAGGCACGGATCCGCGCCCTGATCGTCGACCTACGCCGTCTGCGCGAGATCCACCGGGCGCGCGACGCCCAGGTCCTGCCCCAGGCTTGGACGGTGGAACTGATGCCCATCCGCGCCGCCTACGAGGCCTCGGCAGGCAGTTGGCTCCGCTTCCTTTCCGGCGACTACCGACGGGCGTCCAAGACCCTGCGCGCCTACCTCGCGCCCGCCTCCCCGAGCGACCCCATCGGCCAGCGCGACCTTGTGCGCGACCTCGTCGAGGCTCAGGGACTGCGTGCGAAGGTCGATGCCGAGGCGGCCATGGCGGAGGCCCTGTTCGGCGTCCAGTGGCAGGGCGAGACATCCGACCCCGACCGCCTGGAGCGGCTTCTCGACTGGACCCTCGGCCTCGTGCGCGCGGTCGCCGGCGGCCGCGTTCCCGAAGGGCTGCTCGACTTCTTCGCCGGTCGCCACGTCTCGCCCGACCTTTCGGCCCAGGCCCACCGGGTCACCGAAGCGATGGGGACGGCTCTCGCGGTCATCGAGCGAACGGACAGCCTCGTACGGTTCGGTCGGGAAGTCGCGGCCAAGGACGAGCCCCTGGCCGAGCTCGACGCCCGTCTGGAGCGCTGGAGCAAGGCTCAAAGCCAGCTGGGCGAGATGGCCGAGTACAACGGCCTGCGCGAAGAGGCCCTGGCCGACGGACTGGTCCAGACGGTCGCGCTCGCCGACGCCTGGCCGCTCGCGGCGGAGCGTCTCGTCGACTCCTACCGCCGCGCGTGGCTGGAAGGCGTTCTCGCGGAGGCGATGGAAGCCCGCCCCCTGCTTCGCCGCTTCGAGCGCACCCGCCAGGAAGCCCTGATCGAGGAGTTCCGCACGCTTGACGAAGCGTCGCTCGCCTACAACCGCGCCCAGGTGGCGCACGCCCATCTCCAGAGCGTCGCGGGCGTGGGAGCGGAGTTCGGGAACGCCGCAGAGCTGAAGCGCCAGTGTTCGCTCCGGCGTGGCCACCGGCCCATCCGCTGGGCGATGTCCACGATGCCGGAACTCATCCAGCGCATCAAGCCGGTGTTCCTCATGAGCCCGCTGTCGGTGCCCGCGTTCCTCCCGCCGCGCAAAGACCTGTTCGATGTGGTGATCTTCGACGAGGCGTCGCAGGTCAAGCCCGAGGACGCCCTGAGCGCCATCGCGCGGGGGCGACAGACCATCGTCGTCGGCGACAGCAAGCAGATGCCGCCCACGAGCTTCTTCGAACGGCTCGGCCAGGCGGAGGAGGCGCCCGACGAGGAGGGCGCGGGGGACGCGGCGGTGGGCAAGCTGGAGAGCGTTCTTGCCCTCTTCGCCTCGTCCGTGACCTCCGAGTCGCGCCGCCGTTGGCTTCGCTGGCACTACCGGAGCCTTCACCCCGCCCTGATCCAGCCGTCGAACCACCTCTTCTACGAGGACAAGCTGGTCGTCCCGCCGAGCCCCGTCGACGCGTCCGCCGAGGCCCAAGCGGGCCTCGGGGTCGTGCTGCGTTACGATCCCCAGGCTCTCTACGAGCGATCGGGCTCCCGCAAGAACCCCGCCCAGGCACGAGCCGTCGCCCGCGCCGCTCTCGATCATCTCCGTAACCGCGCGAACGAGTCGTTGCTGGTCGTCGCCTTCAGCAAGGCCCAGCAAGAAGCGATCGAAGACGAGCTAGAGTCGGTGCGCCGCGAAGATCCGGGCGCGTTCTCCGCCTTCGCGACACTTCACCCGCACGAGCCGCTCACGGTGAAGAACCTGGAGACGGTGCAGGGAGACGAGCGGGACGTCACGTTCGTCAGCGTCGGCTACGGCCCCGATGCGGACGGCAAGCTCACGATGAACTTCGGCCCGATCAACGCCGAGGGGGGCGAGCGGCGCCTCAACGTCCTGATGACGCGCGCGCGTCGGCGATGCGAAGTCTTCTCCTCCCTTCGCTCGGGCGACATCCTCCTCGGCGACGACGCGAGATTCGGCGTGGTCGCCTTCAAGCGGTTTCTCGAATTCGCGGAGACGGGCCATCTCGACCTCGCCGTCCCGACCGGACGCGAGGCCGACTCGCCCTTCGAGGAGGCGGTCGCCACCGCGATCCGGGCGCAAGGCTACGCGGTCGATCTTCAGGTCGGAAGCCTAGGCTTCCGCATCGACCTCGCGGTGCGCCATCCCGGACGGCCCGGCTACTACGTGCTGGGCGTCGAGTGCGACGGGGCGAGCTACCATTCGGCCCGAAGCGCGCGAGACCGCGACAAGATTCGCCAGAACATCCTGGAGGGCCGGGGCTGGCGTCTCCACCGCGTCTGGAGCACGGACTGGTGGCGCGATTCCGAGGCGGAGACCCGCCGTCTGCTCGCCGCGATCGAGGCCGCCGTCGAGGGCTTCACCCTGGACGAGACGGCGCTCAAGGCCGTTCCCGTTCCGGAGGCTCCGGCCCTCCATCTCTACCAAGAGGAGCCCGCCGTTTCGGCGCCCCACCTCTACGAGCCCTGGAAGGGCGCCTTCGATCAGGGCGGGGACGCCAACGTCATGGGCCGCGCCATCGTCGCGATAGTGGAGCGGGAGGGTCCTATCCACAAGGAGCTTCTGGTCAAGCGCCTCCGCGACGCCCTGAACATCCGTTCGCGCGCCCAGGGTCCGTTCGACGCGGGTCTCCTCAACGCCGTGCTGGCGGGAACCGTCGCGAGCCGGCAGAGCTTCTACTACGCGCCGGGCGACGCGGCGGTGGTCCCGCGCGACCGCCGGAACCTGGACCCCGACGAGCGCCGGGCGGAGTGGGTCGCCCCCGAGGAGATCGAGGCGGCGATCCTGCAGGTCGTCGGCGAGGCCTACGGCATCGCCCGCGAGGATCTTCCGCGCGGGGTCCGCGATGTGCTGGGCTTCTCCCTCGCGTCCCCGAAGATGAGCGAGAAAGTGCTTATCCTCGCGGATCTGATGGTCGCGGAGGAGCGGTTGGTGGAAGAGGGGGAGACGCTTCGGGTTAGGGCGTAAGGATTCAGGCCCTTGGCTCCTAGGGCGCTACCGATCGCCCAAAGAGCCAGCGCCCGACGATCCTATGACCGTGCGGGCATCGGCTGGAGGAGCATCTCCTTGGTGTAGATAAAGTCTTCCCGCTTGTAGTTCGCCAGCTCGAAGTCGTTGCGAAGCACGATCGCGCCGGTCGGGCACGCCTCTTGGCAGAAGCCGCAGAAGATACACCGGATCATGTTGATCTCGTAGCGCACCGCGTAGCGCTCGCCGGGCGAGAACCGCGCCTCGTCCGTGTTCTCCGCCGCCTCGACGTAGATGCACCGCGCGGGGCAGGCGCCCGCGCAGAGGGAGCAGCCGATGCACCGTTCCAGACCGCTCTCGTAGCGGGTCAGGACGTGGCGCCAGCGGGTGCGGGGGAACTGCTCGCGGCGCTGCTCGGGGTAGGAGATGGTGACCTTCTCCTGGCCGATCCGACGTCGCGTGATGCCAAAGCCCGCCATGATGGGCTTGGCGACCTCTTTCAGGAGACCCACTAGGCGACCACCTGCTCCTGCTGCTCCGGCGAGTTGCCGAACATCTTCAGCTCCTTCCAGTTCTGAGGGTTGCGACCGCGCTTGATCTTTTCCTGTAGCTTCATCACGGCGTAGATCAGAGCGTCCGGCGAGGGCGGGCAGCCCGGCACGTAGACGTCGACCGGCACGATCTGATCCGCGCCCTGCACGATCGCGTAGTTGTTGTACACGCCGCCGGTCGAGGCGCAGGCGCCCATCGAGATGACCCACTTGGGCTCGGGCATCTGGTCGTAGATCTGGCGCATGACGGGGGCCATCTTCTTGCTGACCCGGCCCGCGATGATCATCACGTCCGCTTGGCGCGGGGTCGCGCGGAACGCCTCGGAGCCGAAGCGCGCGAGATCGAAGCGCGCGGTGGCGGTCGCCATCATCTCGATCGCGCAGCACGCGAGACCGAAGGTGAGGGGCCAGAGCGAGTTCGCCCGCGCCTGACTGATAAGGGTGTCCACCGACGTGAGAATCACGCCGCCCCCCTTCTGGACGTCCCCCAGCACGGGGGTCCCGCTGTCGTGCAGCGTCACGGTCTCGACTCGCTTGGGCATGGTTAAACCTAAGGACGAGAATACCTGCGGCTTTGTCCCCGCGTTTGCGGCGGAGGCGGAGTTACCGCTCGGGAGCCGGCAGTGGGAGATCGTCGCCAAGCGGAGAGGCGAGCTCCCGAGCCTCCGGCCCCTATCGACCGATCGCCTCCGCGTACGCCTCGACCGTCCGCGCCGCCGTGTCGTCCCACGAGAACTCCATCGCCCGCACGCGTCCCCTTTCGATCTGCCCTGCCCGTGCCTCGGGATCGACGAGCCCGACCAAGCCACGCGCCATCGCCGCCACGTCGCCCGGATCGCACAGGACGGCGGCGTTCCCGGCCACCTCCGGGATCGCGCCCCGGTCGCTCGCCACGACGGGACAGCCGAGAGCCATCGCCTCGAGGATCGTAAGCCCGAATCCCTCGTGGAACGAAGGATGAAGCAACACGTGGGCTCCCCGGTAGGCTCCTGCGAGCGCCGCCTCCTCCAAGGGCCCCGGCGCGACGACCCAAGGTTCGGCAGGCCTTTCCGGCAGGCGGCCGGTGACGACCAACCGAAGGTTCGGGAGGGCTTTGCGCGCCCCGCGCACCGCCTCCACCGCCCCGGCGAGGTTCTTGCGCGGACTCGCTCCGCCGACGAGGAGAACGTACGGCTCGTCCCACTTCGGCGGCTTGGGCAAGAGTCCCAACAGCCGCCTCGGAGCCGCTTCGAGCGTCGTCACGACTTTTTCCGCAGGCAACGGAATCCGCTCGAGAATCTCCGCGCGGCAGGTTTCGGAGACGGCCAACACGCGGACTGCCCTTCGGCAAGAGGCGGGCACCGTCCATTGGAGCAGGAGCCGATCCTTGAGCCCGAACCAAGCGGGCTCGATCAGGAAGCTCACGTCGTGAACCGTAGTCACGACCGGCGTCTTGAAGAAAGGGGAGACGGTGTACTGGACATGGACCACGTCCGCTTTCCGCTCTCGGGCGATCTTCGGAAGGGCGAAAAGGCTGAACACCCGCCCCCCACCAGAATGCAGAACGACCTCTGCGTTGGCCGGGACGTCTTCCGGCGGAAGGGGAACGTTCGAGACCAGAAGCAACTCGAGGTCCTTGCGCCGCCCGAAGGCCGCGATCAGTTCCGACCAGTAGGTCCGGTTGCTGGTGCTTCGCTCGGCAAGGCTCCGGGCATCGATCGCGACCTTCACGGCTTAGTGTGCCATACCCACCTTATGCCGTCTGTAGAGGACGGCTTAAAGGTCGCCGTTGGTGATTTTCGGGGTGAGATGGTGCTTGTCCGCGTTTCGGGGATCGTCGGCCCCGACCGACGTGTCGAGTTCGACCGGACCGTCCAGGCTTCCCCCGCCCTGCGGACCGGTGGTGGTCGATTCGCCGGGCCCGAAATCGAGTCCGGTATCGGTGTCCTTCGATCCGCCGATGCCCTCGGTCGAAGGTCCGTCGAGGGTTCCGCCGATGCTCACGCCCGTCGGGGAGGTTCCGGTCCCGTAGCCGGTGTCGGTGGTGTCGTCGGTCGCGTTCGGCAGGTTGTCGCTCATGGCGAGTAGGACCGAGGGCGGAGGCGCAGGGTTCGTCTTAGAGACGTTCACAATAGAACGTGCCGCGCAAGCCCACGCTCAGCCCGACGAAGATCACGACCTATCTCGCGTGTCCGGTCAAGTACAAGTGGACCTACATCGACGCGCGAGGGCGGTGGTACCTGCGCTCGAAAAGCTACTACTCGTTCGGCACGAGCCTCCACAAGGTCCTGGAGCGGTTCCACGACTCGGGCGATGCGGGAGTGCGGACCACGGAGGAGGCGGTGGCGGCCCTGGAGGAGTCGTGGATCGACGCGGGCTACCGGAGCGCCGACGAGGCGGCGGAGGCCCTGGGAGAGGGACGCGAGATCGTCGCGCGCTACGTCGAAGAGCGACTGAAGGCCGAGCGGCAGGCGAAGACCCTTTTTACCGAGCGGCAGATGCGCCACGACCTGGGCGAGTTCGCCCTCATCGGAAGGCTCGACCGTCTGGACGAGCACGAAGACGGCACCTTAGAGATCGTCGACTACAAGTCGGGCCGAAGCGAGGTGGACCCGGAGGAGGTACGTACCGACATCGCGATGACCTGCTACGGCCTGCTCGTCAAGCGCAAGTATCCCGACCGGCCGGTGGTGGCGAGCATCGTCGCCGTCCGGACCGGCGCGACGGGCACCGCGTCGTGGAGCGACGAAGAGTTGGACGGGTTCGAGCGCGACCTGCGCCAACTCGGAGCCGAGATCCTGGGCGAGGACTACCCGGAGTTGCGCCCCGTGTTCAAACCGCTGTGCCCTCACTGCGACTTTCTTCCCCTCTGTCGACGCGACCCAGAGTTCGAAGAACTTTAGGTGGGGAGGGCTTCAGGCGCATGACAGCCCGGCGGGAAGCTTGACCGCCGGACGTTCCAAGGAAAGAAGAAAAGAAGGCGAGATCAGCGGACGAAGTGGATGACGGGGCTGTCCATCTGGTCGAGGAGCATCAACGAGACGACGGGCATCGGTCGCTCTTTGGCGATCTCGCGGGCCTCGTCGAAGGAGATCTCCTTGGAGCACATGCCGGAGAGATCGATCCACTCGGCGAAGCGGAAGGCGCCGGCTTCGCTGGAGAAGCAGGCCAGACCATGGATACCTTCGTGGCAAAAACAGCCGAAGCGGTTGCTGCTGGGATGGTGCAGAACGTACATCGATTCGGGGAACGTTTCGTCCAGGCCGATCAGAGGGAGGTCGAGGGTGAGGCTCATGGTTGCTTCTCGATTGCGGGTTCGGTGCGTATCTTATCGGTCCATGACGCGCCGCGCCAAAGCCTAAGTTGGCCAAAATCCGTTCTTGCGTCCCTTTCCGCACGAAGCCTTCCCATCTCGATAATTGGCCCGTGTAACGTGGAAGGCGCCCCTTTCGGGTACCTTTTGAGGACACCCGGACGTAGCTCAATGGATAGAGCATCAGTCTTCGGAACTGAGGGTTGGGGGTTCGAGTCCCTTCGTCCGGGCCAAAAGCCTAGATTCACCGCGCAAGCGCAATGAGACCTTCGTCTCTTAAAGCCCCAATAGGTGTGTTAGCCATGCGGTCTCAGGATATGGGGGCTCAGGCATCGTTCGTCTCACAGAAGAGACGCTGTAGCAAGCGTTGTGCACGGTTGTGCACGCACAAAGCCGCCTCTCCGTCCAGCACGGGCTGAGCCCTAAGACGGTGGCGAAGTCATGAAAGCGCGGCACCGTCGAGGACGTGCCATGGGGCCGAATCTCCACCGTTCCGTTCGGATATCGAGCGCACGGACCGCGAAGGAGGAGCCGAGCGGCCCTGCCCGTCCGGTCGGTTTCCCGAAATGTCGGCGCTCGGGGGCGGATCTCACGGAATACAAGGAGAAACCGGCACTTTCGGAGAGGCGCGAACGGGAAGCCACGCATACTCTTGGCATGAGTCCCGCCGGGCCGCGCCCAAAGCGTGTGACGATCAAGGACGTCGCCGCCCATGTCGGCGTCACGGACATGACCGTGTCGCGCGTGGTCAACGGCTCGGGAGCCGTCTCCGAGGCGCTGCGAGAGCGTGTGACGAACGCGATCGAAGAGCTGGGCTACGTTCCGAACCGGCTGGCCCGAGGGCTGCGATCCAGCCGAACCCACACCATCGCCCTCGTGGTGACCGACGTCACCAACCCTTTTTTCACCACGATCGCCCGCGGCGTCGAGGACGCCGCGAGCGACCGCGAGAATCTCGTCCTTCTGTGCAACACGGACGAGTCGGAAAAAGAGGAGCTGCGCTACTTGGAGATGCTTTCCCAGCAGAGCGTGGACGGGGTGCTGCTCGTACCGGCCAAAAGCGGGATCGCGGCCCGAGAGTTCGCGGTCAAGCGGGGTCTTCCGATCGTCATGCTCGATCGCCGGGTGCCGATGGAAGACGTCAGCGTCGTGCGGTGCGATTCGCGGGAAGGCGCGGCCGCCATGGCGCGCTACCTCGTCGGGCTGGGCCACCGCGAGCTCGCCGTCCTCGCTGGCCCCGTCGGCGTGCCCACCTCGGACGATCGGGTCGCGGGCTTCGTCGGGGCGCTGCACGATCTCGGCGCGCGCGCGAACGTGCTGTACGGGCGCTTCTCGACCGACAGCGGACGCGACGGCGTCGAGCGCGCGATGGGCACGCGCCCGCACCCCACCGCCCTTTTCGCGCTGAACAACTTCGTCACGATCGGGGCTTTGCAGAAGCTGAACGCGCTCGGCCTTCGCGTGCCCGAAGACGTCGCGCTCGTCGGGTTCGACGACCTTCCGCCCGCGATGGTGGGCCAGCCCTTCCTGACCGTCGTGTCCCAGCCTGCGTACGAGATGGGACGAAAGGCCGTCGAGGTTCTTCTGGACGGCCTCGACGGATCGGCGCCCCCCCAGGAGATCCTTCTTCCGACGGAACTCATCGTGCGGCGGTCGAGCGGCGATCCGCTCTAAAGGACGATCGACTCAGGTGGCGATCGTTCCGCCCTCGTCCCAAAGATCGGTCCAGTCCCTCGCTCCGGGCCAGAGGAAGACCTGCCCTTTGATCAGGCGGCAGCCCCGGTCGATCCGGGCGAGGGAGGCCATCTCCTGCGGCGTGAGCGGATCGCCTTCGCCGGCGAGAAGGCTCGCCTCGTACTGCGCGCGCTTCACGGAAAAGGGGATGGGAACCTGCCCGCGCGTGACCGCCCACTTCACGCATACCTGCGCCGGGCTCAGGCCGCGCCGCTCGGCGATCTCGCGCACGACGGGGTCGTCCACGTCGGACGTGTCCTCGGGGGTCCGGTCGCGCTCGGGGCGGCTCGGCGAGCCGAGCGGCGAATAGCCGATCGGCAGGATGCCCTTGCCCACCACGTAGTCGAACAGCTCCGTCTGCTGGAAGTGCGGGTGCAGCTCCATCTCGTTCGCCGCCGGCGCGATCTCGGCGTCGCGAAGCAGGAGGTCGAGCTTGGGGATCGTCATGTTCGAGGTGCCGATGTGCCGCGCGAGGCCGCGCGTCCGCAGCCGCTCCATCGCGCGCCAGACCTTCAGGTAATCCTCGTGTCGGTACGGTACGGCGTGGGGATCGCGCGAGTCGACCGCGACGCCCGCCGCGTGGTGGTTCGGGAAAGGCCAGTGGACGAGGTAGAGGTCCACGTAATCGAGGCCGAGATCGCGCAAGGAGTCCTCGCAGGCCCCCTCGGGATCGTCGTGACGGTCGTTCCAAACCTTGGACGTCACCCAGTACGTCTCCCGCGCGAGCCCCGTCTTCCGGAGCGCGCCCCCCACCTCGCGCTCGTTGCCGTACACGGCGGCGCAGTCGAAATGGCGGTAGCCGACCTCCGCCGCCCCCCGCACCGCGTCCGCCACTTGGCCGGGAGAGTAGCGGTCGGAGCCGAAGGTGCCGAGGCCGATCCGCGGGATCGGCGCGCCGGAGGCGAGTCGAAGGTCGATCACGCCGCCCGCTCCTCGTCGCTGCCGAAGTCGCGCACGGTCGAGGACGCGACGCGAGCGTGGAAGGCGGCGGTGGCATCGCCGGGGAGGATGGTGCGGGTCAGGGGAAGCATAGGCTCAGTTCGGGCGGTGGCGGAAACGGTCGAGGCCGACGGCGAGGACGATGATGAGGCTCGTCACGATCTCCTGGACCCAGCTCTGAAGGTCCATCTTCGTACAGCCGACGCACGTGCGGGCACGCCTCGAGCGCGAGGAGCGTGACTTCCAGGTCGCCGTCCACGAGCGTTGTGACCCCGGGCGAGACCAGTTCCGGGAACGCCGCGCCGACGACGGCGATCCAGTTGCGGTATCCGGGGCGGAGAAGCAGGCGCGGAAGCTCCATGGCGCTACTCGATCCGGAACACCGTCGCGTTCGCGTCCCCGCCCTGGGGCGCCTGGATCGTCAGGGCGTCGTCGCCCGCGTCCCAGGCGAGGCGCTCCTTCGAGCCGAGCAGCGTGACCTTGCGGATAGGGCGATCGAGCAGACCCTTCGCCCGCCCGAACGAGGCGATGCGGACGGTCGCGGCGGGCTTGCCGAAGAGGATCGCGTAGACGGCGCTCCCCTTTCGGGTGAAGCGGACGTCCTCGGCGGTGTAGGGTCTGCTCGAACCCTCGTTGAAGCCCTGGGCCGAGAGCGGCTTGGCGCTGGCGAACGCCGGTCCCTCGCCCGCGACCTTCCAGGGGCGCGTGCCCAGGATCGACTCCTTGTGGACCCCCATCCAGGCGGCGATCTCCCGCACGATCGCCTCCTCCTGGTCGTCGATCGTGCCGTCGCTCCGCACCGGGACACTGAGCAGCAGGTTGCCGTTCTTGCTCACGACGTCGGCGAGCGTCCGGATCACCGTCGTCGCGCTCTTGTACCCGTGACGGTCGTAGAAGCTCCGCTCGTAGTGCCACGCCCCGAGGCAGGTGCAGGTCTGCCAAGGAAGCGGCTCGACCTTGTCGCTCTGTCCGCGCTCGATGTCCCACACCATCGCCTTGCGCTGCTCGGGCGTGAGGATCTTGCCGTTGATCACGGCCTCGTTGCGCCCCCCGTGCCAAGCGGCGTTCGCGTTGTAGTAGTGCGCGGCGATACGAAGCCCCGCATCCGAAATGGGATAGAGCGGCAGCGCGGTGTCGTCGAAGTAGACGAGGTCCGGCTTGTACGAGTCGATAAGGTCGATCGTCCGGTTGTAGAACTTGTCGATGTAGGCCTGATCGGGCCGGCTCACGCCGCCGCCCCAGTTCCAGCGGGCGTGGATCGAGCCCCCGTCCATGAAGTTGGGCGAGGGCGCGTGGTTCTGGGCGTAGAGGTCCTGCGGATCGAGGCCGTCCCACCACTTGCCCTTGCCATCCGCCTTGGTCCAGGTCCCGTCGTACGGCACGCCCTTGAGCGGCCCGTCCGGGTCGGCCCCTTGCGCGGGCTCGTACCAGCTCCAGGCGTGCGCCGCGTGGACGCTCACGCCGAACCGCAACCCCTGCTTGCGCGCGGCCTTCGCCCAGCCGCCGACGAGGTCCTTTCCCGGACCCACGCGCACGGAGTTCCACGGCTGATACTTGCTGTCCCAGAGGTCCATGTTGTCGTGGTGGTTGGCGAGCGCCACGAAGTATTGGGCCCCCGCCTCCCTATAGAGCCTCATGAGCGCGTCCGGGTCCCAGCGCTCCGCCTTCCAGGCGTGGATCACGTCCATGAAGCCCGTCTTCGAGTTCGGGCCGTAGCGACGCCGGTGGTCCTCGGACTTCCAGTTCCCGGGAAGGTACATCTCGCGCGCGTACCAGTCGCCCCTCTCGGGCTGGCACTGCGGCCCCCAGTGGGCCCAGATCCCGAACTTGGCGTTCCGGTACCACTCGGGCGTGCGATACCCGGCCTGCAGCGATTCCCAGGTGGGCTCGAAACGAGGGGCGATCATCGAGAGGGCGAGCAGAGGGAGCATGGACGGTGGGTGCCTGCCGGACGGTCGAAGGACGGACCGTCCGGCGGTGGAAGATCGACCTCCAGAGATTGTTGACGTCAACTATACACCATTCGCCGGAGTGCCGCCACCCGAATCGCAGGCGCGATCGCCCGCGCGGCGCGCTTCCCCGGAAAAGGGCGTGCGGGCGTGAAGATCGACTTCATGGACAGCGACTCGCAGGAGACCGTCCGCTGGTACGAGGAGACGATCGCCGCCGCCGCACGCCACCGTCTGACGGTCGACTTTCACGGCGCGTACAAACCCACGGGCCTCGCGCGGACCTACCCGAACTACGTCGCCCAGGAAGGCGTGCTAGGCGACGAGCCTAACAAGATGCCGGGTGGGCGCTTCGACCCCAAGCGCTCGATCACGCTGCCGTTCACCCGGGGCCTCCTCGGCCCCACCGACGTCACCCTCAGCGGATTCGTGAACCGGAAGGTGGGCGAGTTCCGGACGGACGCCGTCCCCACGCAGACCATAGGGACGCCCTGCCAGCAGTTCGCGCGCGCCGTGGCGTTCGAGTCCCCCTAACCGTGCTTTGCGACGCGCCGGAGAACTATCGCGGTCAGCCGGGGATCGAGTTTTTCCGGGGACTTTCGACGGTCTGGGACGAGACGAGGTCGTTTGCGCCGACTTCGGTCGCCATTTTGTGATCGCTCGGCGAAAAGGAAGCTCCTGGTGGCTCGCCGGCATGAACGACGACACACCCTACCAGACCACCGTCCCCCTTGTCGTTCTGGGCAAAGGAAGGTTCCGCATCGAGACTTTCTCGGACGAAAGCGCCCCGCAGGACGTGGCGCAGGAAAGCCGATCGACCGCGTTCGCGCCCTAGGCTCGGATTTCGAACGGCTTACGGCGCGAAACCGAAAAGACGACGGTTAGACCCGATATCCGTGGCCTGGCTAAAAGCTTCGACCTCTTGAGGGCCATAGACGCTCAGAAAGACGTGACCGCTCACCTTCGATCACCTTGATGCCCCAAGCCAGATTCTTGACCGGGGCGATCCTTCCGAGGAACAAGAAGCGAGCTTCCCCAGATAGCTTAGGCTCGACGGGAACCGTTTCTCTAAGCGTCAAGGCCGAAGAGGACGCGGTTCGGATCCGGGCCGTCGCCGGTGGACGCGAAAGATAAGATGTAGTCGATGGCAGCCTGGCTCGCCGCTGAGTAGGCGCCGGCATCCATATCGACGCAGGCTTGAACACGTTCCGACCATTGGGTGTCGTCATCCAAGGGCATGACCCAGCCCGCGCGTCTTTCCTGAAGATCAAGCCAGGGCGTCTGATCGCTCAGAAGCACGGGGAGTCCGGCCGAAAGAGCTTCGACGATGACGTGGCCGAAATTCTCGCCAAGCGTCGGAAAAAGAAAGAACTGTTCGCGGGCGAGGCGCTCGTGAACCTCGCTCGGAGCAATGGGGCCGAGGACATCCACCCGGACGTTCGGAGGGAGCGTGTTGATCGCGTTCTGGCACCGTTGCCAATAGATCGGGTCTTCCTCCGGACCGTAGACCGAATACGTGACCTCGCCACGGACCTTCCCAAGCATCTCGATGGCCCCAAGAAGGTTCTTCTTGGGCGAGATACGCGAGATAAAGGCGAAGCGAGCGGCTCCGGGAGACTTGGGTGGACGGCTGTGCAGAACGTCCGAAGATGCTCGAGGAACGTCTGGAGGCGCGACGACGACCGGCGTACGCTCGCCGATCTCACGCTGGATGTCCGTCTTCTCCGGCTCTCCGGCAGCGTGCCAGAGAATGCCCTCGTGCATCCCCAGCGACCTGGCGACCTTGAGATAGATCCGTTTCCTCAGGCTCTTCTGTACCAGGGCACCGAGGCTGAACTCCCCATGCGGCGCGAGGACGAGACTCACATTTCCGAGGAGGCCGCGTCGCCGCATCGTCAGCACGGCGCGCGTCATGACGGAGAAGTAGCTGTTCAGGTAGATCACCTCGGGTTTCACCTCGTGGATCGCTTCCAAGAGGCCTTTCGCGTTGATCTTGTCAGGCGACGCATAGAAGACGCGCACCCCTGACCACGTCGTCCATTCGTTCAGGGGAACGTCGGCGAACGGCTCGGTCTCATGGATGTCCCGATCTCGCGTAAAGATCGAAAAATCGATCTGCGCGCTCATTCGTGCGACGACCCGGCTCAGGGAGATCATTACGCCGCCCGCTTTGTAGGCGGGCGGATACCAGTCGGAGACGACGAAGACGCGCTTCATTTTGATTTCTCCACCACGAACGTTCTCAGGTAGGAAACGATCCGACGGGCGTTAACCTCCCAGGTGCGGTTCTCGCGGATGAAAGTTTGGGCACGGCGTCCGAGTTCCGCTCGCTCGGCGGCAGGAGTCGCTTTGATCGACCTGATCTTCGAGGCCAGCGCCTCGGGAGTCCACTCTTCGAGAAGGTAGACGTAGTCGCCGAATTCGCTGACCATATGGCCCATGGGCGCGGCGAGAAGGGGGCGACCAGTGGCCAGGCACTCGAAGATCTTCGAGGGAAAAAGGTAACGATCGGTCCGCATCGACACGCCGCGGAGGCTCAGGAGGAGATCGGAATCCTCGTAGAGTTTCAGCACCTCGTCGTGCGACACAGGGCCGGGATAGACGATGCGAGGGTCTTTCCTCGCGGCCTCCGCGACAGCTTCGGCGCGATCTCCTCGGCCGACGATGGTAACGCGCAAGTCGGGATCGTCAAGCAGCGACATGGCGTCTAGGAGAAGGTCCACGCCGTTGGGAGCGATGAGAAAGGCGGCCATCGCGATCCGGAACGGGCCCACGTGCGGCTTGCCCTGGGGAGAGAAGCGATCGATAAACCGGGCAAGGACGCCTCCCTCTACGAGCAAAGAGGAATGTCCAGGGGCAAAATCCTCGACGATAGCGGGATTGCAGACAAGAAGGCCGTCGGCCTTGCCTACCGATCGGCTTTGGCACCAGAAGTCGAGGCGTCGTACAGGGCCTTTGCCGACCAACTCGCCCGGAACGTAGATGTCGCAAACAAGAGGGACGAACTTCGTACCCGTCAGACGACAGGCTGCGAGAAGCGGGATCGAGTGCGGAGCGGCGAGATTGTAGACGATCAGAACCCGATTCCTCACCTTGCGGTGGCGCCAAGCCCACGCGACGGTCCGTAAGGCGGCGTTGGCTCCCAAGGTAAGGATCTTCAGAGCGCCGTAGTTGATGTGCCCCAGCGTTCGGCAGGGTTGGCCATCGGCGATACGAACCTTTCGTCCGATCACGAACGGCGGCACTCCCGCGACCTTGCCGAAGGACGACACCGGAACGTAGGTCAGGATCGCGGAGGGTGGTACCCCCGCTTCCGCCATCGCGGTCAGGAGGCTGCGCTGAAAAAGCTCGGCGGCGGCGCTCATAACCGTCGTACCGTCTCCCGAGAGCTCGGGTGTGATGGAGCCGACGTAGAGGATCGCGAGGTCTTTCATCGTCCCCTCCTATAGAAGAGCCAGAGGACGAGCCAAAAGTCGAACGCGATCACCCCGTCGCCGTCCTGAAGAACCCGAACTGACGCGGGTAGGTAGAAGATGATCAGGGCGAGAAGCGAGAAAAGGACGATGGAGATGTAATTCTCGCCTCCTAAGGTATCGATCCAAGTGAGGGCGAAAAGGCGCCCCAGGACGAACATGACCAGGATCGTACCGAGCCAGCCGACGTCGTTCGCAATGTAGGGGTAGGCCGTACACCAGAGGACGGGGTAGGTGAAGCCGTCGTAGTCGGAAATCTGGACCGGCAGGGAGCGCTTTTCGAAATCCGGCAGGTTAGCCAACTTTACGACGTTGCGGGTGAGGAACATCGAGTGCCCCATTCCCCACATGGGCTTGACTTCACGATCCATCGCCAGGGACAGGCCGTAGTAGCCGGTCGTGGCGTAGTTCGCGACCGCCAAGAAGCCTGGCTGGGCCCCTTCCGGGATCACGCGAAGCAAGGGGCTGTTGAAGTCGGGAAGTTGGTAGGTCGCCGCGTTCGCTCCTCGCGTCGCCCGATCCTCGCCCACCCGGCTCACATGCGAGTAGACGAAAAAGCCGGTGAGGGCGACGAACGCGACGGTGAGGAAGCCGATTCCCGTCACGATCGTTCGGCGGGAAAATCGGGTGATGCCTGCCCAATGGCTCGCTGCGAGGAGAAAGGGGACGATCAGCATCATGTCGGCGATCTCGCCTCGCTTGCCGGTCGCGAGCGACATCAGGACCACGACGAGCATGACGAAGAGCGTCAAGACTCGCGTCGGCCAACTCAGATGTCCCCAAGAGAATGCGGCGAGCGGCATCAGGGCGACGAGCCAGGGACCGGCGACGATACGGACATAGCCGCCGAAATTAGCCGCGCCCGAGTCTTGAAAGGCGATCGCTTCGGAGTAGGCACGTCCCGGATCGCGTAGCCCGCCGACGATATCGGGAATCCAATGGCCCGTCCGCGCGTAACAGGTGACGGGAAGGATGGCGAGCGTGACCCAGAGACTTGTGCGAATGACGCGCTCGACCGAGGGGTTCCCCAGCAACGGGGAAGGCGCCCGGTGAGCGGCCCCAACGTAACCCACTAAAATCGCGATGTGACAGGCGAAGAGAAACGCGTAGAATCTGACCGGATCCCTCATGGGCCACTGCCATGGCCCGTAGGCGTACATCAACAGCGTCAGCCACATGAAGAGCTGGACGAGGATGATCGGCAGCAGACGTCGTGGCCAGGTCATGCCGTCCTCGCAGACAGACCTGGAATTCGTCCCTTCAGAAGGGGATCCGACGCAACGAGCAGGAGGGCCGAGATCCCTGCCCAAGCGGCGGCGCAAAGGATAACGGCCGGCCATCCCACAACTCGGAGCGACGCGGCGGTAACGATCGAGGCGCCGAACACGACGATCCGAACGGCCCAGGTCGACCTATCGGACGTCGGAACGGGCCCGATCTCACGCCTGCAAAGCCGATGGCACCAGATACCGGCGGCGGCGGCGGTCAGGATCGTGGCGAAGGCGAGCCCTTCGAGCCCCACCGTCTTCGCGAGGAGGGCCATCAAGGGAATCCGCACGAGGCTATCCAGAACCACGGCCCAAGAGCCTTCGGCGGTTTTTCCGGTCGCGCGAAGAAGGTTTACCGTAAGGTACGACCAGCCACCGACGAGAGCGGCAAGGGCGACGAGCACGTTCAGCGCGAGTCCTCCGTAGGACTTTGGACCGGTCCAGGTCGCCACGAGGCTCGGGTTCACGGCGACCGTCGCGCTTAGAAGAGCGACGGAGAAGGCGACGTAGGTCGCGTGGATCTCGCCGTAGACGGTTTGGGCACGATGGGCGTCGCCCGACGCGCGAAGATGGGCGAAGCCTCCGTACGAGGCGAGGCCCACCATGTCGGCGAGGCTCCGTACGAGGTCGGCCGCCCGTTTGGTAATGCCGTAGACCACCGCCATCTCGGGTCGGAGGAGAACCGCCACGAGGGTCACGCCGCTGTTGTTCATGATCGCGACGGATACTCCGGAGAGGAACATCGGCAAGGAGAGCGTGAGCAATTCGCGTAGCCTTTCCTTACGGACGCGGCAGGCACGGCGGATACGGGCGTCGATCCCGAAAAACCAGACGACGCTGCCCAAGAAGGCGACACCGACTCGGACGACGAGACCCAGCGCGACGGACGAAAGGCCATAGCCCTGATGGAGCAGGCCCGCGGTCAGGGCGAAGCCCAGCAAGGTGCCCGTCAAGGCGAAGCGGTAGATAAGGCGCGTGTCTTGGAGACCGCGGGCAAGACCGTGGAGGCCGTAGTCCAGAAGCATCATGCACGTCGATATCGAAGCGACGACGAAGCAGGTTCGGAGAGTCGCCGCCTCTTGGCCGCCGATATGCAACCAGCCTGGAACGAAGGGGGAGATGGCGTACAACAGGATTCCTAGAGCCGCCGCCAAGCCGCCGAGCGCCAGAAAGCCCGCCGCGAAGTCCTCTCCGCAAGCCCGATAGTCCTCGCGCGCCTGGGCCGCTCCCACACGTTGGACGAGGAGGTTCGGGATGCCGAAGTCGAACGCGAGCATCCACACGAGAATCTCGCCCGAGGCCAGCCATGCTCCGTAGAGGTTCGCGCCGACACGATGAAGAACCAGCGGCGTGAGCAGGATCGCCTGGAGCGAGGCGGCGAACATATTCGCCGAGCTGCCCATAAAGGTGGTCAGGGCGGCCCGCCGCCGCCCAAAGACGCCTCTCACGCTTCCTCAGATGGCGCGCGGCGGGGGCGGCGTCGCGCCTGGATCAGCGCCGCGAACGAGCCCAACGTCAGTCCCACCAAGGCCGCGACCGCGAGGTTTTTCGAGAAACTCTTGTTGACCGGTTTCTCGGCGACCTCAGGGGCGTCCAGCACCTGCCAGCGCCGAGGGTCGCGCTCGCTTTGCAGCGAGGCCAAGCTGTATTGGCCCTGAAGCTGCGCGACCACGGTTCCCTGCATCGCAACCTCTCGGGTCAACCGAGAGAGAGTGATGGACTCGCCGGGAGCCTCAGCGGCAAGACGACGAACCGCGAGCAACTGAGCCTCTAGGCCGGCCTGCTGGAGCAAGAGTTCCGGCAGGCCCGTCGTGGCTTTCTCCGAGGCGCTCAGAACGCCGATGTCCACCGCCCTGACGTAGTTCTGCACCTCAACGGCCAGACGCTCTTTCGCGATGAGGATCGTCTTCTGAAGCTTATCGACCTCGGGAGACTCAGGCGAGAGGGTCAGAAGGGCGGTTTGAAGGTTGTACTGCGCCTGCGCGAGGCGATCTCGCCAGCGAGCGACCGCCTCCGATTCGACGGGCAAAGCTCCGCCAGCCTGGGAGACGACGCCGAGGCGCCGCCTCGCCGAACCCAGTGCGGCATCGACCCGCTGCTTGTCGATCTCAAGTCCTTTGAGCATCTCGTCCCAACGGGAACCGGCTGGCATGATGGCGGAGTCCTTCCCCGAACCCGCCGTGGCGACGCTGGGCGCGGTCTTCGCCTGGCGCTGGAATTCGAGCAGTCGGCTTTCGGAGGCACGGAGCTTGGCCTTTTCCTTCATGAGTTGCGCGCCGATCGCGCGCGAGTCGTCGCTGGAAAGGGGATCGCTCAGGTCGCGATTGATCTGGACGAGAGCGTCCAGGTGCAAGGCGACGACCCGTTTCGCGAGAGCAGGGTCGCGGTCTCTTGCGGATATGGTGAGGCTGCTCTCCGCCATCTGGTCCACGACCTGGGTCATGTCCTTGATCTCCCTCGGCTTTTTGCCCGTGCGCTCTCCGACGAACTCACGCGTTCGTTGGCTGTCGAGGAACCCTTCGTAGATCCTCAACGGCGTTGCGCCCCCGGTCAAGGCGGCGAGCCCGCTGGCCGCATCGCTAAAGCTGGTGGCGCCGAGGATGCTGGGGCTCTTGACCGGAAAGACGATGGTCGAACTCGCCTCCCAAACGGCGGGTACGAGCAGGGTGTAGGCGGCGCCAATCAGAATCGACGCGCCGAGGGCCCCGAACATCGTCTTCCGCTCTTGCCAAAGGACCGATGAAAGAGGCGTTTCCGGCGAGAAATCGCTCAACGTCCCAGCCCTGTCAGATTTTGAAGGAGGAACGCCGCCGAGAGCGCCTGAACCGCAGTGTTGACGGTGATACCCCGCGATGTGGTGAATAACACCATGTCTCCCGGTCTGATCTCCGGGTTTGCCGCCTGCTTCCCATCCTTTAGAAACTCGTCCAGGTTGTACTGGGTTACGACGAACTTGCCCTCCGCGCTCGGACGCGCGACGGAGATCCGTCGCAGGACGCCGCGCGCGTTGATCCCTCCGCTCTCGGCGAGCGCGTCGGTGAGTCGATAGACCTTGTCCTCCCGCATCGCGAACTTGCCGGGCCGGTTGACCTCGCCGAAGACGTAGAAGACCCGTTCGTTTTTGAGGAGAACCACCACGTCGTCCCTTTGTAGGGCGACCTTCGGCAAGGGGTTCCCGTTGCGCAGACCGGAAAGATCGTAGCGGGCCATCGTCCCCCCACGCACGACCACGACGTTACCAAGCGCCGCGTCCGACGTCACGCCGCCCGCCTCGGCGACGGCGCGCACAAGGTCGGTTTCGCCCCGCGTGGTGAACTCGCCCGGTTTGGCGATCTCGCCCACCACGGTAAAGCGCATCGTCTGAGCGGGCTGGACGGTGAGAGCGTCGCCCGCCTGTAGCTTGGGCGGAACCGCCTTGGTCGGACGCGCGGGAAGCTCGATCGTCGCATCTCCCCGACGGATCACGATCACATCGTCCTCGAGCGGGTCGGCGGCGTTCTGCTCCTTGAGGAAGCCTCCTGCCGCCGCGACCGCCTGGTAAGGATCGCTGTTCGCAGGCACTCGGACGAGTCCGGGCTTTTGGACCGAGCCGGTCACCCAAACCCTGAGGAACGCCACCGGAGTCAGGGTCACGACGTCGTTGGGTTGGAGAACCGTGTCGGCAGGACCGTTCTTCGAGAGAAGCTCGGCAAGATTGAACTGTTGCGGGACGCCATTCCCCCGGAACAGCTGGACTTCGGTCTGATCCGCGTCCTGGTCGACTTCGGAAGTCGCGATCAACTGGCGCAAGGTCATCGAAGGTCGGTACGGCACATCGCCCTTGCCCGTCGGACTGACGAGATAGACGCTCTCCAGGCGCTGGGATTTCAGCGCGAGCATCACCTCGCGAGGTCGGACGAACTTCGATAAGGCCCGTCGGATAGCGTTTTGAGCCTCTTCCCAGGTTTTTCCGGCGACCGGTACCCGCCCGAAGCCCGTACCGTAGATCGCTCCGTCGTCGAGCACCTGGTATTCGCCGCTGAACGGCGTGCCGTTCAAGGCGCTGCTCGAGACGCCGTTCACAGAAGTGGTCGGCACGCCGTTCACGACGATACTGAGCGTATCGCCCGCCCTCAGACGATGGGGCGCGACGGTCGGCGTTTGAGTCAGGGCGAAGGCGAAGAGAAGGAAGAGCCTCATGGTGCGGTGGTGAAGAGAAAGGCGGCAGTCGACTCAAGGAGAGCAAAGGGGCTTGGATCGCGGCCCTGAAGAGCGAGGCGATCGTTCGCGGTAGGGTGGGCCGATTCGCAAAGATACGACCGTCCGCTGCGGCGGAAGAAGCCTACCGAACCGGCCCGGCGGCGGATCGGCTCGAAGCGGTCGTCGTTGCTCATCGGTCGTAGGTCGATTCGACGGCGGCTGGAGAGGGCACGGGGGCCGGACGGATCGTCTTCCGGCGGGTCGCGACGTCGATGAACAGCTCCTCGTAGCGGGGAGCCAGGCTTTCGATACTCGCCTCGTTCAACACGGCGGATCGGCCCGCGCGGCCCATCGCGTCCCGCCGTTCGGGCGCCGTCGCGACGAGTCTCCGGACCGCCGCCGCCAGTTCGACGGCGTTCTCCGGGGGGAAGGTCAGCCCGGCCTGGGCCGAAGCGACCATTTCAGCGGTATCCCCGGACACGCCGCAGAGGATCGGGCGGGCGCTCGCCATGTAGGCTTGAGTCTTGCTAGGAACGGTGATCGCGAAGAGGGGATCGTCTTTCAGGTGGATAAGCAGGGCGTCGGCCCAAGCGAAGAACGACGGCATTTCCAAGGCAGGGTGGTGCCCGAGGAAGCGGACGTTCGAGAGTCCCGCCTCTTCCGCCCGCGCGGCGAGCCGGGATCGATCGACGCCGTCGCCCAGGATCACGAACTGAACGCGGGGCAGGTCCGAAAGGAGCCGGGCCGCCTCGATCACGGTGTCGAGAGCCTGCGCGGGTCCGAGATTGCCCGCGAAGACGACGTTGAAGCGACCTTCGGCGAGCGCGTGGCGCTCGCCGAAGGCGGTATCCCGCGGAACGGGCCGGAACGCCGCCGCGTCGGCAAATTGGGAAAAAACGTGGATCTTGTCGGCGTCGGTCCCATGACCGACCAGGTTTCGTTTCATGCCCGGCGAGGTGACGACGATCGCCGCCGCTCCCGCGTGCAGGAAGTCGCAAATCCGCCGGATCGCCCTGGTCAGGCGTCCGGGGCGGACCATCCCGGTGCTCGTAAGCGTCTCAGGCCAAAGATCGTGGATCTCGAGGACGTAGGGCGCTCGCTTGACCTTCGCGAGAATCCAGCCGGCGAGGGCGGTCGTCAAGGGCGGATGGTGAATCCAGAGCACGTCGGGGCGGCGCGTGAAGAGACCGCCCAGGAACGTCGCGGACGCGCCGAAGCTCAGGTAGCTCAGCGCACGTCTCCGGCGCGACAGGCTATGGTCGGGAAACATGGGGATGCGGACGACTTCCACGCCATCGATCGTCTCCTTCTCGCACAGCCGCTGGCGGTATCCGTCGTAGACCTTTCCGAAGGGATAGTTCGGGAAGGACGTGAGCGCCTGCGCCCGGTGTCCCCGCGCCGCGATCAACCCAGCGAGCCTCGACGTTCGGCTGTCGCAGGGCTCAGGGGCGTAGTGCATCGAGAGGAAGAGGATCTTCATCGCGTTTTCGCCCGGTGGTAGCCGCACACCAGATTGGCGACGACGGCGGAGACGTTCGCCTGCGTGTACTCCACGGGGGGCGTCCAGTCCGTGGGCGAGGCGAGAGCCACGCCCACCGAACGGAGGATGGAATGGGGCTCTCCTCCCGAAAGGACGCCGGCCCCCGCCTCCAGGGTTTCGGCACGCTCGGTCACGTCGCGCACGATCACATTGGGGGTGTGGAGAAGCGCGGCTTCCTCTTGGACCGTCCCGCTGTCGGTGAGGATGCACCTCGCCTCGGCTTCCAACCGGACGAAGTCGAAGAACCCCAGCGGATCGGTAAAGCGGACGAGCGGCGACTTGGGTGAGATGCCCCCTTGCTTGAGCCTGTCCGCCGTGCGGGGATGCAGACTGACGACGATCGGCTGGCTAAAGGTCTCGGAGACGAGATCGAGCCCCGCCATAAGGCCCGCTAGGCGTTGGGGATCGTCGACGTTTTCCGCACGGTGGAGCGTGACGAGGAAGAATCCCCGCGACGTGAGGCCGAAACGCTCCAGAACCGCACTGGCGGCGATCTTCTCACGACTCGCCTCGATCACCTCATGGATCGGATTGCCGCTCACGTAGATCCGGTTGCGGTCGATCCCCTCAGCGATCAGGTTCTCCTTGCTTCGCTGCGTGTAAGGAAGGAGAACCTCGCTGCAATGATCGATCACGCGACGATTGATCTCCTCGGGTACGCGATCGTCGTAGCAACGATTGCCCGCCTCCATGTGATAGACCGGGATTCGCATTCGTGCCGCGACCATGGCGGCGAGCCCGCTGTTGGTGTCGCCCAGAATCAGCACCCGGTCGGGCCTCGCGCGCAGGAGAAACTCACCCGAGAGCCGGATGATCTCGGCCATCTGCGCCGCCATGCTGCCCGCCCGAATGCCCCAGTACTCATCCGGAGTTCGGACGCCGAGTTCACTGAAGAACACGTCGCTAAGGTTCGGGTCGAAGTTCTGTCCCGTGTGGACGAGAACCTGGTCCGCGACACGGTCGATGGCCTCGATCACTCGGCTGAGCCGAATAATCTCGGGCCTCGTCCCGAAAATCGTCGCGACCTTCAAGCCATGAGTCCTTGACGAATCTGCGGGATGATGGGGCCGAGCAGCCGCCGGATGCCGTCGTCGTCCAGCGTCACGTCCTGCGAGGAGTACTCCCCGCCTAGAACCGGTTGATCGACGTAGGCGGGCTGCAGCTCCTGGAGCATCGGCTGGATGACGTAGTACGCGCCACGCTCCACGGTGCGAATCCGCTCCTCCTCGCTCACCATGATCTCGTGGACCTTCTCGCCGGGACGGATGCCGGTGTTGATGACGGCGATGTCGCGACCGTCGATCAGAACCCGCGCAAGGTCGACGATCCTCGCCGCCTGCACCTTCGGCACGAAGATCTCCCCAGTACGGGCGTGTTGGACGGCCGCGAAGACGGTGTCGACCGCCTGATCGAGACTGAGCAGGAAACGGGTCATGTCGGGCGTGGTGATCGTCACCGGACCGCCACCGTCGATCTGCTGGATGAAGAACGGAACGACCGAGCCGCGCGAGGCGATGACGTTGCCGTAACGCACGCCGTTGAAGCGGGTGTGAGAGCACTGGAGGTTCGCCTCGATAAAGATGCGCTCCATGATCGCCTTCGTCATGCCCATGACGTTGATGGGCTTGCACGCCTTGTCCGTCGAGATGGCGACCACCTGCTCGACCTGGTTCCTCGTGTCCCGAATGGCGCACACGAGGTTCTGAGCGCCTACGACGTTCGTCTGGACCGCCTGGAAGGGGAACTGCTCGCAGGTCGGGACCTGCTTCAGAGCGGCCGCGTTGAACACGATGTCGACGTCTTGGATCGCGCGGGAGACGGAGTCGCGATCCCGCATATCGCCGATCTGAAAGGCGAGAATGTCTTTTGAACGCGTGTAGATCGTCTCGTCCGTGGCTTCGCCGAGGTTGCGGAAGTCGGCGCGCATGTGATGTTGCTTGGTCTCGTCCCGGGAAAAGACGGTGATCCGCCGCGGAACGCCCGCCTCGCCGGTAAGAAGGCGCCGGACGATTGTTTTACCGAGAGAGCCCGTGCCGCCGGTAACGAGAATGTGCTTGTTGTTGAGAAACATGGGAGGGGGAACTAGCCATAGATCGTTGCGGCTAAGAACTCAATTTGATCGCCGGTCATCCGCCAAAAGGTCGTTTAGAAGAGACAAGCCCGATTTTCATCTATGTTTACCAGGGAGAAGTCGAACCACGGTTAAGATTTTCGCCCAATCTTCAACGGGATTCGACGCTAATCGCCCGCTTTCGACGTGGGTTCGTCTCAATACAAGACGCTCCTTAAACGTAAAACGACCACTCTCCGCCACTTTTTCGGGGCAAACACCCTGTTTGCCCCTTCGAACATCCTCATTGCTCGGCCATGAGCCGCTCCGGCGCGGGATAGGGATGCGGGTCTCTCGCCATGTCCGTGACCATCGTCGGCCAAGCTGGCGGAACGTAGCCCGTCGCTCTTCGAAAGCGGGTCGAGTCGAGAGTGCGATCGATCGCGACGTCGTCGCTCGCTTGGACCGTCAGGTCGAGCCCGTAGGCGCGGGAAAGCAAAAGGAGGAGGTCGTACTTGGAGATGGGCTCGGCCGACACATGGTAGAGCCCTTGGAGGTCGGTCCTCGGAAGAACCACCTCGCGAACGACCCGTGAAAGCTCAAGGGTCGTCAGGCCGCTGAATAGAGCCTTGGTGTATCCCGGTACGACGCCGCCCTTCTGGGACAACACCCACTCGACGAGACTCACCCCGGCTCTCAGCTCGCGACCGACGATCGACGTACGCAGAGTGAGGTGCGGCGCGTCGAGAACCTCGCCCATCGCCTTGCTTCGCCCGTAGAGGTCTTCGGCGTTCGTGAGATCGCTCTCAACGTAGCCGCCCTTGCGACCGTCGAAAACGCAATCGGTGCTGATATGGATCAGCCTTCGCCCCTGGGCCGTGCAGAGTTTTGCGAGTCGGTGAGGAAGGAGCGAGTTGATCGTGAGGCAGGCGACGGGATCCTTCGCCTGAGCCTGTTGCTTGATAACTCCGATGCAGTTGACGACGACCGCCGGATCGACGCTTTCGACCGCCTTCTCGATGGTGGCGAACGCCTCGGCGTCGACGCCGCCCACGGTTTGGACCGAGCCTGCCGCGTCGCTCCGGACGGTCGTCCATACGGAGTGGCCCTCCGTCAGCGTCTCGACCATCTTGTGACCGAGCATCCCGGTTCCTCCGAGCACGAGAATCCTCACTCTACGATTATGAATACACGACGAGGCTCCCGTTCGAGAGGGTCTCGACGCCGGGATGAGGGTAACGTCTGGCGGATGCGTCTTTTGGCCGTTCTGCCCGCGATTCTTCTCCTCGGATCGGCGCCCCTGGCGTACGGCCAGCAGCGCGATCTTTCCGGCAAAGACCAGTACCCCCAGTTCCGCGTCTTGTCGGGCTTGCCCGGCGGCGGGTTCGGCGTGTTGCCGAACGGCCAGCCGAGCATCAACGGGGCGGCGGCGCTCGCGACCCCGATCGGCTATTCGATGGGTGGCCACGGCGCGATCGGACTCTTCAACACGGCGACGAACCTCAACCCTTTCCAGTTCGACGGCAAAGACGCGACGGAGCAGCACTCGAACGGCACGGCCGAAATAATGGCTGGCGGTTCGTACGCGGGCTTCCGCGGCACGGTCAGCTACATGGTCCTGAGCACCGCCCTCGATGGCGCGTTCAACGTTCAGGTCTCGCCCCCCCTCCAGGGGCGACTGGGGGTGGCGTTCGGCGTTCAGGACGTGGGCGGCAGCGGCGGCGCGGCGGGACAGGGCTTCAGTCTGGCGGAGGACGACCGGAGCAGCCGCTCGTACTTCGCCGTCGGCACCTACGACCTTGGAAAACACGCCTACGCCTCTCTCGGCGTCGGCGACCGTCGGTTCCGGGGGGCCTTCGGTAACGTGAGCGCCCTGATCAACAGCCGCCTGCGCGGTATCGTCGAGTACGACGCCTACAACTTCAACCTTGGCGTCCTCTACAACACGGGGCCTTGGCGCGGGTTGAGCGAGAAGGGAAGAGACATCGAGTCCAACCTCTTCGTCGGCCTCGTCCGAGGGAAGTATGCGACCCTCGGACTCACCCTGACCCTATAGCCGGATGGGGCGGCGCTGGTCGAACGTCGACCCGGCGCGAATCTAGAGCGCCATCCGGGAGTGGGGTGCAAACGAGATAAACCTCCAAGGCTAACGCCAACGCGTTTTGAGTTCTCGAACCCAAAACCAAGCCTTACGATGCCAAGGGTTTCCCTTGTCGACTATCGTGCGCAGGCGGTAGCGCGGGTCGAGAAGCTCATGCATCTTCGGTGGACCGTGGAACTTGACGATCGTGGCCTCCTCAAGCAGCGCTCGTCCGACGGACCACCCGCGCTTGGCCGCTCCTCGCGCGACGCCGTAGCTCTGAACCATTCCTTCGGGAAAGGTGGTTACGCGGTCTTCCCAACCGTTGGCCCGAAGGACGCCCGTCATGAAGTCCTGATCCCCCGGCACCCTTTGGGCGAACTCCTTCCCCGCTTCGTAGGCTCGAGGAATCTGCGCGAGCGCCTCGGTCTGCCGAATGCGCATGACGCTGCTGTTGTACGTATCGTAGTTCCAATCGTTCACCGCGACGAGGTCGTGCGGCTGGCCGAACGCGAACTCCAGCAGGGCCGACAGATCCTTATGGATCACGAGGCTCGTGTCCAGATAGAGAAACTCTTCGAACGGGATCCGCGCCGGATCGAAAAGACTCAGCTTGTACGTCGTCGGACGCATGCCCGCCCGAGGCGGGGGCCATCCGCCCACGTCCAAAAGGCGGATCGATCGGGGAAACCCGCCGGAACGATCCGACGCGCAGGCAAGGTCGAAAGGCAAGGGCATATGGCGCCGGAGCATCGACTCCAGCCGAACGACGTACTCGTTTCGAAGCTCACCGACCGCAAGGCAGACGACCTGGATCCGGCGGGGGAGCATCGATCGTCAGGCTACCCAGCACGTCTTAGGAATGGGACGCCCAGAGGGTAAAATCGCCCCACGCGTCGAAGGCTCGGGTCAAGGCGATCTTCTTCCATGGAGCTGCTCCTATTCGGCTTCTCTCACCACGCGCGCATGGCCGTCCAGGCGAAGCCCCACCGCTTCCGAGGCGTGAGCCGCAACTCGGTGCGCCGTCTCGCGTGGCTCCGCGCGATCCTTCCTCTCCCCGAGGCCAGCCGGAAAATCGGACGCGAGGCGTTCCCGAAGCTGCCGCCGCGCCAAGCCTGGGCCATCGCCCAGATTCTTTGGAGGGGGATCGAACGGACCGACGCGGTCGCCGTCTGGAACGGTTCGCGCGACTTCGCCTTGGCGGCCACGCGTATCGCCCACATCTTGAACAAGCCCCTGGTGTTCGTCGAAAGCGGTCTCCTCCCTGGAACGTATCAGATCGATCCGAAAGGCATCAACTTCGCCTCGTCGCTGGGCGAACTGACTCCGGAGACGCTTCGCGCGATGGTCCTGCCGGACTCGGCCTGCGAGACGGCTATCGCCTTCCGCCAGCGTCCTCTAGGCCGGGACACCGGTCATGCGGCGGTGATCGGAAGCGACTTCGACCTGCCACAAGGATTCGTCCTCTTCGCCGCCCAGGTGCACGACGACTCTCAGATTCAGCGATTTTCGCCCGACTTCACTTCGGTCGAGGCGGCGATCCGCTACGTCGCGGTCGAGTGCGCCGCCCTTGGCGTACCGCTCGTGGTGAAGGAGCACCCCTCAGACCACGGTCGCATCGACTATTCAGCCCTGAGAGCGTCGCTCCCAGATGTGCGATTCCTCGCCGAAGCCGACAACGCCGCGCTTATTGAAGCCTGTCGCGCGTTCGTGACGGTCAACTCCAGCCTGGGTCTCCAAGCGGTCCATGCCGGCAAGCCCACGTTTACTTTGGGAGACGCGGCCTACAACCTTCCGGGCGTCGCTACGCGCATCCGCCCTCCGGATCGACTTCGAGACGCTCTGCAGCGTCCTGACATCGATGCCGATCTGCGCCGGAAATACTTCGCCTATCTCACCGGATCCTCCCTCGTGGCGTGTAAATCTCGGATTCCCGACGATGCCGAGTTGCGCGACGTCATCGATCGGATGATTTCGGTATTGAAGGCCCAGGGCAAGACGGAGCGATAGAGACCTCAACCGGTCGCAAGCGGGCTTTCAGGATCGGAGCCCGTAGGCCTTGTTGTCGTGGATAAGCCGGGCTCGACGTCTACGTCGGGTTCAGCCACCCGATCTCCGGCGGCGGCTCGCTCCTGCTCATAAGGGGTCTCGCTCGGGCTTCAGAGCGCCCCGTACCGGATGATCGTCCGCGAACCCACGCGCTTCTTACGGGGACTTCGTGCGCTTGGACGAGCGACAGTTCCTGTTGGACCTTCTCGCGGACGACGGGGCGGCGGGCGCGATCTCGACGCCTTCGCTGCCAACGACGATGTGTTCGAGGGGTCGGTACGCCAAGCGTCTGGCAGGTTCGTCAGCCCATCCGCCGAATCTCCGTCGAGCGTTGGCGACGCTACGAGCCTTGGCTGGGCGAGTTCGCAGAGCTCGCCTAACCACCCTAACGGTTCGACGCGTCGGCGTCCGCCGCTTAGCCCCTCATCTTCCCTCTTTGGCGGGGGGAACTCGGACGGTCCCGGTACGGGCGAGCTTGCCCCAGCCCGCCGCGCCGCCCGCTACCGCGCGCACGAGCGATCGGAACATGACCGCGTACATGAGCTGGCGGTATGCGAACCGTTGCAACAGGAGGGGGAAAAGACGCCAGAGCGGCTTGCGCTCCATGCGCAGGGCCACCGCCGCGCCGAGCATCTCGGCCACCATAAACACCGCGTAGAGGATCGCGACGTGCTGCAGGTTGGCCGTCGCCTTCGCGACCGCCTCCGCGTGGTTCTCGCCACCCGGACTGGACAGGGTCGTGGTGAAATCGGCCAGCGTTACCAGGACCTCAAGGTCGATCAGCGGCGCGAGGGCCTGGAACACGACGCCGAACAGCCACTGCACCGGCAGGGCCAAGCCTCCGAACCAGCCGTGTCTTCCCAGAGCGCCCCGGTGCTTCCACAGGCACTGAAGGGTGCCGTAGGCCCAACGGAAGCGCTGCTTGAAGAACGGCCCGAACCGCTCGGGGGCCTCGGTGTAGGCGTAGGCGCGGGGCTCGTTCTCCAGCCGCCACTCCGCCCGGCGAAGGCGCCAAGTCAGATCCATGTCTTCGGCCAGGGTATCGGTCTGGTAGCCGCCCGCCGCGAGGACCGCGTCGCGGCGCCACATTCCGATCGCGCCCGGCACCACGGTGATACAGTTCAGGCGCGCATAGGCCCGGCGGTCGAGGTTCTGGCTGGTGATGTACTCTAGGTCCTGCCATTTCGTGAGCAGGTTGATGCGGTTTCCCACCTGCACGTTGCCCGCCACCGCCGCGACCTTCGGATCGCTGAAATGGGCGGCGAGCCGCCCGATCGCGTGGGGTTCAAGGATCGTGTCGGCATCGATATGGAACAGCAGGTCTCCCGTCGCGAGGGCGATGCCTTCGTTCAGGGCCGAGGCCTTGCCGCCGTTAAGCTTGCTCAGCACCCGTACCTTCGGGTGTTTCGGTACCGCTTCCGCCGTTCCGTCGGTCGAGCCGTCGTCCACGACGATGATCTCCAGCAGGTCGGCTTCGCTGGCGAGGACCGACTCGACCGTGCGAGCGATCACCGCCACCTCGTTGTAGCCCGCGATCACGACGGAGATCGTGCCGTAGGAGCCGGTAGGAATCCCTTCCTTCCGTCGCTGAGCGAGGGCTAGAGGGACGACGAGGGCGGTCCGGGCGAGGCCGAGGACGATCGCGACGGTAAAGGCGACGGCGAGGAACGCCACCGTCTTGAACGCCGCGCCGAGGCCGAAGCGCCCGAGCATGTAGTTCAGCCGGTCTCCGGCCGAGAGGGGCGGCATCACACCGTCGCGCGTCTTCCCGATCAGGCTCGACACCGTTACGAACTCGTAACCCTCCGCCTTGAGCTTGGGGATCATCATCCCGAGGGCCTTCACCGTCTGCGAGCGGTCGCCGCCCGCGTCGTGGAGCAGGATGATGTTGCCCTCGTCGTCGCCTCCTTTCCGCCGCTTGAGATCTTCGAGCACCGCGTTCGAGATGTCCTCGGCGGTGCGAGGACGGCTCCCCTTGGGCGTCTCGATCGTGGGGTTCCAATCGAGTGGGTCGACGTTCTCTCCCACCGTGATATAGTCCAGGGCGTCCGCGATGAGCACCGGCGCGAGCTGGTCGGGCGTCTCGGGCTCGGAGTCGGCGTTGTACGGGGGGCGGAAAAGGACGCTGGAGTGGCCCGTCGCGCCTTGGATGGCGATCTGGGTGAGCGTGATCTCCGCGCGGGCGCGGGCGTCGGAGACCGCGCCGAGATCGGGATGGGTGAAGGAGTGGTTACCGATCTCGTGCCCTTCGTCGTACTCGCGGGAGACGAGGTCGGGCATCGACTCGACGTTCGCGCCGATGTCGAAGAACGTTCCGGGGACGCCCAGCCGCTTCAGCTCGTCGAGGATCGCGGGCGTCCACTGGCGGTCGGGGCCATCGTCGAAGGTCAGGGCGAGCTTTCGGGGCACGTAGCCGCTTTTCGCGACCACGAACGGCGAGGCGTAGCTCAAGGTGCGGCAGGTGTCGACGAAGCCCTCCTTGTCCATCGCGATCTGCCGCTCCCCGTTCCGGGCGCGGCTCTGCACGTCCAGGATCTCGCCCCGTCCTTGAAAGCTCACCTCGTAATCGAAAGAGATTCGCTCGAGGGCCTTGGGGTCGACGCGCTTGAACAGGCGATCACGGTTGAAGAAGCTCCAGAGCGCGGGATCCTCGCTGCCGAGCTGCCAGAGCGCGGCGCCCCGAAGTCCGAGGTCGCCGGCGGAGAGCAGTTGGTTGTAGGCGGAGACGGCGTCGAGGTACCAGACGCGGTGGAGCTTGTCGTCGTCGTCCCGATAGGCGAAGGTCGTGTTCGAGTTGTCCGGGTCGAAGCGCAAAACCTTGTCGGGACTTTCGTCCCGGTAGCCGTCGGCCGTGGTGAGGGCGTCTTGGAACGTGAGGTCGACGCCCCTCTTCTGGCCTTGGATCCAGTCGTAGCCGAAGTTGCCGACCCCCATGACGATCTTCGACTCGGGCACGGTCTCCAGAACGTGAGCGAGATTGGACTGGCTCCATTCCAGGGCGGCGACGGGCCCCGCTTCGCTGTCGGCCGAATGCTGGTCGTAGAGCATCGGGACGATAAAGTCGCACGGCTCCGCCATGGCGGCGAAATCCAGCTCGTCGTTCCCCGGCTCGACCGCCGCCGAAACGCTCAACCCCCGGGGGGCGAACGCCTTATGGAGCGCGTTGGCGAACTGGATGTAGCCTTTCGAGTCCGTTCCGTCGAGTTCCTCCAGGTCGAGGTGGATACCATCGTAGTGGTGGGCGACCAGAAAGGCGGCAAGCTCCTGCGCCAATTTGGCTTGGAGCGCGGGGTCGCGGAGAAGGGGCTTCGAAAGGGCGGGATCGAAGCGATCCTTGCCGTAGTTGTCGAGGATGGGGAGGATGCGCAACCCCGCCCGGCGGGCTAGGGTCTCGACGGTGGCCGTCCTAGGATTGAGCTTAGGATCGTAGTCACGTCGGTAGTCGATCGACTTCCCGTCCGCCGAGAGATGGAGCCACTCGGGTGCGACGTGGGTCAGCGCGTTCGCGTGTTCGCGCAGGGAGTCGACGCCGGAACTCTCGTAGGGCGCGTAGTAGCCCAGCACGATCCGGTCCTGAGGTTTTTTGACACCCGCCACCGCCGCCTTCCGAATGTCCGCCGCCAGAAGTCTGCGCAGTCTGGGCGCGAGAACCGTCGTCCCCTTCCGGTCGATGGTCAGAGGATCCTGATAGGTCGTCGAGCGATGAGTCACCCGCAGCTTCGGCAGTTGGGGTCCGAAGAGGAACGTCACCACGACGAGCATCGCGGCGACTGCCAGAGCGACGACGAACAGCGCCCCGGTCACGGCGGCGGCCACGCGTCGGCGCCGCCCGCTGGGGTCGAGGAAGATAGGAGACTCGGCCATGGTCTTCGGGATGCTTAGAGGGCAACCCGCCGAAATAGACGGGCGTTCCTATCTTACAGGCTTCACATCCCTCAGGAGGCTTTCGTCCTTACCGAACGGTTCGAACGTTCAACCGATTCGAGGTCGAAACCCACTCGGTAACGAGACTGAAGGCGGCGAGACCGGATGCGAGCGGCACCCAGAGCCTTCCTTGCTGATACACCGGGCGCATCGACGGCCCTGGCTGGAAGTTTCGCTGTCCGCGCTTGGCGTCGTACTCGATCGAATTCTTCGTCGGCCCGTCCTGGCTCCGTACGGTTGCCCGCATGTCCCGACCGTCCCAGATCACCTTTTGACCCGTCTCCTCGAAGAACTTGACGGGCACGTATACCATCTTTCCGATCAGCTTCGGAGCGTAGGCCACCGAGCGGTTGTCGACGGTGATGGTCACCTTCTTGCCCGACCGCAGGGCGGTCATCGCCTTCAGGGTCGCGGCGTCGATCAGGCGGACGGTCGAGGAGGGTGCGACGGTCGTCGGGGAGGCGCCGGTGACTTGGGCGCTCGCGAAGGAAACGGCGCCGAGGAGGACGAACGGTAGGACGGCTTTCACGATTCTACGACGGCGACAAGTCGAAGAAGGCTCCCACGATCGCAACGGTGGGGATCAGGCGGCGACGGTTTCGTACGTGCGAAGGGGGTAAGGCCAAAACCGAAGAGCCCACCCCGGATTTTCCGGGGTGGGCTCTCCTCGGGCGCGGACAAGCCGCCCGCGCCGCGATCCGGCGGCTTAGCGGCCGCCGGCGGCCTTGGCCTTGATCTCGGTCGCGATGCTGTTCGGGACCTCTTCGTAGTGCGAAGGGGTCACGTTCGGCTGGGCGCGGCCCTGGGTCAGCGACCGGAGGGTCGTGACGTAGCCGAACATCTCCGAGAGCGGGACGTGCGAGTTGACGATCGTAACGCCGCCCATCGCGGGCTCCATGCCCTCGATGCGTCCGCGGCGCGAGTTGATGTCGCCCACGACGTCGCCCACGTTGCCTTCCGGCGTCGTGACCTCGACGTGCATGATCGGCTCCTTGAGCAAGGGGCCGGCCTTCTCCATCGCCGCCTTGAACGCCATCAGACCAGCCTGCTTGAACGCGTTCTCGTTCGAGTCGACCTCGTGGTACGAGCCTTCGGTGAGCGCCACCTTGATGTCCACGACCGGGTAGCCGGCGAGGACGCCCGAGATCAGACCCTCGCGGATGCCCTTCTCGCAGGCGGGGATGTACTCCTTCGGAATCGAACCGCCGACCGTCTTGTTCTCGAACACGAAGCCCGAGCCCGCCGGAAGGGGCTCCATCTCGACCCAGCAGTGGCCGTACTGACCCGAACCACCCGTCTGGCGGATGTAGCGGCCCTCGCCCTTCGCCTTGGAGCGGACCGTCTCGCGGTACGCGACCTGCGGCTTGCCTTGGTTCGCCTGGACGCCGAACTCGCGGCTGAGGCGATCGACGATGATCTCGAGGTGGAGCTCGCCCATGCCCGAGATGATCGTCTGGCCCGACTCGTGGTCCGTGAAGACGCGGAAGGTCGGGTCCTCCTGCGCGAGGCGCTGGAGGCTCGAACCCAGCTTCTCCTGGTCCGCCCGGCTCTTAGGCTCGATCGCGATCTGGATGACCGGCTCGGGGAACTTGATCGACTCGAGGGCGATCTGGTTCTTCTCGTCGCAGATCGAATGGCCCGTGTTGACGTCGTTCAGACCGATGACGCCCACGATCTCACCCGCGTACACCTCGTCGATGTCGTTGCGGCTGTTCGCGTGCATCTCCAGGATACGGCCGATGCGCTCGGTCCGGGTCCGGAAGTCGTTGGTCATCGGATCGCGGTAGGCGACGGTGATCGGGGTGCCCTTCTTCAGGACGCCCGAGTAGACGCGCAGGAACGTGAGACGGCCCACGTACTTGTCCGACATGATCTTGAACGCCAGCGCCGAGAACGGCTCGGTATCGAGCGGCAGGCGCTCGATCTCCTCTTCCGAACGCGGGTCGACGCCGCTGACGCCACCGACGTCGGTCGGCGACGGCAGGAAGTCGACGATCGCGTCGATCATCGCCTGGACGCCCTTGTTCTTGAACGAGGAGCCCGAGATGATCGGAACGATCGAGAGGTCCAGCGTGCCCTTGCGGATGGCGGCGCGGATCTCGTCGGCCGAGATCTCCTCGCCCTCCAGGTACTTCATCGCCAGATCGTCGTCGATGCCGCCGAGCTCGTCGAGCATCGCCTCGCGGTACTCGTTGGCGCGCGCGACGTAGTCGGCCGGGATCTCGGTCTCCGTCCAGGTCTTGCCCTTGTCGTCTTCCTTGTCGTAGATCGACGCCGTCATGGTGACGAGGTCGACGTACCCGAGGTAGTCGGACTCGGCGCCGATCGGGATCTGGATCGGTACGGCCTTGGCGCCGAGGCGGTCCTTGGCACGAGCGAGCACCGTGAAGAAGTCGGCGCCCAAACGGTCCATCTTGTTGACGTAGATGATCCGCGGGACCTTGTACTTGTTCATCTGGCGCCAGACGGTCTCGGTCTGGGGCTGGACGCCGCCGACCGCGCACAGGACGCAGACCGCGCCGTCGAGGACGCGCAGCGAGCGCTCGACCTCGACCGTGAAGTCGACGTGGCCGGGCGTGTCGATGATGTTGATCTGGTTGTCGTCCCAGAAGCAGGTGGTGGCGGCGGAGGTGATGGTGATCCCCCGCTCCTGCTCCTGCTCCATCCAGTCCATGGTCGCGGCGCCGTCGTGGACCTCGCCGATCTTATGGGCCTTGCCGGTGTAGAAGAGGATCCGCTCGGTGGTCGTCGTCTTGCCCGCATCGATATGGGCGGCGATGCCGATGTTGCGGACTCGTTCTAGGGGGTGGCTACGGGGCATGGTTTTGCTCTTTGGAGGCGAGGGTCGCGGGACGCCGGACGATCCGATGCCCCTGCCGCTAAAAACGCCCCGTCTGGTCTAGGCGGGGCGTCTAGGGCGACAAAGGGATTGCGGAGGACCCTCTTCGTTCCTGTCGATCTTTCTTTACGCCGCTTCGAGGCGCAAAACTTCGATCTTTCGGAAGTATTCCGGTTTTCGGGCCCGGAAGTCAATGGAACGGGACAGAGCCTTGACCACGCCCCGACAAACGACTCAGAAGACCGGGTTTCCGCAGGGGCGGCGCATAGGCGAACAGCCGTTCCTCCCTGTAGCGGCGAAGCCGGGTTTCCGGCCCGAACCTTCCCCACGAGAAGCCCATGCCAACCGGAACGGCGCGAAGATCGACGAGAAGGAACGCGTCGTCCAGCCCTTCCGCGAAGGCGCGGATCGACGTGTCGGGCGACGCGAGCGCTTCGGCACGAGCGATCGTTCCGGGGTTCTCGCCCCAAACGTCGAAGAGGCGGTCTTCGTGGACGGCGTCGTTCGTCGAGCGCCCCTCTTCCGTCTCAAGGATGATGAGGTCGAGGAGAAACTCCGCCATCCCGTTCCCTTGATAGAGAAAGACCGGAGCGTCGTGGCAGTCGTAGAAGATCGCCGCCCGCTCCTCCGGGTGGGCGAGGCAGTCGACCACCCAATGGTTGCCGAAGCCGTCGTGGGCGAAAGGAACGCCGTGGGACACGAGGCCTTCGTTCCCGTAAAAAAGGCTGGCCGACGTGAAGTCGAGTTCGACGGCAAGCCCTTCGATCTCGCGGCAGACGAGGAGAAGACGGCGGTAGTCCAAAGGCAGAGGCACGCCAAGCCGCGCTTCGAAAGCGTCGACCTCGGACTCCTTCAGTCCGGGATGGAATACGACGCTCTTCGGATCTCCGCCTTCGCCGATCCATGGGTTGGACCGCAATCGATCCAACGCGTCGAGAACGTCCATCCGCCTAGTCTAGCCGCCTCAGTGCGCCACGATTTGGCCCCCGAAGTTCGGTCACGTCTGAAGACGTCTTGCATCGCGTCGCCTCTCGATCTGATCGCGATGAAACGCGTCGCGGGACGCGCGAACGATCTCGACCACATTGAGGAGTGGAATCCTTATAAGCGACACACGCGACTTCGGCAACAAGACCCCGCGTGGAATCGACCTCGACCGTCTCCGTGACGACTTGAAGATCTAACGACCCTCCGCCCAAAGGTATTCTCCGAGGCGAACGTGAACGGAAAGACTCGGTAGCGGCAGGCTCGGTCCTGTCGAGGTCCTTCCCCAAGGAGATTCGAAAGGGCAAGTCTCGCCGCCACCGGATCCCGACCGAGGATTTCCGCGCGTCCCAAGCACAACCCAATCCCTCGGTAAGGGAAGGAAACGCCATGGCCACCTACGAAGAGAGCTACCTCTACCGTCTCCGTCACTCCGCCGCGCACCTGATGGCGCAGGCCCTCACGGAGCTGTATCCCGGCGTCAAGCTGGCGATCGGTCCGCCCATCGAGAACGGCTTCTACTACGACGTCGAGCCGACGTCCCCCATCCGCGAGGAGGATCTGCCGAAGATCGAGGCGAAGATGAAGGAGCTGGCGAAGCTCGACCAGCGGATCGTCCGTCGCGAGGCCGCCGATCGGGACGAGGCGCGCAAGATCATCCTCGAAGAGACCGTCCTCGACCAGGGGCCCGAGGTCGCGGAGTACAAGCTCCTGCTGCTCGACGCCGTTCCGGCGGGCGAGACGGTGACGTTCTACGACCAGCAGCGCACCGACCGCGAGGGCGTGAAGCACCGGTTCATCGACCTGTGCCGGGGACCTCACGTCGATTCGACGAAGGAGATCAAGCACTTCCGGCTCCAATCGCTCGCGGGCGCCTATTGGCGCGGCGACGCGAAGAACAAGCAGCTCACGCGCATCTACGGCACGGCCTTCGAGAGCAAGGAGGAGCTGGAGCAGTACCTCACGAACCTTGAAGAGGCGAAGAAGCGCGACCATCGCATCCTGGGCAAGGAACTCGGCCTCTTCATGTTCTCGCCGCGCGTCGGCACGGGCCTGCCGCTCTGGCTTCCGAAGGGCGCGACCCTGCGCATGGTGATGACGGACTTTCTCCAGAAGGAGCAGGTCCGGCGCGGCTACGACCCCGTCGTGACCCCCGTGATCTCGAACATCAAGCTCTGGGAGGCGTCGGGCCACCTCGTCAACTACCGCGACAAGATGTTCCCGTTCATGGAGGACGAGGAGGGCGACAAGGAGACCTACGCCCTCAAGCCCATGAACTGCCCGTTCCACATTGAGATCTACCGGTCGCAGATGCGGAGCTACCGCGACCTGCCGATCCGGTACGCGGAGTTCGGAACGGTCCACCGCTACGAACAGTCGGGCGAGGTGACGGGCATCCTGAGAGCGCGCGGCTTTACGCAGGACGACGCGCACCTGTTCGTGACGCCGGACCAGCTTCAAGAGGAGTTTATCGGCGTGGTCAAGCTGATGCAGGCGGTGTTGGCGAAGCTCGGCCTTAAGGAGTACCGCGTCCGCGTCGGCACGAAAGACCCCTCGAGCGACAAGTACGTCGGCCACGACGACAACTGGAACGAGGCGACGAAGGCGATCACCACCGCCTGCGAGACGCTCGGCCTGGAGTACGAGGTGTCGCCCGGCGACGCGGCGTTCTACGGCCCGAAGCTCGACCTGATCATCAAGGACGCCCTCGGTCGCGACTGGCAGATGGGCACCGTGCAGGTGGACTACAGCCTGCCCGAGCGGTTCGAGCTGGAGTACATCGCGGAGGACGGTAAGCCGCACCGGCCGATCATGATCCACCGCGCGCCGTTCGGCTCGCTAGAGCGGATGATCGGTCTCCTCACGGAGCAGTTCGCGGGCGCCTTCCCGCTCTGGATGGCCCCCGTCCAGGTCTCGATCCTGCCCATCGCCGACCGGCACAACGAGGCGGCGGTCGCTCTGGCGGAGCGCCTCCAGGACGTGGTGTTCGACTCGCGCAACCTTCGCGTGAAGGTGGACGACCGGCGCGAGACGTTGGGCAAGAAGATCCGTGAGACCCAGCTCCAAAAGGTCCCCTATATGCTCATCCTGGGCGACAAGGACCTGGAGAACGGAACCGTCGGCGTCCGTTCCCGCGAAGACGGCGACCTTGGGGCGATGACCGTCGAAGCGTTCCTCGAACGGCTCTAGGGTCGAGAGCCCGTCTCCTCGAACCGGTCGTTCGAGGAGACTTCGCACTGGGGTAACTTCCTAGCGATGCGCCTGTCGGACGTTCGTGTCGAGCGTATGACGGACGGATTTCGAGTCTCGGGCCGTTTTGAGAGGGAGGACGGACCGCTCGGCGAACTGTACTACGAGGCGTCGGGCGGCGCGGAGCCGCCCTCGCCCGAGATGGGGGTCGCGGCGCTCTTGGCGGCGGCCCTCCCCAGTACGGTCTGGCTCGGTGAAGACCTGCGGACGGACGAGCCCTGCGACGAGGCGTTCGCCCGGCGCGCGACGCGGATCGCGCGGGGAATCGCCCTCCTGCACGGGCTTTCCCCCAAAACCCAGGTCGCGGCCCCCTTCGCCCACTCGGCGCCGCGCGAAGGCAGGGTCGTCGCCGCCTCGTTCTCCGGTGGCGTCGACAGTTTCTACACCCTGTTCGCCCATCGAAATCCCGAAGGGCCGCTCCCGCTCGGCGCGCTGGTCACCGTCCTTGGGTTCGATAAAAGCCAGGACGAGGCCGCGGGCTTTGGGGATCTACTCGACGACGTGCGCGCCACCGCCGATGGCGAGGGGCTCCGGCTGTTTCCCATCCGGACCAATTTCCGTACCCTGTTCGAAAACAGCGGCGACTGGGGGTCGCTGACCCACGGCGGCCTGCTCGCCTCGCTCGGCTTCCTACTCTCGGGCAGCGTCCACACCTACCTCGTTCCCTCCTCGTATCCGATCGACGGGTTGTTCGCCTGGGGCAGCCACCCGATGATCGACGACGCCCACGTCAGTTCGCACACCCGGATCGTCCACGACGCCTGGCACCTGAACCGCAACGAGAAGCTGCCTCCGATGGCCGACTGGTCGCCGCTTTTGGAACGGGTTCGCGTCTGCGCCCGGACCCGCGCGGGGCGAAACTGTGGGCGGTGCGAGAAATGCATTCGGACGAAGCTGCTCTTCTATCTCAACGACCGACTGGAGGCGGCGACCGCGCTCGGCACCGAGCTGACGCCCGAAATGGTCCGGGGTCTCGTGATGAAGAATCGCCACAAGATCGCCTGGTACGAGGAGTTGGGCGCGATCGCTCGGCGACGCCCCGAGCACGCGTGGGTCGCTCGGGCGATTCGGTACGCGGTCGCGCGCAGCCGCTGGCGCGGGTTCTGCCGACGTTCCTGGAACGCCGTTCGGGGAGCGTCCGACCGATGATCCGCATCGCGGGACTCTCCCTGACCGGAGCCGACGGGTCGTTTCGGGCCTCGGCCACCCTCAAGAGCGATCGAGGGCCGAACGGCGAGCTGTGGTTCGAGGTTCAGGGCGCGGCTCTACCCGACCGGGCGATGGCGGCCAGCGCGTTCGTCGCCGCCCTCACGCCGATCTCGACCTTCCTTGGAGAGAACCTGACGATCGACGAGCCTATCGAGAAGGAGCTGGCTCTCGGCATCGAAGCCATCGCCCGGGGGTACACGCGGAACTGGGGCAAGCCCCCGATCCACGTGGCGGCGGAAGGGGTCAGGGTGAAGGCGAGAGAAAACCGGATCGTCGCCACCTCGTTCTCTGGAGGCGCGGACAGTTTCTTCACTCTGAAAACCCATCTCGGGCCGGAGTCGGTCCATTTGATCGAAGCCTTAGCGATCGTGCTGGGGTTCGACACGCCGTTGGAGGCGACGGACAAGCACGCCGAGCTGCTCGACTGGACCGCCGAACTGGCGGCTTCGCTGGGGCTGCGGCGTTTCGTCCTGCGCACCAACCTCCGGCCTCTGTTCGATCCGCACGCGAACTGGGGCGGCGTGACGCATATCGGCTGTCTCGCCGCGTTCGCCTTCCTGCTCTCGGGGAGCGTCCATACCTACCTTGTCCCTTCCTCCTACTCCATCGACGAGCTGTTCCCGACCGGAAGTCACGCCCTATTGGACTCCGCTTGGATCAGCGGTCCCACCCGCACGCTCAACGAGGGCTGGGAGTACGACCGCGACGACAAGATCCGGGCGATCATGGACTGGGCTCCCGCTCGCGAGAACCTGCGCGTCTGCGCGAGCCGCACGAGCAAGCTCCGCAACTGCGGACGGTGCGAGAAGTGCGTCCGGACGATGATCAACCTTCGCCTACTGGGAGCGCCCGAGGTGCCGATCTTCCCGCACCCGCTTACGCCGCAGATCGTGCGGGATATCCGCATCCATGCTTGGCGAAGCCAGGATCGATACCGGCGGTACCGGCAACGACTGCTCTCGGCGAAGCGCGACGATCTCGACGGGCTGGCGTCGGCGATCGGGATCGCGTTGCTCCGCGGGCGGGCCCGTACCCTGCGATATCGAATTCGCGCGATTTTCCGCGGCTAGACTAGCCTGCCACACGAATGCTCCGCTTCCTTTCGCGCCTCTTCCGCTCCAAGCCGTCGCTCGATCCAGTCGCCTTGGCCGCGCTGGATCTGCGCTCCCGAACGCTGTCGCGGGCGCACGTGGCGCAGGCGGTCTCACGAGCCCTCGGACGGCCCTTCCCCGAGTCGGACGTACGGGAAGAAGACCCGTCGTACCACCGTCTTCGGGCCGAAGGGTTCGAGTTCACCGCCATGTCCTCGAATCGTCCCTACCTTCCCCTGGACGACGGACGCGGCACGCGCGATCTGCGCCTGCGGAACATCATCGATCGTCAGCAGGCCGCAACGGCGATCGACTGCTGGTCCGCGCCCAAGGGCGTCGAGCGAGAGGCGGCGACGGACCTGATGGGCCGCATCCTCGTCGAACTGACGGACGACGCGACGGTCGGAGTCTACGCCTTCCACACCCAGCGGGTGAACGCGGCGGACGAGACGCTCCGAACCATGCTTCGGGAGGGCCGGGCGATGAAGGCCATGTCCACGATGACGACCGCCCCCATCTCGGGCGTCGCCTCGGACGACGACGCGATGGCGCGGGCGATCGCCGAGGCTCGGGAACGCTGGCCCGAGTTCGCCGCCGCCTTCGCGGCGAGCCCCCATCCCGGGGACGACTTCGTCGTCAAGGCGCGTTTCGGCGGCGAGGAGGAGCACATCGAACATCTGTGGATGACCGCGACCGCAGTCCAGGACGGCAAGGTGACGGGCACGGTCCAGAACGACGCCTATACCCTCGCCCGTCCCCGACGGGGCGAGACCGTGACGATCGCGACGGGCGAGATCAGCGATTGGGGCTACCTGCGCGACGGCACTCCGTCGGCCTCTTTACGACGCAGGCCTTGAAAGGCCGCTAAGCGCCGTCGCGAGCGCAGCCCGTAACGAAAGCCCGCCCGAGCGTTGTAAGATCGCTTCGGAGTTGTGGTCCAGACGCGATTCGCCCCGATCCTGTCGTACCATAGGAACCGGAGCCAACGATGTCCCAGTTCGATCACCACAACCAACTTGAAGACCTGTTCCTCACGCGCCGCTCGCTCCTCGGGCGGATGGGCAACGGGTTCGCGGCCCTGGGACTGATGGGGCTCCTTTCGGAAAGCGCGCCCGCCGCCCTTGAGAAGATGGCGCAGGGCGACTCAAACCCCCTCTTGCCGCGCAAGCCGCCCCTGAGGGCGCGCGCGAAGCGGGTGATCTTCCTCTTTATGAACGGTGGGCCGTCGCAGGTGGACACCTTCGATCCCAAGCCGATGCTCACGAAGTACCACGGCCAGGCGATCCCGCTCCAACTCTCGACGGAACGCCGCACCGGGGCCGCCTTCAAGTCGCCCTTCGAATTCCAGAAGCACGGCCAGTCCGGCATCGAGGTCAGCGAGATCTTCCCCCACGTCGCCAAGCACGTGGACGATATGTGCATCATCCGCTCGATGCACGCCGACGTGCCGAACCACGAGCCGTCGCTGATGCTGATGAACTGCGGCGAGTCGCGCCAGATCCGGCCCTCGCTCGGCTCTTGGACCCTCTACGGTCTCGGAACGGAGAATCAGAACCTGCCCGGCTTTATCTCCATGTGCCCCGGCGGCTACCCCATCCAGGAGACGCAGAACTGGCAGGCGGGCTTTCTGCCGGGCGTCCTCGCCGGAACCTACGTCGACCCGAGCCAAACCGACATCGAGAAGATCGTCGAGAACGTCCGCAACGACTACGTGCTTCCTAAGGAGCAGCGCGACCAGCTCGACCTCGTCCAGCGCCTGAACAAGAAGCACCTCGCGGCGCGTGAGGGCGACGCGGCCCTGGAGTCGCGCATCCAGTCGTTCGAGCTGGCCTACCGGATGCAGACGGAGGCGGCGGACGCGTTCGATGTGAACAAGGAGCCCCTGGCGACCCGCGAGATGTACGGCGAGGGCGTGTTCGCGCGTTCCTGCCTCGTCGCGCGGCGGCTCGCGGAGCGGGGCGTCCGCTTCGTCCAGCTCTACCACGGCGCGGGTCAGCCCTGGGACAGCCACGACGATATCCACATCCAGCACCGCAACCTCGCGAAAGAGTGCGACCAGGGGATCGGCGCCCTCCTGACCGATCTCAAGCGGCTCGGGATGCTGGAGGAGACGCTCGTGATCTGGGGCGGCGAGTTCGGGCGCACGCCGACCGTCGAGCTTCCCACCCCCGGCTCGAACGCGGGCAAGATGAACGGACGCGACCACAACCACTACGGCTTTACCTACTGGATGGCGGGGGGCGGCGTAAAGGCGGGCACGGTCTACGGCGCGACGGACGACTTCGGATTCAAGGCGGAGCAGAACCCGGTCCACGTCCACGACCTCCACGCGACGCTCCTGCACCTCCTGGGCTTCGACCAC